>NZ_FOZO01000043.1:0-1556 GCF_900116055.1 Pseudomonas sp. NFACC42-2
GTCTTCACAGTATAACCAGATTGCTTGGGGTTATATGGTCAAGTGAAGAAGCGCATACGGTGGATGCCTTGGCAGTCAGAGGCGATGAAAGACGTGGTAGCCTGCGAAAAGCTTCGGGGAGTCGGCAAACAGACTTTGATCCGGAGATGTCTGAATGGGGGAACCCAGCCATCATAAGATGGTTATCTTGTACTGAATACATAGGTGCAAGAGGCGAACCAGGGGAACTGAAACATCTAAGTACCCTGAGGAAAAGAAATCAACCGAGATTCCCTTAGTAGTGGCGAGCGAACGGGGACTAGCCCTTAAGTGGCTTTGAGATTAGCGGAACGCTCTGGAAAGTGCGGCCATAGTGGGTGATAGCCCTGTACGCGAAAATCTCTTAGTCATGAAATCGAGTAGGACGGAGCACGAGAAACTTTGTCTGAATATGGGGGGACCATCCTCCAAGGCTAAATACTACTGACTGACCGATAGTGAACTAGTACCGTGAGGGAAAGGCGAAAAGAACCCCGGAGAGGGGAGTGAAATAGATCCTGAAACCGTATGCGTACAAGCAGTGGGAGCCCACTTTGTTGGGTGACTGCGTACCTTTTGTATAATGGGTCAGCGACTTATTTTCAGTGGCGAGCTTAACCGAATAGGGGAGGCGTAGCGAAAGCGAGTCTTAATAGGGCGTCTAGTCGCTGGGAATAGACCCGAAACCGGGCGATCTATCCATGGGCAGGTTGAAGGTTGGGTAACACTAACTGGAGGACCGAACCGACTACCGTTGAAAAGTTAGCGGATGACCTGTGGATCGGAGTGAAAGGCTAATCAAGCTCGGAGATAGCTGGTTCTCCTCGAAAGCTATTTAGGTAGCGCCTCATGTATCACTGTAGGGGGTAGAGCACTGTTTCGGCTAGGGGGTCATCCCGACTTACCAAACCGATGCAAACTCCGAATACCTACAAGTGCCGAGCATGGGAGACACACGGCGGGTGCTAACGTCCGTCGTGAAAAGGGAAACAACCCAGACCGTCAGCTAAGGTCCCAAAGTTATGGTTAAGTGGGAAACGATGTGGGAAGGCTTAGACAGCTAGGAGGTTGGCTTAGAAGCAGCCACCCTTTAAAGAAAGCGTAATAGCTCACTAGTCGAGTCGGCCTGCGCGGAAGATGTAACGGGGCTCAAACCATACACCGAAGCTACGGGTATCACGTAAGTGATGCGGTAGAGGAGCGTTCTGTAAGCCTGTGAAGGTGAGTTGAGAAGCTTGCTGGAGGTATCAGAAGTGCGAATGCTGACATGAGTAACGATAATGGGTGTGAAAAACACCCACGCCGAAAGACCAAGGTTTCCTGCGCAACGTTAATCGACGCAGGGTTAGTCGGTCCCTAAGGCGAGGCTGAAAAGCGTAGTCGATGGAAAACAGGTTAATATTCCTGTACTTCTGGTTATTGCGATGGAGGGACGGAGAAGGCTAGGCCAGCTTGGCGTTGGTTGTCCAAGTTTAAGGTGGTAGGCTGGAATCTTAGGTAAATCCGGGATTCTAAGGCCGAGAGCTGATGACGAGTTA
>NZ_FOZO01000042.1:0-3328 GCF_900116055.1 Pseudomonas sp. NFACC42-2
GGACGTCTCTTGAATCCGGATGTCGAACCCAGCGAAGTCAAGGGTGTGGACGTGTCCATCAAACGAACCTTTACCATCCGGGAGAGTAACGAGCTGGACTCTGATTATGCTATCGATAAACACGCCCCGACTACCTTGGAGACTTCCGTCACGCCGACTTGATCAACCGCACAAGCATGCCCTCTTTCGTTACGCAAAGAGTGCCCACGCTAACAGGGAGTGCTGTGGCAGTACTTATTCACTTCACGAGAACTGAAACCATGTACGCACCTTCAAGCAATACCATCTCCCCCATTCGGCAATACATCGACCCCGTTTCAAGCGGGCCGATAAACAACAGCGAATCAGCCGTCACGCGGGCGTCACAAGATACGCCTGGCCCGTCCACCTCCCCTCACGAAACAGCGCTGCTTAACGAATACCTGGCAGCGGTGCAAAGCAAAGTACTGGGCAATAATCCCGGGCTTATAAAAGTCCCCCCCGAGAGCAATTTGGGCCAGTGGCTCGAAGTCTATCGGGCGCAGTTGCAGCACCCCGTGGTTCAAGGTTGGATGCGCGACCAGAAGATCGACCAGAACACGCTTTTAACCGTCAAGCCCCGCACAGGCACTCTGACTGCCATGGCGGACGGAAACATGAAAACGTTCTCCCTCACGGACAACTCCGGTTGGGGCCAAGTCAGCCGCCCGCTTCTTGAGGCGGCCAAAATCATTGCGCCGGGAACTGTTGAGAAGTTGCAGATACGCTTTGGCGAAGACTACATTCAAGTACGCGCAGGGCTGGTAGCCAACTTCCAGGGTGAGCGCCTTCCCACATCACTGGCCGAGGCACGGACACAAATCAGGCGACTGGAACACAACAAAGCCTTCGACCCCATCCCGCCGGATGATCCCGTACGCCCAGCCAACCAGCGCTCGGCGCAAGCCCTTGAACAACTCAAGCTCAGTGCCGAAACGTTCTACACCCATGCACCTCAGGCATTGGCCTACAAGCATCTGGCAGTGGAGGTTGCCGAGAAACTGCCAAACGTACGTGCACAAGCAAAACAATGGGCGGAGTCCGTCATTTTCAACCTGACGGGCAAACATGTGGATGCCGATACACTTTACTTGAACCGTTTCAATGGCTCGCAAAGCGCTTCAACCGCTACCGGCTGGGAGCATATGGACGAGGAGCCGACCGCCTCCCTGCGCCTGCCGGATGCACTATTGAAGAACTTCACTGAACACGACTGGGTCCCCGGTAATCTGGACTCGGAAACCGGTTTATACCTAGACGGCCCGGGCAAAAGTAAAACCGGGGGGTACGGTGTACACAACCAATTCCCGCTGGCCCCTTCGAGCCTTATGCATGAGAGTTGGAAAACCGACTTTCAATCGGTCATGACGCAAAAAAATGACGATTTCTGGAACACCCACAGCGTTGACTACCAGACGGCGATTAAAGGCGAATTCGTCTACCAGGCCCGAAAACAACTGAAGGCAGCCGCCGCCAGGCCACCGGCCGAGCTAGCGCTACAAGCTCCCGAGCATAGGTTCACCCGGGAAGACTACCGCTTGGTCATGGGCGCGGTGTCCAACCTCCCACTGGACGAAAATGCACCGCTTGACGTCGAGCAACTCAAGACCGAGGCCCCTGTAAAAGACCAGGTCCAGGCGCATGCCTTCAATATCAAAGGCCTCTTGTCCAACGATATTGTGCGTTTCAGTGCTGCCGACGGTGGCCGCCAGGTCCTCTACATCCCGGGCTCGGAGCCCGCATTTCTCCGGTTCGACTCCTTGGAGAAACTGGATCAATGGGTGATCGACCAAACCAAGGATCCGAAAAAGCGCGAATCCTTGATGGCTCATTTCCCCCTGATGGCCCGCCAGGACCACGAGCCCGGGACTATTGGAGAGCTGGCAAGCGTGTTCATGCCCATATTGCGCTTTACAAACGTGGGCAGCAAAACCGAAGGCTTGGCGAGCACTCTGGAAAAACTCTCCAGAGGAGAATTGAGAGACCCAACGTTCGATGGTGACGGGTCGCACATTAAAGGCGATGTCTTCGCTGCCATGACATCCGCCAGCAAAGCGCGCATGACAAGTGATACCGACGCTGTGATCAAGTCCAACAGCGAGGTCGTCCGGGACATTTGGCTTAACGACATTACCGTCGCTGCCGGCCTGCTGGCCAAGCTGGCGCCTATCGCCCCCCCCGTTGCAGCTGCCGCAGTGATCACCGGGCTCACTGAACTGGCCTTGGGCGCGGAAAAACAAGCCTCTGGGGACACCTTGGAGGAACGCCAGGACGGCGCGTCCAAGGCTTTTGACGGCTTGCTCAATAGCTTGTTTTCAGTCGCCAGCCTCAAAGGCCCTGAAACCCCATCGACCGTACCTGAAAATAAACTGGTACCACCCAAGGCCCCTCCTGTGTCGGAAGGTCCTGAGATCGTGCCTCCCACTCAGGCGGAATCGGCTCCAGGCACCAGCTCAGGCGTGCGCGCCCCAATGACCTATCCACCCCAGCGCCCATCTACCAGCCTGATCAAGATTAGCGAGCACGCGGTGCCCAACGGTGAACATTTCATCGAGAACGTCACACCGAATGCGCAGGGTGTTTACCAGGTCAAAGATAGCGAAGGCACGTACCGGAATTTTATTCGTTATACCGATGAAACCGGCACCGGCAAGGTGTTCGAAATCGATCACAACTATAAGACAGGTGAGGTGACCACGCAGATCGTCAGCGCCAAAACCGGAAGATCGATATTGCGGATAGGCCAGGATCTCGACGGTAATTGGGTCCGGGTCACGGCGGATGGTGGTATCAGGCTGCCATGGCGACGCGCCCCCTCACCCACGCCCAGCGATGAAACAAAGTCCCCCGCCACCTTTGCCGCACAGTTTCGCGACCTCGAAGGCCATATGATGAAAGGGGCCGACACCGTCGATCAGTATCTGCAAATCAATGAGGGAACCGGCTTTGAGTTCGCCAATAAAAATTGGCGCGATGCAACCGGCGACAAAACGAAATTCAACGTTACCTGGACAATTGGCAATAATCCCGACTTCGAAGTGCTAGCTGCAGAAACCGCCGCCCCCTCGGAATATGGCACCAGCGACTACGCATCTCCCTTTATCAAAGATATACGCCGTAACCCCTACGCAATAAATAACGGGGGAATTCGCACGGAAATCGACATCAACAAGCAAATAAAAGAACTACGCGAAGCAGGGCAGGAAGTCTCGGCAGAAACCGCCGATCTTCTTATGAGAGGAAGCATAGACCGCTTTGAAGCTGCCATTCCCGATCCGGAACTGCGTGCCAGGATCTCCGAAGTAGCCCA
>NZ_FOZO01000041.1:0-4615 GCF_900116055.1 Pseudomonas sp. NFACC42-2
GCTTTTTTGCGTGGCGAGTTTAAGGATAGCAATGCCTTCATCGCTTTTTTGGGCATGGACTTGAGGGTCGATGACTCGGGAAAAAAGACGGGGAGTCGCAGTCTGACCAAGAAAGGGGATCCGGAAATACGGCGTCTGGCCCACAACTCGGCCATGGCTGCCTGTCGTTCAGCGACCTGGAAACCATTTTATGAAGGGTACCTGGCCAGAGGATTCAAGAAGACTCAGGCCTTGGTAATTCTTGCCCGAAAACTCGCACGGGTGGCGTTCGCCCTGATGAAAAACCAGAGCGAATACCAACCGAATCGGCCGTTGCAGGGTTGTCCTGCAACATAGAATCTCCCACAGTTTGTTTGGCGTACAGCCCGGAATTACTCGGACTTGGCCTGATGTTTCACGATGATGTCTACCAGACGCTTGGCCAGTGCCGGATAGTTCTCATCGAAGTGATGCCCGCCCGGCAGTTTCACCGCCTCGCCCACGGCGGTCTTGTCGGTGCAGCCACTCTCGTCGACTTCTTCGGCACCGTAGATGCACACCACCTTGTCAGCCGGCAGCTTGGCCATTTCCGGGCCGGTCGCGGCTTCTTTGCCGGCGTTGCCCAGCCAGCCTTCCACTTCGATTTCAAAGCTGCCGGTGCGGGCGAAGGCCAGCAGGATGATGACGTCCACACGCTGCTGTTCGTTTTCCGGCAGGCGGTTGTAGATCGCCGGCAGGACGTCCGCGCCGAAGGAGTAACCGGTCAGCACGAAGCGCTTGGTGCCCCACTTCTGCCGGTAGTGCTGCATCAGCTCGGTGAGGTCCTTGGCGCTTTGTTCCGGGGTCTTGTGCTGCCAGTAGTAGCGCAGGGTGTCGATGCCGACCACGGGGTAGCCGATCTTGGCCATTTCGCCGGCCACGTCGCGGTCGAGGTCACGCCAGCCGCCATCACCGGAAAGGAACAACGTCACGGTGTCCTTGGCCTGGCCAGCCGGCACTTCCACCACGGGAATCGCCAGGCCGCCGTTGTCCGAACCCACCAGTTGCTTGCGCAGTTCGTTGTTCAGCACTTGCGGATAGTGAATGTCATAGTCGCTGATGCTGGTGGTGGCGCGCGGGGTGTCACGTACGAAACTGGCGCTTTCATCGTCAGGGTTGTCGTTCCAGGCCACCAGCCAATTACCATGCGCGGCGGTTTTCGGCAGTGGGTCCTTGCACCCTTCCTGCACCAACGCGAAGCCGACGGAGATGGCGTTGGCCTTGTCGTCGCTCTGAGTGGCCAGCCAGCGCCAGGCGAGGGCGGCGCCAGGGCCGATGCCGCTGACCAGGGTCGCGGGGCCTTTGAGCTGGCCCAGGGCGCTTTGCAGCGCTTGTTCCTGGAGCTTGCAGTCATCCTTTGGCAGGATCACTTGGACGATCTGCGCCTTGCCGCCCTGGCTCAGGGTAATCAACTGGCTATCGGTCAGGGTTTCGTCAGCCATCACCGCCACCGCGACGCGGGCTTTCGGGGTGCCGGCCGGGGTCACGCGGGTCATCACCGAGCCGTCGGCCTGGGGCAGTTGCTCCAGGGTCGGCTGCGGGGCAGGGCGGTTCCAGAACCAAAAGCCGCCACCCAGGACCAGGGCGAGCAGCACTACAAAGGCCAATACATACCGCCAGGAGCGTCGAATCATCAGCGTTTCACCAATCCAGTCAAGCCGCCCGCGATCAGGGCGGCGGTATCGGCCAGTGCCACCAGCGGGTCAAGTCCTGCGGGCACGGCCATGTAACGGGGTTCCCAGTCAGGCTGGAACTTGTCTTTGAAGCGGCGCAAGCCTTGGAAGTTATACAGTTGCTCGCCGCGACGGAACACCATCGAGCCCAGGCGCTGGGTCAGTGGCGCGCCGCGTCGCGGTTGCAGGCCCGACAACGGCACCATGCCGAGGCTGAAGCGGGCGTAGCCGTGACTCTTATAGTGTTGAATCAGGCCGACCATCATGAATTCCATGGTCAATTTGGGCGCATCCGGGTGGGCGCGCATCAGGTCGAGGCTGGCCAGGTCGTGGTTGTAGGTCTCGAGCAGGTTGGCGAAGGCCACCGGGCGGCCTTCGAAGCGAATGATCGCGATACGAAAGTGCTTGAGGTAGTCGTCGCTGAAGCGTCCGAGGGAAAAGCCTTTTTCCCGCACATTCTTACCGGTAAGCCATGCGTCCGAGATGACTTTTAATTCATCCATCGGTGCCGTGCCGGGTTCAAAGATCTCCAGGGACAGGCCGTCCCGGGTGCCACGGTTCCAGGTGTAGCGCAGGTCCTTCATCTCTTTGCCCTTGGCTTCCAGGTCAAAGCGTTTCAGGTCGACGCGCGCCTCTTCGCCCAGCTTGATCGCGGTGAGGCCGATGTCCATGTAATAGGGCAGGTTCTCGGCGCGTACCTGATAGAACACCGGGCGCGCATGATGGATGTCGCACAGGTCGCGGAATTGCCAGATCATTTCGGCACGGGGCTGGGTCGGACCTATCGGGTCATACAAGGCCACCAGGCTGCGGCCGCGACGGGCGTACATCAGGAAGGCTTCATCGTTGGGGTGGAACAGCAGCGCCTTGTCGCCGGTCAGCGCCAGGCCGCCGTCGGGTTGCGACGATGCCATCAGGATCTTGCTGGCGCGTTCCAGCTCCTCGGGTGTCGGCAGGTGGATCACCGGGCGTGCGGTGCGCAGCAGCCAGGTCAGCGAGACGATGACCAGCAGCACGGCGGCACCCAGCAGCGAACGCAGGCCGCGCGGGGCGTTGGCATCAAGGGTGAACTGCCACCACAGTTGATGGCTGTACGGTACATCTTGATACGCGAACAGCAGCAGCCAGATAGAAGCCCCCAGCACACAGACGCTGGCTACCAGGTACAGCGGTGAGAAAGGCAGCTCGGTCAGGCGGCTGGCGCGATAGAACGAGCGGCGGAAGATCGCCAGCAGTATCGCCGTCATGGTCATCAGGCTGGCTTCTTCCCAATCGAAACCCTTGAGCAGCGAGAGCAGGGCGCCCACCAGCAGCAGCACCATGGTCAGCATCCACGCAGCCGACAAGCGTCGACGCAGGCCCTGGGCCAGCAACAGGCACAGCACGCCGATCAGGCTGGCACCGAAGTGCGAGGCATCAATCAGGCGGTGGGGAATCAGGAAGCCGATGTTTTCCAGGCGTGAGTCGATTTCTGGCGTGGCGCCGGAAAACAGCAGGACCACGCCGGACAAAAAAACCAGTACGGCCAGCACCGGCGCCGCCAAACCCGAGGCTACCCGCAGGCTTTGCTGAGTCTGGAACAGACGCTGCGCTTCGTTGACCAGCAGGAATACGCAGGCGATCAGCAGCGGCAGGACCACGTAGATCATGCGGTACAGCAGCAGGGCCGCAGCCAATGGCGCGGCACCGAGCTTGTCGGCGAATGCGGCGAGCAGGATGGCTTCAAATACGCCCACGCCCCCTGGCACATGGCTGAGCACACCAGCGGCCAGCGCCAGCAGGTACACGAGCAGGAACGGACCGAAAGGCGGTGCTTCCGGCAGCAGCAGATAAAGGACGGTGGCGGCGGCGGCCACGTCCAGTGCGGTGATGATCAGTTGCAGGAATGTCAGGCGGCGACCGGGCAGACGCAGGGTTCGACGCCCGGCTTTTACCAGCAGGTTGTCCGGGTAGGGTTGTTCCGGCAGGCGGCGGCGATAGATGCCGATGCACAACATGGCCGACAGCAACAGCACTGCGCCGGCAACGCCGCCGAGCACCGTTTGTGGCAAATGCAGGTAGGTCGACGCTGCCGGCAAGTTGCTCAAAGTGGCCAATGCAGCCAGCGGGGGCAGGGCGCAGCCCAGTGCCAGGCTGGCGAACACGGTCATGTGGGCGACTTCCGAAGCCCCGATGCCATGGCGTGCATATAAACGGTAGCGTACCGAGCCGCCCGAGAGCATCGACAGGCCAATGGCATTGCCGATCGCAAAGGCAGTAAAGCCGCCAAGGGCCAAGGTCTTCGCCGGCAGGTTCACCCCGGCATAACGTGCGCCGGAAAACTCATAGCCCAACAGAATGACAAACCCCGCGACGGCGGCGGCGAACGCACCGAGCAATGCGGGTTTGGGCACTTCCAGGATCGAGTCGTGGAGGGCGTAGAGGTCCAGCTCCAATAGCAGGTGTCGGCAGGCAATCAGGGCGATTGCGAACAGCAACAAGGTCACGGCCAGCCCGATGGGTTGCCGGTATTTGCTCAACAGATCCAGCCAGCGCAAGCGGGTGGGGGCGATAGGTTGTTCTGCTGTGACGGTGTCTTGTGGTTCAGACGAGTTGGCGCGCATCAATCACCTCGTGGATTGTGCGCGACAGGATGGAGGTATCCAGCCAAGTTACCAATCCCTATGGACAAAATAATTACAAATATTAACGCGGATCACCGGGGGCGGCGACTGCGGCCATTGGTCGTAGAGGCGTAAGCATAGCGTGCAATGAGATGGACTCTACAAACCGTGTACGGTTTCATGAAAGATGCCATGTCATTGTTTCAGAAGAACTTTTTCATCGGATACAAAAAAGGCCACTCTTTCGAGTAGCCTTTTTTGATGTTTGGTTGCGGGAGCCGGATTTGAACCGACGACCTTCGGGTTATGAGCCCGACGAGC
>NZ_FOZO01000039.1:0-8132 GCF_900116055.1 Pseudomonas sp. NFACC42-2
CCGGTTTCGAACTTCGGATCGGAGATCGAGCGGGTGTATTTCAGGCCCCAGGCTGCCTTTTTGGCGACCGATGGAATCTCGTGGTACATGTTGAAGATCTCGCCTTCATCCATGGCCAACGATTCGATGCAGTACTGGTAGGCGTGGGTGTGGATCGCTTCTTCGAAGGCCTGGCGCAGGATGTACTGGCGGCACTCCGGGTTGGTGATCAGGCGGTACACGGCCAGGACCAGGTTGTTCGCGACCAACGAATCCGCAGTGGAGAAGAAGCCGAGGTTGCGCATGACGATGCGGCGTTCGTCGTCGGTCAGGCCTTCGGGGTTTTTCCACAGGGCGATGTCGGCGGTCATGTTGACCTCCTGCGGCATCCAGTGGTTGGCGCAGCCGTCGAGGTATTTCTGCCAGGCCCAGTCGTACTTGAAGGGCACGAGTTGGTTGAGGTCGGCGCGGCAGTTGATCATGCGCTTTTCGTCAACGGCGACGCGGGCGGAGGCGCCTTCGAGTTCGGCGAGGCCTTCGGCGACGTCGAGTTTGTCCAGGGCAGCCTTGGCGCGCACGATGGCGGCGGAGTCACTGGCGGTGACGGCGCGGGCTTCGATGGCGGCAGCGGCGCCGGCACCGTCGAGGCGGTCCATGTTGGCTTCGCTGGCATGGCCGGCGTTGGCGCCCTTGATCACGGCTGCACCGGTGTCCTCGTTGTCGACTTCATCCCAACTCAGCATTGAAATACTCCCTTCTGTTCTGTTTTGACGGCATGTGAACCCGTCCAAAAAAATCTGATTTGCAGGCTGCCAGGCATTGAAATACTGCGCAGAGTGTGGTCGGCGATTACCGATACTGCACACTATGTAGTGGTCTGTTCTGTTTGTGGGCACACTATATGGTGTGTAACAGAATGGGTCAACGAACAAGAAAGGATGGAACGTCGCAGGGGGCAGCAGAACCGCGCTGTCGTTCAGGACCCGCCCACGGCCTCGAGTAACAGCGCTTCAAACACCTGCTGCACCCGTGGCTCATCACTGTGGGCCACGTTGAAACGCATCGAATCGCGATGGACCGGGTCGTAGCCGAAGAGCGCGCCCGGCGCCAGGACCAGGCTGCGTTTCAACGCTTCCTGGGCCAACCATTCGCCGTTCACACCCGCTGGCAGGCGTGCCCAGATGAACATCCCGCCCTCATAGGCCATCGGCAACTCGCACCCGCAGCGCCGCAGCCATTGCTCCACGCGCCCGCCGGCTTCCATCAGGCGTTGGACCATGCGCTTGCGGTGCTTGGCATAGCTGCCTTCGCTGAGCATGCGGTAGACGATCTGCTCGAACAGTTCCGAGGTCACGCCGCCGCTCATCAACTTCATATTGGTCAGGTTGGCGGCCAGTTGCGGCGCGGCCACCACGAAGCTGACGCGGGTGTTGGCACTGAGGATCTTCGAGAACCCTGACAGGTAGGTAACCTGGTCCAGCCCGGCGAGGGTGGCCAGGCGTGGCGGCGGGTTGGGGTGCAGGTCGCCGTAAAGATCGTCCTCGACGATATGGCAGTGGTACTGCTGGGTCAGTTGCAACAGGCGAAATGCCTGGCTGGGGCTGAAGGAGTGGCCGGTCGGGTTATGCAGCACGCTGGTGGTCAGGTACAGGCTCGGACGGTGTTCGGCCAGCAGTTGTTCGAGGGCGGTGAAATCGAAACCGTCGGGGCGGCGTTGGATGGTCACCACCTTGACACCGTGCAGCGCCAGGTTGGCGTGGAAGTTGAAATAGCACGGTGCGTCCAGCAGCACCGTGTCGCCGGGCCTGGCGAGCAGGCGCATGAGCATGTCCAGGCCCTGCAGGGTGTTGGGGGTGGTGATGATTTGTTCCACCGGGACCGACAAACCGTCGGCATGCAGCTTCTGTTGCAGGGCCTGGCGCAAGGGCAGCAGCCCGGCGGGCGTGCCCAGCCCGGCGATGCGCAACGACGGCGTGCGCACCACGCTGCGCATGGCCTGGCGGATGCCCTCGGCGTCCAGCCAGGCTTCCGGCAGGTGGCCGCCGCCGGGGCGCAGCTCGCCGCCGGCGGTGACCAGCGGGCGACGCAGCACGCTGAGCAGGTCCTGGGGCAGCAGGTCGACCCACGCCACCGAGACCGGACGCGTACTGTCCATCGCTACGAAGTAGCCACGGCCCTGGCTGGAGGTGAGCAGGTTGCGCCCGCGCAGGCGGTCGAGGGCTTCGTTGAGGGTGAACTTGCTGACGCCCAGGGCCTGGGTCAACTCTCGCACCGACGGTAACTTGCTGCCGGGCGCCCATTCGCCGCTCTCGATTCGCTGGCTGAATGTGTCGACGATCTGCTGCACCTTGGGCGTGCCGTCGACAAAAGCGATGGCGGATACAAACATAAACCTTCCTTGTGTTTGCCGGTGCTTTTACCGGTGAAGTTCGGCCGGATTAAGCCTGACTTTACCTGCCTTGTGCAACGGCGCTTGCCTACACTGCAGGCCTTCTCAACCTGGGTCCAAGGCCATGACCAGCGCATTGACGCTCTCTTCGTTTCTCTACTTCCTGCTGTTTTGCGCCACCATGACCTTCAGCCCCGGCCCCATGACCCTGCTGCTGTTGAGCCTGGGCTTGAAGAGCGGTTTGCGCAGTTCGATCCCGGCGCAACTCGGTGCCAGTGTGTCGTACCTGATTTCCATCCTGATCTTTGCCGTGGGCTTTTCGGCACTGATCAAGGGCAATCTCGCCATCACCCAGGCCATTCAGTTGGTCGGAGTGGCCTACATTCTCTATCTGGCCTACAAGCAGTGGACCGGCAGCGGCGTGTCGATCGGCAAGGCGGCTGCCGTGGAGGGCTCGCGCAGCCTGTTCGGCAAAGGACTGCTGACCGGCTTTTCCAACCCCAAGACCCTCATCATGTTCAGCGCTGTATTCCCACAGTTCGCCGGGGCAGGGGAGCACCGTTCAGCGGTGGATATCGCCATCCTCGGGGCGACCTTCCTGGTGCTGCAATTTGCCAGCGGTTGCCTGTATTGCTACTTCGGCCAGCGCATCAAGCACGTGCTGGAAAACCCCCAGCGCCGTGTGCTGTTGCAGCGGACCACGGCGGTGCTGCTGCTGGGTGTGGCGTTGATGCTGGCCCGCGGTTTTCCCCACTGAATGGTTTGGATGGGGAATGAGCAGTAGTGGCGAATTGCTGGCTCCCTGATAGACTCCAGGCATTCATCCAGGATTACAGCCCTCCATGCCAGCCGTCGGAGGAAAAGGACTTCCGCTCGCTACCCGTTTGTACAGATCCCGCACCTTAGGGCTGACGCTCGGTTTTGTGTGCGTGGTGTTTGGCATGTACCCGCTGGATCCGGCCCCGTGGGTGTGGGCCTGGATGGTGATCAACGCCTTTGTCTGGCCGGTCGTGGCCTTTCAGCGCTCGTTGCGTACTACCCATACGCTGCGCAGTGAGCGCCGCAATTTGCTGTTCGATTCGTTTTGCGGCGGTTTCTGGGTCGCGGCCATGCATTTCAACCCGCTTCCCGGTGTGACGACCCTGTCGATGATGACCATGAACAACGTCGCCATCGGCGGTCCGCGTTTCATGCTGGCGGGCTGGGCGGCGCAGGCGCTGGGCATCGGCACGTCGCTGTTGATATTCTCCCCGGCCTTTATCGCCATGACCACCCCGGTCCAGCTCTATGCCTGCCTGCCGATTCTGATGCTGTACCCGCTGGCGCTGGGTTGGATCTGTTACCGCCAGGCGGTGACCCTGGCCCGGCACAAACGCGAATTGCTGGCGCTGAGCCGTACCGACAGCCTGACCGGCCTGCTCAACCATGGCGCGTGGAAAGACCATCTGGAGATCGAGTTCCAACGTTGCTGCCGCGAACAGCAAGGGGCCGCGATTGCGTTGATCGATATCGACCATTTCAAGCTTATCAACGACACCTATGGCCACGTCACCGGCGACATCGTGCTGCGCCAGCTCGGCAAAGTGCTGCGCCAGAACCTGCGCACCACTGACCTGGCCGGGCGCTACGGCGGCGATGAATTCTGCGTGATCCTGCCGGGCATGCCGCTCAACCGCGCCACCGAAGTGATGGATGCGTTGCGCGATCGCTTCAACGCGTTGGCCTACGCCCAGGACCCTTCATTGCGCGCCAGCTTGAGCATCGGCCTGGCGCCGTATCAACCGGCGCACGCCGACTCGACCCGTTGGCTCAATGAGGCGGACCTGGCGCTGTATGAAGCCAAGAGCAGCGGGCGCAACCGGGTCAGTTCGGTGCAAGGCACTTGGTTGCGGTCGGTCTAGTGGGGTAGGGTGAGGCGGCACCCCAACAAAAAACAAGGATCGGTTCATGCCCTTCACCTTCCCGCGTACCCTCCTGGCCGCCACGTTGGCCTTGTCCTTCGCAGTCCCGGCCTACAGCGCCGAACCCCACCAGCAGATCCAGGCGGACGCCGAACAGTACAAGGCCCCGGCCCTGAAACTGCTGGAGCGCCTGGTGAATATCGATTCGGGTTCCGGCTACGGGCCAGGCCTGACCCAGGTGAGTGACATCGCCGTCGATGAACTCAAACAACTGGGCTTCACCATTGAACGGGTGCCGGATGCCGCCGCCAACAGCAGCCATGTGATCGCCACCCTCAAGGGCAACGGCAAGGCCAAAATCCTGCTGATGGCCCACATGGACACCGTGTTCAAGGAAGGCTCGGCGGCCGAGCGGCCGTTTCATATCAAGGATGGCCGCGCCTATGGTCCCGGGGTGATGGATGACAAGGGCGGCATCGTCGCCGGCATCTACGCGCTCAAAGTCCTGAAGAACCAAGGGTTCAAGGACTACGCACAAATTACCTTCCTGCTCGATGCCAGCGAAGAAACCGGTTCCGACATCGCCTCTGAACTGATCCGTAACACCGCCAAGGCCCACGACGTCACACTGAACCTGGAGCCCGGCCGCCCAGCCGACGGCCTGGTGGTGTGGCGCAAAGGCAGTGCCACCGCCGTGGTCGAAGTCAAAGGCAAAGCCGCCCACGCCGGCGTGGCCCCGGAGCTGGGACGCAACGCCGCCATGGAAGCCGCGCACCAGATTCTGCAACTGGGCAAACTCGGCGATGAAGAAAAGAAGACCACCATCAACTTCACCGTGATCAACGCGGGCGACCGCACCAATGTCATCCCCGACCAAGCCACCGCCAAGGCCGACGTGCGTGCGGCATTGCCGGAAGAGTTCGATCGGATCGAGAAGGACTTGGTGCGGGTCTCCGCCAACAAATTGATCCCGGAAACCGAAGTGACCACTACCCTCAAACGCGGCCTGCCGCCTATGCCGCAGACGCCGGAGTCGGACAAGCTGGTGGCGATTGCCCAGGGGATTTACGGGGAGCTGGGTAAGACGTTGACCATTGAAGGCAGCGGCGGGGCGGCGGATGCCAGTTTGTCCGCCGGGGTGGGGACGCCGACGTTGGATGGGTTTGGGATTGTAGGGGGGAATATTCATACGCCGCAGGAGTATGCGGAGGTGGAGAGCGTGGCGCCGCGGATTTACTTGTTGAGTCGGATGATTATGGAACTGAGTAAACGCTGATCAGGCTGGGAGGCTCGCCTATTCAATTTGGCTGAGCCTTCATTCCTTGTGGTGAGCAGGCTTGCTCGCCACAGGTGGCTGGTGGTGTCGAGTTCACTTCCGCGATTTATGAGTACCGTTGTATTGTTTCAGGCACTCCAGTAGTACGCTCATGAATGCTTGTTGATCAGTTACTGGCTCGCTGAAATAAGTTGCCATTGTTTTAAAAGCTGCATCAAAGTTATCGTCAATAGCAAGGTAGTGCTCTATCGATTCAATAAACCACTCCTGTTCTGACTTTGTATAAGACAAGAACTCGGGCTTGGTTAATTCATCAAAGAGCTCGATAAGCTCTTTCTCGTTGTTTATGTTTTTCGAGGCTATGAGACATTCTCGCTCCAGATCATCCGTATTTTCAATGTCGTAAGTGAAGAGTAAACCACGAATTATTGACATGCTTGGCTTTCTTTTCATGCTCATCACTCTGTATAAGCGGTTTTAGGTTTTCCGTTTTGGTCTAGAATTACTCGAGCTTTGCGTTGTTGACTATACTCCATGCCGCCACTGGAATAGCCTTCACCAATAATCTTTCCCATGTCCATTGGTCTTAGCGATGCTGCGTGGCCGTTTCTTCTAAAGATTAGCTGTGCTCGATATATCGAGTTAAATTGATCCCTGTGACTCAGATAGTGTGTTGCAGCAGGTGGATATTTGGGTTGCCCGTTATTGGGGCCTGATGTGTAAATTTCAACAATTCCCGTGGTAGGGTTTTTAGCTGTTCTGATTCTTTCAAGCTGAGAATCAAGTGTTGTTTGCGCGCCGTGCTTTTCCAAAAAATGCGCGCCCGGTGTTGCTTTTTCTAACTCTTCCAAGCGTCGGTAAGCGTTAGCTTCTGCCAGTTCATCAATTCTTGCCTTTCTCTCCGCACGTGTTAGTTGCGGTAACGCAGGCTCGCCGTGATCAACATCTCCAGTTGGGTTTTGAACGGTAGTTCTTGGTTTGCAACCATCTCCCCCAGGGCAAGTACTTAACCCCAGCGGATCCACCCACCCCGTCGGATTGGGCACGTACTGGTACGCGTTGATCCCACCCGCCAACTTCACCGGATCAGGCGTCAGGTAACACCCAATATCTGGATTGTAGTAGCGATGGCGGTTGTAGTGCAGCCCGCTTTCCTGATCAAAGTACTGGCCCTGGAAACGTAGCGGGTTATCGATTGTGCCTTTGTCGAGTCGGCTGATCTGGCCGTAGGCGCGGTAGTGGGCGGACCAGACGATTTCGCCGTCGGGGTCGGTGAGTTCCTGCGGCGTGCCGAGGTGGTCGAGTTGGTAGTGATAGGGCTTGGTGTCTTTTGGGCCGAAGCCTTCCAGCAGTGCCAGCGGACGGAAACTGTCGGGTTCATAGAGATAGCTGCGGTGGCGATCTGCATGGTGCTCGGCAATCAGCCTGTCGCCTTGCCAGAAAAACTCCGTGGTTAGGCCGTCCACGGTTTTGCTGATACGCCGCCCAAACGGGTCGTAGCGATAGCTGGCGGTTTGGCCGTTGGGTTGGGTGATGCCGATCAGCCGGTGCTGGCAGTCGTAGCGGTATTCGGTGACGAGTTGATGGCCTTTGCCGCGTCGCTCGCGGATGAGGTTGCCGAAGGCGTCATAGTCGTAGTGGCGGTCGCCCTGGATCATCAGGCGGTTGCCGGCGACGATATCGGGGCCGGGGCGGTCTTGCATCAGCAGGTTGCCGGCCAGGGTGTGGCCGAAGCGTTCCTGCAGGTCTTGAGAATGGTCGGCGCGGGTGAGGCGGCCTAACGGGTCGTAGTGGTAGTGGTGTTCGCCTTTGCGGGTGTCGAGCAGGCGGGTGAGGTTGCCGGTTTTGTCGTAGTCGTATTGGCGTTGGTAGAGGTGGTCCTGTTGCTGGGTGATCGCGTGGGCGTGCAGGCGGTGTTGGTCGTCGTAATGGTAGTGGCTGAGGAGTTGGCCTTGTTGGCGCTGGTGTTCCTGGCCGGCCTTGAACAGATGAGAGGTCAGCAGCGTGCCATTTAACTCGACGGTGGCGAGGTGGCCGCCTTTGCTGTGGTTGAACACCAGGCGGTTGTTGTCGGGCAGGCGCAGGTGTTGAAGCTGGCCGCAGGCGTCGTAGCCGTAGCGCAAGGTGCCCCAGCCCTGGTGTTCGGCGGTGAGGCGGTTTTGGCGGTCGTATTCGTAGGCCAGCGCCCAGTGGCCGTCGTCGACGCTGAGGAGGTTGCCCTGGCGGTCGTAGGCATACTCAACAAGACTACCGTCGGGCAGGGTTTTTCGGACGAGCCGCCCGGCGTGATCGCGCTCGTAACGAGTAACGAGCTGACTACCATCGTCACCGTATTCGGTCTTTTCCTGCAGGTTGCCGTTGAGGTCGTAGACGTAGGCCGTACGCTGCCCATCAAAACCGGTTTCCTGCTGGATCAGGCCATTGGGGTGGTAATCAAGTCGGTAGGTCTCGCCGACCTCGTTTTCGATCTCGGTCAGCAATAACCGCACGTTGTCGTAGCGGTAGTTGACCTGAGTGCCATCAGCGTTGATGCGCCGACTGATCAGGTGCAACCCGTCGGCGTATTCGTAGCGGGTGACGTGGCCCA
>NZ_FOZO01000037.1:0-13083 GCF_900116055.1 Pseudomonas sp. NFACC42-2
GTCCGGGAGACTTGTATGTGCCGTCCACCCGAATTTATCCAGGGTGCTTGCCCGATGTGGAATATCCGGCAGAAATGAAAGTTCGAAGCGTCAGGCAGGACGGATCGATCAAGTGGAACGGCAAGTTGGTATTTATCAGCGAGGCGCTGTCCGGGGAAAGGATAGGGCTCAAAGAAGCTGAAGATGATGCTTGGGATTTGTACCTGTGTGATTATCCCTTGGGGAGGCTTGGACGAGGTATGACCCGCGTCCAGGCCTCAAATGTGTAAACGATGTCCCCGGTTTCAGATGTAAACGATGTCTACGGTTCTACACCCCGATGGCGGTGGATCAGTTAAGTAGATGTCAACTGACACTCCGCTATCGGGGCAAGGGTATCTACACAACTTTTCAGACCCTGACAAATCTCCCTGTGGCGAGCGGGCTTGTCCCGCGCTGGGCTGCGTAGCAGCCCCAGTCAAGAAGATCGCGGTGTATCAGACACTCTGTAGAGGCTGGTTTTGGGGCTGCTGCGCAGCCCAGCGCGGGACAAGCCCGCTCACCACGACAGCCCTATCCGCCGCGCTTTCAGCGTTGAGCCAACGTTGTGTAGATACCTATGGCTATCGGGGGCAAGCCCCCTCCCACATTTCGACCTTACGCGCCGCGAAAATCTGCGGCACTCAACCCGAATCGACTCATCTTGTTGTACAGCCCACCCCGGGACACGTTCAGTTGCCGGGCGGCCAGGCGGATGTTGCCGCCGGTGCTTTTGAGGGCGGCGACGATGGCGTGCATTTCGTGGCTGCTCAAGTCTTGGGCAGGCTGGGGTTCGTAGTGGCGCAGCGTGGCGCGCGGTCTGGTTTCCAGGGGTAGATCGGCCGCCTGGATCAGTTCGCCTGTCGCCAGGTTGGTGGCGCGTTCGATGCTGTTTTCCAGCTCGCGCACATTGCCTGGCCAGGCGTAGGCCGAGAGCAATTCCAGCGCATCCGGGGCAAAGCCCTGTACCGATTTGCGCAGCGAACGGGCGCAGCGCGTGAGGAAGTGCCGCGCCAGCAACGGGATGTCTTCACGGCGCATGCGCAGCGGCGGTACGGTCAGGTTCAGTACGTTGAGGCGGTAGTAGAGGTCTTCACGGAACGCCCCTTCGGCCACCGCCTGGCTGAGGTTGCGGTGGGTGGCGGCGATGATGCGCACGTCCACTGGCCGTGAGTTTTTCGCGCCGACGCGGGTGATCTCGCCCTCCTGCAACACCCGCAGCAGGCTGACCTGAGCGTCGAAGGACATATCGCCGATCTCATCCAGAAAGATGGTGCCGCCATCCGCCAGTTCAAACTTGCCCGCCGACCCGCCCCGGGCCGAGCCGGTAAACGCGCCCTCGACATGCCCGAACAGCTCGCTCTGCACCAGGTCCCGTGGGATCGCGCCGCAGTTGACCGCCACGAACGGGCCGTTGGCGCGGTCGCTGGCGTTGTGGATGGCCTGGGCGAACAGCTCCTTGCCGGTGCCGCTTTCGCCGAGGATCAGGGTGGTGGATTCACTGCGACTGGCGATGCGCCCCAGGTGCAGCGCGTCCTGGATCGCCCGCGACGTGCCCTGGATGGTGTCGAAGGTGTAGCGCGCCTGGGTGCTGATGATGCGCCGGGTGATTTCACGGATGCGGCGGTTCTCGCGCAGGGACACGATCACCCCGCCCTGCTCCAGCGGGCACACCGAGACCAGGCAGGCGAGCTGGCTGCGGTCGTGCAGGTGGAAGGTGCAATCGAGGTCACGCACCGGCTCGCCGCCGCGTAGAAGCATGGCGTCACTCAACTCACTGCGGCCCAGGCGCTGGAAGGGGCTGCCGATCAGCTCCAGCCCCACCCCGAACAGTTGCCGGGCATAACGGTTGAGCGCCTTGATGCCGCCGCGCTCATCGAGCACCACCAGGCCTTCGTTAAGCACTTCGAGCACGGTTTGCTGCTCTTCCAACAGCGCTTGCAGGGCCATCTGGCGGGAGACCGCTTCGGCAGCCGCTTGCACGGTGCCGAGGGTGTGAAAGTGAAACCAGCCGGGTTCGGCGGTGAGGGTCAGCATCGCCAGGGTCTGGCCCTGGGCATTCCTGATTGGCGCGGCGGCGCAGTGCATGCGGCGTTGGCGCAGGCCGCTGCCGAAGTTTTCCTCGGCCAGCACGTACACCAGGCGGTCTTCGGCCAGGGCCAGGCCGGTGCAGTTGGTGCCCTGGACCGATTCGAGCAGGCGGCTGCCGACGGGGGTGATGTCCAGCCCGCAGAAATACAGGGTGGTGCCCTCGGCGTCGGTGAGGTTGATATGCCCTCGCGGGTTATAGGCCAGCAAGCCATGCATGACCTGCGCAGCGGCGGCGATCAGGACGCGATGGGTGGCCAGGGTGGCAGCAAGGTCGTGGGGCGCCACGAAGCGGTACCGGCTGTCATCCGGGTCGATACCCGCCTCTACGCTGCGGCGCCAGGAATCCCAGATCACCTGCCGCACCTCGGCCGGGCGCTGCACCTGCCCGTCCAGGCACGCGCGCCACGCCTGTTCCAGCGCGGCAACGGGGCCGTCGTTCAGCGCCGCAGGCCCCAGGGCCGTCAGGTAGTCGAGGTCTTGTACGCTGAACGCCATGCTCATCGGGCGGTATCCATGTTCATGTTTTTGACATGTCAGTATAGGCATGTCATCAGAATGAACACATTTTGTTTAGTGTATTTTATAAATCCTTATTTATCAGATAGTTATAAGTTGGCATAACCTTTGCTCCTGCCCCTTTGCCAGTCAGGGCTGTCCTGCGGCCAACAATAAAAAGGGGTCATTTCATGAGTACACAGAACATCCGCCTGGGCTTGATCGGTGCAGGTCGCATGGGCAGCTTCCACGGCCTGACCGCTGCGCGACACATCCCCGGCGCAACCCTCGCCGCCATCGCCGACCCCACTCCCGGCCAAGCCGCACGCCTGGCGGCCGAACTGGGGGTAGCCAAGGTCTACACCGACCCGCAACAGCTGCTCGACGACCCGGACATCGACGGCGTCCTCATCGCCGCCCCCGCCCGCAGCCACGCCGAACTGGTGATCAGCGCCGCCCGCGCGGGCAAGGGGATCTTCTGCGAAAAACCCATGGCCATCACCCTCGACGAAGCCGACCGCGCCATTGCCGCCGCGGCCGATGCGCGCGTGCCGCTGCAGGTCGGTTTCAATCGGCGTTTCGCCAAGAGCTTCCGCACGGCCCACCTCGACGTGGCGGCCGGCCGCATCGGCACGCCGCAGTTGTTGCGTTCGCTGACCCGCGACCCGGCACTCAACAACCCGGCCAATTCGCCGCAATGGGTGATCTTCCTGGAAACCCTGATCCACGACTTCGACACCCTGCGCTACCTCAACCCCGGTGCCGAAGCGGTGCAGGTGTATGTGATGGCCGACGCATTGATCGCGCCGGAGTACAAAAACAAAGGTTTCCTCGACACCGCCGTGGTCGCGATCCGCTTCGACAACGGCGCCATCGCCACCGCCGAGGCCAACTTCCAGGCGGTATACGGCTACGACGTGCGCGGCGAAGTGTTCGGCAGCGCCGGCATGCTGAGCATGGGCAGCCTCAACGACTCCGACCTGGTGCGCTACCTGGCCGAGGGCATCCAAACCGACACCCAGCGCATGGACACCGACCTGCTGCGCGACGCCTACATCGCCGAACTCAACCACTTTGTCGACTGCCTGCGCAGCGGCGCCAAGCCCATGGCCAGTGGCGAAGACGCGCGCGCCGCCCTGGCGATCGCCCGCGCCTGCATCGAGTCGTTCCAGACCGGCAAGGCCGTGGCCGTGCAGGGAGCCCGCTGATGAGCCCGTTCAAACTGGCGATCAGTGCCGAGATGGTGTTTCTCGACCTGCCCTTCGTCGAGCGCGTGAAGCGCATCCATGCACTGGGTTTCAGTGCCGAAATCTGGAACTGGACCAATAAAGACATCAGCGCCCTGGCCGCCACCGGCGCCGATTTCACTTCGATGACCGGCTATATCAGCGGCACCCTCACCGACCCCGACGGCATCCGCCAACTGCTCGACAGTGCGCGCGAATCCATCGGCGTCGCCGAGCGCCTGAACTGCCCCAGCCTCAACCTGCACGGCACCGGCCTGGGTGACGGCGGCCTGCCGGTGCAGCCCGTGAGCCAGACCACCGGGCGCATGTGGCTGAGCGCGTGCAAGGCGCTGGAAAAAATCGCGCGCCTGGGCGAAGACGCCGGCCGCGTGTTCCTGCTGGAAAACCTCAACACCGAGGTCGACCACCCCGGCACCCCGTTCGCTCGCGCCGACGACACCCTGGCGCTGATCGAAGCCGTGGGCAGCCCGCACCTGAAGATGAACCTGGACCTGTACCACGCGCAGATCGGCGAAGGAAACCTGATCGAGCTGATCCAGCGCGCAGGCAGCGCCATCGGTGAAATCCAGGTGGCCGACGTGCCCGGACGCCAGGAGCCCGGCACCGGCGAAATCCACTACCCGGCCGTTGCCAGGGCCCTGCACGCCATGGGCTACAACGGCGTGGTCGGCCTCGAAGGCTGGGCCAGCGGCGACAGCGAGTTGGCTCTGGAGCGTTTCCGTCAAGCGTTCACCCTATAACAATAAAAGGAACACCCTCATGCATCGCTATTCATTGCTTGTTGCTGCGTTTTTACTGCTGTTCAGCCAATGGACCTTCGCCGCGTATCGCATCGGCGTGAGCATCGCGCGGGTCGACGATAACTTCATGACCTACGTGCGCACCGGCCTGGAAAATGCCGCCAAGCAACAGGACGTGCAGATCCAGTTCGAAGACGCCCAGGGCGACGTGGTGCGCCAGCTCAACCAGGTCGAAGGCTTTCTCAACCAGAAAGTCGACGCCGTGATCGTGCTGCCGGTGGACACCGCCGCCACCGCCAACATGACCCGCGCCGCCGTGGCGGCCAAGACGCCGCTGGTGTACGTCAACCGCCACCCGGATGAGCGCACCTTGCCCAAGGGCGTGGTCACCGTGGCATCCAACGATATCGAGGCCGGGCAATTGCAGATGCGCTACCTCGCGGAAAAGCTCGGCGGCAAAGGCAATGTGGCGATCATCATGGGCGACCTCGCGCAGAACGCCACCCATGACCGCACCGAAGGCGTCAAACAGGTGCTCAAGGACTTTCCCGGCATCAAGGTGGTGGAGCAGCAAAGCGCCGAGTGGCAACGCAACAAGGGCATGGACCTGACCAGCAACTGGCTGCTGGCCGGCACGCAGTTCGATGCGATTGTGGCCAATAACGATGAAATGGCGATTGGCGCGGCCATGGCCTTGCAACAGGCGGGCAAGGCCAAGGGCGAGATCGCGATTATCGGCATCGACGGCTTGCCCGACGGTCTGGCGGCGATCAAGCGCGGCATGCTCACCGCTTCGGTATTCCAGGACCCCAAGGCCCAGGCCACGCAAGCGGTACAGTCGGCGATCAGGATGATCAAGGGCGAGCCGATCGAGTCCGAGGTGTGGGTGCCGTTCGAGCTCATCAAGCCCGAACAGGTGGCGGTGTTCGAACAGCGCTACAAATAAATCGAAGATAAGGCGATCAAAATGTGGGAGGGGGCTTGCCCCCGATGGCAGTGGGTCAGTTGATACATCCGTGACTGATCCACCGCTATCGGGGGCAAGCCCCCTCCCACACTTGGATCTCAATCAGTCCAGGTCACTTGCGTCATGCCGCTCGGGCAACTGTTCCTCGCCCGACACCCGATTCACCCGCCGCCCACGCTGCACCGCCGGCCGCGCCTCAATCGCGTCCGCCCAGCGCTGTACGTGCTTGTACTCGTGCACCGAGAGAAACTCCGCCGCCCCATACAAGCGGCCTTTGACCAGCCCGCCGTACCACGGCCAGATGGCGATATCGGCGATGGTGTATTCATCCCCGGCGATGTATTCGCTCACGGCCAGGCGCTGGTCCAGCACATCCAGCTGGCGCTTGGTTTCCATGGCAAAGCGGTTGATCGGGTATTCCATCTTGCTCGGCGCATAGGCATAGAAATGCCCGAAGCCACCGCCCAGGTACGGCGCGCTGCCCATCTGCCAGAACAACCACGACAGGCATTCCGCGCGGGCCGCCGGCTCGGTGGGGAAGAAGGCGCCGAACTTCTCGGCCAGGTACTGCAGGATCGCGCCGGACTCGAACACGCGAATCGGCTGGGCGCCGCTGTGGTCCATCAAGGCCGGGATCTTCGAGTTCGGGTTGACCCCGACAAAGCCGCTGCCGAACTGGTCGCCGTCGCCGATCTTGATCAGCCAGGCGTCGTATTCCGCGCCGCTGTGCCCCAGGGCCAGCAGTTCCTCGAGCAGGATGGTGACCTTCTGCCCATTGGGCGTGGCCAGGGAATACAGCTGCAGCGGATGCTTGCCGACCGGCAATTGCTTTTCATGGGTGGCGCCGGCGATGGGCCGGTTGATGCTGGCGAAGGTGCCGCCACTTTCGGCGTCCCAGGTCCAGACCTTGGGTGGGACATAGCTGGATGAATCGGTCATGCTCACTGCTCCTGAGGCGCTTGGGCTGGATGAATTCAAAGCGCATCTTACCGATTGGCTCACATTCAGATACCCCACATGGCCGACAGACTTGAAGATATTCTCGCCAATCACCTGAAGGTCGTGTTCTGCGGCATCAACCCCGGCAAGGGTTCCGCCGCCCTCGGCCTGCATTTCGCCAACCGCAGCAACCGCTTCTGGCGCACCCTGCACCTGGCCGGTTTCACGCCCCATGAAATCCGCCCCGAACACGGGCGTACGCTGCTGCACTACCACTGCGGCCTGACCACGTTGGTGGAACGTCCCACGGCCAGCGCGGGCGAATTGGCACGGCATGAGTTCACCCAGGCCGCGACGAGCTTCGAACACAAGATCCGCCACTGCGCGCCGCGCTTCGTGGCGTTCCTGGGCAAGCCCGGCTACAGCGCGTTGAGCGGCCAACGCGA
This sequence comes from Pseudomonas sp. NFACC42-2, assembly GCF_900116055.1. Lineage (NCBI taxonomy): Bacteria > Pseudomonadati > Pseudomonadota > Gammaproteobacteria > Pseudomonadales > Pseudomonadaceae > Pseudomonas > Pseudomonas sp. NFACC42-2. The sequence continues at coordinate 6,944 of NZ_FOZO01000037.1, forward strand.
GATCGCCTGGGGCTTGCAGCCAAAGGTGTTGGGCGGCGCGTCAGTGTGGGTGCTGCCCAATCCCAGCGGACGCAACCTGGCGTTCAGCCTGGAGCAGTTGGTGCAGGCGTATCAACAATTGCGCCGGGCGACCGAGTGCCCTTAATCTCTTGGGCTCGTCACCCTGATAGCAATGGAGGCTTCATGAAACTGATCGGCATGCTGGACTCGCCCTACGTGCGCCGCGTGGCCATTTCCCTGGACCTGTACGGCGTGGATTTCGTGCATGAACCCTTGTCCGTGTTCCGCACCTTCGACGAATTTGCGCAGATCAACCCGGTGGTCAAGGCCCCTACCCTGGTGCTGGACGACGGCACGGTATTGATGGACTCCAGCCTGATCCTGGAGTACCTGGAAACCCTGGCGCCGGCTGACAGGAAGCTGTTGCCCCAGCATCCTGCGGCACTGGCCAAGGACTTGCACGTTCTGGGACTGGCGCTGGCAGCCTGCGAGAAGAGCGTGCAGATCGTCTATGAACACAACCTGCGCCCGGCCGAGAAGCTGCATGCGCCATGGCTTGAGCGCGTGAGCGGGCAATTGCTCGCGGCCTATGGGTTGCTGGACAAGCAATTGGGCGACAGCGAAGCATTGACCCAGGCGTCGATTACGGCGGCGGTGGCCTGGTCGTTCAGCCAGTTCACCGTGGCGTCGGTGGTCAAGGCGGATGCATTTCCCAACCTGCAACGGCATGCCGAAAGGCTGGAGCAGCATCCGGCGTTCAAGCGTTACCCCATCGAATAAGCGACACAGTTTCAAATGTGGGAGGGGGTTTGCTCCCGATAAGGGTGGGTCAGTTGTAGAAGTACTGTCTGAGCCACCGCTGTCGGGGGCAAGCCCCCTCCCACCTTGATCTGGGTTGTCTGAACTGACGTGTTCGGTTCAGACCCAGCCGCCGTCAACGATGAAGTTCTGCGCCGAACACATCGCCGACGCATCCGAGGCGAGAAACAGCGCCATATTGGCGATGTGTTCCGGCAGTACGCTGCCGGGCAGGCACTGACTGCGGCTGATGAGTTCCTTGGCGGCGTCATCCACCCACATGGCCAGCTGTTTTTCGGTCATCACCCAGCCCGGCACCAGTGTGTTCACCCGGATACGGTTCGGCCCCAGTTCCCGTGCCAGCGCGCGGGTCATGCCGTGGGCGGCGGCCTTGCTGGCGGCGTACACCGGGTAGCCGGCGGAGGCCATCATCCAGCCGACGGAGCCGAGGTTGATGATCGAGCCGCAGCCGGCGCGTTTCATCATCGGCACCACGGCCTTGGCGGCAAAGAAGGCGTGTTTGAGGTTGACTGAGATCAGCTTGTCGAAGGTTTCCGAATCGACTTCTTCCAGGGTGTGGCGTACGTCATTGGCGGCGTTGTTCACCAGCACGCTGATCGGCCCCAGGGAATGCTCGAAGCGTCCTATGGCCGCCTTGTAGGCGATTTCATCGGTGATGTCGCAGCACACGAACTCCACGGCATGCCCCTGGGAACTCAACAACGCGGCCAGGCGTTCGCCCTGGCTTTGCGCGCGGTCCACAAACCCGACCTTGGCACCCTGCACGGCGAAGGCGCGCACCATAAATTCGCCGATCCCCGAGGCGCCCCCGGAAATCAGTACGGTCTTGCCCTTGAGGTCGGGATAAACGGCGTGTTCAGTACTCATAAAAGGATGCCTCGATCAATTAGTCTTATTTTATTTTACGAAATCGGCTTTAAAGGCTATAAATTCGCTGTCCAACCGACAAAATATCGCTATTAGTAGAACTATTCCACTCAAAACAACAAAAGGAAGTTCGACCATGAAGCACCCTCGATACCTGCTGTCCGGCCTGGCGCTGTCCATGATGATCGCCAGCGGCGGCGCCCAGGCGGCCGGCCTGAGCAGCGAGCAAAAACCTTTCGGTAAAACCAACGACGGCACCGCCGTCGAACAGTACATCCTGCGCAACAGCCACGGCATGCAAGCCACGGTGATCACCTACGGCGGCGTGTTGCAGTCGCTGAAAGTGCCGGACAAAAACGGCAAGGTCGACGACGTGGTGCTGGGCTTTGACGACGTACAAGGCTATCAAGCCGGTACGGCGTTTTTCGGCGCAACCATCGGCCGCTTCGGCAATCGCCTGGCCGGCGGCGCCTTTGAACTCGACGGCAAGCGCTTCCAGGTGCCGCTCAACGACGGCCCCAACTCACTGCATGGCGGCGCCCAGGGCTTCGACAAGCAGGTGTGGAAGGCCGAGCCGGTCAAGGACAAGGACTCGGTCGGCGTGAAGCTGAGCTACCTGTCCAAGGACGGGGAGATGGGCTTTCCCGGTAATTTGAAAACCGAAGTCACCTACCGCCTCAACGACAGGAACGAACTGCACATCGACTACAAGGCCACCACCGACAAACCGACGGTGCTCAACCTCACCAACCACAGTTACTTCAACCTGGCCGGCGCGGGTAACGGCGACATCCTCAAGCACGTCGCTACATTGCATGCCAGCCATTACACCCCGGTGAATGCCACCTTGATTCCCACCGGCGAACTCGCACCGGTCAAGGGCACGCCGATGGACTTCCTCAAGCCCACCCCGATCGGCCAGCACATCAAGGAAGATCACCCGCAGCTCAAATTTGCCGAGCCGAAACAGGGCGGGTTTGACTTCAACTGGGCGCTGGACACCAAGGGCGACGTCAAGCAACTCGCCGCCGAAGTGCACGACCCGGCGTCAGGCCGGCGCTTGCAGCTCTACACCAGCGAACCGGGCGTGCAGTTCTATACCAGCAACTTCCTGGATGGTTCGGTGAAGGGCAAAGGAGGCAAGACCTACCTGCACTGGAGCGGGTTTACCTTGGAGACCCAGCACTATCCGGATGCGCCTAACCAACCAAACTTCGCCTCAACTCGCCTGAACCCAGGACAGACCTACACCCAGAACACCGTCTTCAAGTTCACCGCCGATTAAAACCGCTTGACTGTGGGAGGGGGCTTGCCCCCGATTGCGGAGTGTCAGTCTGCATATTTGCTTCTGATACACCGCCATCGGGGGCAAGCCCCCTCCCACATTTTGAGCCTCACATGACAAGGGGTTCAGCGTTGTTTCATGCGGTCGATGACCACCGCCAGCAGCAGGATCGAACCGCGGATCACGTATTGGTAGAAGGTGTCGATGTTCTTCAGGTTCATCGCGTTCTCGATGATCGCCAAAATCAACACCCCGGCAATCACATGGCGGATCATGCCGATGCCGCCGCTCAGCGACACCCCGCCCAGCACGCAGGCGGAAATCACCGTCAACTCGAAACCCTGGCCGATCATCGGTTGGCCCGAGGTCATGCGCGAGGCGAGGATCACCCCGGCCAATGCACCGATCAGGCCGTGCACGGCGAAGATCAGGATCTTGGTGCGGTCGACATTCACCCCCGCCAGCAACGCCGCTTCCGGGTTACCGCCGATGGCCATGGTGTTGCGCCCGTAGGTGGTGTAGTTGAGCAGCCAGCCGAAAAACAGGAAGCACACGATGGTGATCAGGATCGGCACCGGCACGCCCATTAACTGGCCGTTACCGAAGATAAAGAACTGGTCCTGGGACACCCCCACCGCCTTGCCGTCGGCAAAGATATAGGCCAGGCCGCGCACGATCTGCATGGTCGCCAGGGTGGTGATCAACGCATTGACCCGCAGCTTGGCGATCACGATGCCGTTGATCAGCCCGACGATCAGGCCCATCAGCAACGCCGCGCCAATGCCCAGCATGACGCTGTCGGTGTCGCGCATCACAATCGCCGCCACCACGCCGGCGCAGGCGATCACCGAGCCCACCGACAAGTCGAAGTGCCCAGATGCCAGGCAGAACAGCATGGTGCAGGCGGCAATGCCCACGGTGGAAATCGCCAGGCCCAGGCCGCGCATGTTCAACGGCGAAAGGAAGTTATCGATGAGCAAGGCGCACAGGACAAAGATGCCCACCGCTGCCAGCAACATTGCCCAGTTGTCGAGCAGTGCGCGCATATCGAGGGGTTTGCGTGCCGTCGGCAGCGCGTTGTTTTGAGTCGTCATGGTCTTCTCTCAGTTCGCCAGGCCGCGCGGCAGGGCCAGTTGCAGCAGGTTGGATTCGGTCGCGTGTTCACGGGTTTGTTCGCCGCGCATCGCGCCTTCGCACAGCACCAGGATGCGGTCGGAGATGCCCATCACTTCCATGAGGTCGCTGGACACCACGATCACCGCAATGCCATCGGCCGCGAGGTTATGGATAATCTGGTAGATCTCGGCCTTGGCGCCGATGTCGATACCACGAGTCGGTTCGTCGAGCAGCAGCACCTTCATCGGCATCGACAGCCAGCGGCCGAGAATGGCTTTCTGCTGATTGCCGCCGGACAGGTACATGATCTTTTGCGCGGCGGTCGGGGTTTTGACCTTCATCGCCTTGATCTGCTGGTCGGCATTGCCCTTCTCCCAGCCATCGCGCAGCAACCAGCCGAACGAAGAGTGGGCGCCACGGGCGCTGATATTGATGTTCTCGGCGACGCTGGACAGCGGAATGATGCCTTCCTTCTTGCGGTCTTCCGGGCACAGCAGCACACCGGCGGCGATGGCGTCGCGGGGCGAGCGCAGTTGCAGGGCCTCCCCGCATAACTCAAGGCTGCCGGCGCTGACGCGCTCCAAACCGCTGAGCAAACGGAACAGCTCCGTGCGCCCTGCCCCGACCAAGCCGAACAGGCCGAGAATCTCGCCTTTGCGCACCTCAAAACTGATCGGCTCACGCAAACCCGGGCCCAACAAACCCTCGACCTTGAGCGCCACCTCACCGTGCTCGCGCGGGCGGTAGTCGTAGATGTCCTGGATGTCGCGGCCGACCATGCAGGTCACCAACTGGTCGTGGGTCAACGCACTCATGTCATCGAAAGTACGCACGTAACGGCCGTCCTTGAACACCGTCACCGCGTTGCAGATGCGGAACACCTCTTCCATGCGGTGCGACACGTAGAGCACCACTTTGCCCTCGTCGCGCAGGCGCGCGATGATCGCCATCAAGCGGTCGATCTCCCGCGCCGACAGGCTGCTGGTGGGTTCGTCGAAGGCAATCACATGGGCGCCACGGGACAGCGCCTTGGCGATTTCCACCAGTTGGCGCTGGCCCAGGGACAGGCGCCCGAGTTTTTCCTCGGGGTCGATTTCATCCGCCAGGCCCTTGAGGCAAGCCAGGGCCTGCTTGCGCAGCAGGCCCCGGTTGACCACGCCAAAGCGCGAGGGCAAATGCCCGAGGAACAGGTTTTCGGCGACGGTCATTTCCGGCACCAGGTGCAGCTCCTGGTGAATCACCGCGACACCGCTGGCGATGCTGTCGGCGGCGCATTTGAACGCCATGGTCTGCGCGCCGATCTGCACGCTGCCGCTGCTGGGGATATAGGCTCCGCCCAATATCTTCAGCAGCGTCGACTTGCCCGCACCGTTCTCGCCCATCAGGGCGTGCACCTGCCCCGGGTGGGCGGTGAAACTGATGCCGTCCAGCGCCTTGACCCCGGGAAAGGTTTTGCCGATAGCGTCGAAACGCAGGGCCGCCGCCGTCATTTCCACAGCCCGATCTTGGTCAGTTCTTCCTGGAAGTTGGCGCGGGTGATCAGGGTCACTTCATCCATGGCCGTGTATTTAGGCGGCTCGGTGCCCTTGGTGACCCACTCGTACATCATCAGCGCAGTGTTGTAGCCCTCGATGTGCGGGCTTGGCAGCATCGAGCCGAAGAAGCCGCTGTTGGCCTTCTTCAATTCGCCGATGGCGTCGGTGCCATTGATACCGATACCGATCACATTGGCCGCAGCGAAACCGGCGCTTTCAGTAGCGCGCACGCCGCCGAGCACGGTGTTGTCGTTCATGCCGCCGATGATCAGGTTTTTCGCGCCGCTGGGCAGCTTGACCAGGGCCGAGTTGGTGGCGTCCATGCTGCCGGGAACGTCGAGGGTTTTCAGCGCGGCGGTGAGGATGTGGTCCTTGGGAATGCCGGCTTCTTCGAGGGATTTGATCGAGCCGTCGGTGCGTTTCTTGCCGGTGTCGAGTTCATTGAAGGTGTTGATCACCGCGTAGGTGTCCTTCCAGTCCCAACCGCGTTTTTTCGCCTCGGCAGCCATGGCCGCGCC
>NZ_FOZO01000033.1:0-31517 GCF_900116055.1 Pseudomonas sp. NFACC42-2
CTGAATTTGGTGCCCAGGAGAAGACTCGAACTTCCACGACCTTGCGATCACCAGCACCTGAAGCTGGCGTGTCTACCAATTTCACCACCTGGGCAGCATCAACAACGTTGCCGTCGTCGATGGCGCGCACTATACGGAGCCGTTTTTTAGCTGTAAACCCCTGCTATGAAAAAAACCTGGGAAATTTCGCCAATGGTCGTGCAAGGTGCGCGGCGAGGGCTGTAAAAGGCTTTTAAACGCTTGTTGATGCCTGAAATTTCCCGTTTCAATACGCGTATGCCAAACTAACCCGCATATAGACAAGGTGAAAAATCTCTAATGGCCGATTGGCAGTCCCTCGATCCCGAGGCCGCTCGTGAAGCGGAAAAATATGAAAACCCTATTCCTAGCCGCGAACTGATCCTGGCGCACCTCGCCGATCGGGGTTCGCCTGCTAGCCGTGAGCAGCTGGTCGAAGAGTTCGGTCTGACCACCGAAGACCAGCTCGAAGCCCTGCGCCGCCGCCTGCGTGCCATGGAGCGCGATGCTCAACTGATCTACACCCGCCGTGGCACCTATGCACCCGTGGATAAGCTCGACCTGATCCTCGGCCGCATTGCCGGCCACCGTGACGGCTTCGGCTTCCTGATCCCGGATGACGGCAGCGATGACCTGTTCATGAGCCCGGCGCAAATGCGCCTGGTGTTCGATGGCGACCGTGCCCTGGCGCGGGTTTCCGGCCTGGACCGTCGCGGTCGCCGTGAAGGCGTGATCGTCGAAGTGGTGTCCCGTGCCCACGAGTCCATCGTCGGCCGCTACTTCGAAGAAGGCGGTATCGGCTTTGTTGTGCCGGATAACCCGAAGGTCCAGCAGGAAGTGCTGATCACCCCGGGCCGCAATGGCGCTGCCAAGGTCGGCCAGTTCGTCGAGGTGAAAATCACCCACTGGCCCACTGCGCGCTTCCAGCCCCAGGGCGATATTGTTGAAGTGGTCGGCAACTACATGGCGCCGGGCATGGAAATCGACGTCGCGCTGCGCACCTACGATATTCCTCACGTCTGGCCTGAGGCTGTGCTCAAGGAAGCCGCCAAGCTCAAGCCGGAAGTCGAAGAGAAGGACAAGGAAAAACGCATCGACCTGCGCCATCTGCCGTTCGTCACGATTGATGGTGAAGATGCCCGCGACTTCGACGATGCGGTCTACTGCGAAGCCAAGCCCGGCAAGCTGCGCCTGTTCTCCGGCGGCTGGAAGTTGTTCGTCGCGATTGCCGACGTTTCCAGCTATGTGAAGATCGGCTCGGCCCTGGATAACGAGGCCCAGGTACGCGGCAACTCCGTGTATTTCCCTGAGCGCGTGATCCCGATGCTGCCTGAGCAGTTGTCCAATGGCTTGTGCTCCCTGAACCCGAAAGTCGACCGTTTGGCCATGGTTTGCGAGATGACTATCTCGAAAACCGGCGAAATGACCGATTACCAGTTCTACGAAGCGGTGATCCACTCCCAGGCACGCCTGACCTACAACAAGGTCAGCACCATCCTGGAACAGCCGAAAACCAGCGAAGCCAAGGCGTTGCGTGGTGAGTACGGGCATGTGGTGCCGCACCTCAAGCAGCTGTATGCGTTGTACAAGGTGTTGCTGGGTGCCCGTCATGTGCGTGGCGCGATCGATTTTGAAACCCAGGAAACCCGGATTGTCTTCGGTTCCGAGCGCAAGATCGCCGCGATCACCCCGACCACCCGTAACGATGCGCACAAACTGATCGAGGAATGCATGCTGGCGGCCAACGTGGCCACCGCTGAATTCCTGAAAAAGCACGAAATCCCTGCGCTCTACCGTGTACACGATGGCCCGCCACCGGAGCGCCTTGAAAAACTGCGCGCGTTCCTCGGCGAGCTGGGCCTGTCCCTGCACAAAGGCAAGGACGGCCCGACGCCGAAGGACTACCAGGCACTGCTGGCCAGCATCAAGGACCGTCCGGATTACCACGTGATCCAGACCGTGATGCTGCGTTCCCTGAGCCAGGCGGTGTACAGCGCCGATAACCAGGGCCACTTCGGCCTGAATTACGAGGCGTACACCCACTTCACCTCGCCGATTCGCCGTTATCCGGACTTGCTCACGCACCGCGCAATCCGCAGCGTGATCCATTCCAAGCAGAACACCCCGCACGTCAAGCGTGCCGGTGCCATGACCATTCCGAAGGCGCGGATCTACCCGTACGACGAAGCGGCCCTGGAACAGTTGGGCGAGCAGTGCTCCATGAGCGAGCGCCGCGCCGACGAAGCCACCCGCGACGTGGTGAACTGGCTCAAGTGCGAGTTCATGAAGGACCGTGTGGGCGAGTCGTTCCCAGGCGTGATCACCGCCGTGACCGGCTTTGGCCTGTTCGTCGAGCTGACCGACATCTACGTCGAAGGCCTGGTGCACGTCACCGCCTTGCCGGGTGACTACTACCACTTCGACCCTGTGCACCACCGCCTGGCGGGTGAGCGTACCGGTCGCAGTTTCCGTTTGGGCGATACCGTGGAAGTGCAGGTCATGCGCGTCGATCTCGACGAGCGCAAGATCGACTTTGGCATGCCTGACAAGCCCGCCGAAGCGCCGGGCCGTAAAAAGCGTGGTAGCGAGACGACCGCGCCTGCAAGCAAGGGCAAAGGCGCTCCCGCCAAAGCGGCAGTTGCAGAGCCCGCTCCAGCCAAGGCCGGGCGCCGTCCAGCAGCCAAGGACAAAGCACCCGAGGCCTACCGCCCAAGCGACGCGGCGGCGAAAAACGCCGAGCTGCGCAAGAGCCGTGAGTTGAAGCAGCAGTTGCTCAACGAAGCCAAAAGCGGTGGTAAAGCGGCGTCTGGGGGAAAGTCCCAAGGGGCGGAAAAACCGTCGAGCAAGCCCAGTAAACACCGTAAAGGCCCGCCAAAAGCGGGTTCGGCCCCCGCGAAAAGCGGCGGGTCGCGCAAACCTAAGGCCAAGTCATGAGTCTGGAAAAAATCTACGGCGTCCACGCCGTAGAAGCATTGCTGCGTCACCATCCTAAGCGCGTCAAGCAAGTGTGGCTGGCCGAAGGTCGCAGCGAGCCGCGCGTACAGGCGTTGGTCGAGTTGGCCAACCAAAACAAAGTCGCCATCGGCCAGGCCGAACGGCGTGAAATGGACGTGTGGGTCGAAGGCGTTCACCAGGGTGTGGTGGCGGACGTCAGTCCGAGCCAGGTCTGGGGCGAAGCGATGCTCGATGAGCTGCTCGACCGTACCGAAGGTGCACCGTTGCTGCTGGTGCTGGACGGCGTGACCGACCCGCACAACCTCGGCGCGTGCCTGCGCTCGGCCGATGCTGCGGGTGCGCTGGCGGTGATTGTGCCGAAGGACAAGTCGGCTACCTTGACGCCGGTGGTGCGTAAAGTCGCCTGTGGCGCGGCGGAAGTGATTCCGCTGGTGGCCGTGACCAACCTGGCGCGCACCCTGGAGAAACTCCAGCAGCGCGGCCTGTGGGTCGTGGGCACGGCGGGAGAGGCCGAGGTCAGCATTTATGACCAGGACCTCACCGGTCCGACCATCCTCATCATGGGGGCCGAAGGCAAGGGCATGCGTCGCCTGACCCGTGAACATTGCGATTACCTGGTGCACCTGCCGATGGCCGGTAGTGTCAGCAGCCTGAACGTGTCGGTTGCGACCGGCGTGTGCCTGTTTGAGGCCCAGCGTCAGCGTGGTGCCAAGGCCAAGGCGAAGAAGTAATTCCAAGCCTGGCGTAGAACCAACATGTGGGAGGGGGCTTGCCCCTCCCACATGTGCTTTTGTGGTGTCTGGGAGATTGTTCAAATAATCACCAATCACCTTGCGCCCGTTCTTCCCCTTCTCTACAATTGCGCCCCTTGCCTTCCTGGCAGGCACCGATGTGCCTCCCTGCGGCAAGATCCATAAGTGTCATTCACTCCTTGTCTGACCGTTTTTGAGCGGCAGGCTACAACCCGTAAGGAGCATTCATGCGTCATTACGAAATCATCTTTTTGGTCCACCCGGATCAAAGCGAGCAAGTCGGCGGCATGGTTGAGCGTTACACCAAGCTGATCGAAGAAGACGGCGGCAAAATCCACCGTCTGGAAGATTGGGGTCGTCGTCAACTGGCCTACGCAATCAACAATGTTCACAAGGCTCACTACGTGATGCTGAACGTTGAGTGCACCGGCAAGGCCCTGGCCGAGCTGGAAGACAACTTCCGCTACAACGATGCAGTGATCCGTAACCTGGTCATCCGTCGCGAAGAAGCCGTTACCGGCCAATCCGAGATGCTCAAGGCTGAAGAAAACCGCAGTGAGCGCCGTGAGCGTCGCGACCGTCCTGAGCACGAAGGCGCTGATAGCGCTGATAGTGATGACAGCGACAGCAGCGATAACGCTGACGAGTAATCCACGGACCTTATTAAGGAGCCTATCAAATGGCACGTTTCTTCCGTCGTCGTAAGTTTTGCCGCTTCACCGCTGAAGAAGTGAAGGAGATCGACTACAAAGATCTCAACACTCTGAAAGCCTACGTATCCGAGACCGGCAAAATCGTTCCAAGCCGTATCACCGGTACCAAAGCACGTTATCAGCGTCAGCTGGCTACCGCTATCAAGCGCGCCCGCTTCCTGGCCCTGCTGGCCTACACCGACAGCCACGGCCGCTGAGACCGGGCAGTCGACAAGTAGTAAGGGATTGAATGCATGCGCGCCTTAGCTGAGTTCATCATGCGCGGTCGTGTGCAGGCCACTCTGGTAGTGGCTGGATGTGCAGTGTTGCCGTTGTTGTTCTGGTTGGGTGCCGCCGCGGGTTGCCTTGTGCTCCTGCGGCGCGGTTCGGACGCCTTGAGCGTCCTGGGTCTGGGGTTGTTGTCAGTGTTGGTGAGCTGGCATTTCCTGCAAGACCCGACAGCGCTTCTGGTGCTGTTGGGGAGTTGCAGCCTGGCGTTGGTTTTGCGCGCCGGGCATTCCTGGAATCGCGTGCTGCTGGTCAGCACGGCCGTGGGGTTGTTATGTGCGGTGAGCCTGGGGACCGTCTTCGGTTCTTTCATCGAGTCGCTGGCGCAGACGTTTCAACACGTCTTGCCGCTGGTGATGGGTGAGTCTTACGAGAAGTTCTCGGCAGACCAGAAAGCAGCACTCGCTTCACTGGCAGTTCCGATGTTGATCATTTCGACAGCGGTTTCGGTGCAGGTCTTTAGTGTGTTGTGCCTGATTCTTGGGCGCTATTGGCAGGCGTTGTTGTATAACCCCGGGGGGTTCGGAAGCGAGTTTCGCGCAATCCGGATCCCCAAGCGCGTTGCGCTGTCACTGCTGGCCGTCATGTGCGTTGCCCCGTTTATCGGGTGGCACACCTTGATCCTGTTGCCGTTGTGCGGTGTACCGCTGTTCTTCGCTGGCTTGTCCCTGATTCACGGGCTGGTCGCGCAGAAAAGACTGGCCAGTTTCTGGCTGGTGGGGATCTACGTCACCGTCCTGCCGCTCATGCACTTGATCGGTCCGTTACTCGTGGTCTTGGCCATTGTCGACAGCCTGATTGATTTTCGCGGACGTTCTGCGCCGAAAGACGCCGATAACGCGAACGGTGAAGGTTAAAAGTTAGAGGATTTTCACATGCAACTGATCCTTCTGGAAAAAGTCGCCAACCTGGGCAACCTGGGCGACAAAGTGAACGTTAAGGCCGGCTACGGTCGTAACTACCTGCTGCCATACGGCAAAGCCACCGCTGCAACCGCTGCCAACCTGGCTGCGTTTGAAGAGCGTCGCGCTGAGCTGGAAAAAGCAGCAGCAGACAAGAAAGCTTCGGCCGAAACTCGCGCTGCCCAACTGGCTGAGCTGGAAGTGACTATCACTGCCACCGCCGGTGACGAAGGCAAGCTGTTCGGTTCGATCGGCACCCACGACATCGCTGATGCACTGACCGCCTCCGGCGTTGAAGTGCAGAAGAGCGAAGTTCGTCTGCCGAACGGCACCATCCGCAACGTAGGCGAATTCGACGTAGCCGTGCACCTGCACGCCGAAGTTGAAGCCACCGTACGCGTTGTCGTGGTAGCAGCTTAAGTCGCACCTAACTGACTGGCACCTCGTGTGCCGGGCAGTTAACATCGGGCACGATCCTGTTTACAGGTCGTGCCTTTTGTTTTTCTACAATCCCCTAATTCCAAGTGGCCATGAACGATATTTCAGCTCCTGAGCAATACGATCTGCAAACCGCTGCCCTGAAGGTGCCGCCGCATTCCATCGAGGCCGAACAGGCCGTGCTCGGTGGCCTGATGCTGGACAACAACGCCTGGGAACGCGTGCTGGATCAAGTCTCGGACGGTGATTTCTATCGTCATGACCACCGCCTGATCTTCCGTGCCATCGCCAAGCTGGCCGACCAGAACTCCCCAATCGACGTGGTGACCCTTGCCGAGCAGTTGGACAAGGAAGGCCAGACCTCCCAGGTCGGTGGCCTGGGCTACCTGGGTGAACTGGCAAAAAACACGCCGTCCGTCGCCAACATCAAGGCCTATGCCCAGATCGTTCGCGAGCGCGCCACCCTGCGCCAGCTGATTGGCATCAGCACCGAAATCGCCGACAGCGCCTTCAATCCCGAAGGCCGCACCGCCGCCGAAATCCTTGACGAAGCCGAGCGCCAGATCTTCCAGATCGCCGAGGCGCGCCCGAAAACCGGCGGCCCGGTCAGCGTCAACGACCTGTTGACCAAGGCCATCGACCGCATCGACACCTTGTTCAACACCGACAACGCCATCACCGGTATCTCCACCGGCTACACCGACCTCGACGAGAAGACCAGCGGCCTGCAGCCGTCCGACCTGATCATCGTCGCCGGCCGTCCATCCATGGGTAAGACCACCTTTGCGATGAACCTGGTGGAAAACGCCGTATTGCGCAGCGACAAGACCGTCCTGGTGTACTCCCTCGAGATGCCAGGCGAATCGCTGATCATGCGTATGCTGTCGTCCCTCGGCCGTATCGACCAGACCAAGGTGCGTGCCGGTCGCCTGGAAGACGACGATTGGCCGCGCCTGACCTCGGCGGTCAACCTGCTCAACGACCGCAAGCTGTTTATCGATGACACCGCCGGTATCAGCCCGTCCGAGATGCGTGCACGTACCCGCCGCCTGGTACGTGAGCACGGCGACATCGCCCTGATCATGATCGACTACCTGCAATTGATGCAGATCCCGGGCTCCAGTGGCGATAACCGCACCAACGAAATTTCCGAAATCTCCCGGTCCCTCAAGGCCCTGGCCAAGGAATTCAACTGCCCGGTAGTCGCCCTGTCCCAGCTCAACCGATCCCTGGAACAACGCCCCAACAAGCGCCCGGTGAACTCCGACTTGCGGGAATCCGGAGCGATCGAGCAGGATGCTGACGTGATCATGTTCGTGTATCGCGACGAGGTGTATCACCCCGAGACCGAGCACAAAGGCATTGCCGAGATCATTATCGGCAAGCAGCGTAACGGCCCGATCGGCTTTGTTCGCCTGGCATTCATCGGCAAATACACGCGCTTCGAGAACCTGGCCCCGGGCAGTTATAACTTCGACGACGACGAATAACCCGTCTGCTCAATTCCGACCATTACCGTCGGAATTGGTCAAAATTTGTGCTATATTCCGCGCCCGCGATTTTTCATCTCAACACCGGTCACCGTCATGCAAACAGCCAAGCCGTTATTTGACTATCCCAAGTACTGGGCCGAATGTTTCGGCCCTGCGCCATTCCTGCCGATGAGCAGGGAGGAGATGGATCAGCTTGGCTGGGATTCGTGCGACATCATCATCGTCACCGGCGATGCCTACGTGGACCACCCGTCGTTCGGCATGGCCATCATCGGCCGGCTGCTGGAGTCCCAGGGCTTCCGCGTCGGGATCATTGCGCAGCCGAACTGGCAGTCCAAAGATGACTTCATGAAACTGGGCGAGCCGAACCTGTTCTTCGGCGTCGCGGCCGGCAACATGGACTCGATGATCAACCGCTACACCGCCGACAAGAAAATCCGTTCCGATGACGCCTACACCCCAGGCGGCATGGCCGGCAAACGCCCGGACCGCGCCAGCCTGGTGTACAGCCAGCGTTGCAAGGAAGCCTACAAGAACGTGCCGATCGTACTCGGCGGCATCGAAGCATCCCTGCGCCGCATCGCCCACTACGACTACTGGCAGGACCGCGTGCGCAACTCGATCCTGATCGACGCTACCGCCGATATCCTGCTGTACGGCAACGCCGAGCGGGCCATCGTCGAAGTCGCCCAGCGCCTGTCGTGGGGCCACAAGATCGAAGACATTACCGATGTGCGCGGCACTGCGTTCATCCGTCGCGATACCCCAGCCGGCTGGTACGAAGTGGATTCCACGCGTATCGACCGCCCGGGCAAGGTCGACAAGATCATCAACCCGTACGTCAACACCCAGGACACCCAGGCCTGCGCCATCGAGCAGGAAAAGGGGCCGGTCGATGATCCGGAAGAAGCCAAGGTCGTGCAGATCCTGGCCAGCCCGCGCATGACCCGCGACAAGACCGTGATCCGCCTGCCATCGGTGGAAAAAGTCCGTGGCGACGCCGTGCTCTATGCCCACGCCAACCGCGTTCTGCACCTGGAAACCAACCCAGGCAACGCCCGCGCCCTGGTGCAGAAGCACGGCGAAGTGGACGTATGGTTCAACCCGCCGCCCATTCCGATGACCACCGAAGAAATGGACTACGTGTTCGGCATGCCTTACGCCCGTGTTCCGCACCCGGCGTACGGCAAGGAGAAAATCCCGGCCTACGACATGATCCGTTTCTCGGTGAACATCATGCGTGGCTGTTTCGGCGGCTGCACCTTCTGCTCGATCACCGAGCACGAAGGGCGGATCATCCAGAACCGTTCCGAAGAGTCGATCATTCGCGAAATCGAAGAGATCCGCGACAAGGTGCCGGGCTTCACCGGTGTGATTTCCGACCTCGGCGGCCCGACCGCGAACATGTACCGCATTGCCTGCAAGAGCCCGGAAATCGAATCCGCGTGCCGCAAGCCGTCGTGCGTGTTTCCCGGCATCTGCCCGAACCTGAACACCGACCACTCGTCGTTGATCCAGCTGTATCGAAGCGCCCGTGCATTGCCGGGTGTGAAGAAGATCCTGATCGCTTCCGGCCTGCGCTACGACCTCGCGGTCGAGTCGCCGGAATACGTCAAGGAGCTGGTCACCCATCACGTTGGTGGCTACCTCAAGATCGCCCCGGAACACACCGAGGAAGGTCCGCTCAACCAGATGATGAAGCCGGGCATCGGCAGCTATGACAAGTTCAAGCGCATGTTCGAGAAGTACACCAAGGAAGCGGGCAAGGAGCAGTACCTGATCCCGTACTTCATCGCGGCTCACCCGGGCACCACCGATGAAGACATGATGAACCTGGCCCTGTGGCTCAAGGGCAACGGCTTCCGCGCCGACCAGGTGCAGGCGTTCTACCCGTCGCCGATGGCCACCGCCACCGCGATGTACCACTCGGGCAAGAACCCGCTGCGCAAGGTCACCTACAAGAGCGACGCGGTGACCATCGTCAAGAGCGAGGAGCAGCGCCGCCTGCACAAGGCGTTCCTGCGCTATCACGACCCGAAGGGCTGGCCGATGCTGCGTGAAGCGCTGACCCGCATGGGCCGTGCCGACCTGATCGGGCCGGGCAAGGACCAACTGATCCCGCTGCACCAGCCGAGCACCGACAGCTACCAGAGCGCCCGTCGCAAGAACTCGACGCCGGCCGGCAGCCACAAGGTCGCCAAGGAAACCACCACCAGGATCCTCACCCAGCACACCGGCTTGCCGCCCCGTGGCAGTGACGGCAGCAACCCGTGGGACAAGCGCGAACAAGCCAAGGCGGCGGCCCAGGCGCGTAACAAGCAGGCGGCCAAGGAACGCAGCGATGCGGCCAAGGGCAAGGGCGGCAAGCCGGCCCGCAAGCCGGTGGTGCCGCGTTGATCGTCGCTTGAAAATGCAAACGCCAGCCTTGTGCTGGCGTTTTGCTTTCTAGGCGGTGGGGAGTCTGTTTGTTAAGGTGGCGCCCATTAAATTGCCATCGGGGGCAAGCCCCCTCCCACATTGGATTGCGTATACGGACAAGTGTGGGAGGGGGCTTGCCTCGATAGCGTCAGTCCAGTCTCCACCCCTTCAAGGAAGAATACCCCATGGGCAACCCCCTGGCCGGCATCGGCATGGACTCCAACCGCTCCCAGTTCATGGCGCGCCAGCGTATCGAAAGCCAGATCAACCTGCCACGGCTGTTCGCGGCCATCGACGCCGACCCCAGCATCGTCGGCGCGGGGGTGGTGTATATCGACGCCGACTTCAACGTCATTACCCTGCGCGAATTCAAGCCCATCTGCAGCATCAAGCCCAAGCGCATCATTTTGCGTGAAGCGCAGAAGTACATTGCGCCAACACAGTTTGCTCAACATGTCGTGAGCAATCCTCGAGAATCGCGACTGATTGGCGAAGCCGTGAATACCGGAATCTCCTGCTTGGGGGCGGTCATCAGTTGGGCTGCGATCGCCAGTGGAACAATTCTGGTGCCTTTCAGCGCTGGCGCCAGTTCCGTCATCGTTGTAGTGGGGTATGCGGCTGCCGGCGCAAGTACGCTTCAGTGTTTCAACGGCATTGCCCGAACAGCGCTGGAAGTCGCCAAACCTGAGGTCAAGGATTCGCTCGACAGTGAAGGCTGGTACCAGAATGCGTCCATCGTGCTGGACGCCGTATCACTGGCTGGCGTGGGCGCTTCGGCCCTGACGACGGTCAAGCTGGTCAGGGCCGCCAAAGCATCGACGGGCAAGAGCCTGCGTGATGTGCTTCGCGGTTTGAATCGCCAGGAAAGAGCCAAGCTGACGAAAGAGCTGCTGAGCATCAACCATCCCAGCTTGACCGCGAAGATGATCAAATTGAGGCAGGCGTCGGGCGAACTCACCAAGCGTTTCACCCCCACGCAGCTCAAGCACAGCACCACTACCCAGATCAAAGACGTCCTGGGCGCAAGCGTTGGGTTTGGCGGGAGTGCCTACTCCGGAAACGTCAACACCATCGCGATTGGACTGTACGAGGAGGTAAGCGAATGAGCGAATTGATGACGCTACGCGACTTTTTCAGACAATACTTTCTGACGTTTATGGGCGGCGTATTTGCTGCGTGTTTTTCTTTGGCGTTGGCCGTGGCGCTGGCGTTCATCACCTATTTTCGTGATGCGCCGATGGCTCAAGTGGGGCTCAAGATCATGTCTGCCGGGGCGCTGCTCATTCTGTTGACGGTCCATAGCAACTTTATGATTTTGCGGGGCCGACCCTCCTGGGTGTGGGTAATGGTCGGTATCTATGTCGCCTGTCTACTGTTTGTAGTTCCGATGGTTCAATTCCAGCCTCACAAAGTCCTGTATGGGTTGGCGCTGTTATTCCCATTGCTCGGATTATTGACACTTAACAGCAAGGTTCAACGAGAGATGCGCACGAAACTCGTGGGAATCCGTCGCATTCGGCAGGCGGTTAAACCAGCCGTAATCGCAAAGCGCAAAACCCGTTGATTGGGTAGATTCGCCACCCATCCTCACATTAACGCCACAAATATGTGCGGCGCCTGCACCACGACACCACCGTTGGCGCCGTTTTGGTGCTGTACTGCACCGGGTCTTACGATAAAGCGCAATGACCGCCGCTCTGGCATAAGTCTTGCGCGCTTTGTGTCCATGCCCTGGCTCGCAGGAGGCCGCCGTGTCGATTCATGTCGCGTTGCACCATGTTACGCATTACCGCTACGACCGCGCGGTCGAGCTTGGCCCACAGATCGTGCGTCTGCGTCCGGCAGCCCATAGCCGCACGCGGATTTTGTCCTATGCACTCAAAGTGCTGCCCGAGCAGCACTTCATCAATTGGCAGCAGGACCCCCAGGGCAATTACCTGGCGCGTCTGGTGTTCCCGGAAAAGACCGATGAACTGCGCATCGAGGTTGACCTGGTCGCCGAGATGGCGGTGTTCAACCCGTTCGATTTTTTCCTTGAGCCCTACGCCGAAAAAATCCCCTTCAGCTACGCCGCCGATGAACAGCGCGAGCTGGCGCCGTACCTGGAAACCCTGCCGCTGACGCCGAGGTTTGCCGCCTACCTGGCGGGCATCGACCGCACGCCGTTGCCGGCCGTGGACTTTCTGGTAGGTCTCAACCAGCGCCTGGCCGCCGACATCGGCTACCTGATCCGCATGGAACCGGGGGTGCAAACCCCGGAATTCACCCTGGAAAACGCTTCCGGCTCCTGCCGCGATTCGGCCTGGCTGCTGGTGCAATTGCTGCGCAACCTCGGGTTGGCGGCGCGGTTTGTGTCCGGTTATCTGATTCAACTGACCGCCGACGTCAAAGCCCTCGACGGCCCCTCCGGCACCGAAGTCGACTTCACCGACCTGCACGCCTGGTGCGAAGTGTATTTGCCCGGTGCCGGCTGGATCGGCCTGGATGCCACCTCCGGGCTGTTTGCCGGTGAAGGGCATATCCCGTTGGCCTGTAGTCCCGATCCATCGTCCGCCGCGCCGATCAGTGGGCTGGTGGAACCCTGCGAGTGCGAATTTACCCACGAAATGTCGGTGGAGCGCATCTGGGAAGCGCCACGGGTCACCAAGCCCTACACCGAAGAGCAATGGCTGGCGATCCAGGCCCTGGGCCGGCAGATCGATGGCGACCTGCTCAAGGATGATGTACGCCTGACCATGGGCGGCGAGCCGACCTTCGTCTCCATCGACGACCCTGACGGCGCCGAATGGAACACCGCAGCCCTCGGGCCGGATAAGCGGCGCTTGTCCGCCGAACTGTTCCAGCGCATGCGCAAGCACTACGCACCCAAGGGCCTGGTGCACTTCGGTCAGGGCAAGTGGTACCCCGGCGAGCAATTGCCGCGCTGGTCGCTTAACTGCTACTGGCGCCGTGACGGCGTGCCCATCTGGCACAACAGCGCGCTTATCGCCGATGAACAGCAGGACTACGGCGCCGATGGCGCAATGGCCGGGCGTTTCCTGGCCAGCGTGGCCGAGCGCCTGAAGTTGCCGGCGCGCTTTGTATTCCCGGCCTTCGAAGACAATTTCTACTACCTGTGGCGCGAAGGCGCGTTGCCGCAAAACGTCACGGCCCAGGACCCGCGCTTGAGCGACGAGCTGGAGCGCGAGCGCTTGCGCAAGGTGTTCAGCCAGGGCCTGGATAAAGTCATCGGCCAGGTACTGCCGCTGGCGCGTACGGCGGCCAATGACCGCTGGCAGAGCGGGCGCTGGTACCTGCGCGATAACCATTGCCGCCTGGTGCCGGGGGATTCGCCGCTGGGCTATCGCCTGCCGTTGGCCTCGCAGCCGTGGGTGACGGCGGCGGAATATCCATTCGTGCACCCCACCGATCCTAACCAGGATCAACCGGAACTGCCGACCAGCACGCAACTGCAAAGCCATGGCGAACCCGCACCGAGCGACGAGCGAGTGCCCGAGGTCGACGAGTCCGCCGACTGGCTGACCCGCACCGCCCTGTGTGCCGAAGCGCGGGAAGGGCGTCTGTACCTGTTTATGCCGCCCCTGGAGCGCGTCGAGGATTACCTGGAGCTGGTGGCCGCCATCGAAGCCACCGCCGAGGAATTGCACTGCCCGGTGCTGCTGGAAGGCTACGAACCACCGTTCGATATGCGTCTGAGCAACTTCCGTGTCACGCCGGATCCGGGTGTGATCGAGGTCAACGTGCAGCCGTCCGCGACCTGGGACGAGTTGGTGGAGCGCACCGAATTCCTCTACGAGGAGGCGCGGCAGACCCGGCTGACCACCGAGAAGTTCATGATCGACGGCCGCCACACCGGCACCGGCGGCGGTAACCACTTTGTGCTGGGGGGCGCGACGCCCAAGGACTCGCCGTTCCTGCGCCGGCCCGACCTGCTGCGCAGCCTGATCAGCTATTGGCATAACCACCCCTCGCTGTCGTACCTGTTTTCCGGCCTGTTTATCGGCCCGACCTCCCAGGCACCGCGGGTGGACGAAGCCCGCAACGACGCGCTGTATGAACTGGAAATCGCCTTTGCGCAAATGCCGCAGCCGGGTGAAGAATGCCCGCCGTGGTTGGTGGATCGCCTGCTGCGCAACCTGTTGATCGACGTGACGGGCAATACCCACCGCGCCGAATTCTGTATCGACAAACTCTACTCGCCCGACGGTGCCACTGGCCGCCTGGGGTTGCTCGAGTTGCGGGCCTTTGAAATGCCGCCCCACGCACGCATGAGCCTGACCCAGCAACTGCTGCTGCGGGCCTTGGTGGCGCGCTTCTGGCGTGAACCCTATGCGCCGCCGAAACTGGCGCGCTGGGGCACCGAACTGCATGACCGCTTCCTGTTGCCGCACTTTATCGAGCAGGATTTTGCCGACGTGATCGTCGAGTTGAACGCCGCCGGTTACCCGTTGCGTGCCGAATGGTTCGCCGCGCACCTGGAGTTCCGCTTCCCCAAGGTGGGCGATTACGCCGTCAGCGGGATCGAGCTGGAACTGCGCCAGGCCCTGGAGCCTTGGCATGTACTGGGCGAAGAGGGCGCGGTGGGCGGCACGGTGCGCTATGTGGATTCGTCCCTGGAGCGCTTGCAGGTGAAGGTGAGCGGGCTGCCGCCGCAACGCTACCTGCTGACCTGCAATGGCATCCCGGTGCCACTGCAACCGACCGGGCGCATTGGCGAGTTCGTCGCCGGCGTGCGTTACCGCGCCTGGCAACCTGCCAACTGCCTGCAACCGACCATCCCGGTGCACGCGCCGCTGGTGTTCGACCTGCTGGACACCTGGATGCAGCGCTCCCTGGGCGGCTGCCAGTACCATGTTGCGCATCCGGGCGGGCGTAACTACGACAGCCTGCCGGTAAACGCCAATGAGGCGGAGAGCCGGCGCATGGCGCGGTTTTTCCGTCTCGGCCATACACCAGGAAAGCTCACCGTGCCGAGTGTTGTGATCAATGACGAATTGCCGATGACCCTGGATCTGCGGCGTCACCCCAATAAAAATGACTAAAAGCGATCACAATGTGGGAGGGAGCAAGCGCCCTCCCACATTAGATTGCAGTGAATTTGAATTAAACTGAGCCCCTTTGCCTCTGCCGAGCGTTCCATGCCCGACTTGCTCGACCAATACCCGCTGACCGCGGGTACTTATCACGAACTGCTGGACGACAGTGGCGCAGTACGCGCCCATTGGCAGCGCTTGCTCGATCACCTGCAACGCAGCACACCCGCGCAACTGGCCCAGCGCCAGGCGCTGCTGACAAGGCAGATCCAGGAAAACGGCGTCACCTATAACGTCTACGCCGACCCCAAGGGCGCCGATCGCCCTTGGGAACTGGACCTGCTGCCCCATGTGCTGGCTGCCGATGAATGGCAGCAGCTGTCAGCCGGTATCGCCCAGCGTGCGCGCCTGCTCAACGCCGTACTGGCGGACCTCTACGGGCCGCAACGTTTGATCAAGGAAGGTCTGCTGCCGGCCGAGCTGGTGTTCGGGCATAACAATTTCCTCTGGCCGTGCCAAGGCATCCAACCGCCCGACGGTGCGTTTCTGCACCTGTATGCCGTGGACCTGGCGCGTACCCCGGATGGCCGCTGGTGGGTCACCGCCGACCGCACGCAGGCGCCTTCGGGCGCCGGTTATGCGTTGGAAAACCGCACCATCGTGTCCCGCGCCTTCCCGGACCTGTACCGTGATCTGCAGGTGCAGCACCTCACCGGTTTCTTCCGCACGCTCCAGGAAACCCTGGCCCGCCAGGCGCCGAGCGATGACCAGCCACCGCTGATCGTGTTGCTCACCCCTGGGCGTTTCAACGAGAGCTATTTCGAACACCTGTACCTCGCGCGTCAGCTCGGCTACCCGCTGGTGGAAGGCGGCGACCTCACGGTGCGCGACAGCACGGTGTTCCTGAAAACCCTCAGTGGCCTGCGCCGGGTGCACGCGATCATGCGTCGCCTCGACGACGACTTCTGCGACCCGCTGGAGCTACGCACCGACTCCGCCCTCGGCGTACCCGGCCTGCTCGACGCCGCGCGCCAGGGCAATGTGCTGGTGGCCAATGCCCTGGGCAGCGGCGTGCTGGAGTCCCCCGGTTTGCTCGGCTTTCTGCCCAGGATCAACCAGTTCCTGTTTGGCGAAGAGTTGATCCTGCCGTCTATCGCCACCTGGTGGTGCGGTGAGGCGCCGGTGCTCGCCGAGGCCTTGGAGAAACTGCCGGAACTGCTGATCAAGCCAGCGTTTCCGTCGCAAAGTTTCACCCCGGTATTCGGTCGCGACTTGAACGACGAGCAACGCCAGGCCTTGGCCGAACGCATGCGCGCGCGGCCTTACGCCTACGTCGCCCAGGAGCTGGCACAACTGTCCCAGGCACCGGTGTGGCACACCGTGGAGGATCACCTGCAACACCGCGCCATCGGCATGCGCGTGTATGCCGTGGCCAGCGCGGAGGGCTACCGCGTACTGCCCGGCGGCCTGACCCGCGTGGCGGCCGACGCCGATGCGGAAGTGGTGTCGATGCAACGCGGCGGCGCCAGCAAGGACACCTGGGTGCTGGGCGAACGCGCCAGCAGTGGCGAGCATTGGCGCGCCCAACGCGCAATTGGTGCACACGACCTGGTGCGCCGCGACCCTTATCTACCGTCCCGCGTGGTGGAAAACCTGTTCTGGTTTGGCCGTTACTGCGAACGCTGCGACGACAGCGCACGCTGGCTGCGCATCGTGCTGGCGCGCTATGTCGACGGCGACGACCCCCTGGCCTTGCAGGCGGCGGTCGAGTTGGGTGAAAACCTGCGCCTGCTGCCGGAGGAGGGCGAGCTGCCCGAGCGTTTGCAGGCGGCCTTGCTCGGCGATGATTGGCCGTCGAGCCTACGCGCCAACCTGCAACGCTTGCAGTGGGCGGCGTCCCAGGTGCGCGGCAAGCTGTCCCGTGAGAACTGGCAGGCCCTGGTGGAGCTGCAACGCGAAGCCTTGGAGCTGGAAAGCGAAAGCCCGGATTTTGGTGAGTTGCTGGATTTCCTCAACCGCCTGGTAATGTCCCTGGCGGCGCTGTCCGGGTTTGCCCTGGACGACATGACCCGCGACGAAGGCTGGCGCTTCCTGATGATGGGCCGGCGCATCGAGCGTCTGCAATTTCTCAGCAGCAGCCTGGCGGCATTCCTGCGCGGCGTGGCGGTGTTCGATCAAGCGGGCCTGGAGTGGTTGCTGGAACTCGGCAACAGCAGCATCACCTACCGCTCGCGCTACCTGGCGGTGCCGCAGCTGATTCCGGTCCTGGATTTGTTGTTGCTGGATGAACAGAACCCCCACGCGGTGCTGTTCCAGCTGAAACTGGTGAGCCGTACCCTGCGCCGTCTTAATGATGATTTCGGTGTGCCACGGGAGACCGGGTTGGCGCCGTTGGTGGAGCGCCTGGCGCGTTTCGACCTGGCGTGCCTGGAGAACCCGTTGTTTGGCGAATCCAGCGTGCGTGCCGCACTGGAAGGCCTGGCCGACCTGCTGCAGGCGGTCGCCGATGAGAGTGGGCAAGTGTCGGATCGTCTGGCTTTGCGCCACTTTGCCCATGTGGATGATGTCAGCCAGCAAACGGTGTCGGTGTGATGAGTGCGCGCTACCAGATTTTCCACGATACCCATTACCACTACGACAGCCCGGTGTCCCTGGCCCAGCAGCTCGCGCATTTATGGCCGAGGCCGTGCGCCTGGCAGCGTTGCAGCGCCCAGCAACTGGACATCAGCCCGCCGCCGTCCGCACGCCGTGATGAGCTGGACGTGTTCGGCAACCCGATCACCCGCCTGGCGTTCGAGCGGCCCCACGATGAATTGCTGGTCAATGCCGGTTTGACCGTGGAAGTGCTGGCGCGGCCGGTGCTGGATTTCCAGCACTCGCCCGCCTGGGACCAGACCCGCGACAGCCTGACCTACAGCAGCCAGCCACTGTCGCCCGAGTTGATCGAAGCCTGTCGCTACCGCTTCGAATCGCCCTACGTGCACTTGAAGAAAACCTTCGTCGAATTTTCCGAAAGCTGTTTTCCCCCTGGCAAACCGTTGCTGCTGGGTGTACAGGCGCTGATGGAAAAGATCTTCAGCGAATTCACCTTCGATGCCGAAGCCACCCAGGTCGCCACGCCACTGGTGGAAGTGCTGGAGCGCCGCCGCGGCGTGTGCCAGGACTTCGCCCACCTGATGCTCGCCTGCCTGCGCTCGCGCGGCCTGGCGGCGCGTTACATCAGCGGCTACCTGCTCACCCAGCCACCGCCCGGCCAGCCACGCCTGATCGGCGCCGATGCCTCCCACGCATGGGTCTCGGTGTATTGCCCGGTATCGGGCTGGGTGGATTTCGATCCGACGAACAATGTGCAGCCGGCACTGGAGCACATCACCCTGGCCTGGGGCCGGGATTTCTCCGATGTGTCGCCGTTGCGTGGGGTGATTCTGGGGGGAGGGAGCCATGACCCGGAGGTGCGGGTGACGGTGATGCCGCTGGAATAACAGGGGAGTGTGGTGAGCCGGGGTGGCCTGCTCACCACAACGAAAATTATTCAGCTGGATCTTTTGGTGTTTCAGTCTCGTCGCTCGTTACTTCACCATCAGCATCCGGGTTGAGTGCGCCGGCTTCTTCATCTACCGCGGCTTTCTTACGTTGCAGTTTTTCCTCTTTCTTCTGTTCCTTGGCCAAGTCTCTCTGACGTTTGGCGAAGGAGTAATTAGGTTTGGCCATGGGCGATCCTCTAGGGTCGAAGGTGAGGGTGGCGGCGCGCAGCTGCCTTGGGACGACATGGTAGCAGCTTCAAGGGGCGCTTGGCCTTCACTTACCGCAGGCGTACGCGGCCAGGAGGCCATTGAACAGTTGGTTGAGGTGCATGGCTCGGGCTCCAGTGGGTGATGGGCCGATCATAGACACCCTGCGGCACTTTGGCTGGTTGATTGTGTCGATAAGTCTGATAGCCTAAAGTTGTATACAATCTGTTGATTCAGGTCATAAGAATTTTTGCCTGCCTCAGGCACCCTTGTCGCATTACGCGTTGTTTAAACCCTGCCTTGGAGATTCACATGTTTGCCAAACTCGTTGCTGTTTCCCTGCTGACTCTGGCCAGCGGCCAGTTGCTTGCTGCAGAGTGCAAGGTCACCGTCGACTCCACTGACCAGATGTCCTTCAACACCAAGGAAATCACGATCGACAAGAGCTGCAAGACGTTCACTGTCGAGCTGACTCACTCCGGCAGCCTGCCGAAAAACGTCATGGGTCATAACTGGGTGCTGACCAGCGCCGCCAACATGCAGCCGGTTGCCACTGATGGCATGGCTGCTGGCATCGACAAGAACTACCTGAAAGAGGGTGACGATCGCATCATCGCCCACACCAAGATCATTGGTGCCGGCGAGAAGGATTCGGTGACCTTCGATGTCTCGAAACTGGCGGCCGGTACGGATTACGCGTTCTTCTGCTCGTTCCCGGGCCACATCTCGATGATGAAGGGCACTGTGGTCCTGAAGTAAGACCGCGTTATCGTTCATCGGGGGCTTGCCCCCGATGACTGCCTGCCAATCAACACACCACTATCTGGCTCACCTCACGGCGCAAACGGCATCACCCGCTTGTGTTCGGTCTTGCGGTACGTCTCGCAGATGATTCGGAACGCTTCCTCCCGCACCGGCTCACCGTGCAGGAACGCATCGATCTCGGCATAGGTCACGCCATGTGACGCTTCATCCGGCTTACCTGGCGACAGGTCTTCAAGGTCGGCCGTCGGCACCTTCTCCACCAACGACTCCGGCGCACCAAAGAACCGCGCAATCGCGCGTACCTGGTTCTTTACCAGCCCGCTCAACGGCGCCAGGTCGCAGGCGCCATCACCGAACTTGGTGAAAAAGCCCATCACCGCTTCCGCCGCATGGTCGGTACCGATCACCAGGCCGCTGGCCGCGCCGGCGATGGTGTACTGCGCCACCATGCGCATGCGCGCCTTGGTGTTGCCGAGCACGAAGTCGCGGGACACCGCCGCCTTGCCTTCAAACGCCGCTACTTCATTGGCCAGGGCTTTCACCGCCGGGCCGATGTTCACGGTGTGGCGCTCGTCCGGGTCGATAAAGTCCACCGAGGCCTGGGCATCGATTTCATCGAACTGGGTTTCGTAGGGCAGGCGCACGGCGATAAAGCGGTAGGCCTCGTCACCGGTGCGGGAGCGCAGTTCCTGCATCGCGCGTTGGGCCAAGAGGCCGGCAGTCAGGGAGTCGACGCCGCCGCTGATGCCCAGCACCAGTGTCTTGAGCCCGGAATTGCGCAGGCAATCCTGGATAAACGCCACGCGCCGGGCAACTTCGGCCTCGAGGGCGGCTTGGTCCTTGAACGGCGCTTGGACCTTGAGCTGTTCAGCAATCTCACGCTGTACGGCTTGCATGATTCACTCCTTGCTAGAGATGGCAGGTACTTTGAAAACATGACGCAAATAGGCGACAAAATTCGGGTCGGTGCAGTGGGTCTTGCCCGCTTCATCCGAGATCTTCGCGACGGGCTGGCCATTGCAGGCGGTCATTTTAAGCACGATGCTCATCGGTTCCACCCCTGGAATATCGCAGGTCAGGTTGGTGCCGATGCCGAAGCTCACATTAATGCGACCACGCAGCGCGCGGAATATTTCCAGGGCCTTGGGCAGCGACAGGCTGTCGGAGAACACCAGGGTCTTGCTCATCGGCTCGATGCCCAACTTATGGTAGTGGGCGATGGCTTTTTCCGCCCACTGCACCGGGTCGCCGGAGTCGTGGCGCAGGCCGTCGAACAGTTTGGCGAAGTACAAGTCGAAGTCGCCGAGGAACGCGTCGGTGGTGATGCAATCGGTCAGGGCGATACCCAGCAGGCCACGGTATTCGCGGACCCAACAGTCGAGGGCGGCGATCTGGCTGTCGATCAGGCGCGGGCCCAGTTGCTGGTGGGCCATGATCCATTCATGGGCCATGGTGCCCAGCGGCTTCATGTCGAACTCGCGGGCCAGGTGCACGTTGCTGGTGCCGACAAAACGCCCGGGGAAGTCATGCTTGAGCACGCTGACCACTTCTTCCTGCACGCGGTACGAGAAGCGTCGGCGCGTGCCGAAGTCGGCCACTTGCAGCTCGGCCAGCTCGTCGCTGCTGGCGTTGGCCGTCAGCCAGTCGAACTTGCGGTACAGCTGCTCGCGGGCCTGTTCGAGGATCACCGTCTGGTAACGGTAGCGGTTGCGCACTTCGCTGACGATCGCCAGCATCGGCACTTCAAACAGAATCACATGCAGCCACGGCCCGCGCAGGCGGATAAACAACTCGCCGTTCTCGATGCCGGTCTGCACATAGCGCAGGTTGAAGCGAAACAGTCCGAGAAAGCGCAAAAAATCCGGCTTCATAAAGCTGATGCGCTCCAGGAACCCCAGTTGGTCCGGGCTCAGGCTCAGCTCGGCCAGGCGCTCGATCTGGTAGCGGATCTCCGCGAGGTACGGGCGCAGGTCTTCGCTGTTGCGGCAACGAAACTCCCATTCAACTTCCACATTGGGGTAGTTGTGCAGCACCGCCTGCATCATGGTCAGCTTGTAGAAGTCGGTGTCGAGCAAGTTCTGCACGATGCGATCGGCAAACACACTCTCGCTCATAACGGGAATCTCCAGACAGGTCGGGCGATGGGCGCCGACCTTTACGCACAATTAAGGAAGGGGGCTAGTGGCGCATAGACGCGGGTAGGTTTGCCAGTGATTTTTTTTCCAAGGCCACTTGCCGCCGATGGCGATATTCCTGGCACTAAACAACCTGCTCCATCATCCACTTCACAAACTCCCGCACCTTGGGCACTTCCGCCGAATGCTCCGGATAGGCCAGGTAATACGCGTCCTGGCTGGGCATTGCATGCTGCCAGGGGATCACCAGCTTGCCGTCGGCCAGTTCTTCCTCCACCAGAAAGCGCGGCAACAATGCCACGCCGCAACCGACCTGCGCCGCGCGAATGCACATATAAAAAGTGTCGAAACGCGGCCCGTGGTAGCTGTGTTCGGTGTGATAACCCTGGTCGGCAAACCAGTCATGCCAGCCCTGGGGGCGCGAGGCGTTTTGCAGCAGCACCAGGTCGCTCAGTTGCGTGGGATCGGTGAAGGGCTGCGCCGGCAGGCTTTCCGGGGCGCACACCGGCACCAGCTCTTCGCTGAACAGTTTCAGGCTCTCGGTGCCGGGGCGCGAGCCCTGGCCGAAGTAGAAGGCCATGTCGGCCTTGCCTTGCAGCAGTTCGTCCGGCTCCTGTTCGTTGCACAGGTCCAGATGGATCTGCGGGTGGCGCAGGCGCCAGCCCTTGAGGCGAGGCACCAGCCAGCGCGCGCCAAAGGTGTAGGGCGTGGACACGCGCAACACTTCGGTCTCGCCGCCATAGGAGCGCAGGTAGTGGGTGGACATCTCCACCTGCGTGAGGATCTTGCGCACTTCCACCAGGTACAGGTCGCCTGCCGGAGTCATCTGCAAGCGGCGGCGTACGCGGCGGAACAGCAGGTGCTGGAGTAATTCCTCCAACTGCGCGACCTGTTTGCTCACTGCGCTTTGCGTGAGGTTCAGCTCCTCGGCGGCGCGGGTGAAGCTCAGGTGGCGGGTGGCGGCCTCGAAACACTGCAGGGCGGTGATCGAGGGCAAATGTCTTTTGTTCAGCACGGCATGCCTCTTTTTATTCTTTGCATGAATAAACGGAATGATATCTCGCCTAATCGTCGTTTGTTGGCAAGTCTTGGGCCAGCTACAAATAAGGCCTGGATCGCCGTGCGTGCCGCGGTGCGATTTTTTGTTCGAAGATTGAAG
This sequence comes from Pseudomonas sp. NFACC42-2, assembly GCF_900116055.1. Classification (NCBI taxonomy): domain Bacteria; kingdom Pseudomonadati; phylum Pseudomonadota; class Gammaproteobacteria; order Pseudomonadales; family Pseudomonadaceae; genus Pseudomonas; species Pseudomonas sp. NFACC42-2. The sequence goes on from NZ_FOZO01000033.1 coordinate 22,780, forward strand.
GAGTGACCCATGGTTGCCGCATTGCTTGATCGTCTCGGGGTAAACCCGGCGCTGTACCAGGCGGGTAAACAACCCGTGCATTCGCCCATTGATGGCAGCCGTATCGGCAGTGTGCACTGGGAAGGTGCCGCCGAGGTGGAGCAACAGGTCAGTCGCGCCGAGCATGCATTCGAGGCCTGGCGCAACGTGCCGGCCCCCCGTCGCGGCGAGTTGGTGCGCCAGTTCGGCGATGTACTGCGCCAATACAAGGCCGATCTGGGCGAGCTGGTGTCCTGGGAGGCCGGCAAGATCACCCAGGAAGGCCTGGGTGAAGTGCAGGAAATGATCGACATCTGCGACTTCGCCGTGGGCCTGTCGCGCCAGCTGTACGGCTTGACCATCGCCTCCGAGCGCCCAGGCCACCATATGCGTGAAACCTGGCACCCGCTGGGCGTGGTCGGGGTGATCAGCGCCTTCAACTTCCCGGTGGCCGTGTGGGCGTGGAACACCACACTGGCGCTGGTGTGCGGTAACGCAGTGATCTGGAAACCGTCGGAAAAGACCCCGCTCACCGCCCTGGCGTGCCAGGCGCTGTTCGAGCGTGTGCTGAAGAATTTCAAGGACGCGCCGCAATACCTGAGCCAGGTCATCATCGGCGGCCGCGATGCCGGCGCTGCGCTGGTGGATGACCCGCGCGTGGCCCTGATCAGCGCCACCGGCAGCACCCGCATGGGCCGCGAAGTGGCGCCGAAAGTTGCCGCGCGGTTTGCCCGCAGCATCCTCGAGCTGGGCGGCAACAACGCCATGATCCTCGGCCCGAGCGCCGATCTGGACATGGCCGTGCGCGCCATCCTGTTCAGCGCCGTCGGCACCGCCGGCCAGCGCTGCACCACCCTGCGCCGCCTGATCGCCCACGAGTCGGTCAAGGAAGAAATCGTCACCCGCCTCAAGGCCGCCTATTCGAAAGTGCGCATCGGCCACCCGCTGGAGGGCAACCTGATCGGCCCGCTGATCGACAAGCATGGTTTCGACGCTATGCAGGACGCCCTGGAGCAGGCCTTGAGCGAAGGCGGCAAGGTGTTCGGCGGCAAGCGCCAGTTGGAAGACAAGTTCCCCAACGCTTACTACGTGTCGCCGGCCATTGTGGAGATGCCTGAGCAAAGCGATGTGGTGTGCACCGAAACCTTCGCGCCGATTCTGTATGTCGTCGGCTACAAGGACTTCGCCGAAGCCCTGCGCCTGAACAACGCCGTGCCCCAGGGCCTGTCGTCGTGCATTTTCACCACTGACGTGCGCGAGGCCGAGCAGTTCATGTCGGCAGTGGGCAGCGACTGCGGGATCGCCAACGTCAATATCGGCCCGAGCGGCGCGGAGATTGGCGGCGCGTTTGGCGGTGAGAAAGAGACCGGTGGCGGGCGTGAGTCGGGTTCGGATGCATGGCGCGGGTATATGCGCCGCCAGACCAACACGGTGAACTACTCGCTGGAGTTGCCACTGGCCCAAGGCATCACCTTCGACTGACCTTCCCACATGTGACCGCATTGCACATCAAGATTGTTGTTTGTTGGGTCTCACCGGAGTCTGGCAATGGCATTACGCGAAGCATGTTTGTGGGAACACCTCACCCCTGGCCGGCCGGACCGTGCCGCGCTCCAGGGCGAGGTCAAGGTGGATGTGTGCGTGATCGGCGCCGGCATCACCGGTTTGTCCGCCGCCATTCATTTGCTGGAACAGGGTAAAAGCGTCGCCGTGCTGGAGGCTCATCGCACCGGCCACGGTGGTTCGGGGCGCAACGTCGGGTTGGTGAATGCCGGCCTGTGGATCCCCCCGGACGAAATCGAAGCCGGGTTCGGCGAAGCGGTGGGCAGCCAGCTCAACCGCATGCTCGGCGCGGCACCGTCGCTGGTGTTCAGCCTGATCGACAAATACGCCATCGATTGCCAATTGCGCCGCGAGGGCACTTTGCACATGGCACATAACGCCCGTGGCGAGGCGGATTTGCGCAGTCGCGAAGAGCAGTGGAAGCGCCGTGGCGCGCCGGTGGAATTGCTCACCGGCCAGGCCTGCGAACATGCCACCGGCACCAAGAAAATCGCCGCCGCCTTGCTGGATCGGCGTGCTGGCACCTTGAACCCGATGGCCTACACCAGTGGCCTGGCGAATGCCGCCGTGGGGCTTGGCGGACAGTTGTTCGACCATTCTCCGGTCGCCCGGTTGGAGCGCCAAGGTGCGAGTTGGTCGGTTCAGACCGCCAGCGGTTCGGTGCAGGCTGCACAAGTGGTCATCGCTTCAAACGCCTACACCGAAGGTGAGTGGACCGAGCTGCGCCGCAATTTTTTCCCCGGCTACTACTACCAGGTCGCCTCCGCGCCGCTGACCGACGCCGCCGCCGAGCAGATTCTGCCCGGCGGCCAAGGCTCATGGGACACGCGCCAGGTACTGAGCAGCATCCGCCGCGATGCCGATGGTCGCCTGTTGCTCGGCAGCCTGGGCAACGGCAACCAGAAACCGGCGTGGTTCCTCAAGGCGTGGGCTGATCGGGTGCAGCAACATTACTTCCCGTACCTCAAATCGGTGCAATGGGAGTTCACCTGGACCGGCTGCATCGCCTTCACCCCCGATCACCTGATGCGCCTGTTCGAGCCCGCCCCCGGCCTGGTGGCGGTAACCGGCTATAACGGGCGCGGCGTGACCACCGGCAGCGTGGTCGGCAAGGCGTTCGCCGACTATTTGTGTCACCAGGATCCCCAGGCGTTGCCGATTCCGTTTGCACCCATGCAACCGCTGGCCGGGGTTGGGCTGCGCAGTTGCCTGTATGAAGCCGGATTCTCGCTGTATCACGCCGGGCAATGCCTGAGGATCGTGATCTGATCAGCGAAATACCGCTCAGAAGCCTGCATTTTCTTAGCCGGCTACTAATCTGTATTGGTGCAGGTCGTAGCAGTTGCGCACTGTAAATGTGCAGTTCCGTTACGCAGGCTGTTACAGCTGTAGGAACTGTCGTTTATTGCTTTGGTTGCAGGTGCGACCCGTCAGGGTTGTACTTTTTCGGCCTATGGGTTGCACCTATTGATGCTAGAGGGTTGCACGTCCTGGCGAGCGGAGCCGAAACGCCTGCAATAACAATGACACCGTGTCTTTTTGAAGAATAAAAACGTAATGGCACGAGGCTTGCTCTGGGCTTTCAGTGAAAAGTTTGAACGCAAGTTGTCGTGCCAAAAATCAAAAATATCGGAGCACCACTCATGTCCCAGACGTTTTACAAGAAAGGTTTTCTGGCCCTCGCCGTTGCAGCGGCGCTGGGTGTTTCTACGTTTGTTCAAGCTGATGTGAAGATTGGCGTTGCGGGGCCGATGACCGGCGCCAACGCCTCGTTCGGTGAGCAGTACATGAAGGGTGCCCAGGCGGCAGCCGAGGTGATCAACAAGGCCGGCGGCATCAACGGCGAGAAAGTTGTGCTGGTGGCAGGCGACGATGCATGCGAACCCAAGCAGGCCGTGGCCGTGGCCAACCGCCTGGCTGACCAGGACAAAGTGATTGGCGTGGTCGGGCACTTCTGCTCGTCGAACACCATCCCGGCCTCCGAGGTCTACGACGAAGCGGGCATCATCGCGATCACCCCAGGTTCTACCAACCCACAAGTGACCGAGCGCGGCCTGGGCGCCATGTTCCGTATGTGCGGGCGTGACGACCAGCAAGGCATCGTCGCCGGCGACTACATCGTCGACGTGCTCAAGGGCAAGAAAGTCGCCGTCATCAACGACAAGGACACCTACGGCAAAGGCCTGGCCGACGCCACCGCTGCCCAGTTGACCAAGCGCGGCGTCAAGCCGGTGCTGGAAGAAGGCCTGACCCGTGGCGAGAAAGACTTCAGTGCGCTGGTCACCAAGATCCGCTCCCTGGGCGCTGACGTCGTGTACTTCGGTGGCCTGCACCCGGAAGCCGGTCCATTGGTTCGCCAGATTCGTGAAGCGGGCCTGAAGGACGTCAAGTTCATGTCCGATGACGGCGTGGTGACCGATGAACTGGTGGCCACCGCTGGCGGCGCGCAATACGTCGATGGCGTGTACATGACCTTTGGCGCCGACCCGCGCCTGCTGCCAGACAGCAAGGCCGTGGTGGAAGAGTTCCGCAAGGCCGGCTACGAGCCTGAGGGCTACACCCTGTACGCCTACGCCTCGCTGCAGGCCCTGGCCGCCGGCTTCAACGGCGCCAAGTCCAACAAGGGCGAAGACGCGGCCAAATGGCTGAAAGCGCACCCGGTCAAAACCGTGATGGGCGAGAAGACCTGGGACGCGAAGGGCGACCTGAAAGTCTCCGACTACGTGGTTTACCAGTGGGATAAAGACGGCAAATACCACCAGCTGGAAAAGCAGAAGTAATCCATGTGGGAGGGGGCTTGCCCCCGATAGCGGTGGGTCAGTCAACAGTTGTTCAGCTGACCCACCGCATCGGGGGCAAGCCCCCTCCCACATTGGGACAGCGTTGTTATTGAGATCTGTCTTTTCCTCCAGAAGCGCCGCACACCGACTGGTGTGCAGGTGCTCACCGCGTGAGATTGCGTTATGGATGGTATTTTCCTGCAGCAACTGGTCAACGGCCTGACCCTCGGGTCGGTCTATGGCCTGATCGCCATCGGCTACACAATGGTCTATGGCATCATTGGCATGATCAACTTCGCCCACGGCGAGGTTTATATGATTTCCGCTTACCTCGCGGCGATCAGTCTGGCACTGCTGGCTTACTTCGGCATCGAATCCTTCCCGCTGCTCATTCTCGGCACCCTGATCTTCACCGTGGTCGTCACTGGCGTGTACGGTTGGGTCATCGAACGGGTCGCCTACAAACCGCTGCGCAACTCCACCCGCCTGGCTCCGCTGATCAGCGCCATCGGCATCTCCCTGATCCTGCAGAACTACGCGCAGATCGCCCAGGGCGCGAAACAACAAGGCATTCCAACCCTGCTGGCCGGCGCCTGGCGCGTCGATATCGGCAGTGGGTTCGTCCAACTCACGTACACCAAGGTCTTCATCCTCGTGGCGGCGTTTGCCGGCATGGCGTTGCTCACCTACATCATCAAGTACACCAAGCTCGGCCGCATGTGCCGCGCCACCCAGCAAGACCGCAAGATGGCCTCGATCCTGGGGATCAACACCGACCGCGTAATCTCCTACGTGTTTGTCATCGGTGCCGCCATGGCGGCCCTGGCCGGCGTGCTGATCACCCTCAACTACGGCACGTTCGACTTCTACGCCGGCTTCATCATCGGCATCAAGGCGTTTACCGCAGCGGTACTCGGTGGCATCGGTTCCCTGCCTGGGGCGATGCTGGGCGGGATCATCCTGGGTATTTCCGAGTCGTTGTTCTCGGGGTTGATCAACTCCGACTACAAAGACGTGTTCAGTTTCTCCCTGCTGGTGGTGATTCTGATTTTCCGTCCCCAGGGCCTGCTTGGTCGCCCACTCGTGGCTAAGGTGTAAACATGTCTGCTGCCAAACCCATCGATATCAAGAAAAGTGTGGTCGATACGGTCCTTGCCGGGCTGATTTCGTTGATCGTGTTCGGTCCGATCGTCGGCGTGGTCCTCGACGGCTACAGCTTCAACCTGGAACCGGCCCGTGTGGCTACCCTGGTCGCCATCGTGATGGCCGGGCGCTTTGCCCTCAGCCTGTTCCTGCAAACCCCCAAGGGCCTGAAGATTCTGCAGGGCTTCGAAAGCAGCGGCTCCGGCGTGCATGTGCTGCCACCGGACTACAAGTCGCGGCTGCGCTGGATCATCCCGGCGCTGATCGTGATCGCCATCGTGTTCCCGATCTTCGCCAACAAGTACCTGCTGACCGTAGTGATCCTCGGGCTGATCTACGTGTTGCTGGGCCTGGGCCTGAACATCGTGGTCGGCCTGGCCGGGTTGCTCGACCTGGGTTACGTGGCGTTCTACGCGATCGGCGCCTACGGCCTGGCGCTGGGTTATCAATACCTCGGCCTGGGCTTCTGGAGCGTATTGCCGCTGGCAGCCATCGCAGCGGCTTTAGCGGGGTGCATACTCGGCTTCCCGGTGCTGCGAATGCACGGTGACTACCTGGCCATCGTGACCCTGGGCTTCGGTGAAATCATTCGCCTGGTGCTCAACAACTGGCTGTCGTTCACCGGCGGCCCCAACGGTATGCCGGTGCCTTCGCCGACCTTCCTGGGCCTGGAGTTCGGGCGCAAGGCCAAGGAGGGCGGGGTTCCGTTCCACGAGTTCTTCGGCATCGATTACAACCCCAATATCAAGTTCATGTTCATCTACATCGTGCTGTTCCTGGTGGTGCTGGCCGTGCTGTACATCAAGCACCGCCTGACCCGCATGCCGGTCGGCCGCGCCTGGGAAGCCTTGCGCGAAGATGAGATCGCTTGCCGCTCCATGGGCCTGAACCACGTGCTGGTCAAGCTCTCGGCCTTCACCATCGGCGCGTCCACTGCCGGTTTGGCCGGGGTGTTCTTCGCCAGCTACCAAGGCTTCGTCAACCCGTCGTCGTTCACCTTCTTCGAGTCGGCGCTGATCCTGGCCATCGTGGTACTGGGCGGCATGGGCTCGACGGTCGGCGTGGTGATCGCGGCGTTCGTCTTGACCGTCGCGCCTGAACTGCTGCGCAGCTTCAGCGAGTACCGCGTGCTGCTGTTTGGCGTGTTGATGGTGGTGATGATGATCTGGCGACCGCGCGGCCTGATCCGGATCAGCCGTACGGGTGTGACACCACGCAAGGGGGTAGCGCCATGAGCAAGGAAGTCGTCCTCTCCGTGGAACACCTGATGATGCACTTCGGTGGCATCAAGGCCTTGAGCGATGTGAGCCTCAAGGTCGAACGCAACTCGATCTTCGCCCTGATCGGCCCCAACGGCGCGGGCAAGACCACCGTGTTCAACTGCCTCACCGGCTTCTACAAAGCCAGCGGCGGCAAGATCGAACTGAACATTCGCGGCAAGCAGACCAATGTGATCCAGCTGCTCGGCGAACGCTTCAAGGCGGTCGACTTCGTATCGCCGAAAAGCTTCTTGAGCCGGGTGTACTACAAGATGTTCGGCGGCACCCATCTGGTCAACCGCGCCGGCCTGGCCCGGACCTTCCAGAACATTCGCCTGTTCAAGGAAATGTCGGTGCTGGAAAACCTGCTGGTGGCCCAGCACATGTGGGTCAACCGCAACATGCTGGCGGGCATCCTCAACACCAAGGGCTACCGCAAGGCCGAAAGCGATGCCCTCGACCATGCGTTCTACTGGCTCGAAGTGGTGGACCTTGTGGACTGCGCCAACCGCCTGGCCGGTGAGCTTTCCTACGGCCAACAGCGCCGCCTGGAAATCGCCCGCGCCATGTGCACCCGGCCGCAGATCATCTGCCTGGACGAACCGGCAGCGGGCCTCAACCCCCAGGAAACCGAAGCCCTCAGCGCGATGATTCGCCTGTTGCGCGACGAACACGACCTGACGGTGGTGCTGATCGAACACGACATGGGCATGGTGATGAGTATTTCCGACCACATTGTGGTGCTGGACCACGGCAACGTGATTGCCGAAGGCGGGCCGGAAGCGATCCGCAACGACCCGAAAGTGATTGCCGCCTACCTGGGCGCCGACGAAGAGGAGCTGGTATGAGTGCACCTATCCTCGAAATGAAGGACCTGGACGTGTTCTACGGCCCGATCCAGGCCCTGAAAAAAGTTTCGTTGCACATCAACGAAGGCGAAACCGTCAGCTTGATCGGCTCCAACGGCGCGGGTAAATCCACGCTGCTGATGTCGATCTTCGGCCAGCCACGGGCCGAGTCGGGGCAGATCCTCTACAACGGCGTCGACATTACCCACAAGTCGTCCCACTACATTGCCTCCAACGGCATTGCACAGTCGCCGGAAGGGCGGCGGGTGTTCCCCGACATGACCGTCGAGGAAAACCTGCTGATGGGCACCATCCCCATTGGCGACAAGTTCGCCCAGGACGATATGCAACGCATGTTCGAGCTGTTCCCACGGCTCAAGGAACGACGTAACCAGCGCGCCATGACCATGTCCGGTGGCGAGCAGCAAATGCTCGCCATCGCCCGCGCGCTGATGAGCCGGCCCAAGCTGTTGCTGCTGGACGAACCGAGCCTGGGCCTGGCGCCGATTGTGGTGAAGCAGATCTTTTCCACCCTGCGCGAGCTGGCCTCCACCGGGATGACCATCTTCCTGGTGGAGCAGAACGCCAACCATGCATTGCGTTTGTCGGACCGGGCGTATGTGATGGTCAACGGTGAAATTCGCCTCACAGGCACCGGCAAGGAGCTGCTGGTGAACGAGGAAGTGCGCAACGCCTACCTTGGCGGTCACTGATCCAAACAGCGACGCAGTCCGCCTGTGGGAGGGGGCTTGCCCCCGATGGCGTTGTATCAGTCAGCACACCTGAAACTGACACACCGCCATCGGGGTGTAGAACCGTAGACATCGTTTACATCTGAAACCGGGGACATCGTTTACACATTTGAGGCCTGGACGCGGGTCATACCTCGTCCAAGCCTCCCCAAGGGATAATCACACAGGTACAAATCCCAAGCATCATCTTCAGCTTCTTTGAGCCCTATCCTTTCCCCGGACAGCGCCTCGCTGATAAATACCAACTTGCCGTTCCACTTGATCGATCCGTCCTGCCTGACGCTTCGAACTTTCATTTCTGCCGGATATTCCACATCGGGCAAGCACCCTGGATAAATTCGGGTGGACGGCACATACAAGTCTCCCGGACTTTTC
>NZ_FOZO01000032.1:0-49222 GCF_900116055.1 Pseudomonas sp. NFACC42-2
ATGGCGTCCCCTAGGGGACTCGAACCCCTGTTACCGCCGTGAAAGGGCGGTGTCCTAGGCCACTAGACGAAGGGGACACACGTACAACATTCACTCCCTACCGCGTTTCGCTGTGTGCTTTACGCTGTAAGTGGCGCGCATTCTATGGATGGATTGAAAGGTCGTCAACCCCCAAGGATAAATTTATTTAAATCAATGACTTCGCCCGTGTTTACCGGCCCGCGCAGGGCATTCTGCCCGCCCAGGCCTTGACGCCTATATTCTGGCGTCCGACAAGGCGCTATAGTTCGTTCCAGCAAGTGATGGCAATGTGCATCTACGCAGGGAGCGGCTACTTATATAGAAGAACTACCTGGGTAACTGGTCGATCAGTCCTATCCGCCGACAAGCCCAGTCACTACACTCCACTGTAAACCCTATCAAAGAGGTCACGCCGGTGACACCACTCATGATCACCCTGCTGGTAATAGCCGGGATCGTAATACTGATCGCCATTGGCTACATGAACCACGTGGTGGAAAACAACAAGCTGGAAAAGAAGCGCACCGAGATCGAGCTTAACGATCGCCTGCGCCGTTGCGGTGAGATCACCGAGACCTTCCCTGGCCAGCTGATGACCCCGGCGCTCAAGCTGTTATTGGCCCGCCTGGAGCTCAACGTCAATCAGCGCCTGTTGAACCTCAACAAGACCAGTGCACCGCTCAAGGCCCGTATCACCGAGCTGAACACGCTGGTGGCCCAGGGCGAGTCCATCCCGGTGAACAACCCGCCGGCGCCGATCCAGACCGAAGCCAAGGCCAAGGACGTGCGCTTTCTGCTGGAAGCCCTGCATGGCCAGGTCACCCGCGCCGCCCAGGACGGGTTCCTGCCGACCAACGAAGCCAAGCACTGGATCAAGGAAATCCGTCATATCCTGGTGCTGTTGCACATAGAGTTCTTCAACAACCTCGGCCAGCACGCCTTGCAGCAGGGCCAACCGGGCCAGGCGCGCCTGGCCTTCGAGCGTGGCGTGCAATACCTGCGCAAGCAGCCGGAGCCGGTGCTCTACAGTGCACAGCTGCAATTGCTGGAAGGTCAACTGGCCCGCGCCAACTCGACCGTGCTGGCTAACAGCAAACAGGCGGCGGAGGAAGTCAACGAATTGACCGAAGGCATGAAAGAAGTCGAGGCCGACGCCGAGTGGAAAAAGAAAGTCATCTACGACTGATCTGCCCACTCCCCTGGGGTGAGCGGGCTGCCCGCTCGCCCCAACATGCCATCAATTTGCATCTATCGCCCCGCCCCCGACTAGCGTAAAAAAGTGCCCCTCACTCCGTGAAGTCAGAGGCCCGCTATGCCTATCGCCGTCATTGATGGACAACCGCTGCATTACGTCGACCAGGGCACCGGCCCTGTCGTCCTGCTCGGCTCAAGCTACCTGTGGGACCGCGACATGTGGGCCCCGCAGATCGAAGCCCTGTCACAACAGTACCGGGTCATCGTGCCCGAACTGTGGGGCCACGGCGAATCGGGCCAACTCCCCGCCCCCACCCACACCCTCGACGACCTTGCGCGCCAGGTCCTGGCCCTGCTTGACCATTTGGAGATCCCACAGATCAACCTGGCAGGCCTGTCGGTGGGCGGCATGTGGGGTGCACGCCTGGCATTGCAGGCCCCCGAGCGGATCAACAGCCTGGTGCTGATGGACACCTACCTCGGTGCCGAGCCAGAGGCCACGCGCCAGTATTACTTCTCGTTGTTCAAGATGATTGAAGACGCCGGCGCCATTCCTGAGCCGTTGCTGGATGTGATCGCGCCGATCTTCTTTCGCCCCGACATCGACCGCGAATCGGCGCTCTACCAGGATTTTCGCAAGTCACTGCAGGACTTTCCCCGGGAACGCTTGCTGCACAGCATCGTACCCCTGGGTCGATTGATCTTCAGCCGCGAAGATGTGCTGGAACAACTACCGCGGCTGGACGCCGATACCACCTTGGTGATGTGTGGCGAACAGGACAAGCCTCGGCCACCCGCCGAATCCGAGGAAATGGCCGAACTGATTGGCTGCGCCCTGATCCTGATTCCAGACGCCGGGCATATCTCCAGCCGGGAGAACCCGGATTTCGTCAACGAAGCGCTGCTGACCTTCCTCGCCAACCACGCCTGATCGCCCCCCTTTGATCGCCGCCTCTGTGCGGCGCTCAAAGGCGGAAGTGCCCCACCATCCCCTTGAGCTCCGCTCCCAACTGCGCCAGCTGGACGCTCGACGCCGCGTTGCCCTGCATGCTCAACGCCGATTGATCGGCACTCGCACGAATACTGGTGACGCTACGGTTGATCTCTTCGGCCACCGAGCTCTGCTCCTCAGCCGCAGCGGCAATCTGCTGGTTCATCTGCTGGATCAACGACACCGCTACCGCAATGCTACTCAAGGCACTCTCGGTTTCCAGCGCATCGCTGACCGCCAGCTTGACGAGTTCGCCACTTTGCTGGATCTGCTGCACCGATGATTGCGCAGCGCCGCGCAAGGTACTGACCAGCCGCTCGATTTCTTCGGTCGACTGCTGGGTCCGCTTGGCCAGTGCCCGGACTTCATCGGCCACCACCGCAAACCCCCGGCCCTGTTCGCCTGCGCGGGCGGCTTCGATGGCTGCGTTCAGGGCCAGCAGGTTGGTCTGTTCGGCGACGCTTTTGATCACGCTCAGCACGGTGCCGATATTCTGGATTTCGGCACTGAGGCTCTCGATGCTGGTGCTCGCGCGGGTACTGGACGTGGCCAGCAATTCGATACGCTGCAAACTCTGGCGCACCACCTGCTGGCCGCTGTCGACTTTTTCATCCGCCGTCTGCGCGGCTTGTGCAGCCTGCTCGGCGTTGCGCGCCACATCGTGCACGGTGGCGGTCATCTGGTTCATCGCCGTAGCGACCTGCTCGGTTTCTTCTTTCTGGCTGCTGACCTCGACGTTGGTCTGTTCGGTCACGCTGGACAGCGACTGCGCCGAGCTGGCCAATTGTTCAATACCGGCCTGCAGGCCGCTGACCATCTGGCTGAGGCCGCCGCCCATCTGTTGCATCGCCTGCATCAACTGGCCGATTTCATCACGACGGCTGACCTCCATGCGCCCGCTCAGATCCCCGGCGGCAATCTGTCGGGCTACCGCGATCACACTGCGCAGCGGCGCGACTATCAAGCGGGTAATCACCCAGGCCGCAATCAACCCCACCAGCAAGGCCAGGGCCGACGAACCAATGATCAACATCGCGCTTTTCTTCAGTTGCGCCTGCATCGACAGGTCTTCAGCGTCATAGGCCTGGTTGACCCGGCTGACGACCTGGTCAGCTCGATCATGCAGTTGTTTGTAGACGACTTTTTCCTGGGCCAGCAGGCCGGTGTATTCCCCCAGCTTTTCGCTGAAGGCGGCGATATGCCCGGAAACTTCGTTGAGCACCGTCTGATAACCAGGATCCTTGACCGACGTTTTCAGTTGCTCGACCTGGGCCAGGGCCTGGTCGGCCTGCTCGATCTTACCTTGCTCGGCGTCATCAGCATCCGCCTTGCGGCTCTGGTCCAGGCGCACATGGGCTTCGTTCATGGCCTGCAACATCAAGCGGGAAACCTGACTGATCTGGCCTGCCTGCTCGATAAACTCGGCGCCCTCCTTACCTTGGCTTTCCTTGAGGCCATAGGCGCCGTCGTCCGCCAGCCCGGCCTGCAATACATCCAGGTTATTCGCCACGCTGGACACCGACCAACTGGCCATTTCCAGCGCCAGGTCCTTGGCCTGCGTCAGCTCGACAAACTCATCGAACGCCTTCCGGTAGGCTGCCAGAGCCTGCTCGACCTCGGCCATCACCGGCACATTCGCCGCAGACTGGGCCTTGAGGCCGTCCGCCTGGGCCGCCAGGGCATCGAGACTTTCATGCAAGGCGTCGACGGCCTTGGGGTCGGCGTGCAGCGCGTAGTCCTGCTCGATCAGACGCACCTTGAGCAAGCCGCTGTTAAGCGACGACATGGCCTTGAGGCCTTCAAAACGCTGGCCAACGGTTTGCAGGGACCACACGCCGATAGCCGCGACCAACGCCGTCAGCAGCAGCACCAGGGTGAAGCCCAAGCCCAGTTTTTTCGCCATACCCAGGTTGGCGAAACGTCGTTGCACGCCTGAAATCATTGCACTTGAATCCTCTTGCAATGGCGGACGCCATCAAGTCCGATGGACAAGCAACGAGATTCGCAACCAAAAGGCACTGAGCACAAGGCACTGGCGCCACAATAATGGCAAAAAGCTACACGCTCGTCGTTTTCAGAATGGTCGAGGTCGATCTGGCGGGCCCCATCGCACGAAACAACGCCAAGGCACGTTGATCAGTAGCATAGGCGACATTGAGGCGTAGCCACTCACTGTGACTACCGCTTGGACTGAACAACGCCCCGGGCGACAGCAACACCCCCAACTGCCGGGCGCACGCCTGCAACCGCGAAGGCTGCGCCGCCCCCGGACGTGCCCACAGGAACATACCGCCGGTGGGTACGGCGAACACCTCCCACTCTTCGTCCTCCAGCACTTGCAGGGTCACGGTCATTTCACTGCTCAACCGCTTGCGCAGGCGCTGCACCCATTTGCGATAGGTACCATTGGCCAGCAACGTGGCGACTACCGCTTCAGCAAACCGGGAGGTGCCGAAACCGGTCAAAGTCTTGAGGCTGGCCAATTGCGTGATGATTGCGCTGCTGGCGCAGAGGTAGCCCACCCGCAAGGCGCTGCTCAGGGTCTTGGAAAAACTCGCGACGTAGATCACCCGATCATCATGGGGCAATGCCGAAAGCCGCGTGCAACTGGCCTGCTGCAGGTCGCCGTAGACATCTTCCTCGATGATCAGGAAGTTCTTGCGGTGTGCCAGTTCCAGCAAGCGCTCGGCCACCACCCGGCACAGGCTGGTGCCCGTGGGATTGTGATAGAGGCTGTGAATGAACAGGCACTTGGGATGATGGTGCTGCAGCAGCGCTTCAAGTGCCGGGAGGTCGGGGCCGCCTCGGGTACGCGGTACTTCCAGCAGTTTCACACCCTGGAACGCCAGCTGCCGGTAGAGATTGGCATACCCGGGGGTTTCGACCACCACGCTGTCGCCGGCCTTGAGCAGCGTCCGTATCAGCAGGTCCTGGGCATGGCTGGCACCTGCGGTGGTCAGGATGCGCTCCAGGCTGGTGGCGATGTGAATCTGGGTCAGGCGCTTGAGCAGTTGCTCGCGCAGCGCGGGCAACCCCAGGGGAGTGCTGTAGTTGAACAGGCCGGCCGTGTCGGTGCGGGTGACTTCACGAATCGCGTAACTGATGTCATCGCTTTCGCGCCAGGCATCGGGCAACCAGCCACAGCCCAGCTTCAACTCGCCCAACGGATTGTCGGCAAAGGCGCCCCACTCGCGCTCCGCCCCCTCATACCAGTTGCCTTCGTGGCAGGCAGCCGGCTGGGCCACCACAAATCCCGAGCCCTGCCGGGGCGCCAGTACCCCTTGAGCGACCATCCGTTCGAATGCTTCGATCACACTGGATTGGCTGAGCAGGTTGTCCAGGGCCAACTGGCGGACGGACGGCAAGCGTGTTCCGGGGCTCACGCCGTCCTTGCGAATCCATTGCACCACTGCACTGACGATTTGCTGCACTACCGGTACAAGGGCCTGTCGATCGATCCCTAAATCCATGAGCCACTCACTTCAACTGTCTGTTATCAACCCGCAGAGTTAAGCACAGAAGCAGCAGGTTTCCGGCCGCATAAATTTATTAAAGTATTGATTTTATTGACTTATTTACCTACTGACACATATTCGATCACAGCGTTTTGCCAGCTTTGGAAAAGCCCCACGCGCCCCCAGACGTTTTCGAACAAGGGGCCGGCGCCAGGTCCTAGATAGCCGTCGCGCCACCGTCCACGGCCAAGGCGTGACCGGTGGTGAACGCCGCTCCGTCGCTGCACAGGTACAGCACTGCGCTGGCAATCTCCTCCACCTTGCCGATACGCCCGACCGGGTGCATAGCGGCGGCGAATTCGGCCTTGCGCGGGTCGGCTTCATAGGCGCGCCGGAACATATCGGTATCGATCACCGCCGGGCAGACGGCATTGACGCGGATTTTCTTCTTCGCATACTCGATCGCCGCCGATTTGGTCAGGCCGATCACCGCATGTTTGGAGGCTGCATAGATACTCATCTTCGGCGCCGCGCCCAACCCCGCCACCGACGCGGTGTTGACGATGGCCCCGCCGCCCTGGGCCAGCAGCAGCGGCAACTGGTACTTCATGCACAACCACACACCCTTGACGTTGACGCCCATGATCGCGTCGAACTCATCCAGACTGCCGTCCGCCAGCTTACCCTTCTCGATCTCGATGCCGGCGTTATTGAAGGCGTAGTCCAGGCGACCATAGGCGCCGATGGCCTGTGCCATCAACTGCTGCACCTCCGCCTCCTGGGTGACGTTGCAGCGCACGAACAGCGCCTCGCCTCCGGCCTGGTGGATCAACGCGACCGTGCCCTCGCCGCCGGCTACGTCGAGATCGGCGACCACGACCTTCAAACCTTCGGCGGCGAACGCCAGCGCAGTGGCGCGACCAATACCGGCGGCTGCGCCGGTCACCAGGGCGACCTGGCCGGAAAACGTCATGCTCATGGAGGATGTCCTATTGGGATTGATGACAGTGGCACGAGTCTAGCCAACGCCGAGACGCACGCGTCAGCACTATCAGAAGGCCGGTTAGTGCCGTATGAGTCATGGTGATAAGGCAACCCGGCTCACTATCAATGGCACCTATCGATGAGCATTCGCACCCTCGGCTGACCTTGCCCGCGGGCCATTCAAGGTCTATCAATCATGCTTCACTTCTAAAGAGTCCTTGCCATGACCGCCCAGACCAACCGCCAATTCCTGCTCGCCAAACGCCCGGTCGGCGCGGCCACGCGGGAAACCTTCACTTACCAGGTCGTGCCGGTGGACACGCCCGGGGACGGGCAGGTGCTGGTGCGCAACGAATACCTGTCCCTCGACCCGGCCATGCGTGGCTGGATGAATGAAGGCAAGTCCTACATTCCGCCCGTAGGCCTCGGCGAGGTCATGCGCGCGCTGGGTGTGGGCAAGGTGATTGCCTCGAACAACCCGAAATTCGCCGTCGGGGACTACGTGAATGGCGCCCTGGGCGTGCAGGATTACTTCCTGGGCGAGCCGCGCGGCTTCTACAAGGTCGACCCCAAGCTGGCGCCCCTGCCCCGCTACCTGTCTGCGCTGGGCATGACCGGCATGACCGCCTACTTCGCGCTGCTGGACACCGGCGCGCCCAAGGCCGGTGAAACCGTGGTGATCTCCGGCGCGGCCGGTGCCGTGGGCAGCATTGCCGGGCAGATCGCCAAGCTCAAAGGCTGCCGCGTGGTCGGCATTGCCGGCGGTGCCGACAAGTGCAAGTTCCTGGTGGATGAACTGGGCTTCGACGCCGCCATCGACTACAAGAACGAAGACGTGCCCGCCGCCCTCAAGCGCGAGTGCCCCAAAGGCGTGGATGTGTATTTCGATAACGTCGGCGGCGACATTCTTGATGCGGTGCTCAGCCGGCTGGCGTTGAAAGCCCGCGTGGTGATTTGCGGGGCCATCAGCCAGTACAACAACAAGGAAGTGGTGAAAGGCCCGGCCAACTACCTGTCACTGCTGGTCAATCGCGCACGGATGGAAGGCTTTGTAGTGATGGATCACGCGGCGAACTTTGCCGCCGCCGGGCAGGAAATGGCCGGTTGGATGGCCCAAGGCAAGCTCAAGAGCAAGGAGGATATTGTCGAGGGGCTGGAGACGTTCCCGGAGACGCTGATGAAGCTGTTCAACGGCGAGAACTTTGGCAAATTGGTGCTCAAGGTCAGTTGATACACACGCTCTGCGCGTTCCCACGCTCTGTGAACGTGGGAACGCGCATCGATCAGGCGATCTCGGCGACTACCGCCGCCAACGCCTTGGCCGGATCCGCCGCCTGGCTGATCGGACGGCCGATCACCAGGTAGTCGGAACCCGCGTCCAGTGCCTGGCGCGGGGTCAGGATACGGCGCTGGTCATCCTGGGCACTGCCCGCAGGGCGAATCCCCGGGGTCACCAATTGCAACGACGGATGGGCGGTCTTCAAGGCCTGGGCTTCCAGCGCCGAGCACACCAGGCCATCAAGGCCGGCTTTCTGCGCCAGGGCCGCCAGGCGCAGTACCTGCTCCTGAGGCTCGATGTCCAGGCCGATGCCAGCCAGGTCCTCGCGCTCCATGCTGGTCAGCACGGTCACCCCGATCAGCAACGGCTTGGGGCCGCTGCGCTGTTCCAGCACTTCACGGCAGGCGGTCATCATGCGCAGGCCGCCGGAGCAGTGTACGTTGACCATCCATACGCCCATCTCGGCCGCAGCCTTGACCGCCATGGCGGTGGTGTTGGGGATGTCGTGGAATTTCAGGTCGAGGAACACCTCGAAGCCTTTGTCACGCAGGGTGCCGACGATTTCCGCGGCGCAGCTGGTGAACAGTTCCTTGCCGACCTTGACCCGGCAAAGCCTGGGGTCCAACTGGTCAGCCAGCTTCAGTGCGGCGTCACGGGTGGGGTAATCCAGGGCGACGATGATAGGAGTCTGGCAGACGGACATTGGAATGGGCTCTCAGGCAAGTCGAAATCGGCGCGGATTGTAGCGCAAGCAGCGCCGTTGCGGGATCCGATGATCGGTAAATACTGACCAACCGCCATCAGCCGGGCATTCCAGATGTTTATTTCAAAGCTGATACATTCATGACATGCCCACAATACGCCCTGCCGCTAGCCTCGCCCGCACGACCCACCGACCAGCACTACCAGCCATGGGGCTGGGCGCCTATGCTGAGCGCAACAACCAGGCAGATGATCGCACTATGCATACCCCTTCCGTCCCTGTGAATGACGAGCAAAAAGGCGCAGTGGTTGCCGATGACAAGCGCTGGAACACCCGAGCGCTGATCGTCGACGACGATGTGCCGATCCGCGAATTGCTGATCGACTACCTGGCACGCTTCAATATCCTCGCCACCGGCGTGACCGACGGTGCCGCGATGCGCCTGGCCATGCAGGCCGAAACCTATGATGTGGTGGTACTCGACCTGATGCTGCCGGGGGAAGACGGCCTGACCCTGTGCCGCTGGCTGCGCGCCGAATCGGACATCCCGATCCTGATGCTCACGGCCCGCTGCGAGCCCACCGACCGCATCATCGGCCTGGAACTGGGGGCCGACGACTACATGTCCAAGCCCTTCGAACCCCGTGAACTGGTAGCGCGGATCCAGACCATCCTGCGCCGCGTACGCGATGACCGCACCGAACAGCGCGCGAATATCCGCTTCGACAACTGGCGCCTCAACAGCGTGTTGCGTCAATTGGTGGCCGACGATGGCCTGGTGGTGCCGCTGTCCAACGCGGAATTCCGCCTGTTGTGGGTGTTTATCGAACGCCCGCGCCGGGTGCTGAGCCGGGAGCAACTGCTCGATGCCGCCCGCGGCCGCTCCATTGAAGCCTTTGATCGCAGTATCGACTTGCTGGTGTCACGCCTGCGGCAAAAACTCGGGGATGACCCCAAGGCACCGCAGTTGATCAAGACCGTGCGCGGCGAAGGCTACCTGTTCGACGCCCGGGATATTGGCTGATGCGCGCGCCCTTCAACACGCTGTTCGGTCGGCTGTTCGGCGTGTTGCTGGTGGCGATTGTGCTGGCCCATGGGCTGGCGTTCTTCTGGTTTCACCACTACGGCCAACCGCCGCCGCCCCCTCCTGAGCGATTTATCGAGCAGCCGGACGGGACCCTGGCGCCGATGCGCGACAAGCACCCACGCCCCTGGTTTGGCGGCCCGGTGGTGCCCCTGACCTTTCAATTCGTCTCGTTGATTATCGCGGCCTGGTACGGTGCCAAACTGCTGAGCCGGCCAATACAGCGCCTGAGTGAAGCGGCGGAACGCTTGAGTCTGGACCTCGACAGCCCCCCCCTCGATGAATCCGGCCCGAGGGAAGCACGGCAGGCCGCCTCGACCTTCAACCTGATGCAAAGGCGCATTCGCGAGCAGGTCAGCCAACGCGCGCGCATGCTCGGCGCCGTCTCCCATGACCTGCGCACCCCGCTGTCACGCCTCAAGCTGCGCCTGGAGCAGATAGAGGACACCCGGCTGCAGGGCCAGATGCGCCAGGACCTGAACGACATGATCGACATGCTTGACGCCACCCTGAGCTACCTGCACGAACAGCGCACCAGTGAAACCCGGCATTGGCTGGATGTGCAGGCGCTGGTGGAGTCCATGAGTGAAAACGCCCAGGACCAAGGCTCCGATGTGCAATGTGCGGGCAGCTGCCTGCCCTTGCAGGTGCAACCGATGGCCCTGCGCTCATGCCTCAACAACCTGATCGACAACGCCTTGCGTTATGCCGGCACCGCCCGCGTGGAGCTGGAGGACAGCCGCGAAGCGCTGGTCATCCGTGTGATCGACCACGGGCCGGGGATCGCGGTCGATAAGCGTGAGGCAGTGTTCGAGCCGTTCTATCGGCTGGAAGGCTCGCGTAACCGCAATTCCGGCGGCGTTGGCCTGGGCATGACCATCTCTAAGGACGCGGCGGAACGCCTGGGCGGCCGCCTGAGCCTGGAAGAGACCCCAGGCGGCGGCTTGACCGCCGTGATGTGGTTGCCCAGGGCTTAAAGGGGCTTGTCTTCACGCCGAACCTGGGCCTGGGTTGCACTCCAATCCATCAGCAGGCTGTAGGCCACGGCCAGCAGGGTCGGGCCGATAAACAGGCCGATAAAGCCAAAGGCAATCAAGCCGCCGAAGACCCCGAGCAACACGATCACCAGCGGCAGGTTGCCGCCACGGCTGATCAGGTACGGCTTGAGCACGTTGTCCACGCCACTGATGATGAACGTCCCCCACACGCCAAGGAACACCGCATAGGTGTAGTCGCCTTTCCACGCCAGCCAGGCCGTGGCCGGGATCCATACCAGCGGCGGGCCCATCGGGATCAGGCTGAGCAGGAACGTCACGATCCCCAGCACCAACGCACCCGGCACGCCGGCGATCAGGAAGCCGATCAGTGCCAGCAGGGCCTGGGCGGCGGCAGTGCCGATCACACCGTTGACCACCCGCTGCACCGTACCGGCCACCAGTTCGATGTAGTAGCCGGCACGATCACCGATCAGTCGTTCCAGCAAACGATGCACGAACATCGCCAGACGCGGCCCGTCACGATAAAAAAAGAACACGAACACCAGGCTCAGGGTCAGTTCAAGGATGCCGCCGCCGATCTGCGCACTGCGCGCCAACAGCCAATTGCCCACCTGCCCCAGGTACGGCTTGAGGCTGACCATCAGCGCCGCGCCTTGCTCGTCGATACTGTTCCACATGCCGACCAGGCGCTCTCCAACAAAGGGAATCGCCCCCAACCAGGTTGGCGCCTCGGGCAGCCCATCGACCTGAATATCCTTGATCAACGCCACGGCATCGCGCACATGGTCCGCGAGATTGAACCCCAGCCACACCAGTGGCACCGCCACCAGCAACATCCAGCCCAAGGTCAGGATGCCGGCGGCCAGGGATTCACGGCCACCCAGCCAACGGGTCAGCAGCACCATCAGCGGCCAACTGGCAAACGCCAGCACCGCGCCCCAGAACAGCGCCGACCAGAACGGCGCCATCACCCAGAAGCTGGCACCAAACAGCACCAGCAGCAGGATTTGCACCAGCAGGCGATCGTTATTGAGCATGGGGTATCTCTAGAAAAGGCTGTAGGAAGAGAGCTTAGGCGAACGGCACGGGTCCGTTCGCCCTGTTACGGTCAGCGTATCAGATGCAGGTGCAAGCCTTTGGTTTCAGTGCTGCCGGTTTCCAGGCGCGCGGCGCGCACGCCCTTGTCGACCAAGGCCTGGCGCCAGGCTTCCGCTTTCGGGCCGGCCAGACTGACGCGCAAGGTCGTATCGAGGTTCAAACCCCGGGAAATCAGGGTCAGC
Organism: Pseudomonas sp. NFACC42-2; assembly: GCF_900116055.1. Taxonomy (NCBI): domain Bacteria; kingdom Pseudomonadati; phylum Pseudomonadota; class Gammaproteobacteria; order Pseudomonadales; family Pseudomonadaceae; genus Pseudomonas; species Pseudomonas sp. NFACC42-2. Next base: position 11,990 of record NZ_FOZO01000032.1, read on the forward strand.
CAGGTGTCGTCGGGGTCGTCGCCAAGCGCGGGGAAATCCAGCTCACCGGTGCTTTTCAGCTCGCGCAACAAGGTGGCCGAGGTGGGCAGCAGGTCGCCCAGCGGAGCGCCAGCGTCCAACTGCTCCACATGCAGATAGGCACGACGGTTGCCTCGGGTGATGCCGTAGATAGCCACCAGGGAGTTTTCCTGCGGGGCGGCCAGGCGCAGCAGCAGGTATTCCTGCTGGCCGTCGGCTCCTACCAGCTTGGCATTACCGAACACTTCGTTGGCCCACAGGCTGCTTTCACCGCAATCGCGGGCCTGGCACCAGAACAACAACTGCGCGCCGTTGGCCTGCAACGCTTCGCGCGTCGACGTGAACGCAGCACTGGAGGTGTGTTCGGCAGGCAGCTCATAGGTAATCGCTGTGGCTTGCCCACGGGCGGTGGCCTGGCCCTCGTAACGCAACTGGCCACTGATCTTGCGGATCGCCCCCATGGGGTAGATGCGCTCCTTTTCTTCAGCGGGGCGGTAATCGACGATCTGTGCGTCGACCTGACGGGCCACGGCAGGCAGGTCCTGGCTTCCCGGCACATCGGCGGCGAACACCAAGGGGCTGAAACAGCACAGTCCGAGGGCACGTATACATCCTTTACGCAGGCTCATCGGATCGGTGAGCCCTGGCCATCGGAGGTCGCAGCAGTGTTGAGTTGGTTCATGGTTGACTCCCTTTCAATCCGCCCAGCCTCGGCAGTTGACCGCCCCAAGTCAAGGCGCGGAGAAGAACCGATTGAAACAGTCTGCAACAAGGACCGCACCTGGCTCATCATTCAGGTGTAAATGATGGCCACCCGGCAACGTGGTCACCGTAAAGGGTAGCTGGGAAAGCAATTCGGGATGTTTCGCCAACATGCCATCGGCGGCGACCACCAACTGCGTAGGGCAACCCACGCGGCGCACGAAAGCCATCGCCTGCTCATCGGTCAGGCGCATCGGCGAAGCCAGGGTCAGGCGACTGTCCGAGCGCCAGGTATAACCGCCCGGCACCGGCATCAAACCGCGCTGGGCCAGCAGTTCTGCGGCTTCACGGCTCACGGCGACCAGACCTTTCATACGCGCCTCAACCGCCCGGTCGAGGGTGGTGTAGACCGGCTTGCGCTTATCCTGCAGGTTCAATTGCGCCTGCAAGGCCATGCCCAGGCGCTCGGCCGCGTTCTCACCGCTGGCCGTGGGCGGGATCACGCCGTCAATCAAACCCAGGTGTGTCACCCGTTCCGGCAAGGCACCGGCCAGCACCAGGGACACGATGGCGCCGAGGGAGTGGCCGAGTAATGCAAAACGTTTCCAGCCCAGTTGCTCGGCGACGTGCAGCACGTCGTGGACGTAATCCCACAAGGCATAACCGGCACCTGTAGGACGATGCGCCGAATGCCCATGGCCGGCCATGTCCAGCGCCACGATACGCAAACCCGCAAGCTTCGGCGCCAGGCGTGCAAAGCTGTTGGCATTGTCCAGCCAGCCATGCAGGGCGATCACCGGCAAACCGTCCTCGGGGCCAAACAGATGGGCCGCCAACTCAATGTGCGGCAGGCTCAGGCGAACCTCTTCGACGGGTGTGCTCATGCGCAGCTGCGCTCCCGGGCTTCCCAGCGCGCGAACAGGGTCTTGATCAGGGTCGCGGTGTCCTGGGGGCGTTCGAGGGGAAACATATGGCCGCCGGGCATGGTGAGCATTTCGCCCATGGGCAGACGGTCGACACCGCTGGCGTGGTGACGCATCACCACGCGGCTCTGGCGACCGCGCACCACCGCCAGCGGCACTTTCAATTGGCGCACCTGGCCGGGACTGGTGTGGGGCACGCCCCGGTAGATGCTGATTTCGGTGGCCGGGTCGAAACGCAGGCGCAGGCGATCACCCGCCTGGTACAGGCCGTGTTGCAGGTAGGCGTCGAAGCATTCCGGGTCGAAGCCTCGGAACAGGGTCTTGCCGGCGAAGTAGCTGCGCGCGGCGTCCAGGTCGCTGAATTCTTCACGACGGCCCAGGGTGCGGCCGGCCGGCGTGAGTCGGTCGATAAAACCGAAACGCTTGGCGGCGCGGATCACCCAGCGGTCGGCGCGGGTCAATACGGGCGAGTCGAGCATCACCACCCCGCGATACAGCTGCGGGCAGCGCAGGGCCGCGTGCAAATGCAGCACGCCACCCAGGGAGTGGCCCACGCCCCAGACGGGCTCCGGCTGTTGCTCCAGATGATGGATCAACTCGTCCACCAGGTTCTGCCAGTTATCGTCCACTGGAAACCTGGGGTCGTGACCGTGCTGCGGCAAGTGAGCCACCGCATATTCCGGGGCCAGGGCGGCAAACAGCTTGCCGTAGGTGGCCGAGGGGAAGCCATTGGCGTGGGCAAAAAACACGTGCTGCGACATAGCGGATCCATCTGCAAAAACCGAGATTGATTGTCACCAGGCCCAAGCCCCACAGCAATGACTGTAACTGCCAGGAATGATGACACTCACGCCACACCTATCGCGCCGGAGGGGTTTCGCCCAAAGGCACCACGGCCATGGTCAGCCGTGAGACACAGTTGCACTTGCCGTCATCGGTGGTCAGGCGGATGTCCCAGACCTGGGTGGTGCGGCCGATATGGATCGCCTTGGCCACCGCCGTCACCCGCCCGCTGCGCACACCGCGCAGGTGGTTGGCGTTGACCTCCAGGCCCACGCAATAGAACTTGCTCGGGTCGATGCACAAATAAGCCGCCACGGAGCCGACACTCTCGGCCAGAACCACCGACGCACCGCCATGCAGCAGACCGTAGGGCTGGTGAGTGCGGTGGTCGACCACCATGCTGGCGGTGAGGGATTCGTCGTCGAAGCTTTCAAAACGGATATCCAGCAGTTCACCGATGGTGTTTTTCTGGCCGGCATTGAGTTGTTCGATATTCGGTTGGGTGCGCCACAAGCTCATGGAATTGTCCTTATTGGTTTTATTACGACCCTAATCCTGCCACACAACTGCCTCGCTGCGCTCGCTCCAACGAAAGCGACGGACATAAGATTCGCTCCTTTGTGGCCCGACGATGGCCTACGGATTCTTCACGCTGACCAGGCTCATCAACCCCGCCAGCGGGAAGTCGCCCTCCAGTTCCGCCAGGCTGGCGGTGGACATCGGCTGCGGCTGGCGCTGATGGCCATGCTGCAGAAAACTGATCAAGCTGCCGACCAGGGGTTGATGGCTGACCAGCAGCACATTGTCATCGCTGTCGAGCTTGCTCAGGACCTCCAGCGGATTGCCCTCCGGCGTGAGCCAAGGCACCGTGCGGATATCCGGCGCAAAACCCAACGCGTCCCGCACCAGCTGTGCAGTCTGCTGCGCCCGCACGTACGGGCTGGCAATGATTGCGCTGAGCGGCTGGCCGATCAGGTGCGCCGCACTGCGCAACACCTCGGCGCAGCCATGTTCGGTGAGGTTGCGCTCGGCGTCCGTGCGGGCATGCCCCTCGGCCTCACCGTGACGCAAGACCCACACCTTCATAGCTTCGGCTCCTCTTCCCGCACCGGGTGCGGCGCCGGGGGCACGCTGTGGGCGGCTTCGCCCTCGGGAGCGCGCGGGGTTGGCCAGTCGGCGAACGGCCAAGGCTTCTGCTCGGTGTGGAAGCTGCCAAAGCGGCCGATCTGGGCAAGAAACTGGCTGAGGCTGTCGCCGAAGTTCATCAGGCCCAGGTTCGGCGCGCTGTAGACCAGGCGGTAGATCAACTGCACCACCACCAATGCGCCGAGCAGGAACTGCGCCACCTGCCACACCAGGGCAAACACCAGCATCCACAGGATGCGCAGGACAATGGACTCGTACTTGGGAGCAGCTTTTGGATCGTTCATGGCGCGTTCCTCAGTTGAAACCACTGGTGGAAATAAAGTCGACGTCGGTTTTGGGCTCGGCCCGCATCAGCAACTCGATGACCTGGTTCAAGGTGCGCCCTTCAAACAGGATCGCGTGCAGCCCGGCGACCAGCGGCATGTACACGCCGACTTCCTGGGCCTTGGCCTTGAGCACCTTGAGGGTGTTGACCCCTTCGGCCACTTCGCCCAGGCGCGTCACGGCGTCTTCCAGGCTCAGGCCCTGGCCCAGGGCGAAACCCACCTGGTAGTTGCGGCTTTTCGGCGACGAGCAGGTGACGATCAAGTCGCCCACGCCGGCCAGGCCCAGGAAAGTCATGGGGTTGGCGCCCTGGTTTACCGCGAAGCGGGTCATTTCCGCCAGGGCGCGGGTAATCAGCATGCTCTTGGTGTTTTCACCCATACCCAGCGCCACCGCCATGCCGGCGATGATCGCGTAGACGTTTTTCAGCGCCCCGCCCAGTTCCACGCCAAAGCGGTCGCCACTGGCGTATACGCGGAAGGTCCGGCCATGTAGCACCGCCTGGACGCGCTCGCATAGCTCCTCGTCCTCGCTGGCGATCACCGTGGCGGTCAGCGCGTGCTCGGCGACTTCCCGCGCCAGGTTCGGCCCGGACAGCACGCCAATGCGCGCCTGGGGGGCGATCTCGGCGAGGATTTCGCTCATCAGCTTGAAGGTCTGCGCCTCGATGCCCTTGGTCAGGCTGACCAGCAGCTTGCCCGCCAGGCGCTCGGCATGGGGCGCCAGCACCGCGCGCAAGGCGCTGGAAGGCAGCGCAACAAAGCACAGGTCGCAGTCCGCCAGGGTGGCCAACAGGTCGGTGACCGGCTCGACCGCCGGATGAATCTTGATGCCTTTAAGATAACGAGGATTTTCACGGTGTACGCGAATGGCCTCGGCCTGCTCGGGATCGCGCATCCACTGGCGCACTGCATGACCGTTCTCGGCCAGCAGGTTAGCCACGGCGGTACCAAAACTTCCGCCTCCCAGGACCGCAATAGGGCGCTGTTCAGTCATATGCAATCCGTTAATCCATACCAGTGGCGATGGCGGCATTATACGGGGCGACCCGCTTGCGGCCAGCCCCCGTATCAAATCGTGCACTTGTCGGAAAATGCCATGTCCGTGTGACGGAATTGCAAGGGCGACGACTGGCAAATAGCCTCACCTCAGTTAACATGGGCGGCTATCCGTCACTATCAAGGCCATGTCGTGTATTTGGGCCCTCCTTCCCGTTCATCCCTACTGCTTATGCTGTTGTGCAGTGCACCTGCGCTGGCTGACGACCTGTTCCTCGACAGCCAGCCGCTGCCGCAGGTATTGACCGCTACGCGTCTCAAGCAATCGGCCGCCGCCGTGCCGGGCAGCATGACCGTGATCGACAGCGAGTTGATCAAAGCCAGCGGCGCAAGGGACATCAGCGAGCTGCTGCGCCTGGTGCCGGGGATGATGGTCGGCTACACCACCGGCAACCAGGCGGCGGTGAACTACCACGGCACCAGTGCCAGCGACGCGCGACGCATGCAGGTGTTGATCGACGGGCGTTCTGTGTACCGTGCTGGCCTGGCCACAGTGGACTGGAGCGACATTCCGGTGGCGATGGAAGACATCGAGCGCATCGAGGTCTTCCGCGGCCCCAATACCGTCAGCTACGGGGCGAATGCCTTGATGGCGGTGGTCAATATCCTCACGCGCTCACCGGCCAACAGCCATGGCTCACGGGTGAAGGTGATTCGCGGTGAGCGCGGTATCAATGACTTTTATGCCAGCCAGGGCGTGGGCTGGGAAACCGGCGATCTGCGCCTGTCGCTGTCCGGGCAACAGGACGATGGCTTTGACAGCGATGCCGTTGGCGCCGACCGCCGGGACGGCCGTCGCCTCAACCGCTTCAGCCTGGCGGTGAGCCAGACCTTGAACGCGCAACAGAGTATCGACTGGCAACTGAATGCCAAGGAAGGCACCAACCAGCGCCCTTACACCTACACCCCCGTATTCGCCGGGATTACCGAGGGCGGCGACAATTCCGATGTCACGGCCAAGGACTACGCCGGTTCCCTGCGCTGGAACTTTGATTTCAACCCCGAGCACAGCCTGTATATCCAAGGCTCGGCCCAGCAGTGGGACCGCCGGCAAATCTGGAAGGCCTGTGACGCCAAGGTCTCGTTCAGCCCCGAGCTGACCCAGTTGTGGCAGCTCAACCCCAACTATGCCGAACGGCTGGCCCGGCATATGGACACCTACAGCCAGGGCACCGCGCCACCGGGCAGCGCCGCCGAACAAGCCTTGGCCAACCAGGTACTGGACCAGTGGCGCAACGGCGCCAACCAGAGCGTATGCGGTGACATCGACCAGAGCACCCGCGAAAGCCGCTACGACGTGGAAATCCAGGATACCCTCAGCCTGTCCGACAGCCTGCGCCTGGTCAGCGGCATGAACTACCGCTACGACCGCGCCGACTCCGATACCTACTTCAACGGCACCCTGGACGACACCACCTGGCGGCTGTTCGGTCAGTTGGAATGGCGCGCCAGTGAGCATTGGCTGCTGCAAGGCGGCGCCATGTTCGAGGACACGCACCTGAGCGGCCCTTCGCTGACGCCCAGGGTGGCGGTCAACTATTTGATCAACCCGCGCCACGGCTTGCGCGCGGTGTACTCGGAAGCCATCCGTTCGCCGGACATGTTCGAGAACAATGTCAACTGGAGCTACCGCGTCACCAACCTCAGCTCACCGACCTATGGGCAGAGTTCCGGGCAGTACTTCGTGAAGACTCGGGGCCCGGGCAACCTCGACAAAGAACTGATGCGCTCGCGGGAACTGGGCTACAACGGTTTCTTTGCCGACATCGGGCTGAACATGGACGTGAAGGTGTTCTACGACGAAATCACCGACATGATCAGCTCGCCGCTGCGCAATAACCAGTACATTGCCAGCAACGCCAACAGCTCACGCTTCACCGGCGCCGAGTCCCAGTTCGACTGGCGGGTGAGCAACGCCGACCGCCTGCGGCTGACTTACGCGTATGTCGACGCCACCACCAGCAATCCACTGGACAAAGCACAGACCGCGCGTAACAGTGGCTCGGCCGGCTGGTTGCGCGAATGGGGCCAAGGTTGGTCCAGCGCGCTGTTCTACTATGGCGACGACGCACTCAACCAATATCGTTTCGAACGGGTCGACCTGCGGGTGGCCAAGCGCATTGCCCTGGGCAAAGCCAACGTGGAGCTGGCCGGCATGTTGCAACAACGCCTCGATAACCAGCCCACCACCTGGGCCGACAACACTTACGACCATCGTCACGTACTCTACTTCAGCGCGGAGTTAGAGTTCTGACATGGGCGACTCGTCACGGATGACCTTCTTCTTTATCTATAGGCTGCGGCGACTTGCCGGGCTGCTGGCCGGCCTGTTGCTGTGCGCACCGGCATGGAGCGCCGAGATCCTGCTCACCGCCGCCGAAGACGGCGCCGGGGTGCAGGCCTTTACCCAGGCGCTGGCCCGGCAACGCCCCGAAGACCGCGTCACCTTCACGTCCCTTGAGGCCTTGCCGGCACCCAGCCAGCTGCCCGCCGGCACGCGCCTGATCCTGCTCGACCTGCCCGGCCTCGACTGGCGCCTGCGGGATACCCAAGGGCCGCCGACGCTGGTACTGCGCATCAGTCGGCTCCAAGCCCATCAGCGCCCGGAGGCCTCACGGCACGCGCGGATCAGCCTGTTGTGGAGCGACCCGCCGCTGGAGCGGCAACTGCGCCTGATTACCAGCGTCCTGCCCCAGGCACGGCGTATCGGCGTGCTCTACGGCACCGACAGTGAATTCCTGCTGCCCGAATTGCGCCAGCATGCGGCGGCCCTGGAGCTGGAGATCGTGCCGCAGCGTTGGGACAACACTAACGACAGTCGCCCGCTGCAAACCCTGTTCAGGAACAGCGACGTGCTGCTCGGCCTCGATGACCCGCAGCTGTACAACCCGAAGACCGCGAAAAACCTGCTGCTGAGCAGCTACGCCCAGCAATTGCCGCTGTTCGGGCCCAATGCAGGGTTTGTGCGCGCCGGCAGCCTCGCCAGCACCTACAGCGACCAGGACGATTGGCTGGCGGTACTCGATCGTTTGCTCGACCAGCCGCCGGCCGCTTGGCCACGCGCGCAGTACCCCGAACGCTTCAAAGTCGTGGGCAACGCGCAGGTCGCACGCTCACTGGGCATCGAACAGGTGGACGAAGCCAGCGTCGCCGCCCGAATGGCCGAAGGAGAAAAACGCCCATGACCTTGCGTCGTCGTTGGGACATCAATACCCGCACCCAGCTCATCACCCTGGGCCCGGCGCTGTTGCTGACGTTGCTGTTGATCAGCTTCTTCACCTTCGTGCGTATCCAGGACCTGCGCCAGGAACTGGACCACACCGGCCAATTGATCGCCAACCAACTGGCACCGGCCACCGAGTATGGGGTGATCTCGGGCAACAACGATGTGCTCGACAGCCTGCTGCGCGCCACGCTGGCCACGCCCCATGTGCGTTTCCTGGAGATCCAGGACAGCAGCGAAAATATCCTCGTGTACGTCGAGCAACCCGCGGAGAAACATGACCGCGCGCTGTCGGTAAAAGTGTTCCAGGCGCCGATCCGCCTGCAGCATATCCAGCTGGGCAATGACTTTTTCCAGGACAACCTCAACGAACCCAAGGCCCCCCGCGCGGACTACCTGGGCCGGGTGATCGTCGGCATGTCCAATGACGCCTTCAGCCAGCGTCAGCAGGAGATCCTGTTCAAGGCCGGTATCCTCGCGCTGTTCGCCCTGCTGTTTACGTTCCTGCTCGCCCGGCGCCTGGCGGCGAGCCTGTCGCAACCGATCAGCGCCATGGGCCATGCGGTCAAGGCCATCCAGCAGGGCGACTACAAGACGCCGCTGCCGATTGTGGATGATTCGGAGCTGGGCGACCTGTCGCGGCATATCAACAACCTCGCCGAAGGCCTCAACCAGGCCAGCCGCGAACAACAGCAGGCCATGGCCCAGTTGATCCAGACCCGCGAAGAGGCGGAACGGGCCAACAACGCCAAGTCAGACTTCCTGGCCATGATGAGCCACGAACTGCGCACGCCGATGAACGGCGTACTGGGCATGCTGCAACTGCTGGAAACCACCGAAATGACCGAGGAACAGACCGAATACGCGGCGCTGGCCTCCGAATCCACCGAGCATTTGCTCAAGGTGATCAACGACATTCTCGACTTCTCGCGCATCGAACGCGCGGCCCTGGAGCTGGAACATATCCCCTTCAACCTGGCCGACCTGATCAACAGTTGCGCCCAGGCCTTCCAGCACAGCGCCCAGCAGCGCGGGCTGGCGCTCAAGCTGCCGATCCCGCCCGGCATGGACGCACTGCGGGTACAGGGCGATCCGACGCGGATCCGCCAGATCCTGGTTAACCTGATCGGCAATGCCTTGAAGTTCACCGAACACGGCACCGTCAGCGTGGAGCCCCACTGGCAGGTGCTCGACCATGAGTTGGTGTGGTTCACCTGCACCGTGCGTGACAGCGGCATCGGGATTTCCGCCGAGCGCCTGGAATTGATGTTCGATGCGTTCCAGCAGGCCGACAGTTCCATTTCAAGACGTTACGGCGGTACCGGTCTCGGGCTGCCCATCGCCCGTACCCTGGCCGAACGCATGGGTGGCACGCTGCGCGCGCAGAGCGAAGAAGGCCGTGGCTCGGTGTTTACCCTGGAGATCCCGCTGGCCATCGACCCACACAGCCAGCCGTCGATCGCCCTGGATGCCGAGGGCAAGCACAGCACCGGCGAGGGTCGCCATGTGTTGCTGGTGGAGGACAATCCGGTCAACCGCACCGTGGTCGAAGCCATGCTGCGCAGCCTGGGCTTTGAAGTCAGCCTGGCCACCGATGGCGCCGAGGCTATCCGCAGTGCCGAGAGCCTGATCTTCACCGCGATCCTGATGGATTGTCGCCTGCCCCTGATCGACGGCTACGAAGCCACCCGGCAGATTCGCCAACTGCCCGGCTGCGCCGACCTGCCGATCATCGCCCTGACGGCAAACGCCTTGCAGGGCGACCGGGAAGCCTGCCTTGCGGCCGGAATGAACGATTACCTGGCCAAGCCGTTCAAACGCACGGATCTGCAGCAAATCCTGCAGCGCTGGGTGCAATAGCGGCGCGCCACTAGCCAACTCCGACTGGCGTGAAAGACGAAAGTGCGGCAGTCTTAGGCACCCGAACGGGCCCCTGAACAGGCTCGGTTTAAAATTTCAGTGAACAAGTGTACATTCAGTACCTTGCCGCTGTGACTTTCACTACAACGCAATAGTCTATGTGTAGGCTGCCGACATGAGGCATGAACGCTTCATTCGGTTCGGGAAGATTTGCCCTACCCTGCCGCATGGGATTATTGAGGAGCTCGCATGACCAAACAAAACGCCTTTACTCGGGAAGACCTGCTGCGCTGCAGTCGCGGTGAGCTGTTCGGCCCAGGTAACGCGCAACTGCCCGCCCCGAACATGCTGATGGTGGATCGCATCACCCATATCAGCGAAGAGGGTGGCAAGTACGGCAAAGGTGAATTGGTCGCCGAGCTGGATATCACCCCGGACCTGTGGTTCTTCGCCTGTCACTTCGAAGGTGACCCTGTCATGCCCGGCTGCCTGGGCCTCGACGCCATGTGGCAACTGGTCGGCTTCTACCTGGGCTGGCAAGGCCTGCCAGGCCGTGGCCGCGCCCTGGGTTCGGGCGAAGTGAAGTTCTTTGGCCAGGTCCTGCCGACCGCCAAGAAAGTCACCTACAACATTCAAATCAAGCGCGTCCTCAAGGGCAAGCTGAACCTGGCCATCGCCGACGGTTCGGTGACTGTCGACGGTCGCGAGATCTATACTGCCGAAGGCCTTCGGGTCGGCGTATTTACTTCCACTGACAACTTTTAAGGGTTATCCGCATGCGCCGCGTCGTTATCACTGGTCTGGGCATTGTTTCTTGCCTGGGCAATGACAAAGAGACCGTCACCGCTAACCTGCGTGCAAGTCGCCCTGGCATCCGCTTCAACCCGGAATATGCCGAAATGGGTCTGCGTAGCCAGGTTTCCGGCTCCATCGACCTGCCCCTCGAAGAACTGATCGATCGCAAGATCTATCGCTTCGTGGGCCACGCTGCCGCCTACGCCTACCTGGCCATGAAAGACGCAATCGCCGACTCCGGCCTGAGCGAAGACCAGGTATCGAACGTACGCACCGGCCTGATCGCCGGCTCCGGCGGCGCATCGACCCTCAACCAGATGGAAGCGCTGGACATCCTGCGCGAAAAAGGCGTGAAGCGCGTTGGCCCGTACCGTGTCACGCGGACCATGGGCAGCACCGTTTCGGCCTGCCTGGCCACGCCATTCCAGATCAAGGGCGTGAACTACTCGATCTCCTCCGCATGCGCCACCAGTGCACACTGCATCGGCACCGCCGTCGAGCAGATCCAACTGGGCAAGCAGGACATCGTCTTCGCCGGCGGCGGTGAAGAAGAACATTGGAGCCAGTCGTTCCTGTTCGACGCCATGGGGGCCCTGTCCACCCAGTACAACGAAACCCCGGAAAAGGCCTCCCGCGCCTACGACGCCAAGCGTGACGGTTTCGTCATCGCCGGCGGTGGCGGCATGGTGGTGGTCGAGGAGCTGGAGCACGCCCTGGCCCGTGGCGCCAAGATCTACGCGGAAATCGTCGGCTACGGCGCCACTTCCGATGGCTACGACATGGTTGCGCCAAGCGGTGAAGGCGCCATCCGCTGCATGCAGATGGCCATGTCCACCGTGGACACCCCGATCGACTACCTGAACACCCACGGCACCTCGACTCCGGTCGGCGACGCCAAGGAAATGGAAGGTGTACGCGCGGTATTCGGCGACAAGGCTCCGAAAATCAGCTCTACCAAGAGCCTCTCCGGCCACTCCCTGGGCGCCGCCGGCGTTCACGAAGCGATCTACTGCCTGCTGATGATGGAAGGCAACTTCATGGCCGGTTCGGCCAACATCGACGAGATCGACCCAGTCGTTGCCGATATGCCGATCCTGACCAAGACGGTTGAAAACGTCAAAGTCGACACCGTGATGAGCAACAGCTTCGGCTTCGGTGGCACTAACGCCACCCTGGTGCTGAAACGCTGGCAGGGTAAGTAAGCCCCGCAGATTGATCACATGAAAAAGCCCCGACTGGATCGGGGCTTTTTTATGGGCGACTGGATTTGAGACCGCATTTGCGTGAGACGAAAACGCAATATCAACGCGCACCCTCATCGCCGCGAGGTTTAGGCAGGATGGCCAGGAAGTTGTCCCTCGCCACTTTTTGGGCAACGCCTTCCGGCAATGCATCAAGGAAGACATCAAAGCGGTGCATTTCCTTACCCAGCTTGTTGAAACGCCCGACGACATCCGAACCCAGCATAAAGCGCTCCGGGAAGCGCTCCACCAGCGTTACCCACTCCGGCCGAGGCTTGCCCCCATCATCCAGCAAGTAAGGCGTGAGCATGCTCCAGGACAGGTCGATATACAGGTTGGGGTAGGCCTCGAGCATACGGTTCAAGGTGGGCAGCAAAAAGTCCATTTGCACCTGATGGCGGTGGATTTCCTTGCTGGTGCCGGCGTGAGCCCAGATAAAGCGGGTGTGCGGGTGGTTGCGTAGCGGCTCTTCGATTTCGGCCAAATACAGCGGATTGCGCTCGCGTTTGGAGGTGATGTTGGAGTGCAACATCACCGGCAAATCGTTTTCCGCCGCCAAGTGATAGATGCGCGTCATGGCTTCGTTATTGGCACGCGGGGTGTCGCCCGCCGTAAGGGCAGTGAGGTCGTCGTGACGGGTGAAGACTTCACCGATGCCCTGCCAGAGCCCCGGGTTGAGGTCGAGCATGCGCTGGATATGGGCATCCGAGTTCTTGTCGTTGGGGTTGAAGCCGGATAGAAACGGATGAAAGTGCTGGCGCTGTTCAGGTGTCAGTTTATTTACCGCTGCGGCAACAATCACGTCAGTGGCGCTGTACCAATAGGCATCCGCGTCATCACCGGCGTAGTAACGCGGACGCTTGGGTTCGTCTTCGTGCCATTTCTTGGCCACTGGGACACCGGAAATCATTACGTGGTCGATGCGATTTTCTGCCATCGCCTTGAGCAATTTGTCCATCCCCGCCGTTTCCTGGAAAAAATCCACGTAATGCAGGTGCGCATCGCTGTAGGCATACTCGCGAGCCTGTGCGGCAAGGCTGCCGGTCGTGAGCAATAGGGCAAGACTCAGGCGGATCCAGGGCACGATAAAACCTCGATAGGGGCTGATAGGGGTAGACCGTGCGCCACACATCGGGGTTCAGCAGGAAAAAACGCGGAACACCCAAGTGCCAGCATGCTCTATAACTGCATGACCTTCATCCTGCCACCTTGTGAGGTTCGCCATGCCTGTTACCGTCAATACGCTGAACGCTGATAACTTCCGCCACAGCGTCAACATCAATAACCACGAGCTGTTTACTGACCTGCCCAAAAGCCTGGGCGGCGACGATTCAGCGCCCTCCCCCCACGATTATTTCGATGCCGCACTGGCTTCGTGCAAGGCGTTGACGGTCAAGCTCTATGCGCAGAAAAAAGACATCCCCCTGACCGGCGTGACCGTGGAAGTCACCCACGACGCCACCGAAGAGCAAAAGGGCAAATACAAGCTCAACGTCAAGCTGACGCTCAAGGGTGTACTCACCGACGAGCAGCGCGACGAGTTGCACCGTGTGGCCGATCGCTGCCCGGTACACAAACTGATGACCACCGCCGAGGTCACCATCGAAACCCGCCTCTCGGAGGGCGCGTTCAGCCAATAGCGGCAACCTCCCGTCGAGCGGGTTATGCTCAAGACTATCCAACCCGCTCAGACTGGGACGCACCATGACCACCCTCACCGTGATCCGCCCTCGCCCCGAAGATGTCGAAGGCCAGCCGATCCTGCGCCCGCTGCCCTCGCGGGAATGTCGCAGCGTCGGGCCCTTAGTATTTTTCGACCATATGCTGCCGACCCGCTATGCACCGGGCAGCGGCATGAACATCCGCCAGCACCCGCATATCGGCCTGTCCACCCTCACCTATCTGTTCGAAGGCGCACTGCAGCACAAGGACAGCCTGGGGTCGGATCAAGTGGTAGAGGCCGGCGATGTCAGCTGGATGACCGCAGGCGGTGCAATCGCCCATGTCGAGCGCACACCCGAGGCACTCAAGGCCCGTGGTTTCAGCATGCATGGCCTGCAAGTGTGGCTGGCATCGCCCAAGGACCACGAAGAGGGGCCTGGACACTACAGCCATCACCCTGCGGCGAGCCTGCCGGTGAGTGACAACCTGGGCGTGCGGATTCGGCTGATCGCCGGCAGTGGCTTCTGCCTCAAGTCACCGGTGCCGGTGCTGTCGCCTACGTTGTATGCAGATGTACACATGCAAACGGCCACGACCCTGCTGATTCCTGACGAGCACGAGGAACGCGCGGTGTATGTGCTGGAGGGTGAAGCCCAGCTGGAGGGTGAGCGGCTTGAGGTGCACAGCCTGGTGGTATTGCCGGCCGGGCAGGCAATGACCCTGTTCGCCGAAAGCGATTGCCACTTGGTGGTGTTTGGCGGAGCACCGCTGGATGGGCCACGGCGGATCAATTGGAATTTTGTCGCGAGCGATCCGTTGAAGATCGAGCAGGCCAGGCAGCGCTGGGCCGCTGGGGACTGGCCGACGGTGCCGGGTGAAACCGAAAGAATTGAGTTGCCGGTGAGATAGCTATCGGGGGCAAGCCCCCGATGACACCGGAACAGGCGCTGAAGATTCAGCCCTTGAACACTTCATCCAGCAAGTTATGCATCGACCGGAACGCCCGTGCAGCGGTCTTGGCGTCATACATCATCTTGCCCGGCACATTGGCATCCGGGTCAGTGAAGGAATGCACCGCACCGCCGTAGCTCAGCAATTGCCAGTCCACGCCGGCCGCGTTCATTTCATCTTCGAACGCCGGCAGTTGCTCTTTCGGCACCAACGGGTCGGAAGCACCGTGCAGCACCAGCACTGAACCCTTGATGTTTTTCGCATCTGCCGGGTTCGGCGTGTCGAGAGTGCCGTGGAACGATACGGCAGCCTTCAATGGCGCACCGGTACGTGCCAGCTCCAGGGAGCAGCAACCGCCGAAGCAGAAACCAAAGGTGGCCAGCTTAGAGGTGTCCACTGCCGCTTCGGTCTGGCCCTGCAGCTGCTCAAGGGCAGCCTGCATGCGTTTGTTCAGCAACGGGCGATCATTCTTCAACGGCATCATTGCGGCACCGGCTTCATCGCCATTCGACGGGCGCACGGTTTGCCCGTAGAGGTCGGCGATCAGCACCACGTAGCCCTTGGCGGCAACGCTCTTGGCGATCTCCTCGGCACCCGCACTAACCCCCATCCAGTTCGGCGCCATCAGCAGGCCGGGCAGCGGGTTCTTTTGGCTGGCATCGAACGCCAGGCGGCTTTCATAAGACTGGCCATCAATCTGATAGACCACGGAACGCACGGTGACTTGGCTCATCATTTTCTCCAGTTAGGGTGCACTAGAACGAAAAAACCCGCCGAAGCGGGTTTTTCTACAACGGTATCAAACCGACAGTTCAACCAACAGCTTGTTCAGTCGGCGCACGTAGGCGGCCGGGTCCTTGAGGCTGTCGCCAGCGGCCAGGGCCGCCTGGTCGAAGAGGATGTGGGACAGGTCGCCAAAGCGCTCTTCGCTCTGCTCGCCGTCGAGTTTCTCGATCAACGGGTGAGCCGGGTTGAATTCGAAGATCGGTTTGGAGTCCGGGACCTTCTGGCCGCTGGCTTCGAGAATCTGGCGCATCTGCATGCCCAGGTCCTGCTCGCCGATGGCCAGGATCGCCGGGGAATCGGTCAGACGATGGGAAACCCGCACTTCGCTGACGGCATCGCCCAGGGACGCCTTGATCCGCTCAACCAGGCCTTCTTTGGCCTTGGCGACTTCCTCGGCTTCTTTCTTCTCTTCCTCGGAGTCCAGGTTACCCAGGTCCAGGTCGCCACGGGCCACGTCGACAAAGGATTTGCCGTCGAACTCATTGAGGTAGCTCATCAGCCACTCATCGATACGGTCGGTCAGCAGCAGCACTTCGATGCCTTTCTTGCGGAAGACTTCCAGGTGCGGGCTGTTCTTGACCTGTGCGTAGGTTTCGCCGGTCAGGTAGTAAATCTTGTCCTGGCCTTCCTTGGCACGTGCCAGGTACTCGGCCAGGGACACCACCTGCTCGCCCTCTTCACCCTGGGTGGAAGCAAAGCGCAGCAGACCGGCGATTTTTTCCTTGTTGGCAAAATCTTCCGCCGGGCCTTCTTTCATGACCTGGCCGAAGTTTTTCCAGAAACCCTTGTATTGCTCTGGCTCGTTCTTCGCCAGTTTTTCCAGCATGTCGAGCACGCGCTTGGTCAGCGCCGACTTCATGGAATCGATGATCGGGTCTTTTTGCAGGATTTCCCGCGACACGTTCAGCGACAGGTCATTGGAGTCGACCACGCCCTTGATAAAGCGCAGGTACAGCGGCAGGAACGACTCTGCCTGGTCCATCACGAACACGCGCTGCACGTACAGCTTCAAGCCTTTCGGCGCTTCACGCTGGTACAGGTCGAACGGCGCACGGGCCGGCACGTAGAGCAGCGAGCTGTATTCCAGCTTGCCTTCGACCTTGTTATGGCTCCAGCTCAGCGGGTTTTCGTAGTCGTGGCCGATGTGCTTGTAGAACTCCTGGTATTCCTCGTCCTTGATCTCGGTACGCGGACGGGTCCACAGGGCACTGGCGCGGTTGACGGTTTCCCATTCCTGGGCAGGCTTCTCTTCACCTTCGGCAGCCGCTTGTTCTTTCGGCAGCTCGATCGGCAAGGCGATATGGTCGGAGTACTTCTTGATGATATTGCGCAGGCGCCAGCCGTCGGCAAACTCGTCTTCACCGGATTTAAGGTGCAGGACGATGCGGGTACCACGGTCAGCCTTGTCGATGGTGGCGATTTCAAATTCGCCCTCGCCCTTGGAAGCCCAGTGCACGCCTTCGCTGGCGTCAAGGCCGGCACGACGGCTGAACACTTCAACCTTGTCGGCCACGATGAAGGCCGAGTAGAAGCCCACACCGAACTGGCCGATCAGGTGCGAATCTTTCTTCTGGTCGCCGGACAGGTTTTTCATGAAGTCGGCGGTACCGGATTTGGCGATGGTCCCCAGGTGGGTGATCGCATCTTCACGGCTCATGCCGATACCGTTGTCTTCGAGGGTGACGGTATTGGCGTCTTTGTCGAAGCTCACACGGATTTTCAGTTCCGCGCCGCCTTCCAGCAGTTCAGGCTTGGACAGGGCTTCGAAACGTAATTTGTCGACAGCGTCAGAGGCGTTCGAGATCAATTCGCGAAGGAAGATTTCCTTGTTGGAATACAGCGAATGGATCATGAGGTGCAGCAGTTGCTTCACCTCGGTCTGGAAGCCCAGGGTTTCCTTTTGAGTTTCCACACTCATGGTCATCAAACTCCAATTGGATGGCAGTGGCCGCGCCCTGAAGGGTTGGCGGCGGGTTGTCATCAAAGTTGGGGGCTAAGAGCAGGATTTCAAGGGCGGACCACGTCCTCGATCTTGAAATGCGCACGGGCGGTGGCGATGGGCTCGGCGGCGGTGGTTTGCCAGGCGGTGATCGCCACATTCGCCACCCGTCGGCCCTGGCGCCACACCTGGCATTTGGCGTAAGTGTCGCGGAACTGGCCGGCGCGCAGGTAATCGAGGGAGAAATCGATGATTTTCGGAAGGCCCGGCGCTCCGGTAAACACCAGCAGGTGCAACGCCGCTGCCAGCTCCATGAAGCCGGCAATCACCCCGCCGTGAAGCGCCGGCAATATGGGGTTACCAATATTGTCCTTGTGGGCCGGCAGGCGAAACAGCAATTCATCCCCCAGCCGGGTGCATTCGATCCCGATCAGTTTGGCGTAGGGGATCAGGTCCAGCAGCGCCTCGTAGCTGCCGCGCTGATGAGCCTGTTCCAGGAGGGTCTTGAATCGATGGGTCATGCCTGCTCTCCCTTGATCGCGCGCCCCAACCCTTGGGTGCCCTTGAGACGCTTGCCCATGCGCATGAAGGTGCCCACCACATGGGCGATGGGTTGTTGCGGGTCGTCCTGGTAGGCAAAACCACGGGTGAAGATCACGTCGGTGGTCACCCGGTAGCACTGGGCGAAACCATATACCGGCTTATGCGGCTCGGCGGGATGCATATAGTCGACACGCAGGTCCAGGGTCGGGCAGACCTCGAACTCCGGCAGGACACACAGGGTGGCCATGCCGCAGGCGGTATCCATCAAGGATGTCAACGCGCCACCGTGGATCACGCCGGTCTGGGGATCACCCACCAACTGCGGGGCGTAAGGCATGGCCAACGTGATGCCCTCCTCGCTGGCATGATGAACGCTGATACCCAGCACCTGACAATGGCGCAAGGCCGAGACAAAGCGCGTCGCGCGCTCTAACAAGGGATTTTTGGTCATTCTTTGCAGACTCTTATTAGTGTTGATGGGCGAAATAGACGGTGCGGGCGAAAGTTCCTTTGAGGTCGTTGTTTATATATCTGCGGAATAAAAGGAACTAATGCTGAACGGCCATGCTCGAAAGGCCAGTAGATATCTTCACTAAGGAGAAACACCCCATGCGTAAGACTTTAGCTATTTCCATGATGTTGGCCGCTGCCCTCGGTCTCGCTGCTTGCGACAAGAAATCCGAAGACAAAGCCCAAGATGCCGCAGCGCATTCTGAGCAAGCTCAAAAAGACATGGCGAAAGCTCAGGATAAAGTGAACGACGCTGCGAAAGAAAACGCCGATGCTGCCAAAGCTCAGGCTGAATCGAACGACGCCGCCGCAAAAGAAGCAGCACCAGCTACTCCTGCCACCGGTTCCTGATACCGCGGCATGAAATAGCTTCGCTGCAAAAAGAAAGCCCGCTTATATAGCGGGCTTTACTTTGCCTGTTGTTTTTAACTCAGCGCGTCACGCATTAAATCTCCTCTTTGGCGGACTCAGGCATCGGTGTATCCGTCTGCGTATACACCATCACTTGCAGTACGTCGGAATGAAACTCCCGGCGATACAACACAAACACCACCCCGGCACTCATCAACATGAAAAGCCAGGGGCTGACGAACCATGCCAGCATGGTCATGCCGAAGTAATAAGAACGCAGGCCAAAGTTGAACTGGTTGGCGGCCATGGAAATCACTCGCGCCGCACGCAGGGCAAACGCCTTGCGCTCCTGCTCCGACACATGCCGCTCACCGATCATCGGTGCCGACCCGACCAGCACCGCGGCAAAGTTGTACTGGCGCATGCACCAACTGAAGGTGAAGAAGGCATAGACGAAGACCAGCGCCAGGCAGAGCAGCTTGATCTCCGACATGCCCTGGGAGGCCTGCTGCACCATGGGTATGTCCGCCAGCAATGACACCGCCCGCTCCGAAGCCCCCAGCACCGTGAGAATGCCGGCGAGGATGATCAAGGTGCTGGAGGCGAAGAATGAGGCATTACGCTCCAGGTTGCCGATCACGCTGGCGTCGGCAATCCGGTTGTCGCGCAGCAGCATGCGGCGCATCCAGTCCTCGCGGTACAAATGCAGCACGCTGGCCAGGCACGCGGTGTCTCGGGCTTTCCAGGTGGCATAACGGGTGTAGCCGCCCCAGCACAGGATGAACCAGAGGGCGGCAAGCAGGTGGATCTGATTGGCTTCGACGAACGACATGCGGGTCCTTGCAGAAAGGAGATTGAAAAACTTTTTGCGTCTGTTCGACGTTAGCGCAAAGAAAAAGACACCGCCCGCCGCTCAAAAAAAATGCCCCGTATCGATTGATACGAGGCATTTCCGTACTGCATGAAACCCGTTTGTTATGCGATGGCTTCGCTGCGCTTACCCAGCATGCGATCAATGACGACCGCCACAACCAGCGTCATCACCGACGGCACCAGCCACGCCAGGCCTTGCTCGCTCAGCGGCAGGTTCGCCAGTTGCGAAGGCATCCAGCCTGCCAGGCCTGCGCCCTTGAGCGCGTCGATACAACCAAAGATGAACGACACCAGCATCACCGGCCCGACGATTCGGCCCTGCTCCTGCCAGAAGCCTTTGCAGAAGCTCAAGGCCACCAGCACGATGCACGGCGGGTAGATCGCGGTGAGTACCGGGATCGAGAACGCAATCAGCTTGGTCAGGCCCAGGTTCGACACGAACAGCGAAAACAGCGCCAGGATCACTACCAGGGTCTTATAGGACAGCGGCAGGATTTTGCTGAAGTACTCGGCACACGCGCAGGTCAGGCCGACGGCAGTGACCAGGCATGCCAGGGAGATCAATACAGCCAGGAACCCACTGCCCAGGGAACCGAAGGTGTGCTGAACATAAGCGTGCAGCACTGCGGCGCCATTGGCAGCGCCGGCAGCGACTTCATGGCTGCCCGACCCGAGGCGGAACAGGCTGACATACACCAGCGCCAGACCGACGCCGGCAATCAACCCGGCAATGATCGCGTAGCGGGTGATCAGCTTGGGCGATTCGACACCACGGGAACGGATCGCGTTGACGATCACAATGCCAAACACCAGCGCACCCAGGGTATCCATGGTCAGGTAACCATTGATAAAGCCCTGGGAGAACGGTGCGGCGACGTATTCCGGGGTGGCGACACCCACCTCACCTGCCGGCAGGGCAAACGCGGCAATGCCGAGGATGGCCAGGGCGATGATCTTCAGCGGCGCCAGGAAGCGACCCACGGTGTCCAGCAGTCGGCCTGGGTACAGGGAGACAAAGAACACCACCAGGAAATACACCGAGCTGTAGAGGAACAGCGCCAGCGGGCTTTCGCCGGTCAGCGGCGCCAGGCCCACTTCAAACGAAACGGTCGCGGTACGCGGGGTGGCGAACAGCGGCCCTACCGCCAGATACGCCGCCGCCGCGAGCAGGCCACCGGCGATCTTGCCGATCGGGCTGCTCAGCGCGTCCATGCCGCCACCGACCTTGGCCAGGGCGATCACGGTGACCACCGGCAGGCCAACGGCGGTGATCAGGAAGCCCAGCGCCGCCATCCAGACATGAGGCCCGGACTGCAAACCAACGATAGGCGGGAAGATGATGTTGCCGGCGCCCACGAACAGGGCGAAGGTCATGAAGCCCAACGCCAGGATGTCCTGGCTTTTCAACACTTTCATTTGAGGAAATACCACACTACTGAATCGGAATTTAGAGAGGGATTCCCTATGGATGAGGGAAATGCTGCCGGCCCTTATGGGCACCGACCGTCTAGCGCGCAGCTTCCTTTTGGGAGGCGGACGCATAAAGAGGCGGTTAGGGTACAGAATTAGGCTGACAAACGCACTGTTGCGGGGCGGACTGTCCGATAAGCGACATCTTGATGTCGCGTTTTCATACTTATTTTGGCTATACAAACAAAATTGTGGGAGGGGGCTTGCCCCCGATGGCAGTGGTTCAGTCACACCCTCATTGGCTGACACACCGCTATCGGGGGCAAGCCCCGTCCCACATTGGATCGAATACATCCAGAACGCACAAAGGCCACCCGAAGGTGGCCTTTGCTGGTAAAGCGTCAGCTAAGCGCGAGGCTTACTTGACAGCCCAACCGGTCAGCTCGGCCAAGGCCTTGCCGATGTCTGCCAGCGAACGCACGGTTTTAACGCCTGCGTCTTGCAGTGCAGCGAATTTCTCGTCTGCAGTGCCTTTGCCGCCAGAGATGATTGCGCCAGCATGGCCCATGCGCTTGCCCGCAGGGGCAGTCACACCAGCGATGTAGGAAACAACCGGCTTGGTCACATGTGCCTTGATGTAGGCAGCCGCTTCTTCTTCAGCCGAACCGCCGATCTCACCGATCATCACGATCGCTTCGGTCTTAGGGTCTTCCTGGAACAGCTTCAGGATATCGATGAAGTTGGAGCCCGGGATCGGGTCACCGCCGATGCCGACGCAAGTCGACTGACCGAAACCGGCGTCAGTAGTTTGCTTCACAGCTTCGTACGTCAGGGTGCCGGAACGGGAAACGATACCGACTTTACCTGGCAAGTGAATGTGACCTGGCATGATGCCGATCTTGCATTCGCCTGGAGTGATCACGCCTGGGCAGTTAGGGCCGATCAGGACTACGCCCAGCTCGTCGCACTTAACTTTAGCGTCCAGCATGTCCAGGGTAGGAATGCCTTCGGTGATGCACACAATCAGCTTGATGCCGCCGAATGCCGCTTCCAGGATCGAGTCCTTGCAGAAAGGAGCTGGAACGTAGATCACGCTGGCGGTGGCGCCAGTGGCAGCTACAGCATCTTTCACGGTATTGAACACTGGTAGGCCCAGGTGCTCGGTGCCGCCTTTGCCCGGAGTTACGCCGCCAACCATCTTGGTGCCGTATTCGATGGCTTGCTGGGTGTGGAAACTACCTTGCGAACCGGTAATACCCTGGCAGATAACTTTGGTGTCTTTATTGATCAGGACGCTCATTATTTGCCCTCCGCAGCTTTGACAACTTGTTGAGCAGCGTCGGTCAGGCTGGTAGCCGCGATGATGTTCAAACCGCTTTCTGCCAGTACTTTAGCGCCCAGTTCAGCGTTGTTGCCTTCAAGGCGAACAACAACCGGGATTTTAACGCCGACTTCTTTCACTGCACCGATGATGCCTTCGGCAATCATGTCGCAACGAACGATGCCGCCGAAGATGTTGACCAGTACTGCAGCGACGTTGGAGTCGGACAGGATGATCTTGAAGGCTTCTGTTACGCGTTCCTTGGTAGCACCACCGCCCACGTCGAGGAAGTTGGCTGGTTTGCCGCCATGCAGGTTGACGATGTCCATGGTACCCATGGCCAGGCCGGCACCGTTGACCATGCAACCGATGTTACCTTCCAGGGCTACGTAGTTCAGTTCGAACTTGGCAGCGTGCGCTTCGCGCGGATCGTCCTGGGACGGATCGTGGAAAGTCTTCAGCTTAGGCTGACGGTACATGGCGTTGGCGTCGATGTTGATCTTGGCGTCGAGGCAGTGCAGATCGCCGTCAGCCTTGATCACCAGCGGGTTCACTTCCAGCAGGGCCAGATCGTGATCCTGGAACAGTTTGGCCAGACCTACGAAGATCTTGGCGAACTGGGCAACTTGCTTGCCTTCCAGGCCCAGCTGGAAAGCCAGCTCGCGACCCTGGAATGGCTGGGCGCCAACCAGTGGGTCGATAGTGGCTTTCAGAATTTTTTCTGGGGTTTCGTGAGCGATCTTCTCGATGTCCACGCCACCTTCGGTGGAAGCCATGAACACGATGCGACGGCTCGAACGGTCAACGACAGCGCCCAGGTACAGCTCTTTAGCGATATCAGTGCACGATTCAACCAGGATCTTGGTGACTGGCTGGCCATTGGCATCAGTCTGGTAAGTCACCAGACGCTTGCCCAGCCACTGCTGTGCGAAGGCCTTGGCGTCTTCTTTGCTGCGAACCAGCTTAACGCCGCCCGCTTTACCGCGACCACCAGCGTGGACCTGGGCTTTGACAACCCACTCGGTGCCGCCGATTTTGTCGCAAGCTTCTGCTGCTGCTTCCGGGGTGTCTACTGCGTAGCCCTTGGAAACTGGCAGGCCGTATTCAGCGAACAGCTGCTTACCCTGATACTCGTGAAGATTCATGCTTTTTACCGTCTTCGTTAGGTACTGCGCATTCGGCGCTGCGCTCATTATGAGTGCCGCGCCACCTGTGACTGCTGCTTGCGCAACTTGCGGGGCTCAAGGCCCGTAAAGCTGCGCAAGACTGCGTCCAGCGGATATTCCGCGGTGAGTCTTGCGCGCAAGGCTCACGACGGGCAACTCCGCCGTGGTTTCTTATTATCTCGCTTAGCGCTTCTTCTTGTTGGCGATGTGGATGGCATGGCCATTCACTGCCAACGCGGCTTCGTGCAGCGCTTCGGACAGGGTCGGATGGGAGAAGACCATCATGCCGATGTCCTCGGCACTGGTGCCGAATTCCATACCGATCGCGCCCTGCTGAACCAGTTCTGCTGCGCCTGGGCCAATCACGTGGACGCCCAATACGCGGTCAGTCTTGGCATCAGCGATGACTTTGACAAAACCACCGGTGTCGTTGGCTGCCATGGCACGGCCAGAAGCGGCGAACGGGAAGGTGCCGACGTTAACTTCAACGCCTTCAGCTTTCAACTGCTGTTCGTTCTTGCCGACCCATGCAATTTCCGGGTGGGTGTAGATAACCGATGGGATCAGGTCGTAGTTCATCTGGGTCTTGTGACCCTTGATGCGCTCGACCACCATGATGCCTTCTTCGGAAGCCTTGTGCGCGAGCATCATGCCGCGAACCACGTCACCGATGGCGTAGACGCCAGGAACGGTGGTAGCGCAGTGATCGTCAACGTGGATGAAGCCACGCTCGTCGATGTTCACGCCGCTGTCGGAAGCCAGCAGGTCGGTGGTCACCGGACGGCGACCAACGGCTACGATCAGCTTGTCGAACGTGATGGTCTGTTCGCCATCCTTGTCGGTGTAGGTCACGACGACTTCTTCGCCGTTGACCTTAGAGCCGGTCACGCGAGCGCCCAGCTTGATGTCCAGACCTTGTTTGGTCAGGGTTTTCAGCGCTTCCTTGGACACTGCGGTGTCGGCAGCCAGCAGGAACGTGTCCAGGGCTTCCAGCACGGTCACTTCGGAACCGAGGCGGGACCAGACCGAACCCAGTTCCAGGCCGATCACGCCAGCGCCGATCACGCCCAGGCGCTTAGGCACGGCCTGGAATTCCAGGGCGCCGGTCGAATCAACGATCACGTTCTGGTCAACCGGAGCCGGTGGAATGTCGATTGGACGCGAACCTGGGGCCAGGATCACGTTCTCGGCTTCGATGATTTCTACCGAACCGTCCGGCTTGGTGATTTCAACTTTCTTGCCGGCCAGCAGTTTGCCGTGGCCTTGCAGGGAAGTCACGCCGTTGGCCTTGAACAAGGTCGCAACGCCGGAAGTCAGGCCTTTAACGATGTTGGCTTTACGGCCGACCATTGCTGGCACGTCCATGGTCACGCCGGCATGGTTGATGCCGTGGATCGCGAAGCCGTCCTGGGCTTCGTGGAATTTCCAGGAGCTGTCCAGCAGCGCCTTGGAAGGAATGCAACCGACGTTCAGGCAAGTACCGCCCAGTGCCAGTTTGCCTTCCTTGTCGGTGTATTTTTCGATGCAAGCAGTCGAGAGGCCCAGTTGTGCGGCCTTGATGGCGGCAACGTAGCCGCCAGGACCCGCACCAATCACTACAACGTCAAATTTCTGCGACATGAAAATAGTTCCTCTATTTAGCAGCAAGCTTTCAAGCCGCAAGCCCCAAGCCCAACTGCCTTATCCGGCAATCTGTCACTTGAAGCCTGCAGCTGCTTCTATCAGATATCCAGCAGCAGACGAGCCGGGTCTTCCAGCAGGTTCTTGATGGTCACCAGGAAAGTCACGGCTTCTTTACCATCGATCAGGCGGTGATCGTAAGACAGCGCCAGGTACATCATTGGGCGGATCACGACTTGGCCGTTGATGGCCATCGGACGCTGGATGATGTTGTGCATGCCCAGGATCGCGGCTTGTGGCGGGTTGACGATCGGCGTCGACATCATCGAACCGAAGGTACCACCGTTGGTGATGGTGAAGGTACCACCGGTCATCTCGTCGATGGTCAGCTTGCCGTCACGGGCTTTCTTGCCGAAGCCGGCGATGCCGCCTTCGATTTCGGCCAGGCTCATCAGCTCGGCGTTACGCAGGACCGGAACCACCAGGCCACGGTCGCTGGACACGGCAACGCCGACGTCTGCATAACCGTGGTAAACGATGTCGCCGCCGTCGATCGAAGCGTTGACTGCCGGGAAGCGTTTCAGCGCTTCGGTGGCCGCTTTCACGAAGAACGACATGAAGCCCAGGCGCACGCCGTTGTGGGACTTCTCGAACAGATCCTTGTACTTCGAACGCAGGGCCATGACTTCGGTCATGTCGACTTCGTTGAAAGTGGTCAGCATCGCCATGTTCGACTGTGCTTCAACCAGGCGCTTGGCCACGGTGGCACGCACGCGGGTCATCGGTACACGCTTCTCGGTGCGGTCGCCGGCAGCGAACACAGGCGCAGCGGCAGCCGGGGCAGCAGCCTTGGCAGGCGCGGCAGCCGGAGCGTTTTTCTTGGCTTCAACAGCAGCGACCACGTCTTCCTTGGTCACACGGCCGTCTTTGCCGGTGCCTTTGATGGACGCCAGGTTGATGCCGTTTTCTTCAGCCAACTGGCGAGCAGCCGGTGCAGCGATTGGATCTTCTGCGCCAGCAGCCGGAGCGGCGGCAGGCGCCGAAGCGGCGGCCGGTGCAGCAGCGGCAGCAGGAGCAGCGGCAGCGCTGCCCTCTTCGATCGAGCCCAGTACCTGGTTCGACAGAACGGTAGCGCCCTCTTCGGCAACGATTGCGCCCAGCACGCCGTCAGCTTCGGCCAACACTTCCAGCACGACTTTGTCGGTCTCGATGTCGACGATCAGGTCGTCACGCTTGACGGCCTCACCTGGTTTCTTGTGCCAGGTGGCAACGGTGCCATCGGCAACCGATTCCGGGAATGACGGGGCTTTGATTTCGATAGCCATTATCTGTGGGTCCTTAAAATTCGGTTTCAGTCAGCGCGAAGGCGTTAAACAGTGAAAGCATCTTGCAGCAGTTTTTCCTGCTGCTCGGCGTGCATCGACGCATAACCACACGCAGGTGCAGCGGAAGCATCACGGCCGGCGTACTCCAGGCCCAGGGCCTTGTTGTGGTTACCGATGCTGCGACGCAGGTGATGCTGGCTGCTGTACCACGCGCCCTGGTTCATCGGCTCTTCCTGACACCACACCACGTTAGTGAGGTTGGTGTAAGGCGCGATGGCCTCCATCAGGTCGTCCTCCGGGAACGGATAAAGCTGCTCGATACGCACGATGGCGATGTCTTCGCGGCCTTCGGCACGGCGTTTTTCCAGCAGGTCGTAGTAGACCTTGCCGCTGCACAGCACCAGGCGAGTCACCTTGGCCGGGTCCAGCGTGTCGATTTCTGGAATAACGGTCTGGAACGAGCCATCCGCCAGATCTTCCAGGGTCGAGATGGCCAGTTTGTGACGCAGCAGCGACTTCGGCGTCAGCACTACCAGCGGCTTGCGCAACGGGCGGATTACCTGGCGACGCAGCAAGTGGTAGATCTGTGCCGGGGTGGTCGGCACGCACACCTGGATGTTGTGCTCGGCGCACAGCTGCAGGTAACGCTCCAGACGAGCCGAGGAGTGCTCAGGGCCCTGACCTTCATAGCCATGTGGCAGCAGCATGGTCAGACCGCACAGGCGACCCCACTTGTGCTCGCCGCTGGTGATGAACTGGTCGATAACCACTTGGGCGCCGTTGGCGAAGTCGCCGAACTGAGCTTCCCAGATCACCAGCGCATTCGGCGTGGTGGTCGAGTAACCGTATTCGAACGCCAGTACGGCTTCTTCGGACAGGAACGAATCGTACAGGTCGAAACGTGGCTGGCCTTCGTAGAGGTGCTTCAGCGGAACGTAGGTGCTTGCGTCTTTCTGGTTGTGCAGAACCGCGTGACGGTGCGAGAACGTACCACGGCCGATGTCCTGGCCGGTCATGCGGATCGGGTGACCTTCGAACGCCAGGGTCGCGTACGCCATGGTTTCGGCATAACCCCAGTTGATCGGCAGGCCGCCGGCTTGCATCTTCTGACGGTCTTCGTAGATCTTCGCAACCTGGCGCTGCACCACGAAGCCTTCCGGAATTTCCAGCAGCTTGGCGGACAGTTCCTGCAGGGTCTTCAGATCGAACGAGGTGTCGTGACGCGCCGTCCAGGTGTGACCCAGGTACGGACGCCAGTCAACGAACAGCTCTTTGTTCGGCTCCTTGACCAGGCTTTTTACGACATGCAGACCATTGTCCAGCGCGTTGCGGTATTCATCGATCTTCGCCTGAACACGTTCATCGTCAACGATACCGGCCTTGGTCAGGCTTTCGGCATACAGCTCACGGGTGGTGCGCTGCTTGGTGATCTGCTGGTACATCAACGGCTGGGTGCCGCTTGGTTCGTCGGCTTCGTTGTGACCGCGACGGCGGTAGCAAACCAGGTCGATCACCACGTCACGCTTGAACTGCATGCGGTAGTCGACAGCCAGTTGGGTCACGAACAGCACGGCTTCCGGATCATCGCCATTCACATGGAGGATCGGCGCCTGGATCATCTTGGCAACGTCGGTGGCGTACTCGGTGGAACGCGCGTCCAACGGGTTGCTGATGGTGAAGCCAACCTGGTTGTTGATGACGATGTGAACGGTACCGCCGGTCTTGAAGCCGCGGGTCTGCGACATCTGGAAGGTTTCCAGGACCACGCCTTGACCGGCGAATGCCGCGTCACCGTGGATGGAAATCGGCAGGACCTTTTCACCAGTGGTGTCGTTACGACGATCCTGGCGAGCACGGACCGAACCCTCGACCACTGGAGAAACGATTTCCAGGTGGGATGGGTTGAAGGCCATGGCCAGGTGAACTTCACCGCCGGTGGTCATCACGTTGGACGAGAAGCCCTGGTGGTATTTAACGTCACCGGAACCCAGCTCGACCTTCTTCTTGCCTTCGAACTCGTCGAACAGCTCACGCGGGTTCTTGCCGAAGGTGTTGACCAACACGTTCAAGCGACCACGGTGGGCCATGCCGATCACGATTTCCTTGGTGCCGTAGGAACCGGAACGCTGGATCAGCTCGTCGAGCATCGGAATCAGGCTTTCGCCGCCTTCCAGGCCGAAACGCTTGGTGCCCGGGTATTTGGTACCCAGGTATTTTTCCAGGCCTTCGGCTGCGGTCACGCGCTCAAGCAGGTGGCTGCGCACGTCGGCGGACAATACCGGACGGCCACGCACGCCTTCCAGGCGATGCTGGAACCAGTGGCGTTGCTCGGAATCGGTGATGTGCGTGAACTCAGCGCCGATGGTGCGGCAATATGTCTGCTGCAACGCTTCGTGAATTTCGCGTAGGCTCGCTTCCTCTTTGCCGATGAACAGGTCGCCGGCACGGAAGGTCGTATCAAGATCGGCATTGGTCAAGCCGTAATGATTGATCGACAGGTCAGCAGGTGCAGGACGCTGCCAGAGCCCCAGCGGGTCAAGCTGGGCCGCCTGGTGGCCACGCATCCGGTAGGCCTGGATCAGTCGCAGTACTTCAACTTGCTTCTTCTCGTGCTCACTGCTCACGCTGCCGGCGGAAACCGGCTGGGCGCGGCGCTGGTTCTTTGCCAGCAGCACGAACTGATCGCGAATTGTTGCGTGCGATACATCGGTGGCAGCGTTGCCGTCTGAAGACAACGTCTGAAATTTGGTGCGCCATTCTTCTGGCACAGCGTTAGGGTCGTGCAGGTAGAGCTCATAAAGCTCTTCCACATAGGCAGCGTTACCACCTGAAAGATAGCCGCTGTTCCACATGCGCTGCATCACGCTTTCTTGCATGCTTGGTCACCCTCGATTTGGGGACACCACCGGCGAAAACACCGAGTTTGCTTGCAAAAGGCCAAGTGCAGCGACCAAAACAAGCCACTTAGGATCACGCTGATAGTTCGGGTACCAACCCGAATGCCCCTGCTTGTCTCATTTCTTCAAAATAAGAGCCGCGGCTTTGTAAGTCGCTGCTCAAGTTAAAACTACGGCGCCGGTTGAAGCCTGCGCCGTAGCATTTACGGGCACAACGGTCCTGCTTTGTTACAACGTCAGTTACACACCGCTTTGCAGCAGCATGTTACGGATGTGACCAATGGCCTTAGTCGGGTTCAGGCCTTTGGGACATACGTTGACGCAGTTCATGATCCCGCGGCAGCGGAATACGCTGAACGGGTCATCCAGCGAAGCCAGGCGCTCGGAAGTCTTGGTGTCACGGCTGTCTGCCAGGAAGCGGTACGCTTGCAGCAGGGCAGCTGGACCCAGGAACTTGTCCGGGTTCCACCAGAAGGACGGGCACGATGTCGAGCAGCAGGCGCACAGGATGCACTCGTACAGGCCATCGAGCTTTTCACGCTCTTCAGGGGACTGCAGACGCTCGATGGCCGGAGCCGGCGTGTCGTTCTGCAGGAACGGCTTAACTTTCTCGTATTGCTTGTAGAAGATGCTCATATCGACGACCAGGTCACGGATAACCGGCAAACCTGGCAGAGGACGAACGATCAGCTTGTTGCCTTTGACAACGGCGGACAGCGGCGTGATGCACGCCAGGCCGTTTTTGCCGTTGATGTTCATGCCGTCGGAACCGCAAACACCTTCACGGCAAGAGCGACGATAGGAGAACCCCTCGTCCTGCTCTTTGATCAGTGCCAATACATCCAGCACCATCAGGTCTTTACCACCGGTATCGACCTGGAACTCCTGCATGAACGGCGCAGCGTCCTGATCAGGGTTGTAGCGATAAACACTGACTTTCAACATGGCAGCCACCCTTAGTAAGTCCGAATCTTCGGTTCAAACGTCGGAACCGTCTTCGGCGAGAAGTTCACGGCACGCTTGGTTACGCGCTTGTCACCCGGGAAGTACAGGGTGTGGCACAACCAGTTTTCGTCATCGCGATCTTCAAAGTCTTCACGAGCGTGGGCACCACGGGATTCTTTACGAACCTCGGCGGCGATCGCAGTCGCTTCAGCCACTTCCAGCAGGTTTTGCAGTTCAAGGGCTTCGATACGAGCGGTGTTGAACGCCTGGCTCTTATCGTTGATCTTGACGTTGGCGATGCGCTTACGCAGATCGGCCAGCTGGGCAATACCCTTCTGCATGTATTCGCCGGTACGGAATACACCGAAGTAGTTCTGCATGCAGTTTTGCAGCTCGCGACGCAGGGTTGCCACGTCTTCGCCATCAGTGCGCTCGTTCAGAGCGTTCAGGCGCGCCAGGGCGGCCTCGATGTTGGCGTCGGTGGCGTCATCGTATTCGATGCCGTCGGTCAGGGCTTTTTCCAGGTGCAGGCCAGCCGCGCGGCCGAATACCACCAGGTCGAGCAGCGAGTTGCCGCCCAGACGGTTGGCACCGTGTACCGATACGCACGCCACTTCGCCCACTGCGAACAGACCGTGGATGATCTCGTCCACGCCGTCGGCGTTCTGGGTGATCGCCTGGCCATGAATGTTGGTCGGCACGCCGCCCATCATGTAGTGGCAGGTTGGAACAACCGGAACCGGAGCAACCACCGGATCAACGTGGGCAAAGGTCTTGGACAGCTCACAGATACCCGGCAGGCGGCTGTGCAGCACTTCTTCACCCAGGTGATCGAGCTTCAGCAGTACGTGGTCGCCATTCGGGCCACAGCCGTTACCGGCGATGATTTCCTTGACCATCGAACGGGCAACGACGTCACGACCCGCCAGGTCTTTCGCGTTCGGAGCATAACGCTCCATGAAACGCTCGCCGTGCTTGTTGATCAGGTAACCACCTTCACCACGGCAACCTTCGGTGACCAGTACACCGGCGCCGGCGATGCCGGTCGGGTGGAACTGCCACATTTCGATGTCCTGCACCGGCACGCCGGCACGCAGTGCCATGCCGACGCCGTCACCGGTGTTGATCAGGGCATTGGTGGTGGAAGCGTAGATACGACCTGCACCGCCGGTCGCCAGAACGGTAGCCTTGGCGCGGATGTAGGTGGTCTCACCGGTTTCGATGCAGATGGCGATCACGCCAACGAATGCACCGTCGGCGTTCTTCACCAGATCCACTGCGTAGTATTCGTTCAGGAACGTGGTGCCGGCTTTCAGGTTACCCTGATAAAGGGTGTGCAGCAGCGCGTGACCGGTACGGTCGGACGCGGCGCAGGTACGGGCAGCCTGGCCACCTTTACCGTAGTCCTTCGACTGGCCGCCGAATGGACGCTGGTAGATGCGACCTTGTTCGGTACGGGAGAACGGCAGGCCCATGTGGTCCAGCTCGAACACCGCGGCCGGGCCTTCCTGACACATGTATTCGATAGCGTCCTGGTCACCGATGTAGTCGGAACCCTTGACGGTATCGTACATGTGCCAGCGCCAGTCATCGTTCGGGTCGGCGGACGCGATGGCGCAGGTGATGCCACCCTGGGCCGACACGGTGTGGGAGCGCGTCGGGAATACCTTGGTGATCACCGCAGTCTTGTGACCGCCCTGGGCCAGCTGCAACGCTGCGCGCATGCCGGCACCGCCGCCACCAATAATGATGGCGTCGAAGGAAATAGTTGGAATGTTAGCCATGAATCAGATACCCCAAAGAATCTGCACACCCCAGACGAAGTAAGCGAACATCGCGACGCCGCATACTGCCTGGAAGAGGAAACGGACTGCGGTCGCGGACTTGCCCAGCGCCATCGGCGTCAGGTAGTCGGTCGCGATGGTCCACATGCCGACCCAGGCGTGAGCGCCCAGGGCTACAAGGGCCAGCAGGCTGAAGATTCGCATCGCATTGTGGGAAAACAGCCCGTGCCATTGCTCGTAGCCAATGCCCGGGTTTGCGACGAGGTATCCGATCAGGAAAATGAAATAAGCCGCGAGAACGACCGCAGACACACGCTGCGCCATCCAGTCATAGAGGCCCGAACGCGATAGGTTCGTAACGCTGGTTACCATATCCAAACTCCTGCCAGAACGATCAGCACCACGGAAATGGCGATGATGATTTTCGAGCCCAGGCGGCCGCCTTCCAGCGTCTCACCGATGCCCATGTCCATGATCAAGTGGCGCACACCGGCTACCAGGTGATACAGCAGAGCGGACAGGAGGCCCCATGCTACGAACTTGGCCAGCGGGCTGGTCAAGCATGCCTTCACCTCGGCGTATCCTTCCTCGGAACCCAGGGATTTGCTCAATGCATAAAGCATGATGCCCAAGCCCAGGAACAGGATGATGCCGGAAACACGGTGCAGGAACGACGTAACGCCGGTGATGGGGAGTTTGATGGTCCTTAGGTCTAGGTTTACAGGTCGTTGGCTATTCACGGCTTTTTTTCACACTGAAGAGCCCCTAACAATCAGGGCAAAGTTGTTGGGGAGTGCGACTGGTCAGGTAAGCACCACCCAGGGAGTGCGACCCCCAATGAAAGCAAGCCCAAAAGCCCTTGGCGGTCGGTGGCCGAGTATAGACAGTTAGGTTACTAATGACAACGCGCGCACCTCACCCTAATAGCGGATTGCGCTGGCGGGATAAAAGGCGTAAATGGCAGGCAATTTCGAGGAAAAAGTCCGGTTAAAGCCTTCTGGGGCAAGACTTTAGGCAAATTGACATCTGAATTTATCTCACTATAGTGGTGCGGGCCCTGCGTGGGGGGTCTGTCTGATGATTTGAAGCATAAATAGGAGGCCACATGGCTGACAAAAAAGCGCAGTTGATCATCGAGGGCGCAGCCCCCGTCGAGCTGCCCATTTTAACCGGCACCGTTGGTCCCGATGTTATCGACGTACGGGGCCTGACGGCCACGGGCCGTTTCACTTTCGACCCAGGCTTCATGTCGACCGCCTCTTGCGAGTCGAAGATCACCTATATCGACGGCGACAATGGCATCCTGCTGCACCGGGGCTACCCGATCGAGCAACTGGCGGAAAAATCGGACTATCTGGAAACCTGCTACCTGCTGCTAAATGGCGAATTGCCAACAGCCGAGCAAAAAGCCCAGTTTGTCAGCACGGTGAAGAACCACACCATGGTTCACGAGCAGTTGAAGACCTTCTTCAACGGCTTCCGTCGCGACGCCCACCCGATGGCCGTCATGTGCGGCGTGGTCGGCGCCCTGTCGGCCTTCTATCATGACTCCCTCGACATCAATAACCCCCAGCATCGCGAAATTTCCGCGATCCGCCTGGTTGCCAAGATGCCGACCCTGGCCGCAATGGTTTACAAGTACTCCATGGGCCAACCCATGATGTACCCGCGCAACGACCTGACGTACGCGGAAAACTTCCTGCACATGATGTTCAACACCCCGTGCGAGATCAAACCGATCAGCCCGGTGCTGGCCAAGGCAATGGACCGGATCTTCATCCTCCACGCCGACCACGAGCAAAACGCCTCGACGTCCACCGTGCGCCTGGCAGGCTCTTCGGGTGCCAACCCGTTCGCCTGTATCGCCGCCGGCATCGCCGCGCTGTGGGGCCCTGCCCACGGCGGTGCGAACGAAGCCGTATTGACCATGCTCGATGAAATCGGCGATGTGTCCAACATCGACAAGTTCATCGCCAAGGCCAAGGACAAGAACGATCCGTTCAAGTTGATGGGCTTCGGTCACCGGGTCTACAAGAACCGCGACCCACGCGCCACCGTCATGAAGCAGACCTGCGACGAAGTGCTGAAGGAACTGGGCATCAACAACGATCCGCAACTCGAACTGGCCATGCGCCTGGAAGAGATCGCCCTGACCGACCCGTACTTCATCGAACGCTCGCTGTACCCGAACGTCGACTTCTACTCGGGGATCATCCTCAAGGCGATCGGCATTCCAACCAGCATGTTCACCGTGATCTTCGCCCTGGCACGGACCGTGGGCTGGATCTCCCATTGGAAAGAAATGCTCTCCAGCCCGTACAAGATTGGCCGCCCGCGCCAGCTGTACACCGGCTACGAGTCGCGTGACATTACCAAGCTGGAAGATCGCAAGTAAGCACCTTTCAGCAGCACCGAAAACGGTCTCCCTCAGTGGAGGCCGTTTTTATTTGTGGCGCCTGATCTACCGCCATCGGGGGCAAGCCCCCTCCCACATTGAACTGCGTTCCAAATGATGTACTCGGTTAACTGTGGGAGGGGGCTCGCCCCCGATGGCATTGGCACAAGCACCTTCATAACCCCCAGACAAAAAAATACCCCGGCCTTTCGACCGGGGCATTTCTTTATCCAGCTCCAACCTTAGTGATTAACCGCCCCACTCGCCCCCAGGCCAGTCTGCGAACGCACAAACTGCGGGAAGTACAGCGCGCGCTCTTTCTCTGCCGCCGCCGACTTGTCGGTGATGGAGAAGAACCAGATACCGATGAACGCAATGATCATCGAGAACAGCGCCGGGTATTCGTACGGGAAGATCGCCTTCTCATGATGCAGGATCGAGACCCAGATGGTCGGACCCAGGATCATCAGGCCAACGGCACTGATCAGGCCCAGCCAGCCGCCAATCATCGCGCCACGGGTGGTGAGGTTTTTCCAGTACATGGAAAGCAGCAACACCGGGAAGTTACAGCTGGCGGCAATCGAGAACGCCAGGCCGACCATGAACGCGATGTTCTGGCTTTCGAACAGGATGCCCAGGCCAATCGCCAGCACTGCCAGGGCGATGGTGGTGATCTTCGATACGCGAATCTCATCCTTTTCGTTGGCCTTGCCTTTCTTGATCACGCTGGCGTACAGGTCATGGGACACCGCCGAAGCACCGGCCAGGGTCAAACCGGCAACCACGGCCAGGATGGTGGCGAAGGCCACAGCCGAGATAAAGCCCAGGAAGATACTGCCACCCACCGCGTTGGCCAGGTGCACCGCCGCCATGTTGTTACCGCCCAGCAAGGCGCCTGCTGCATCCTTGAACGCCGGGTTGGTGCTGACCAGCAGGATCGCGCCGAAGCCGATGATAAAGGTCAGGATATAGAAGTAGCCGATGAAGCCCGTGGCATACAGCACGCTCTTACGCGCTTCCTTGGCGTCGCTTACGGTGAAGAAGCGCATCAGGATGTGCGGCAGGCCGGCGGTACCGAACATCAGTGCCAGGCCCAGGGAGAACGCGGAGATCGGGTCTTTCACCAGGCCGCCGGGGCTCATGATCGCTTCACCTTTAGGGTGAACCTTGATCGCCTCGGAGAACAGCATGTTGAAATCGAAGTTGACGTGCTTCATCACCATCAGCGCCATGAACGAGGCACCGGACAGCAACAGCACCGCCTTGATGATCTGCACCCAAGTGGTCGCCAGCATGCCGCCGAACAGCACGTACAGGCACATCAGGATCCCGACCAGGATCACCGCCACGTGGTAGTCGAGGCCGAACAGCAGCTGGATCAGCTTGCCCGCCCCCACCATTTGCGCGATCAGGTAGAACGCCACCACGACCAGGGAACCACAGGCCGACAGGCTGCGGATCTGGGTTTGCCCGAGGCGATAGGACGCCACATCGGCAAAGGTGTACTTGCCCAGGTTACGCAGGCGCTCGGCGATCAGGAACAGAATGATCGGCCAGCCCACCAGGAAGCCGATCGAGTAGATCAGGCCGTCGTAGCCGGAGGTGAACACCAGTGCGGAAATACCCAGGAAGGATGCGGCCGACATGTAGTCGCCGGCAATCGCCAGGCCGTTCTGGAAACCGGTGATCTTGCCGCCGGCCGCATAGTAGTCGGCCGCCGACTTGTTGCGCTTGGACGCCCAGTAGGTAATGCACAACGTCGCGCCGACAAAGGCCACGAACATCAGGATCGCTGCGATATTCAGCGGTTGTTTGTGCACTTCACCGGTCAATGCATCCGCCGCCCAAACAGCGGGTGCAAAGACCGAAGCGCCGAATACAGCCAATAGACGACGGATCATTGCGCAGCCTCCTTGAGAATCGCATTGTTCAGGTCGTCGAATTCGCCGTTGGCGCGTCGCACATAGATGCCGGTGAGGACAAAGGCCGAGACAATCAGCCCGACCCCGATGGGGATGCCCCAGGTGATGGATGAGCCGGGGCTGAGTTTAGCCCCCAGTACTTGTGGCCCGTAGGCGATCAACAGGATGAATCCGGAGTACAGCCCTAGCATGATCGCCGAGAGAATCCAGGCGAACCTTTCCCTTTTTCTTACCAGCTCCTTGAAACGCGGGCTGTTTTGAATCGAGAGGTAAATGCTGTCGTTCATTGTTTTTATCCTCGCAGCACAGCTTTTTTATTATTGGTACGTATCCACTGTATGCGGCTACGGAACAGGTTCCAGACGACCTTAGTATTAGACGGAGTGTAGCGAGGGATTGAGAGGGCGCAGAAACATTTGCGGGTGACGAAAATAATGTGGGAGATTCTATGTTGCAGGACAACCCTGCAACGGCCGATTCGGTTGGTATTCGCTCTGGTTTTTCATCAGGGCGAACGCCACCCGTGCGAGTTTTCGGGCAAGAATTACCAAGGCCTGAGTCTTCTTGAATCCTCTGGCCAGGTACCCTTCATAAAATGGTTTCCAGGTCGCTGAACGACAGGCAGCCATGGCCGAGTTGTGGGCCAGACGCCGTATTTCCGGATCCCCTTTCTTGGTCAGACTGCGACTCCCCGTCTTTTTTCCCGAGTCATCGACCCTCAAGTCCATGCCCAAAAAAGCGATGAAGGCATTGCTATCCT
>NZ_FOZO01000028.1:0-74321 GCF_900116055.1 Pseudomonas sp. NFACC42-2
CACGGGCCAAAATCTCGTCGTCGGTTTTATTTGGGCTGTTGTGAGGTCGCCGGGACAGTTCGGATAAAGACCTCAAGTCGCCGTCGTGCCGGGCAATCCACTTATCGACGGTAGGTCGGCTAACGTCAAAGCGGCGTGCCAACTGGCTTTTGGTGAAGTTGCCAGAAAGCCAATCAGCTACCAGCTTGATTCTTTGATTCATGGGGGACTCTTGGTTCCAGGGCATGATCAGTTACCTCCTGATCATGCGTATTAGCCTGTAAACCATGTCCCCGGTTAGAAATGTAAACGATGTCCCCGGTTTGTACCGGGGCAAGCCCCCTCCCACCTTTGAATGTGTTCACAGATCAAAATGTGGGAGGGGGCTTGCCCCCGATGGAGCCCTTGAGAGCCCCACAAAACCCGAATCAGAACTTGTCGAGGGTCTTGAACTTGGTCTCGCGCACCACTTCCTTCGGCTTGTACGCGCAATACCCCGGGCGCGGCCCGATTTTCGGGTGGTTGCGGCAAGTATCCGGGCGCTTGTCATAAATAGTGCAGAAGCGCGTCTTACGATCCAGGTACAGGCAGTCGTTGTTGCTCATGCGCTGCAGGGTAAAAATCTCGGATTTGTTGTTGTAGCGCTCGACGATGCCTTCCTTCTGCAACCGCTTGGCGATGTTCTTCGGCGGGTCGCCGCGCTCGAATTCATCGACGATTCCAATACGGATCAGGTCCTTGATCTTCACCTCAACCGGCAGCGTGCAGCAGCTGGACACGCAGCCGCCGCACATGTGGGCGGAGTATTTCTGCCAAGTCTCGAGACGGTCGAGTTCCGCGGCGGCGATCAGTTGAGGCTTCATCAGGGTTCCAAAAGGTGGGGCTGTATCCGGGCGCGCGATCATACCGGGATTGGTGGTTTTTTGAACAATATTTTACGGATTTCAGCTCAAAGGCGCGGACGAGGGCTGATCGGGCACGACCCCTGCATCAAAAGCGTATTAAAGGTGAATGAGTTAAAAAACTGCCGAACCAGAGCGTCTACC
Organism: Pseudomonas sp. NFACC42-2; assembly: GCF_900116055.1. NCBI lineage: Bacteria > Pseudomonadati > Pseudomonadota > Gammaproteobacteria > Pseudomonadales > Pseudomonadaceae > Pseudomonas > Pseudomonas sp. NFACC42-2. The sequence goes on from NZ_FOZO01000028.1 coordinate 1,026, forward strand.
GTCTGTCAGACCGACTAGGCTCTAGCAACTCCTTCAATCTCGCCCGAGGTCACACCGATGTCTCAGGAACCGCTTGCACGAGAAGCAGAGGTAGCCGCATTCCGCGATGCTGTCTTGACCAAACTCACCTACGCGGTGGGCAAAGACCCGGACCATGCCTTCGACCATGACTGGTTCGAAGCCATTGCCCTGGCCGCCCGCGACCAGATGGTCGACCACTGGATGGACCATACGCGGCGTATCTACCGCAAAGGCCAGAAACGGGTTTATTACCTGTCCCTGGAGTTCCTGATCGGCCGCCTGCTCTACGACAGCCTGAGCAACCTCGGCGTGCTGGAGATCGCTCGCGAAGCCTTGTCCGAGCTGGGTGTGGACCTCGAGCGCATTCGCCTGCTGGAGCCCGACGCGGCGCTTGGCAACGGCGGCCTCGGCCGTCTGGCCGCGTGCTTTATGGAAAGCATGTCGACCTTGGGTATTGCCGGCCACGGTTATGGCATTCGTTATGAGCACGGCTTGTTCCGCCAGGCGATTGTCGATGGCTGGCAGCAGGAACAGACCGAACGCTGGCTGGATTTCGGCAACCCGTGGGAATTCGAGCGGGCCGAGGTGATTTACCCGATCGGCTTTGGCGGCAGTGTCGAAACCCTGCCGGATGCCTCCGGCAAGCTGATCCAGGTGTGGACGCCCAACGAAACCGTGCGCGCCGTTGCCTACGACACCCCGGTGGTCGGTTGGCGCGGCGCCAGCGTGAATACCTTGCGCCTGTGGCGTGCCCGGGCGGTGGAAGACCTGCACCTGGAACGTTTCAACGCCGGTGACCACCTGGGCGCCGTCGCCGAAGTGGCCCGCGCCGAGAGTATCTCCCGAGTGCTTTACCCGGCTGACAGCACCGAAGCGGGGCAGGAACTGCGCCTGCGCCAGGAGTACTTCTTCGTCGCCGCCTCCTTGCAAGACCTGTTGCGTCGCCACAAGAACATGCACGGCTCGGTCCTGAGCCTGGGCGAACACGCGGCGATCCAGCTCAACGACACCCACCCCTCGATCGCCGTGGCCGAGTTGATGCGCCAGTTGGTCGACTTGCACGACATTCCGTGGGAAGCCGCGTGGGATGTCACCGTCGAAACCCTGTCGTACACCAACCACACCCTGTTGCCCGAAGCCCTGGAAACCTGGCCGGTCGGCCTGATGGAGCGCATGCTGCCCCGGCACATGCAGATCATCTACCTGATCAACGCCCAGCACATCGATGCGCTGCGCGCCAAGGGTATTCATGACTTCGACGTGCTGCGCGCCGTGTCCCTGATCGAAGAAGACAACGGCCGCCGGGTGCGCATGGGGAACCTGGCGTTCCTCGGCTCCCACAGCGTCAACGGCGTGTCCGGCCTGCACACCCAACTGATGCGCAGCACGGTGTTCTCCGAACTGCACAAGCTCTACCCGGAGCGCATCAACAACAAAACCAACGGCATTACCTTCCGTCGCTGGCTGTACCAGGCCAACCCCAAGCTCACCGATATGCTGGTGGACGCCTTGGGCCCGGACATTCTCGACACCATGGAAACCCGCCTGGGCGAGCTGGAAACCTTCGCCGAGAAACAGGCCTTCCGCAAAGCCTTCGCCGACCAGCGCCTGCACAGCAAGCGTGCACTGGCCGAGATCATCCACGAGCGCCTGGGCATTTCGGTGAACCCGGCGGCGATGTTCGACGTGCAGGTCAAGCGTATCCACGAATACAAACGCCAACTGCTCAACCTGCTGCACACCGTGGCGCTGTACCAGGCAATCCGCGCCGAGCCGGGCACCGACTGGGTGCCACGGGTGAAGATCTTCGCGGGCAAGGCGGCGGCCAGCTATCACCAGGCCAAGTTGATCATCAAGCTGACCAACGACATCGCGCGCACCGTCAACAACGACCCGACCGTACGCGGGCTGCTCAAGGTGGTGTTCCTGCCCAACTACAACGTCAGCCTGGCGGAAAGCATCATCCCGGCGGCGGACTTGTCGGAGCAGATCTCCACCGCCGGCTTTGAAGCGTCGGGCACCAGCAACATGAAGTTCGGCCTCAACGGCGCGCTGACCATCGGCACCATGGACGGCGCCAACGTGGAGATGCACGAGCGCGTGGGCGCCGATCACATGTTTATCTTCGGCCTCAGTGCGCAACAGGTGGAGGCACGTAAACATGCCGGGGAATTCAACGCCGGGCCCGATATTGCGGCGTCCCATCGTCTGAACGATGTGCTGCAAGCGATTCGCGGCGGGGTGTTCTCGCCGGACGATCCGGGCCGCTATGTGGGCTTGATCGACGGGTTGATCGACTACGACCGCTTCCTGGTCTGCGCCGACTTCGATTCCTACTGGGATGCCCAGGCGCGGGTCGAAGCGCATTGGCATGATTCCAAGGCGTGGTGGCGTTCGGCGGTGCTCAATACCGCACGGATGGGCTGGTTCTCGTCGGACCGGACGATCCGCGAGTACGCTACCGAGATCTGGAAAGCCCTCGACTAAACAGCGCAATCCAAATGTGGGAGGGGGCTTGCCCCCGATAGCGGAAGGTCAGTTGATAAATATGTCGACTGGCGCACCCCTATCGGGGGCAAGCCCCTCCCACATTAGGTTCGCGTCGATATACTGAGCGCCGGTTTGCTTAGGGAATATCGACCATGCAATGGATTTTCATGCTGATTGGCCTGGTGCTCGGCTGGACGCTCGATGAGTCGTTCTACGATGCGGGCATCGGTGCGCTGTTGGGGTTGGGCATCGGCCAGGCGATTCGCCTGTCGAAGCTGGCGACCCAGGCGCAGCAGCAGGCTGTTCAGTTGGAAACCACGCAGAAGGCGTTGATCGCCCTGGGTGAGCGCCTGCGGCAACTGGAAGTACCCACGCCGGCACGCACTGTCATCGTCGAGCCGCCTGTGCCTGAGGCGGCACCTGTCGCCAAGGCGCCTGAACTGGTGTGGGAGCTGCCGGCTGAATTGGCGCCTGTCGCCATGGTTGCCGAACCGAGCCAGCCATTGCCGGATGACGTCTGGACGCCTGCCCCGACGCCACGTCCGCCTCAAGAACCTGCCGCTCCCCGTGGCCCAAACCTGATCGAGCGCGCCATCGGCGGCGCACGCAATTGGCTGTTTGGTGGCAACACCGTGCTGCGTGTCGGCGTGGTGCTGCTGTTTCTCGGCCTGGCCTTCCTGTTGCGCTACGCCACCGAAGGCATGGTGGTGCCGATCGAACTGCGTTACGCCGGCGTTGCCGCGGCGGCCCTTGGCCTGTTGGGCCTGGGCTGGTGGCTGCGGTTGCGTAACAGTAACTACGGCTTGATGCTGCAAGGCACCGGGATCGCGGTGCTGTACCTGACGGTGTTTGCAGCGATGCGCCTGCACCCGTTGATCGACCCGAGCGCGGCGCTGGGCCTGCTGGTGGCGGTCACGGTGTTCTCGGCGATCCTGGCGATTACCCAGGATGCGTTGGGACTGGCCTGTGCGGCCGCGCTCGGCGGCTTCGCGGCGCCGATCCTCACGTCGACCGGCGCCGGTAATCATGTCGCGCTGTTCAGTTATTTTGCCCTGCTCAACGCCGGTATCCTCGCCATCGCCTGGTTCAAGGCCTGGCGCTTGCTCAACCTGATCGGCTTTGTCGGCACCTTCGGTATCGGCTTTGCCTGGGGCATGCGCTCCTACACGCCGGAACTGCTGTGGAGTACCGAGCCGTTCCTGATCCTGTTCTTCCTGATGTACCTGGCTATCGGCCTGTTGTTCGCCCGGCGCAAGTTGCGGGAGATGGGCGACGCGCCGGAATGCCGTGATGCGTTGTTGCGCTGGTCGGTATCCAAAGGCGACTACGTCGACGGCAGCATGCTGTTCGGCCCGCCGCTGGTGGGGTTTGGCCTGCAGTTCGCGCTGGTGCAGCACCTTGAGTTCGCCGCGGCGTTCAGTGCGCTGGGCCTGGGCATCCTCTACATGAGCCTGGCCCGCGTGCTCAGTGGCGGGCGCGCTTTGCTGCTGGCGGAAACCTGCCTGGCCTTGGGCGTGATCTTTGCCAGCCTGGCGATTCCCCTGGGTCTCGATGCGCGCTGGACTGCTGCGGCGTGGGCCGTGGAAGGCGCCGGAATCTTCTGGCTCGGCCTGCGCCAGCAACGGCCATTGGCGCGCGCCTTTGGCGTGTTGCTGCAATTGGGTTCGGCGCTGGCGTTTCTTAGTGAATTGCGCGTCGGCGAACACACGTTGCTGGAGGGCGCTCCCTTGGGGGCGCTGCTGCTGGGCGCGGCGTTGCTGTTCAGCTTTGACCAACTGCGCAAGGCCTCGACGGAGCAGGCGGCAGAGTGGGAGCGCAAGGGCCTGCCGGTTCTGGCCAGCCTCGGCCTGACCTTCGTGTACCTGCTCGCGCCGCTGTTGTTGCTGACTCAAGGCACTGCCATCAGTTGGGCGCTCGCCGGCCTGGCGACCCTGTTCATCGGCTTGCGGATTGGCTCGCGCACGTTCCTGTTCACGGCGTTCGCCGTGCAACTGCTGGGCGGGGCGTTGTTCCTGCTGCGCTTGCAAGGCGGCGACTCGGCAGCGGTATTCAACGCCGGCTGGAGCGGCCTGCTCAGCGCGTCGTTGATCGGCCTGGCGTTGATCGGCGGCATGCTGCTGGCGGCCCGCGACGATATGGTGCGCAGCGATGTGCGCCTGTTGCGTGGGCTGTCCGTGGTGCTGCTGGCCGGGTTGGTGCTGATCAATCTCGCCGTATTGTTTGTACTGCCATGGGAAAGCGCCAGTGGTGTGTGGGCAGCCAGTGGGTTGTTGATCATCTGGCTGAGCCTGTACCTGCAACAGCGCGTCAGTTTCGTGTTCGGGTTGCTGCTGCAAGTGATTGGCGGCGCGTCGTTCCTGCTGGCGGTGCCGGAGCTGCTCGGGCCTTTGACCAGCGAGGGCGTGCGTCCCCTGGGGCATAGCGGGTTCTGGACACCGATGGTGCTGGGCCTGGCCGCCTTGATCGGTGCCTGGCGCTTGCAGCGTGAACCCCATGCGCCGGTGTTTGCCGTGCTCAAGCTGCAACGCCTGTCTGACCTGCTGCTGGTGTGGGGCGCGGCGTGGTGGGCGTTGGCGCTGATCGCTGAAGTGCTGCGGTTTATACCCGATGAGCTGCGGGGTGCGTGCCTGCTGGGTATTGCCGCGATCAGCGTGGCGATCTGGGCGTTGCTCGCGACGCGCCTGCGCTGGGCGTCCCTGGGCATGCTCTGCACCCTGTTGATGCCGGCGACGGGGATGGTTTTGCTGGTGTCTGCGCATAATTATTACCACCCGGCAGCGCACTACGGCTGGCTGGCCTGGCTGGCGGTGTTCGGGGTGCATTTCATCGCGCTGCGGCGTTTGGCGACGCTGGTGCCGGCCACCGTCCTGAGCATTGCTCACGTGTTGGGTGGCTGGATGCTGATCGGCGTATTGGCGCTGGAGCTGCGCTACGGCCTGTTGTTGCTGTCGAGCGAATACAACGCCTGGCGCTGGCTGGGCTGGGCGATCCTGCCAAGCCTGTACCTGGTGCTGGCTGCTGCACCGCGCAACTGGCCATGGCCGGTGTCGGCGTACCCACGGGAATATCGAGTGCTGGCGGCACTCCCATTGGCGGTGCTGATGCTGGGCTGGTTCTGGCTGGCGAATACCTTCAGTGACGGCACGGCCAGGCCATTGCCCTATGTGCCGTTGCTCAACCCGCTGGACCTGGGCTTGCTGTTTGCGCTGCTGGGCGTGTACCTGTGGTCGCGCAGCGTGGCGCCGCAACGCGGGCCGCGTGCTGAATTGATCGCCCAAGGCATTGCCGGTATTTCGCTGTTCGCGTTCTTTATGGCCCTGGTGATGCGCACCGCACATCACTGGGGCGGCGTACCGTTCCATCTGGATGGGTTGCTGGAATCGATGTTGGTGCAAGCCGGCCTGTCGATTGTCTGGACCCTGATCGCCCTCGGCCTGATGATCGGCGGCCACCTGCGCCATCGCCGCGAAGTCTGGCTGATCGGCGCGGCGCTGATCGCGGTGGTGGTGGCCAAGCTGTTCTTTGTCGAGCTGAGCAACCGTGGCGGCCTGGCGCGGATCGTGTCGTTTATCGGCGTGGGCGGGTTGTTGCTGGTGGTGGGCTACTTTGCGCCGCTGCCGCCCAAGCGTGCCGAACCTGTGTTGGAAACTGAAGGAGCATCCTCTTGATCGGTAAGTTGAGCGTGGTCGTGCTGGGCATGTGTACGGCGTTGTCGGCGTGGGCGCAGGAAACGCCGGCCGACTTCAGCAGCCAGGTGCCGCTGAGCGTCAGCGGCAACGGCCCCTGGTATCGCCTTGAGTTGCCCTTGGCCGTGCAACTGAATGCGCGCCAGGCTGACCTCAGCGATGTGCGGGTGTTCAACGCCGCCGGTGAACCCCAGGCCTACGCGCTGGCGCGTCAAGCGTCGCAACGCACCGAAAGTCGTGAAGTCGCCGACGTGAAGTGGTTCCCGCTGTACGCCGCCGACACCGAGGCAACCTTGCCCGGTGTTGTGATGAAAACCACGGCCGAAGGCACCCTGGTGGAAATCAAACCCTCCACCGCCGCGAAGCCGGGCAAGCAGGTGCTGCGTGGCTGGGTGCTCGATGCCAGTAAAATCAAGGCGCCGTTGCAGCAGTTGAGCCTGGACTGGAGCCGCGAGCAGGAGGGCTTCCAGCGCTTCAGCATTGAAGCCAGTGATGACTTGCAGCACTGGGAATCCTGGGGGGATGGGCAAGTGGCGCGTTTGTCGTTTGCCGACGAGCGGGTCGAGCAGCATGACGTCAGTTTGCCGGGCCAGTCCGCGCGTTACCTGCGCCTGGTGTGGAAGGGGCAGGCGGCGCCGTTGCTGACCTCGGCCAGGTTGGCCAGTGCCACCAGCAGCAGCCTGCCGCTGCCGCTGGTTTGGTCGCAGCCGCTCTCGGGCACGCGGCTCAAGGCGGGTGAGTACAGCTGGAAGTTACCCGCAGGGCTGAGCGTCGAACGTTTGCGTATCGAGTTGAAGCAGCCCAATACGCTGGCGCCGGTGACCCTGGCGGGGCGACGTGACAGCAATCAAGCCTGGCAGCCGTTGAGCAATGGTTTGCTGTATCGCCTGACCCAGAATGGCCAGGACGTGGTGCAGGACGAATTGCAGCTGCCCGGCCAGACGGTCACCGAACTCAAGTTGCAGGTCGACGAGCGCGGCGGCGGCCTGGGCGTCGAAGCGCCGGCCCTGCACTTCGCGGTGCGCGCCACGCAGTTGGTGTTCCTGGCGCGGGGCGAGCCGCCGTTCACGCTGGCGCTGGGGAATGCCTCGGTGAAGGCGGCAAACCTGCCGTTGTCGACGCTGATCCCGGATTACAACGCCGAGCGCCTCAACACCTTGGGACAGGCCAAGGTGGCCGGGACCGTCGCGGTCACTTCGCCGCTGGTCCCGGCGGCTGTCGACAGCGGGCCGAACTGGAAAAAACTCGGACTCTGGGCCGTATTGCTGCTCGGCGTGGCGGCACTGGGAGCCATGGCCTACAGTTTGCTGCGCAAGCCGCCGGAGGCAGGTTAAATAAAGTCCATGAACTCTATTGGGTTTAAATCCTCTGATAGGAGGAAATACACCCCCGACTCGCGTTAAACTGCGCGGGTTTTTAGCCCCCCCCTTCATCGGAGCCTTCCATGTCCCGCGTTACCTTGAGTCGCTATTTGATTGAGCAGACCCGCAGCAACAACACGCCTGCCGATCTGCGCTTCCTTATCGAAGTGGTGGCGCGTGCTTGCAAGGAAATCAGCCACGCCGTGTCCAAAGGCGCATTGGGTGGTGTCCTGGGCAGCATGGGCACTGAAAACGTGCAGGGCGAAGTGCAGAAGAAGCTCGACGTGATTTCCAACGAAATCCTGCTCGAAGCCAACGAATGGGGCGGTCACCTGGCCGGCATGGCGTCCGAAGAAATGGACAATGCCTACCAGATCCCGGGCAAATACCCGAAGGGCGCCTACCTGCTGGTGTTCGACCCACTGGACGGTTCGTCCAACATCGACATCAACGCCCCGGTCGGCACCATCTTCTCGGTACTGCGTTGCCCGAACGAATACCTGAGCCAGAACGAAGCCCTGAACGAAAAGGCCTTCCTGCAGCCAGGCACCGAGCAGGTCGCTGCCGGCTACGCGATCTACGGCCCACAGACCATGCTGGTGCTGACCCTGGGCGATGGCGTCAAAGGCTTCACCCTGGACCGTGAAATGGGCAGCTTCGTCCTCACCCATGAAGACATCACCATTCCGGCTTCCACCCAGGAATTCGCGATCAACATGTCCAACCAGCGCCACTGGGAAGAACCGGTCAAGCGCTATGTGAACGAGTTGATGGAAGGCGAAGAAGGCCCGTTGAAGAAGAACTTCAACATGCGTTGGGTCGCGGCGATGGTGGCCGATGTGCACCGTATCCTGACCCGTGGCGGCCTGTTCATGTACCCACGCGACAGCCGCGAGCCGTCCAAGCCGGGCAAACTGCGCCTGATGTACGAAGCCAACCCGATGTCCTTCCTGGTAGAGCAGGCGGGCGGTGCGTCCACCGACGGCCACCAGCGCATCCTCGATATCCAGCCTGACGGCTTGCACCAGCGTGTGGCGGTGTTCCTGGGTTCCAAGGAAGAAGTTGAGCGTGTGACCGCTTACCACAAGAAGTAAGCTGCGGCGATAAGTGAACGGCGTTGTTGTGAGCCGGTTCACCCTTAAAGAAGCCCCGAAACGTTTCAGCGTTTTCGGGGCTTTTTTGTTTTCGTTCGTCGGGAACCAGACACCTCTTTTCCCTTCTAAGCTTCTGGCAGATACCCAAGCTGCTTCGTCCCTCCAGGAGTTATTCCATGTCGTTACGCCGTCTCGCTTTGCTGGCTTTTTGCGTGCTGTTGGCCGCTTGCAGCAAGGTCAATCAAGAAAACTACGCAAAGTTGTCGGCCGGCATGCCTAAGGCCGAGGTGGAGTCGCTGCTGGGCAAGCCGACCGATTGTTCCGGCGCACTGGGCATGTCCAGCTGCACATGGGGCGATAAAAACAGCTTTATCAGCGTTCAATATGCCGGTGATAAAGTTCTGATGTTTTCCGGGCAAGGCCTGAAGTAAACCGGGGCGAAAGCCTGCGGGAGAAGAAGAATGATGCGTTTTGTTTTGTTCCTTTGCGCCAGCCTGTTTTTGGCGGGCTGCGCCAGCCATTCTGGCGATGATCTGCAACCCAAGACAGCGAGCAACGTCAACCTCAAGCGTTACCAGGGCACCTGGTATGAGTTGGCTCGATTGCCGATGTACTTCCAGCGCAACTGCGCGCAGTCCGAAGCCCGCTACACATTGCTGCCTGATGGCGATATGTCGGTATTCAACCGCTGCCTCACCACCGAGTGGAAGTGGGAAGAAGCCAAGGGCACGGCCACGCCGCAGGTGCCTGGCAAGACCGACAAGCTCTGGGTGGAATTCAACAACTGGTTTACGTCACTGCTGCCAGGCGTCGCCAAGGGCGATTACTGGGTGCTGTACGTCAGCGATGACTACAAGACCGCCATCGTCGGCAGCCCGAGCCGGCGCTATATGTGGATCCTGTCACGCACGCCGACGGTCAGCGCGGACACCCGCGAAGACCTGTTGAGCAGGGCGCGGCAGCAAGGGTATGACACCACGCGGCTGATCTGGCGTACGTCGGATAAGCAGATGGCGAAGACTTCGCAGTAATTCTGGATCGCCACAGATCCAATGGTGGGAGGGGGCAAGCCCCCTTCCACATGTTTAACCGAGTAGGTCTTTCAATACTTGTGTAAACGCCCGGCTACTCTCTTCCTCGCCGGCATGTCGCCCATCCCGCACGACCCACTTGCCGTTGACCAGCACATCGCGGACCTGCCGATCACCGCCGGCAAACAGCCAGCGATTGAGGATGCCGTCTTGTGTCGCTGTCGCCAGGTAAGGGTCGTTACCGTCCAGCACGATCCAATCCGCACGCTTGCCCACTTCCAGTCGACCTATCGGCTGCCCCAGCGCTTGTGCGCCGCCGTCCAGCGCCGCATCGAACAACGTCCGCCCGACCATCGGCTGGTCGCTGCGATACAAGCGGTTGCGCCGTTGATCGCGCAGGCGTTGGCCGTATTCCAGCCAGCGCAGTTCTTCCACCACGCTCAGTGACACATGGCTGTCGGAACCGATGCCCAGGCGTCCGCCCTGGGCGAGATAATTCACGGCCGGGAAAATCCCGTCGCCCAGGTTGGCTTCGGTGGTCAGGCACAAGCCGGCAATCGCGCGGCTCTTGGCCATGCGCGTCACTTCTTCCGGGTTGGCATGGGTGGCGTGCACCAGGCACCAGCGTTCATCGACCTCGACGTTGTCGTACAGCCATTGCAACGGGCGTTTGCCGCTCCAGGCCAGGCAGTCGTCGACTTCCTTTTGCTGTTCAGCGATATGGATATGCACAGGGCACGTCTTGTCGCTGGCGGCCAATACTTCATTGATCTGCTGTGGTGTAACCGCGCGCAGGGAGTGGAAGCACAGCCCCAGTTGCTGCGCCGGCTGCGCCGCCAGAATCGGTTTGAGGCGCGCCTGCAGGTCCAGGTAGTTTTCGGTGCTGTTGATAAACCGTCGCTGGCCTTCATTCGGCGCCTGGCCGCCAAATCCTGAGTGGGTATAGAGCACCGGCACCAAGGTCAGGCCAATACCGCTGCTGGCGGCCGCGTGGCTGATCTGCCGCGACAGTTCCGTGCGGTCGGCGTACGGCTGGCCGCTGACGTCATGATGCACGTAGTGGAATTCGGCCACCGAGGTGTAGCCGGCCTTGAGCATCTCGATATACAACTGCCGCGCGATCACCTGCAGTTGCTCCGGGCTGATCTTGCCGACCATGCGGTACATCAGCTCGCGCCAGGTCCAGAAACTGTCATTCGGGTTGCCGGCCACTTCGGCCAACCCCGCCATGGCGCGCTGAAAGGCGTGGGAGTGCAGGTTCGGCATGCCCGCCAGTACCGGGCCCCTGAGCCGTTCGGCACCGTCTGCGCTGGCGTTGGCCTCAATCTGTGTCAGCAGGCCATCGGCGCTGACTTCAAGACGTACATCGTTGGCCCATCCACTAGGCAGCAGCGCGCGTTCGGCAAAGAAAGCGGACATGATTAGAGCACCCCGGTCGTGTGTTTATTTGTATATACATATACAGACGTTTGCCTGCTCGGTAAACTCCGGCAATCTATGCATCTTTTCCCCTTGCAAGGATTCCCTGTGCCGACTCCGCCCGCCAAGTCTTCACTGGCTGCCCACATGGACGAAAGTCCGGCGCCCTTGTATGCCCGCGTCAAACAGATGATCAGCCAGCAGATCCTCAACGGCAATTGGCCGCCCCATTACCGCGTACCGTCGGAGAGCGAACTGGTCAGCCAGTTGGGCTTCAGCCGCATGACCATCAACCGGGCCCTGCGCGAGCTCACCGCCGAAGGTTTGCTGGTGCGCATGCAAGGCGTCGGCACGTTCGTCGCCGAGCCCAAGAGCCAGTCGGCGTTGTTTGAAGTGCACAACATTGCCGATGAGATCGCCTCCCGCGGTCATCGGCATACCTGCCAGGTCATCACCCTGGGCGAAGAGGCTGCCGGTTCCGAACGCGCCGTCGCCCTGGAAATGCGTGAAGGCGGGCGGGTGTTCCACTCGCTGATCGTGCATTACGAAAACGATATTCCCGTGCAAATCGAGGACCGTTTCGTCAACGCCCTAGTCGCGCCGGAATACCTGCAACAGGACTTCACCCTGCAAACCCCCTATGCCTATCTCAACCAGGTGGCGCCGTTGACCGAAGGCGAGCACGTGGTCGAAGCGATTCTCGCCGACGTTGCCGAGTGCAAGTTGCTGCAGATCGAGCCGAGCGAGCCGTGCCTGTTGATTCGCCGGCGTACCTGGTCCGGCCGTCAGCCGGTGACTGCCGCGCGTTTGATCCACCCCGGTTCCCGCCACAGCCTGGAAGGACGGTTCAGTAAATGAGTGCAGTAAAAGTCTGGCGCGCCGCCGATTACGCGCGCATGCCGTGGAAAAACGGTGGCGGCAGCACCGAAGAAATCACCCGCGATGCCGGCGAGGGCCTGGAAGGCTTCGGCTGGCGCCTGTCGATTGCCGATATCGGCGAGTCGGGTGGGTTTTCCACCTTCGCCGGCTACCAGCGCGTGATCACCGTGATCAAAGGCGCAGGCATGGTGCTGACGGTGGATGGCGAGGAGCAGCGCGGGTTGTTACCGCTGCAACCGTTCGCCTTCAAAGGCGACAGCCAGGTTTCATGCCGCTTGATTACCGGGCCTATCCGCGACTTCAACCTGATCTACTCGCCCCAGCGTTACCATGCGCGGTTGCAGTGGGTGGATGGTGTGCAGCGGTTCTTTACTACGGCGCAGACGGTGCTGGTGTTCAGCGTGGCGGATGAAGTGAAGGTGCTGGACGAGGTACTGGGCCATCACGATTGCCTGCAAGTGGACGGTAACGCTGGCTTGCTGGACATCTCTATCACTGGCCGTAGCTGCATCATCGAACTGACTCAGCGCGATTAAAAAATGTGGGAGGGGGCTTGCCCCCGATAGCGGTGGATCAGTCGGTATATCCTGGTCTGACACACCGCAATCGGGAGCAAGCCCCCTCCCACATTTGTTTCTCACTGTTCTTGCGATCTGTTTCCAGGTCTCGCACCAATTTGTTACCGAACGCCCCAGCGTGGCGCAAAACCGCGCTGTCGTGACAAACCCCCTTCGCTATACAACCCCTTCGCAAGAAATTTCATCATGCCTCGAAGCCCTGATTTCCAAGGCTCGTACGCGCTTTTCAGAAAAATCCGAATACCTCCCTCAGAAAGTTGGCCGCTTGATTGCATATGCTTGTATGTACAAGTAAAGATGTGTGCGTAAGACTCTCCTTCGCACCATCCATGTTCGCGCATCGATCGCCGAGGAGTTCTTGTTGTGACCAAGCCTACAAAATACCGTGACGTCGAAATCCGCGCCGCCCGCGGTAACAAGCTCACCGCCAAAAGCTGGCTGACTGAAGCGCCGCTGCGCATGCTGATGAACAACCTCGACCCGCAAGTGGCCGAGAACCCCAAGGAACTGGTGGTGTACGGCGGTATTGGCCGTGCAGCACGCAACTGGGAGTGCTACGACCAGATCGTCGAGAGCCTCACCCACCTGAATGACGACGAAACCCTGCTGGTGCAATCCGGCAAGCCGGTCGGCGTGTTCAAGACCCACAGCAATGCCCCGCGTGTGCTGATCGCCAACTCCAACCTGGTACCGCACTGGGCCAGCTGGGAGCACTTCAACGAACTGGATGCCAAAGGCCTGGCCATGTACGGCCAGATGACCGCCGGCAGCTGGATCTACATCGGCAGCCAGGGCATCGTCCAGGGCACCTACGAAACCTTCGTCGAAGCCGGTCGCCAACATTACGACAGCAACTTGAAGGGGCGTTGGGTCCTCACCGCCGGTCTCGGCGGCATGGGCGGTGCCCAGCCTCTGGCCGCGACATTGGCCGGCGCGTGCTCGCTGAACATTGAATGCCAGCAGGTCAGCATCGATTTCCGCCTCAACAGCCGCTATGTCGACGAGCAGGCCACCGACCTCGACGACGCCCTGGCCCGCATCGCCAAATACACAAAGGAGGGCAAGGCCATCTCCATCGCGCTGCTGGGTAACGCCGCTGAAATCCTGCCGGAACTGGTCAAGCGTGGCGTGCGCCCGGACATGGTCACCGACCAGACCAGCGCCCACGACCCGCTCAACGGTTACCTGCCGGCCGGCTGGACCTGGGACGAATACCGCGCCCGCGCCAAGACCGAACCGGCTGCCGTGATCAAGGCCGCCAAGCAGTCGATGGCGGTGCACGTCAAAGCCATGCTGGAATTCCAGAAGCAAGGCATCCCGACCTTCGACTACGGCAACAACATCCGCCAGATGGCCCAGGAAGAGGGCGTGGAAAATGCCTTCGACTTCCCAGGCTTCGTACCGGCGTACATCCGTCCGCTGTTCTGCCGTGGCATCGGCCCGTTCCGCTGGGCTGCGCTGTCGGGCGACCCGCAGGACATCTACAAGACCGACGCCAAAGTCAAAGAGCTGATCCCCGACGACGCCCACCTGCACAACTGGCTGGACATGGCCCGCGAGCGCATCAGCTTCCAGGGCCTGCCGGCGCGTATCTGCTGGGTTGGCCTGGGCCAGCGCGCCAAGCTCGGCCTGGCGTTCAACGAGATGGTGCGCAGCGGCGAGCTGTCGGCGCCGGTGGTGATCGGCCGTGACCACTTGGACTCCGGCTCGGTCGCCAGCCCCAACCGCGAAACCGAATCCATGCAGGACGGTTCCGACGCCGTGTCCGATTGGCCACTGCTCAACGCCTTGCTCAACACCGCCAGCGGCGCGACCTGGGTTTCGCTGCACCACGGCGGCGGCGTGGGCATGGGCTTCTCCCAGCACTCCGGCATGGTCATCGTCTGTGACGGTACCGACGAAGCGGCCGAGCGCATTGCCCGCGTGCTGCACAACGACCCGGCCACCGGTGTGATGCGTCACGCAGACGCCGGTTACCAGATCGCCATCGACTGCGCCAAAGAGCAGGGCCTCAATCTTCCAATGATCAAGTAACCCGATGTGGGAGGGGGCTTGCCCCCGATGGCGGCGAACCCAGGACAATCCATCAGAGGTTGAATACACATGGCTGCAAACGACACCACCCCGTTGATCGAAAGGCGTTCGATCGACTACATCCCGGAAGCGGAAAGACACGGTCGTCTATTGAGCCAGTTCACCCTGTGGCTGGGTGCCAACCTGCAGATCACCGCGATCGTCACCGGGGCCCTGGCCGTGGTGCTGGGCGGTGATGTGTTCTGGTCGTTGATCGGTCTGTTGATCGGTCAACTGCTGGGCGGCGGCGTCATGGCGTTGCATGCGGCGCAAGGGCCCAGGCTGGGCCTGCCGCAGATGATCTCCAGCCGGGTGCAGTTCGGTGTGTACGGCGCGGCGATTCCGATCGTGCTGGTCTGCCTGATGTACCTCGGTTTCACCGCAACCGGCACCGTGCTTTCCGGCCAGGCCCTGGGCCAGTTGTTTGGTGTCAGCGACAGCGTCGGGATCCTGATCTTCGCCAGTGTCATCGTTCTGGTCACGGTGCTCGGTTACCGGGTGATCCACTTCATCGGCCGCGTTGCCAGCGTCATTGGCGTGATTGCCTTTGTCTACCTGTTCAGCCGTCTGATGAGCCAGGCCGACGTTGGCGCACTCCTGCAAATCCGCCACTTCAGCTGGAGCAGCTTCCTGTTGGCGGTGTCGCTCGCGGCCTCCTGGCAAATCGCCTTCGGCCCATACGTGGCGGACTATTCACGCTACCTGCCGAGCAACACGTCCTCGCTGAAAACCTTTCTTGCCGCAGGCGCAGGTTCGGTGGTGGGTGCGCAGGTGGCGATGATCCTCGGCGTGTTCGCGGCGGCCATGTCCAACGGGCAATTTGCCGGTCACGAAGTGGCCTATATCGTCGGCCTGGGCGGTACCGGGGCCACCGCGGCGCTGCTGTATTTCAGCATCGCGTTCGGCAAGGTCACCATCTCCACGCTGAACTCCTACGGCAGCTTCATGTGCATTGCCACGATCATCAGCGGCTTTCGCGGTCGCCTCGAGGTCACGCGCCTGCAGCGGCTGTTTTTCGTGCTGGCCATCGTCGGTACGGCGACCCTGATCGCCTTGCTCGGGCAGCACTCGTTCCTGGGGGCGTTCAAGTCCTTCATCCTGTTCCTGCTGGCGTTTTTTACCCCATGGAGCGCGATCAACCTGGTCGACTACTACTGCATCACCCGCGATCGCTACGACGTACCGGCGCTGGCCGATCCGAACGGGCGCTATGGCCGTTGGAACCTGCTCGGTATCAGCGTGTATGTCTTCGGTGTGCTGGTGCAGTTGCCGTTCATCTCCACCAAGTTCTACACCGGCCCCCTGGTGGCGGCCCTGGGGGGTGTGGATATTTCCTGGATCATCGGCCTGGTGCTACCCGCCGCGCTTTACTACTGGGCGGCGAAAAAGTGGCCCGCCGCACACCCTGAACACCTGATCCTGCCGCTAGAGCAGGGCGTTGCACCGACGACGACAAACGGGCTGGCTGCACAGGCCTGATGGGACGTGGACAGGGCAGGATGCCTACTGACTGCCGTAATCCATTTCAAGATTTGGGAGCGTCACAACAATGAAAATGCATAAGACCCTGTTGGCCACCGTCTTTTCCGCGGGCTTGCTGGCCACTGCTGGCGCCCAGGCGGCCGGTTGGTGTGAATCCGGCAAACCGGTGAAATTCGCCGGCCTGAACTGGGAAAGCGGCATGTTGCTCACCGACATCCTGCAAACCGTGCTGGAAAAAGGCTACGACTGCAAAACCGACAGCCTGCCAGGCAACTCCATCACCATGGAAAATGCCCTGAGCAGCAACGACATCCAAGTGTTTGCCGAAGAGTGGGTCGGCCGCAGCGAAGTCTGGAACAAGGCCGAGAAGGCCGGCAAAGTCGTCGGTGTCGGTGCCCCGGTGGTGGGCGCCGTCGAAGGCTGGTACGTACCGCGCTACGTGATCGAAGGCGACGCCAAGCGCAAGCTCGAACCCAAGGCGCCGGGCCTGAAAAACATCGCCGACCTGGCCAAGTACGCCGCGGTGTTCAAGGACCAGGAAGAACCGTCCAAGGGCCGCTTCTACAACTGCCCGGCCGGCTGGACCTGCGAGCTGGACAACAGCGAAATGCTCAAGAGCTACGGCCTGGAAAGCACCTACACCAACTTCCGCCCAGGCACCGGCCCGGCGCTGGATGCGGCGGTGCTGTCGAGCTACAAGCGTGGCGAGCCGATCCTGTTCTACTACTGGTCGCCAACCCCGCTGATGGGCCAGGTCGACCTGGTCAAGCTGGAAGAAAAACCCGGTGTGGATAAGACCGTGAGCATCAAGGTCGGCCTGTCCAAGACCTTCCACGAACAAGCCCCGGAACTGGTGGCCGTGCTGGAAAAAGTCAACTTGCCCATCGACCTGCTGAACCAGAACCTGGGGCGCATGGCCAAGGAGCGCATTGAGTCGCCGAAACTGGCGAAAATTTTCCTCAAGGAACATCCTGAAGTCTGGCACGCCTGGGTGAGCGACGAGGCAGCCAAGAAAATCGACGCGGCCTTGTAGGTCAAGTGTGCACGGCTACCCTCAGGGGTGGCCGGGCGCCTGGCCACAACCCACTGGATCGAGAGCACGCTATGTTTCCTGAGAGTTTTACGTTTTCCATCGCCGACTGGGTCAATGGTTGGGTGGATTCACTGGTTACCAATTATGGCGATGTGTTCCGGCACATCTCCGACACCCTGCTGTGGGCCATCGTCAATCTGGAAGGGCTGCTGCGCGCCGCCCCCTGGTGGCTGATGCTGGCCATCGTCGGCGCCGTTGCCTGGCATGCCACCCGCAAGGTGCTGACCACGGCGGTGATCGTCGGTTTGCTGTTCCTGGTGGGCGCGGTCGGCCTGTGGGACAAGCTGATGCAGACCCTGGCGCTGATGATGGTCGCCACGGTGATCTCGGTGTTGATCGGCATCCCGCTGGGCATCCTGTCGGCGCGCAGCAATCGCCTGCGTTCGGTGTTGATGCCGCTGCTCGACATCATGCAGACCATGCCCAGCTTCGTGTACCTGATCCCGGTGCTGATGCTGTTCGGCCTGGGCAAGGTGCCGGCGATTTTCGCCACGGTGATCTATGCCGCACCGCCGCTGATTCGCTTGACCGACCTGGGGATTCGCCAGGTCGACGGCGAAGTCATGGAAGCCATCAACGCCTTTGGTGCCAACCGCTGGCAACAGCTGTTCGGCGTGCAATTGCCGCTGGCGCTGCCGAGCATCATGGCCGGTATCAACCAGACCACCATGATGGCGTTGTCGATGGTGGTGATCGCCTCGATGATCGGCGCCCGTGGCTTGGGTGAAGATGTCCTGGTCGGCATCCAGACCCTCAACGTCGGCCGTGGCCTCGAAGCCGGGCTGGCGATCGTGATTCTCGCCGTGGTCATCGACCGCATTACCCAGGCCTATGGTCGTCCACGGCATGAGGCGAACAAATGACTACTGTCAGCAAAATCGAAGTTAAAAACGTCTTCAAGATCTTCGGCGCCCGCTCCAAGGAGGCGCTGGCGATGGTCGGCCAGGGCAAGACCAAGGACCAGGTGCTGGCCGAGACCGGCTGCGTGGTCGGCGTGAACGATTTGTCCCTGAGCATCGGCACCGGTGAGATCTTCGTGATCATGGGCCTGTCGGGCTCGGGTAAATCCACGCTGGTGCGCCACTTCAACCGCCTGATCGACCCCACCAGCGGCGCGATCCTGGTGGACGGCGAAGATATCCTGCAACTGGACATGGACGCCCTGCGCCAATTCCGTCGGCACAAGATCAGCATGGTGTTCCAGAGCTTCGGCCTGCTGCCCCACAAGAGCGTGCTCGACAACGTCGCCTACGGCCTCAAGGTGCGTGGCGAAACCAAGCAGGTCTGCGCCGAACGCGCGCTGCACTGGATCGAAACCGTGGGCCTCAAGGGCTACGAAAACAAATACCCGCACCAGCTTTCCGGTGGCATGCGCCAGCGTGTCGGCCTGGCCCGCGCCCTGGCCGCTGACACCGACATCATCCTGATGGACGAAGCCTTCAGCGCCCTCGACCCGCTGATCCGCGCCGAGATGCAGGACCAGTTGCTCGAGCTGCAAAAGACCCTGCACAAGACCATCGTGTTCATCACCCACGACCTTGACGAGGCCGTGCGTATCGGCAACCGCATTGCGATTCTCAAGGACGGCCGGCTGATCCAGGTCGGCACTCCGCGGGAGATCCTGCATTCGCCGGCGGATGAGTATGTGGATCGGTTTGTCCAGCGGCGTGCGGCGGTGGTCTGACCCAGGTTCTGTGGTGAGGCCGGCAAAGCTGTAGAGAATATGAAGAGGTCAACAATGTCCCAGGCAGCAAACATCATCATCGCCGACACTCCGCTGCGCTGGCAGGACGTGGTCGCCGTGGCCCGTCACGGTGCGGTGCTCGAACTCTCGGGCCAGGCCTGGGCGCGGATCGACAATGCCCAGGCCATCGTGCAGCGCATCGTCACCAGCGGCGAACGTGCCTATGGCGTGAACACCGGGCTGGGCGCGCTGTGCAACGTGTCCCTTGAGGGCGAGCAGCTGAGCCAGCTGTCGCGCAATACCTTGCTCAGCCACGCCTGTGGCGTCGGCCCGGTGCTCAGCGACGAGCAGACCCGCGCGATCATCTGCGCGGCGGTCATCAACTACAGCCACGGCAAATCCGGCCTGCATCCGCAGGTGGTGCATTCGCTGCTGGCGCTGCTCAACCACGGCATCACGCCGCAAGTACCGTCCCAGGGCTCGGTGGGTTACCTGACCCATATGGCTCATGTCGGCGTGGCGCTGCTGGGTGTCGGAAATGTGAGCTATCGCGGCCGGATCGTGCCGGCGCAACAAGCCCTGGACGAAGAAGGTTTGCAGCCGGTGGTACTCGGCGCCAAGGACGGCCTGTGCCTGGTCAACGGCACGCCGTGCATGACCGGCCTGAGCTGCCTGGCCCTGGCCGACGCTCATCACTTGCTGCAATGGGCCGACGTGATCGGTGCCATGAGCTTCGAGGCCCAGCGCGGCCAGATCGACGCCTTCGACGAAGAAATCATCGCCCTCAAGCCGCACCCGGGCATGCAGCACGTCGGCAGCAACCTGCGTGCGTTGCTCGATGGCAGTGAAGTGATCGCCAGCAGCAAAGGCATCCGCACCCAGGACGCCCTGAGCCTGCGCTCGATCCCGCAGATCCACGGCGCGGCGCGCGACCAGGTGGAACACGCGACGCGCCAGATCGAGACCGAACTCAACAGCGCCACCGACAATCCGCTGGTGCTCGGCACGCCGGACCACTACCGCGTGGTGTCCCAGGCCAACCCCCACGGCCAGTCCGTCGCCCTGGCCGCCGACCTGCTGGCGATTGCCCTGGCCGAAATCGGCTCGGTCGCCGAACGTCGCCTCGACCGCCTCATCAACCCCCACGTCAGTGGCCTGCCGGCGTTCCTGGTGAGCAACCCCGGGGTCAACTCCGGGATGATGATCGTGCAGTACGTCGCCGCCTCGCTGTGCGGACAGAACCGCCAATTGGCGCAACCGGCGGTGCTCGACAACTTCGTCACCTCGGGCCTGCAGGAGGACCACCTGAGCATGGGCACCAACGCCGCGCTCAAGCTGCACCAGGTAGTGGCCAACGTCACCCAGATCCTCGCCATCGAGTACCTGTTGGCGGCCCAGGCCTTCGAATTCCTGAAAGACCAACGCTTCGGCGCGGGCACCGATCGCGCCTGGCGCCTGTTGCGTGAAGTGGTGCCGGCCTATGAGCAGGACCGTTGGCTGGCGCCGGATATTGCGGCCGCCGCCAAGGTGCTCAAGGACACCGCATTACCAAATCTGCACTGAACACTTATTTCAAAAGAATAATTCACAAGGAGTATGAATGTGACTGCGCTAAACCTGATTCCAGGCCAACTGAGCCTCGCCCAACTGCGGGCCATCTACCAGCAGCCGGTAACCCTCAGTCTGGATGACAGTGCCTCGGCCCAGATCGAAGCCAGTGTGGCCTGCGTGGAACAGATTCTCGCCGAGAACCGCACCGCCTACGGCATCAACACCGGTTTCGGCCTGCTGGCCTCGACCCGCATCGCCAGTGAAGACCTGGAAAACCTCCAGCGTTCCCTGGTGCTGTCCCACGCCGCCGGCGTCGGTGAGCCGATCAGCGATGCGCTGGTGCGGCTGGTCATGATGCTCAAGGTCAACAGCCTCAGCCGTGGGTTCTCCGGGATTCGCCGGCAGGTGATCGACGCGCTGATTGCGCTGATCAATGCCGAGGTGTACCCGCATATTCCGTTGAAAGGCTCGGTGGGCGCTTCCGGTGACCTGGCGCCATTGGCGCATATGTCCCTGGTGCTGCTGGGCGAAGGCAAGGCGCGCTACAAGGGTGAATGGCTGGAGGCGACTGACGCGCTGAAAGTCGCCGGCCTGACGCCGCTGACCCTCGCCGCCAAGGAAGGCCTGGCGCTGCTCAACGGCACCCAGGTGTCCACCGCCTATGCCCTGCGTGGCCTGTTCGAGGGCGAAGACCTGTTCGCCGGCGCCCTGGCGTGCGGCGGCCTTACCGTGGAAGCGGTGCTGGGTTCGCGCTCGCCGTTCGATGCGCGTATTCATGCGGCTCGCGGTCAACGTGGGCAGATCGATTCGGCGGCGGCCTACCGTGACCTGCTGGGTGAGAGCAGCCAGGTGTCGCAGTCGCACCAGAACTGCGACAAGGTGCAGGACCCGTACTCCCTGCGCTGCCAGCCACAAGTCATGGGCGCCTGCCTGACCCAGTTGCGCCAGGCGGCCGAGGTACTGGTGGTCGAAGCCAACGCCGTGTCCGATAACCCGTTGGTATTTGCCGCTGAGGGTGACGTGATCTCCGGTGGCAACTTCCACGCCGAACCGGTGGCCATGGCCGCTGACAACATGGCCCTGGCCATCGCCGAAATCGGCTCCCTGAGCGAGCGCCGTATCTCGCTGATGATGGACAAGCACATGTCGCAACTGCCGCCGTTCCTGGTGGGCAATGGCGGGGTGAACTCCGGTTTCATGATCGCCCAGGTGACCGCCGCCGCCCTCGCCAGTGAGAACAAGGCATTGGCTCATCCCCATAGCGTCGACAGCATCCCGACGTCCGCCAACCAGGAAGACCACGTGTCGATGGCCCCGGCTGCCGGCAAGCGCCTGTGGGAAATGGCCGAGAACACCCGCGGCATCCTCGCGGTGGAATGGCTGGCCGCGTGCCAGGGCCTGGACCTGCGCGAAGGCCTGAAAACCTCGCCGAAGCTGGAAAAAGCCCGTGGCATCCTGCGCGCCAAAGTGGCGTTCTACGATAAGGACCGCTTCTTCGCCCCGGACATCATCGCCGCCAGCGAACTGCTCGCCAGCCGCTGCCTGAATGAGCTGGTGCCGGCCACGTTGCTGCCGAGCCTGTAAGCGGCTCGAAGGACGGCATGGCTCTCTGTGGCGAGCGAGCTTGCTCGCGCCGGGCTGCGCAGCAGCCCCAAAAAAGGCCGCGAGCGCTTCGCACTCGAGCGCGAGCAAGCTCGCTCACCACAAACAACTTTCTCAGGATAAAAATAATTAGGGACGAGAAATGCACCAGCAAGAAAAGGGTTTGAAACGCGGGCTGAGCGCCCGCCATATTCGCTTCATGGCCCTCGGTTCCGCGATCGGCACCGGGCTGTTCTACGGGTCCGCCTCGGCCATCCAGATGGCTGGCCCCGCCGTGCTGCTGGCCTACCTGATCGGCGGCGCCGCGGTGTTCATGGTGATGCGCGCCCTCGGTGAAATGGCCGTGCACAACCCGGTCTCCGGCTCCTTCGGCCAATACGCCAGCACCTACCTGGGCCCGTTGGCCGGTTTTATCCTGGGCTGGACCTATGCCTTTGAAATGATCATCGTCTGTCTCGCCGACGTCACCGCCTTCGGCATCTACATGGGCTTCTGGTTTCCCGAGGTCGCACGCTGGGTCTGGGTGCTCGGCATCGTGTTTTTGATCGGCGGCCTGAACCTGTGCAACGTCAAGGTCTTTGGCGAGATGGAGTTCTGGCTGTCGCTGCTCAAGGTCGGCGCCATCGTGGCGATGATCCTCGGCGGTTTCGGCATCATGCTGTTCGGCATCCACTCGGCCGGCGAAACCCAGGCCAGCGGCCTGAGCAACCTGTGGGCCCACGGCGGCTTCATGCCCAACGGCATTGGTGGGCTGATCGCCTCGTTTGCCGTGGTGATGTTCGCGTTTGGCGGCATCGAGATCATCGGCATCACCGCCGGTGAAGCCAAGGATCCGCAGCGCGTGATCCCCAAGGCGATCAACGCCGTGCCGCTGCGCATCCTGTTGTTCTACGTGCTGACGTTGTTTGTCTTGATGGCCATCTACCCATGGCCGCAGATCGGCAGCCAGGGCAGCCCGTTCGTGCAGATCTTCAGCAACCTCGGGATAGGCTCGGCGGCGACCCTCCTCAATATCGTGGTGATTTCGGCGGCCGTGTCGGCCATCAACAGCGACATCTTCGGTGCCGGCCGCATGATGTACGGCCTCGCGCAGCAAGGGCAGGCGCCCAAGGGCTTTGCCCGGTTGTCCAGGCAAGGCGTACCGTGGATGACGGTGGTGGTGATGGGCGCCGCCTTGCTCGGCGGTGTGCTGCTCAACTACCTGATCCCGGAAAACGTGTTCCTGCTGATCGCGTCGATTGCCACCTTCGCCACCGTATGGGTGTGGCTGATGATCCTGTTCACCCAGGTCGCCATGCGCCGCTCGATGACGAAAGAGCAGGTCGCCGAATTGAAATTCCCGGTGCCGTTCTGGCCCTACGCGCCGGCTGCGGCCATCGTGTTCATGCTGTTTGTGTTTGGCGTGCTCGGTTACTTCCCGGACACCCAGGCGGCCTTGCTGGTCGGTGCGGTGTGGATCGTGTTGCTGGTCGTTGCCTACCTGCTGTGGGTCAAACCCGCCGCCGGGCAAGCGGCCAAGGTCCATTACGACCCGGCCTTGTCTCATCGATAACTTAGGGAGGCGTTGATGAAAACCCTTTGGCAACACTGCCACGTCGCAACCATGGCCCAGGGCAAATACTCGATCATCGAGGATGCCGCCCTGGTCACTGCCGGTTCGCTCATCGAGTGGATCGGTCCGCGCAGCGAAGTACCGACGGCGGATTACGCCCAGGTACATGACCTGCAAGGCGCGTGGGTCACCCCCGGGCTGATCGACTGCCACACCCACGCGGTGTTTGGCGGCAATCGCAGCGGCGAATTCGAGCTGCGCCTCGAGGGCGTGAGCTATGCCGACATCGCGGCCAAGGGCGGCGGTATTGCCAGCACCGTGCGCGCCACCCGCGCCGCCACGGAGGATGAACTCTTCGCCAGCGCCCATAAGCGCCTGCGCAGCCTGCTGCGCGACGGCGTGACCACGGTGGAGATCAAGTCCGGCTACGGCCTGGACCTGGCCAACGAGCGCAAGATGTTGCGTGTGGCTCGGCGCCTGGGCGAAGCGCTGCCGGTCAGCGTGCGTGCCACGTGCCTGGCGGCCCATGCATTGCCCCCGGAGTACAAGGATCGCGCCGATGATTACATCGAGCACATCTGCGCCGAGATGCTGCCGGCCTTGGCGGAGGAAGGATTGGTGGACGCGGTGGATGCGTTCTGTGAATACCTGGCGTTTTCCACCGAGCAGGTGGAGCGCGTGTTCAAGGTCGCCCGGCAACTCGGCCTGCCGGTGAAGCTGCACGCCGAGCAGTTGTCGTCGCTGCACGGCTCCAGCCTGGCGGCGCGTTACCACGCGCTGTCGGCGGATCACCTGGAATTCATGACCGAAGAAGACGCCATCGCCATGGCCGCTGCCGGCACCGTCGCCGTGTTGCTGCCGGGGGCGTTCTACTTCCTGCGCGAAACCCAGCTGCCGCCGATGGACGCCCTGCGCAGGCACGGCGTGAAGATCGCCATCGCCAGTGACCTCAACCCCGGCACCTCGCCGGCGTTGTCGGTGCGCCTGATGCTGAACATGGCCTGCACCCTGTTCCGCATGACCCCGGAAGAAGCCCTGGCCGGTGTCACGCAACATGCGGCCACCGCCCTGGGCATGGGCGACACCCATGGATCCCTGGAAGTGGGCAAGGTGGCCGACTTTGTCGCCTGGCAGATCGATCGCCCCGCCGACCTCGCCTATTGGCTGGGCGGTGAGCTGGATAAACGCGTCGTGCGCCACGGCGTCGACGTCACTGTATAAGGAGCACTGTTGTGAATAAGGTTCTGAACTTCAAACAAGGCCGTGTGCCGCTGCTGGTCAGCATGCCCCACGCCGGCCTGCGCCTGACGCCTGCGGTGGAAGCCGGGTTGATCCCCGAGGCGCAAAGCCTGCCGGACACCGATTGGCACATCCCCACGCTGTATGACTTCGCCGAAGCGCTGGGTGCCAGCACCCTGTCGGCGGAGTACTCGCGGTTTGTCATTGACCTGAACCGGCCTTCGGACGACAAGCCGCTGTACGCCGGTGCCACTACCGGTCTGTACCCGGCGACCCTGTTCGATGGCGTGCCGTTGTTCCGGGAAGGGCTGGAGCCGAGCGAGACAGAGCGCGCCAGTTACCTGCAAAAGATCTGGGGCCCGTATCACCGCACGCTGCAAGAGGAACTGGCGCGGCTCAAGGCCGAGTTCGGCTACGCGTTGCTGTTCGATGCGCACTCGATCCGCTCGGTGATCCCGCACCTGTTCGAGGGCAAGCTGCCGGACTTCAACCTCGGCACCTTCAACGGCGCCGCCTGCGATCCGGAACTGGCCAGCCAGCTCGAGGCCATCTGTGCCACCCATCCTCAGTACACCCATGTATTGAACGGGCGCTTCAAGGGCGGGCATATCACCCGCCATTACGGCAATCCGGCGCAGGATATCCATGCGGTGCAGCTGGAGTTGTGCCAGAGCACGTATATGGAAGAGTTCGAGCCGTTCCGCTATCGCCCGGATCTGGCCGAGCCGACGCAGGTGGTGTTGAAGCAGCTGCTGGAAGGCTTGCTGGCGTGGGGGCGCAAGCGCTACGAGTGACGAACGGTCGCCCCTGTGCAACTCACAGTCGCCACAGGTCGTGTTGGGAGAGGTCTCGCTCGGTAAGGTTGTGGTTATGGCGCACCAGACGCCACTTCCCATAATAAAAGCTGCCGAGTGAGACCTCTTTCATGAAAAGACTGTTCAACCGTTACCTGTTGACCCTCACCGGCGCCGCACTCCTCAGTGCCCAAGCCATGGCCGCCGAACCGGCCTCCTGCAAAACCGTGCGCATGGGCGTGGTCAGTTGGACCGATGTGGTCGCCACCTCGGGCATGGCTGACGTGCTGCTCAACGGCCTGGGCTATGACAGCAAGCAGACCAGCGCCGTGCAGCAGATCATCTTTGCCGGTATCCGTGATAAACGTCTGGACGTGTTCCTCGGCTATTGGAAGCCGGCGATGGACAACAACATCGCGCCGTTTCTGGCCGCCAGGCAGGTCAAGGTCTTTGATAAACCCAGCCTCGCCGACGCCCAGGCTACCCTGGCCGTGCCGCAATACGTGGCTGACGCCGGGCTGAAGACCTTTGCCGATATCGCCCGTTTCAAGGACAAGCTGGGCGGCAAGATCTACGGCATCGAGCCCGGCAGCGGCGCCAATACCGATATCCAGAAAATGATCGACACCAACCGCTTCGGCCTGGGCGGCTTCAAACTGGTGGCTTCCGGTGAGGCTGGCATGTTGGCGGCGGTGCAGCGCGCGGTGAACCGCAAGGAGTTCGTGGTATTTGTCGGGTGGACCCCGCACCCCATGAACATCAATATGAAAATGGCCTATCTCACTGGCAGCGAAGACGTGTTCGGCCCTGACGAAGGGCGCGCAACGGTCTCCACCGTGACCGCGCCGGACTTCGCCGAACGCTGCCCCAACGCTAACCGATTGCTCGAGAACCTGACCTTTACCGCGGCCCAGGAAAGCCAGCTCATGGTGCCGATCATGGAGCGCCAGTCGCCGCAGGATGTGGCCAGGCAATGGCTGCGCGACCACCCCGAGGATTTGCAGCGTTGGCTGGCCGGGGTTACAGCATTTGATGGCAGCGATGGCTTGGCGTCGCTCCAGGCCTACCTCAAACCCTAAGCGGGGCTTGCCCCCGATAGCCATGGGTATCTTAAGGGTTGACGCATAACGCTGTGGTGAGCGGGCTTGCCCCGCGCTGGGCTGCGAAGCAGCCCCAATAAAAGCGCCGGGATTTTTCTGTTAGTACTCAGCGCGTGGGGTTTTAGGGCTGCTTCGCAGCCCAGCGCGGGGCGAGCCCGCTCACCACAAGAACTTCATTACCTCAGGTTATGCTTTCACCGAAGATGTGTAGATACGACTGCCCCGATAGCGCCATGCCAGGCCACCTATCAAGTGACTGATCCATCGCAATCGGAAACCCCCGACCTTGAACCTGCCGCGCCAGAGATCATCGCGTATGTACCCGATATCCCCGCAACTCGCCGCCTTCGTCGCAAAAACCGAGTCCTTCACCCGCGCGGACTCTTCCCTGACCAGCCAGCGCCAAAGTTACCGGCACATGTGCCAGGCATTCACCCCACCGAAACCGGAAGGCTTGCAGCTCACGGACTTCACCCTGGCCGGCGTGGGAGTGCGCAGTTATCTGCCCTCCACACCGCCACCCGCCGACGGCTGGCCATGCCTCCTCTATATACACGGCGGTGGCTGGGTGGTCGGCGGCCTGGATTCCCACGACTTCATCTGCTTCGAGCTGGCCAATGCCCTCCGGGTGCTGGTGATCGCCATCGACTACCGCCTGGCGCCCGAGCACCCCTTCCCGGCCGCCTACGACGATTGCCGCGCAGTGTGGCAGGCGATCCAGGAAGGGCAGGCGCCACATGCCATCGATCGGCAACGCCTGGCGGTGGTCGGTGACAGCGCGGGCGGCAACCTGGCGGCGGCGTTGTGCCTGGGGTTGCGCGATGATGGCCAGCCTATGCCGCGGGCCCAGGTCCTTATTTACCCCGGACTGGGCGGCCCGGCTGATTTGCCCTCGCGCCGTGACTGCATGGACGCGCCGCTGCTCAGCACTGCCGACACCGACTACTACCTGGCGCTCTACCTGCGCGGTTTGGATAAACCATCGGCCTATGCCATGCCGCTGTTGGCCGAGGATCTCAGTGGTTTGCCCAGGGCCTTGATCGCAGTCGCCCAATTCGACCCGCTGCGCGACGACGGCATGCTGTACGCCGAGCGCCTGCAACAGGCCGGTGTGCCTGCACTGTTGTATCCGGGCAAAGGCCTGGTCCACGGCTGTCTACGCGCAAAGGGCCAGGCCCCGGAGGTGGATCGGCTGTACGGCTACCTGTTGGATTACCTGAGGAGCGAACTGCTGACGCAGCTCTAAGCGCTCAAGGACATGCTCATTGCACAATTCGGGTTTATAGTGCCAGACGGCAAAATAAAAGACGTCCCCCCAGGGATGAACCCGACCCCCTACGGAGCGCGCAATGCAGACTTGGTACCCGCAGATCAAACCCTACGCCCGGCACGATCTGGCCGTCGATGACACCCACACGCTGTATGTCGATGAAAGTGGCTCCCCCGAAGGCTTGCCTGTCGTATTCATCCACGGTGGCCCTGGCGCCGGTTGCGATGCCCAGAGCCGCTGCTATTTCGATCCCAACCTGTACCGCATCGTCACCTTCGACCAGCGTGGCTGCGGCCGTTCCACCCCCCGCGCGAGCCTGGAAAACAACACCACCTGGGACCTGGTCGCCGACCTCGAGCGCATCCGCGAACATCTTGGCATCGACAAATGGGTGCTGTTCGGCGGCTCCTGGGGCTCGACCCTGGCCCTGGCCTACGCGCAAACCCACCCCGAACGTGTGCATGGCCTGATCGTGCGCGGTATTTTCCTCGCCCGCCCCCAGGACATCGAATGGTTCTACCAGGCCGGTGCCAGCCGCCTGTTCCCGGACTACTGGCAGGACTACATCGCGCCGATTCCCGCCGATGAGCGTCACGACATGATCGCGGCCTACCACAAGCGCCTGACCGGCAACGACCAGATCGCCCAGATGCACGCTGCCAAGGCCTGGTCCGGCTGGGAAGGGCGCATGCTCGGCCTGTGCCCGAGCCCGCAGCACGTGGAGCGCTTTTCCGAGCCTCAGCGCGCGCTGTCCATTGCGCGTATCGAGTGCCACTACTTCACCAACAACTCCTTCCTGGAGCCCAACCAGCTGATTCGCGATATGCACAAGATCGCCCATCTGCCTGGCGTCATCATCCATGGCCGCTACGATATGATCTGCCCGCTGGATAACGCCTGGGAGCTGCATCAGGCCTGGCCGAACAGCGAACTGCAGGTCATCCGTGAAGCGGGTCATGCGGCGTCCGAGCCCGGGATTACCGATGCACTGGTACGCGCGACCGGCGAAATGGCACGGCGCCTGCTTGATCTGCCGCCAGAAGAAGCATGAAGGGCTTGCTGCAACGGGTGCGCGGCGCCCGGGTCGAAGTGGCGGGCGAAATCGTCGGGGCGATCGACCAGGGTTTGCTGGTGCTGGTGGCCGTCGAACCTTCAGATACACCCGAGAGCGCCGACAAACTGCTGCACAAGCTGCTTAACTACCGGGTGTTCAGCGACGACGAGGGCAAGATGAACCTGTCGTTGAAGGATATCGATGGGGGATTGCTGCTGGTGTCGCAGTTCACCCTGGCGGCGGATACCAGGAGCGGCCTGCGGCCAAGCTTCTCAACCGCTGCCCCGCCGGCCCTGGGAGCGGCGCTTTTTGATCACTTGCTGTTACAAGCGCAACAATTGCATGGCAAGGTGGCCTCGGGGCGTTTTGGCGCGGATATGCAGGTGCATCTGGTCAATGATGGCCCTGTGACCTTTCTCTTACAGACATGAATGTATTAAAAACGACTTTAATGCCTAAAAACGTAGGGTTTCGCTACAAATACTTCGTTGTCCCTGATGCGTTGTCTCGCGGGCTACTAGATAATCGCGCGCTACGGGGATCAGCGTTGTTTGGTCCATTTTTGACTTAGGTAGAGACTTGTCCGACAGCCTCAGGGGAATCATTTGGACCCTGGGGAGTCGGAACAATGCTCGCCAACCTGGCATATAGATAGCTGGCCGTTGGTTTTTTGATCTGTTTTCGGCGAGGGTTGCTCGTGATTGTTAGTCCCTGTAATGCACCAAAATTGTCTGCCAAACGGTTACGAAACGCACTGGTGACGGGCTCTGCCCTGTTTTGCCTGTTCGGCGCGGGTCAACTGTGGGCATTCAGTCTGGATGATGTGTCGGCCAAGGCAAAAGAGCTGGCCGGGCAGAAATACGAAGCTCCGCGCAGCAATCTGCCGAACGAATTCCGCGAAATGAAGTTCGCGGATTACCAGAAGATTCGTTTCCGCAATGAAAAAGCCGAATGGGCCGATCAGAACACCCCGTTCAAGTTGTCCTTCTATCACCAGGGTATGCATTTCGATACACCGGTGAAAATCAACGAAGTGACCGCCGACAGCGTCCAGGAAATCAAATACGACCCGACTCGCTTCGATTTCGGCGACGTGAAGTTTGATCCTAAAGCCACCGAACAGCTGGGTTACGCCGGTTTCCGTGTGCTTTACCCGATCAACAAGGGTGACAAGCAAGACGAAATCATGACCATGCTCGGCGCCAGCTATTTCCGCGTCGTCGGCAAGGACCAGGTCTATGGCCTGTCCGCCCGTGGCATGGCGATCGATACCGCGCTGCCGTCGGGTGAGGAATTCCCGCGCTTCACCGAGTTCTGGATCGAACGTCCAAAACCGGGTGACAAGCACCTGGTGATCTTTGCCCTGCTGGATTCCCCACGTGCGACCGGCGCCTATCGCCTGATCCTGCGTCCGGGCACTGACACGGTTGTCGATGTGAAATCCCAGATGTTCCTGCGTGACAAGGTCAGCAAACTGGGGGTTGCCCCGTTGACCTCCATGTTCCTGTTCGGTGCCAACCAGCCGTCCAAGGTGCTCAACTACCGTCGCGAGTTGCATGACTCCAGCGGCCTGTCGATCCATGCCGGCAACGGCGAGTGGATCTGGCGCCCCCTGAACAACCCTAAACACCTGTCGGTCAGCAACTTCACCGTGGAGAACCCGCGTGGGTTCGGCCTGCTGCAACGGGGTCGCAACTTCAGCCACTACGAAGACCTCGACGACAACTACGACAAGCGTCCAAGCGCGTGGATCGAGCCTGAAGGCGACTGGGGCAAGGGCTCCGTCGACCTGGTCGAGATCCCGACTGCCGACGAAACCAACGACAACATCGTTGCATTCTGGAGCCCGGCCGAGTTGCCGGAAGTCGGCAAGCCGCTGGAAGTGGCCTACCGCCTGCACTGGACCCTCGATGATGCCGCGTTCCATTCGCCGGACAGCGCCTGGGTCAAGCAGACCCTGCGCTCCACCGGTGATGTGAAGCAATCCAACCTGATCCGTCAGCCGGATGGCAGCGTGGCGTACCTGGTGGACTTCGAGGGCCCGTCCCTGAAGAAACTGCTGCCGGACGCCCCGGTGCGCAGCCAGGTGAGCGTGAGTGACAACGCCGAGCTGGTAGAAAACAGCGTGCGCTACAACGAACACACCAAAGGCTGGCGCCTGACCCTGCGTATGAAGATCAAGGACGCAGGCAAGCCGACCGAGATGCGTGCAGCCCTGGTCCAGGACATCACGCCGCCTGAGCCTGAGCATGTTTCGACCCAGGTGCTGAAGGCCGACAAGGTCCTGGCCAAGCAGCATGAGAAACAGGCCAAGAAAGACGCGAAAGACAAGGAAGCCAAGCAGCCAGAAGCTGCCCCAGCCACACCGGAGCCGATCAAGACCGAGCAAGTCCTGACCGAAACCTGGAGCTATCAGTTGCCTGCCGATGAGTAATTCTCAAGTCCAGCCAGAGACTCTCTCCGAGTACCTGGCGCATCTTCCGATGACCGCTGAGCAGCGCGCCGAGTTGGCGGGCTGCACATCCTTCACCGAGTTGCACGAGCGCTTGTCGTCCAAGGCGTTCGATGCACCCGTCGACGCCGCCCAGGCGTCGGTGGGTCGCCGCTTGACCCTCAGCACGGCCGAAGAGCTGCAAGACGCCGAAATGCTCGGGCTCGACGCCAGTGGGCGCGTGTGCCTCAAGGCCACTCCGCCCATCCGCCGTACCCGCGTGGTGCCTGAACCGTGGCGCACCAATATCCTGGTGCGCGGCTGGCGGCGGATCACCGGCCGCAGCAACCCGCCGACCCCGCCGAAGGATGAGCGCGTATTGCCGGCGGCCCGCTGGCGTACCGTGGGTTCGATTCGTCGTTATATCCTGCTGGTGCTGATGCTCGGCCAGACCATCGTGGCCGGCTGGTACATGAAAGGCATCATGCCGTACCAGGGCTGGTCGCTGGTCGACTTCGACGAGATCCGCAACCAGACCCTGCTGCAAACCGCCACCCAGGTGCTGCCTTACGCCCTGCAGACCAGCATCCTGATCATGTTCGGGATCCTGTTCTGCTGGGTTTCGGCCGGTTTCTGGACTGCATTGATGGGCTTCCTCGAACTGCTCACCGGCCACGATAAATACCGGATTTCCGGTAAAAGTGCCGGCGACGAGCCGATCCCGAAAGACGCGCGCACCGCGCTGGTCATGCCGATCTGCAACGAAGACGTGCCGCGGGTATTCGCCGGTTTGCGCGCGACGTTCGAATCGGTGGCCGCCACCGGTGACCTCGATCGTTTCGACTTCTTCGTGCTCAGCGACAGTAACGAGGCCGACATCTGCATCGCCGAGCAGCAAGCCTGGCTCGACGTCTGCCGTGAGGCGGGTGGCTTCGGCAAGATCTTCTATCGCCGCCGTCGCCGTCGCGTGAAGCGTAAAAGCGGCAACCTCGACGACTTCTGCCGTCGTTGGGGCGGCGACTACAAGTACATGGTGGTTCTCGACGCCGACTCCGTGATGAGCGGCGAATGCCTGACCAGCCTGGTGCGCCTGATGGAAGCCACGCCGGATGCCGGGATTATCCAGACCGCGCCGCGTGCGTCGGGCATGGACACCCTGTATGCGCGCATGCAGCAATTCGCCACCCGGGTGTACGGCCCGCTGTTCACCGCCGGCCTGCACTTCTGGCAGTTGGGTGAATCCCACTACTGGGGTCACAACGCGATCATCCGCATGAAGCCGTTTATCGAGCACTGCGCCCTGGCGCCATTGCCGGGTAAAGGTGCATTCGCAGGTTCCATCCTGTCCCACGACTTCGTTGAAGCGGCGCTGATGCGCCGTGCCGGCTGGGGCGTGTGGATTGCCTACGACCTGCCGGGCAGCTACGAAGAACTGCCGCCGAACCTGCTGGATGAACTCAAGCGTGACCGTCGCTGGTGCCACGGCAACCTGATGAACTTCCGCCTGTTCCTGGTCAAGGGCATGCACCCGGTGCACCGCGCGGTGTTCCTGACCGGCGTGATGTCCTACCTGTCGGCGCCGTTGTGGTTCCTGTTCCTGGTGTTGTCCACGGCTTTGCTGGCGGTCAACACGCTGATGGAGCCGCAGTACTTCATGGCGCCACGCCAGTTGTACCCGCTGTGGCCGCAATGGCATCCGGACAAGGCGGTGGCGCTGTTCTCCACCACCATCGTGCTGCTGTTCCTGCCGAAATTGCTGAGCATCATCCTGATCTGGGCCAAGGGCGCGAAAGAGTTCGGTGGCAAGTTCAAGGTAACCATGTCCATGCTGCTGGAGATGCTGTTCTCCATGCTGCTGGCGCCGGTGCGGATGATTTTCCACACCCGTTTCGTGCTCGCCGCGTTCCTAGGCTGGGCCGCGACCTGGAACTCGCCGCAGCGTGACGACGACTCCACCCCGTGGGGCGAAGCGATCAAGCGTCACGGCACGCAGACCCTGCTTGGCTTCTTCTGGGCTCTGCTGGTGGTGTGGTTGAACCCGAGCTTCCTGTGGTGGCTCGTGCCGATCGTGGGTTCGTTGATGCTGTCGATCCCGGTATCGGTGATCTCCAGCCGGGTCAACCTCGGCCTGAAGTCCCGCGATGAGAGCCTGTTCCTGATCCCTGAGGAATACAATCCGCCGCAAGCGTTGCTGTCCACCGACAAGTACACCCACGAAAACCGTTGGCACGCGCTGAAAGACGGCTTCGTACGTTCGGTGGTCGACCCGCAGCAGAACGCCCTGGCCTGTGCCCTGGCGACCTCGCGTCACGGTCAGGCCGAGCCGATTGAGTACCTGCGTACCGAACGTGTGCGCCACGCGTTGAAAGTCGGCCCTGCCGGCCTCAACAACGGCGAACGCCTGGCGTTGCTCAGTGACCCGGTAGCCCTGGCCCGCTTGCATGAGCAGATCTGGAGCGAAGGGCATGCCGAGTGGCTCGCTGCCTGGCGTAATTCGATCAAGGCCGACCCGCACGCGCCGTTACTGCCGCTGCAACCGCTGTCGTCCCAGGCCCAACCGGCCTGATTCAGGCGCCCCCGAGGGTTCACTTCGGGGGCGTTCGAAGCGCTGGTCCTACAGCGTTTCTCTATCGCCCTAACTCCTTGTTATTTCGAAACAAAAGTCCCTTGTCCGAGGCGTATTTGCGTGCCCGCGAGTGGGGTAGGATCGCCCCCCAAATTTGACTCGATCACAGGGGGATTCATGATCAAAAGGTATTGTTCGGCATTGCTGATCGGCGTTATCGCATTGATTCACGCTGGTCTGGTGCAGGCCGGTGCCATCGACGATGCGGTTCGGCGTGGTGTGTTGAAAGTGGGTACTACGCCCACCTATGTGCCCTTTGAAATGACCGATAAAGAGGGCCGTATCGTTGGCTTTGAAATCGACCTGCTCAAGGTGATGAGCCAGGCCCTGGGCGTTGAGCTTGAATTGGTCAGCGTGCCCTATACCGAGTTGCTGCCTGGGCTACAGGCGAAAAAGTTCGACCTGATCGGCAGCGGCATGACCGTCACCCAGGAGCGCAACCTGAAGCTGAATTTCAGCGACTCCTTTATCGTGGTGGGGCAAACCGTGTTGCTGCACCCCAGCCTGAAGGACAAGGTCGCCAGTGTCGAAGACCTGGACGACGCCACTTACCGCGTCACCACCGTCCAGGGCACCACTGGCGAGGCGGCGGCGCAACGCTTCCTGGGGGCGGCGCGCTTGAGCAGTTTTGCAACGCCCCGGGAAGCTGTGCGCCAAGTGGTGAACGGTGCCGCCGATGCCTTTATTTATGATGCGCCCTACAACCTGATCGCCCTGAGCTTGCCGGAAAACCGCGAGCTGCTGGCGCTTGAACAGCCGTTCACCTTTGAACCCTTGGCGTTTGGCGTGAAGAAAGGCGATTTTGACAGCCTCAACTGGATCAACCATTTCCTCAATCAAGTCGCCCAGGACGGAACCTACGATCGTTTGCACGACAAGTGGTTCAAGGACATGGACTGGCTGGTAGAGGTCGACTGGAAGTCATAACTTCTTACACATCAATCCGTTGCCAGCGCTGCCAACGCAAGCGTCTATCCCAGCAGTTGGCTGCGCCGTTGTGGGGTTTTTCCGACATACGCAGATAACAAATACCCGTGAAACCTTTGTGACAGGCAATGAGTGGGTTAGGATCGCACCCCGAATTGGTGCAGCCCTTTTGCGCGCCGACCGTATAAGAATCGTTCAGGGGACTTGATGATGAAAAAGTATCTTTCGATGCTGCTGCTCGGCGTCGCCGCGCTGGTTGCGGCCAATGCCGCCCAGGCCGGTGCCATCGATGATGCGGTCAAGCGCGGCACGCTGAAAGTCGGCATGGACCCGACCTACATGCCGTTCGAAATGACCGACAAACGGGGCGAAATCATTGGGTTCGAGGTCGATATCCTCAAGGCCATGGCCAAGTCCATGGGCGTCAAGCTGGAGCTGGTGTCCACCGGCTATGACGGCATCATTCCGGCGTTCCTGACCGGCAAGTTCGACATGATCGGCAGTGGCATGACCCTGACCCAGGAACGCAACCTGCGCCTGAACTTCAGCGAACCCTTCATTGTGGTTGGCCAGACCCTGCTGATCCGCAAGGACCTGGAAGGCACCATCAAGTCCTACAAAGACCTGAACGACGAGAAGTACCGCCTGACCTCCAAGCTCGGCACCACCGGTGAGATGGTCGCCAAGAAGCTGATCTCCAAGGCCAAGTACCACGGCTATGACAACGAGCAGGAAGGTGTGCTGGACGTGGTCAACGGCAAGGCCGATGCCTTCGTGTATGACGCGCCGTACAACGTGGTCGCCGAGAAAAAAGTCGGTAACGGCAAGCTGGTGTTCCTCGAAGAACCCTTCACCTTTGAACCCCTGGCGTTCGGCCTGAAGAAGGGGGACTACGACAGCATCAACTTCATCAACAATTTCCTGCACCAGATCAAGAACGACGGCACCTACGATCGCATCCATGACAAGTGGTTCAAGAGCTCCGAGTGGCTCAAGGACATGGAATAAAGCGGGACTGTTTTCTGGTGTGAGAGGGCTTGCTGTGGGGAGTCCGCTCGCCACCTCAGGTGTGCGGGCCTCGATTTTTTTGGATGCTGAGTAGATGAAACAGAAAAAAGCCCAATGGCCCTGGCACCTGCTGACCGTCGTCGTGCTGGTCGGCCTGGCTGGCGCCTTGTACTACGCCACCTCGCTCATGTCCTACGAATGGCGCTGGAACCGGGTCCCGCAGTACTTCGCCTACCAGGCCGAAGAGTCCCAGCGCGCTGCGGACATCTCCACTGTCGTGGAACTGGTCCGCAAGGGCGATGTGGCCGAAGTCACCCTGCGCAACGATGCCGGCGTCGAGCAACGCGTGAGCGTGGCCGACAACAGCCTGCAAGTGGCGCGCGGCGATGATGTGGCCGAAGGCGATGTCATCGGGGTTAACCGCCATTGGGCGTTGGGCCCCTTGATGTGGGGCCTGTGGACCACGTTGTGGCTGTCGGTGGTATCCGGGATTCTCGGCCTGGCGATCGGTCTTGCCACCGGGTTGTGCCGACTGTCCAATAACCCGACACTGCGCGATCTGTCGACGATCTACGTCGAACTGGTGCGTGGTACGCCACTGTTGGTGCAGATCTTCATTTTCTACTTCTTTATCGGCACGGTGCTCAACCTGTCGCGGGAATTCGCCGGAATCGCCGCGCTGTCGCTGTTCACCGGCGCCTATGTGGCGGAAATCGTCCGCGCGGGGGTGCAGTCCATCACCCGTGGCCAGAACGAGGCGGCTCGCTCCCTGGGCCTGAGCGCCAGCCAGTCGATGCGCCATGTGGTGCTGCCGCAGGCCTTCAAGCGCGTGTTGCCGCCGCTGGCCGGGCAATTTATCAGCCTGGTGAAAGACACCTCGCTGGTCTCGGTGATCGCGATTACCGAGCTGCTCAAAAGCGGTCGCGAAGTGATCACCACCTCGTTTTCGCCGTTTGAAATCCTGTTCTGCGTCGCGGGTTTGTACCTGCTGATCAACCTGCCGCTGTCGAAAATGGCCAGCCGGCTTGAGCGGAGGCTCGCCCAAAGTGATTGAAGTCCGCGATCTGGTAAAAGTCTTCGATACCCGCGGGCACGTGGTGCGCGCGGTGGACCATGTGACCACCCAGGTGGCCAAGGGCGAAGTGTTGGTGGTGATCGGCCCGTCCGGCTCCGGCAAGTCCACGTTCCTGCGTTGCCTCAATGGCCTGGAAGAATTCGATTCCGGCTCGGTGAGCATCGATGGCCTGCAACTGGCCGACCCGAAAACCGATGTGAATGCCTATCGCCGTGAAGTCGGCATGGTGTTCCAGCACTTCAACCTGTTCCCTCACATGACCGTGCTGGAAAACCTGTGCCTGGCGCAAAAAGTCGTGCGCAAGCGCGGCAAGAAGGAGCGCGAAGCCAAGGCCCTGGCGTTGCTGGAAAAGGTCGGCATTGCGCAGAAAGCCAACGAGTTTCCATCACGGCTTTCCGGGGGCCAGCAACAGCGCGTGGCGATTGCCCGGGCGTTGGCGATGGAGCCCAAGGTGATGCTGTTCGACGAGCCCACCTCGGCCCTCGACCCGGAAATGGTCGGCGAGGTGCTGGACGTGATGAAGACCCTGGCCCTGGAAGGCATGACCATGGTCTGCGTCACTCACGAAATGGGTTTTGCCCGTGAAGTGGCGGACCGGGTGCTGTTCTTCGATCATGGCAAGTTGCTGGAAGATGCGGCCCCGGCCGAGTTCTTCGCGGCGCCCAAAGAC
The DNA here is from genome assembly GCF_900116055.1 of Pseudomonas sp. NFACC42-2. Classification (NCBI taxonomy): domain Bacteria; kingdom Pseudomonadati; phylum Pseudomonadota; class Gammaproteobacteria; order Pseudomonadales; family Pseudomonadaceae; genus Pseudomonas; species Pseudomonas sp. NFACC42-2. Next base: position 38,816 of record NZ_FOZO01000028.1, read on the forward strand.
CCGCGCGCCCAGGCGTTCCTGCGCCAGGTGCTATAGGGCGCGGGGCGTTCATACCTTGAACCGCCCCACGCATTGCTGCAAATCCGTTCCCAGCCGCGCCAGTTCGATACTGGCCGCTGCCGTCTGTTCACTGGCGGCGGCGGTTTGCTCCGAGGCGTCGCGTACTTTCAATACGCTGCGGTTGATCTCTTCGGCCACCGCACTTTGCTCCTCGGCGGCAGCGGCGATCTGCGGGTTCATTTCCTGGATGACCGACACCGTGCGGGCGATCTCCGTCAGCGAGTCCCCGGCGTTGCGGGCCAGGCCGACGCTGTTGTCGGTCAGGGTGCGGCTGTAGTCCATGATATCGGCCACCAGTTGTGTACCGCTGTGCAGGCCGCCAATCAGCTCTTCGATTTCCTCGGCGGACTGCTGGGTCCGTTGGGCGAGACCGCGCACCTCATCGGCGACCACCGCGAAGCCTTGACCGGCCTCGCCGGCCCGTGCGGCTTCTATCGCAGCGTTGAGCGCCAGCAGGTTGGTCTGCTGTGACACTGACTTGATCACATCCAGCACGCTGCTGATTTTCTGGCTTTCCCGTTGCAGCCCAATCATGGCCTGGCCTGCGCGCGCCATTTCATGGGCAAGGTGCTCAATTTGCGCCACGGCATCCGTCACCACCTGATCGCCCAGCTCAGTCTGTTGATTGGCCTGTCCGGCGGCGAACGAAGCCTGCTCGGCGTGGCGCGCAACCTCCTGGGCGGTGGCGAGCATCTGGTTCATGGCGGCGGCGACCTGCTCGGTTTCATCGCGCTGATGATTCACCCCGGCGCGAGTTTGTTCGGTCACGGCGGAGAGCTCTTCGGCGGCGCTGGCAATTTGCCGCGCGTTGTCGCTGATGTTGCCAATCAGCCCCCGCAGGTTCAGCGTCATTTGGCTCATGCTGCGTTGCAGTTGGCCCAACTCGTCACGCCGTCGGGACTGCACGTCGTGGCTCAGGTCGCCTTGCGCAATGCGATTGGCGGCGGACAGCGCTTTGCGCAGCGGTTTCACGATTTGCCCGGCAATCAGCCAGGCCGCCAGGGTGCCCAGCAGCAAGGCGGCAGCGGTCGTACCAAGGGTTTGGGTGCGGGCTTGTTCGGCTTCGCGTTCGCGCCGTTGAGTCTGGTCCTGGCTCAAGAGATCGCTCTGGGCGAGCAGTTGGTCCAGTTGCTGTTCCAATTGCTTTTGCGCGCCCTCGGTTGTGAGTTGCGTGTCCTTGAGGCGTGTCAGGTGGGTGCGGATACTGAGCACGGTATTTTTCAGGGCGCCACTGTCGACCGGCAATTTTGCTACGCCAGCCTGGGCGAGTTCGAGGTTGCGCTCGGCGTCGCTGACGGCCTGGGCGTAGGCATCCAGCGAGCTGGCGGCCCAGGCAGGGCTTTGGGCGCGGTCCTCCGCCTGCTCTATGGCCTGGCGCAGGTTTTCGATGGCATCGAGGGCTTTTTCATCCTCCTGGTCGGGCAAGTCGCTGGCCAGTTGTGCCAGCACGTCACCGGTGCGTACGGAGCTCTGCTTCAGTTGTTCGCGGGCACTCTCACGTTTCTCGACCAGGGCGGGCACCTCCTTGAGCGTGGTTTTGAACGTTGTGGAGAGGCGGGTCATCTCTTGCAGGTACTGAATGGATTTGGGGACTTTGAGCCGGTTGGAAAGCTCGCTCAGGAATCCGTCGATTTTTTCTATGCTCACGCTCAAGTTGTTGAGGCTGTTGGTATCGTCCAGGGTGCGGTAAACGATTCTGTCGGCCCGCAGTTCTTCACCAGCCACTGCCAGTTGTGCGAGTACGGTCAGCGTCTGCGAGCGGTACAAAGAGGCGGCAAGCGCTTGCCAGCCAGTCACGGCAATCACAAGGCTCAACGCCAGGACCAGGGAGAAGCCCAGGGCTAGTTTGAGGGTGACACTGGCGTCACCCAGCAGGTGAGTCATTCGACGAAGCATGATCAACCTCCGACAAGTGAACAGTGGGCGTTCTCAACATGCGCAGGCACATTGAGCTGAATTGAACGCAAGTTCTCTCGGCGCAGAGGTGGGGCTGATAAACGCGTAGGAAATTTCACAGATTGCAGGCGGCGACCCAGGGCGGGTCGCCACGCGGGGAAGGGGTCAGACCCGGAAGCGGCCGACCAGCGCCTGGAGATGAGTGCCCAGGCGCGCCAGTTCGGTACTCGATGCGGCGGTCTCTTCACTGGCCGAAGCCGTCTGCTCGGAGATATCACGCACGTTCAACACACTGCGATTGATCTCTTCCGCCACGGCGCTTTGCTGCTCGGCGGCAGTGGCGATCTGGGAGTTCATCGCCTGGATGGTCGAGACCGTACGTGTGATGTTTTCCAAGGCGCTGCCGGCGCGGCGCGTCAACTCGACACTGCTGTCGGTGAGGCCACGGCTGTTGTCCATGATGTTCGCCACCTGCTGGGTGCCGCTTTGCAGGCCGACGATCAGTTCTTCGATCTCTTCGGTGGACTTCTGGGTGCGCTGGGCCAGGCTGCGCACTTCATCGGCCACCACCGCGAAACCGCGTCCGGCCTCACCGGCCCGTGCCGCTTCAATGGCTGCGTTGAGCGCCAGCAGGTTGGTTTGCTGGGCCACGGACTTGATCACATCGAGCACACTGCCGATCTTGTCGCTTTCGCGCTTCAGATCGGCCATGGCGACCGTGGAGTTGCCGACTTCAGTGGCCAGGCGTTCGATCTGGGCGATCGCTTCGCCGACCACTTTGTCGCCTTCGCGGGCCTGCTGGTCGGCGGCTACTGCGGCTTCGGAGGCTTCCTCGGCATTGCGCGCCACTTCCTGCACGGTGGCGGCCATTTCGTTCATGGCGGTGGCCACCTGGTCGGTCTCGACTTTCTGGCTGTTGACCCCCGCGTTGGTTTGTTCTGTGACGGCCGACAGTTGCTCGGCGGCGCTGGCGATCTGGGTGACCCCTTCGCTGATGCCGCCGATCAACTCGCGCAGGCCCACGGTCATGCTTTGCATGGCCCGTTGCAATTGGCCCAGCTCATCCTGGCGCAAGGAGGTGAGGTTGTGGCTCAGGTCGCCCGACGCGACGCGCTCGGCGACCTGCAGGGTCTGGTTCAGCGGAAGAATGATCTGCCGCGTGATGGCCCAGGCCGCTACCAGCCCGAAGACCAAGGCAAGCACGGTGGCCAGTAGCAACAGGCTCTTGGCTTGGGCTGCGTCGGTATCGCGCACGACGGTCTGGGAGAGGGTCAGTTTTTTACTGCGCTCAAGCAAGATGTCACCCTGCTCGCCCATCTTTTTCATGGCGGCGGTACTCGCGACCTGGGAGTCGCGGTATTGGCTGACGGCGGCGCGGTAGGCTTGCAGCGAAACGCTGGCCTGTTGCAGGTTGGTTGCGTACTGCTCAGGCAGCGTGCCGTTGAGGGTGGCGATTTTCTTCAGGGCGTTATCAATGGCGTCCAGGGCCGGCTGTTCTGCTTCAACCTTGCCGCTGTAGGTGTAGCCGCGCACCTGGAAGCGTGCCTGCTGGATCAGCTTGCTCAGTTCGACCACGCTGTTGAACTGGGTGACGCTGTCGCCTTGCAGCAGGTTTTTTTCGACTTCGCCGATCTTGAGCACCGCATTGTCAGCGGTATCGCCCAGCTTGCTGCGGGCGTTTTCACGATTGGCACCGGCCTGGACCATGTCGTCGAAGGCGCGCTTGTATTGATCGATAGCCGCCAGTTGCTCGTTCACCAGCAGATTGTCGTTGGGTTGATCGATCAAGACGTTGGCGGTTTTCAGGCCGCTTTCAAGTTTGCTCATCAGCTCGTTGACCGCCGCCGGGCCTTGTTCGCCCCGGCGCATTTCGTAGTCCAGGCGCGCCAGGCGCAGGTCCTTGGTCAGCTCATTGAGGCTGGAGATGTAACCCAGTTTGTCGCCCCGGCTGATCACGCTGCCCAGGCCGCTCCAGCCGGTGAAGGTGATCATCAGTGTCAACAGCAATACCAGGCCAAAGCCCACCGCCAGCTTGGTTTTGACGCTGACATTCCCCAGTTTTTCGGCTAACCAACGATACATGCTGCGAACTCCCCTGGAACAAAGCTTGGACTTATTCACGGGTTATCGGCCTGCATACGGGATTCTGTAGCGACGCTCTACCCTGTGGGAGGGAGCTTGCGGTGTGGTTAGAAGAGGCGGGCGAGCAGGGCGGTGACGGCCGTTTCGACGCGCAGGATGCGGGCGCCCAATTGCACCGGCTGCAAGCCGGCCTTGGCCAGCAGGTCCACCTCATAGGGGATCCAGCCACCTTCCGGGCCTATGGCCAGGGTAACCGGTTCATCCAGCCCGCGGGGGCAGGCTGGGTAGTCGCCGGGATGGCCGATCAGGCCAAGGGTGCCTGCGGTCATGGCCGGCAGGCGGTCTTCGACGAAGGGCTTGAAGCGCTTTTCGATAACGATTTGCGGCAGTACCGTGTCCCGCGCCTGCTCCAGGCCGAGGATGAGTTGTTCGCGAATCGCCTCGGGCTCCAGGAAGGGGGTTTGCCAGAAGCTTTTTTCCACCCGGTAGCTGTTGACCAGCACCACTTTCGGCACGCCCATGGCCGCCACGGTTTGCAGGACCCGGCGCAGCATCTTCGGACGTGGCAGGGCCAGCAGCAGGGTCAGGGGCAGTTTGGCCGGCGGTGGTTGGTCGAAGCTCACTTGCAGTTCGGCTTCGCGGGCTTCCAGGCGCAGCAATTGCGCGTTGCCCATCAACCCGCCAAGGCGCCCGACCCGCAGGCTGTCGCCTACGGCGGCGCGGTGGACTTCCTGCATATGCACCAGGCGCCGATCACGCAGGATCACTCGGTCGGCCGCAATGAAGTCGGCATCGAACAGCAGCAGCAGGTTCACGGCTGGGTCGCTGGCGGCTGGTCGTCGTCGGCGGGTTGGTCATCCGGGTGATCGCCACGCTTGCTGATCAGGCCGCTGAACAGGATGCCGATCTCGAACAGCATCCACATCGGCACGGCCAGCAGGGTCTGGGAGAAGATGTCCGGCGGCGTGAGGATCATGCCGACCACGAAGCAGCCGATGATCACGTACGGGCGGATTTTCTTCAGGTACGCCACGTTGACCACGCCTATCCACACCAGCAGCACCACGGCCACGGGGATTTCGAAGGCGACGCCAAAGGCGAAGAACAGCGTCATCACGAAGTCGAGGTAGCTGGTGATGTCCGTCATCATCTCCACGCCGGCCGGGGTGGCGGCAGCGAAGAACTTGAAGATCAACGGGAATACCAGGAAGTAGGCGAAGGCCATGCCGGTATAGAACAGCAGGATGCTCGACACCAGCAAGGGCACGGCGATGCGCTTCTCATGCTTGTACAGGCCCGGTGCGATAAAGCCCCAGATCTGGTGCAGGATCACCGGGATCGCCAGGAACAGCGAGACCATCATCGTCAGCTTCAACGGTGTGAGGAAGGGCGATGACACATCGGTGGCAATCATCGTCGCGCCGGCCGGCAGGTACTGGCGCAGTGGCGTGGAGACGAAGGTGTAGATCTGCTGGGTAAAGGCGAACAGCCCGGCAAAGATTACGAAGATCGCGGCCACGCAACGCAGCAGGCGGGTCCGCAGCTCGGTCAGGTGCGAGACCAGCGGCATATGCTGGTCGTTTTCCGGTTTATCAGCGCTCATGGGGCTCGCGGCGGCAATGTAGGGTCATGGGGCGCGGGCGACGCAGCGGGCGTCGGCGCAGGCTCGGTTGGAGCGGTCGGGGTCGGGGCGGCGGGCGGGGTATTCACCGCAGGCGCAGGCGCAGGCGCGATGCTGTGCTCGGCCACAGGTTCCACCGGTTTGGTGGGTTCCTGCACCGGCGACAGGATCTTCCGGGCCTCCTGCTCCAACGACAGAATATGTTCGTTGTGCAGTTGGCGACGGATCTCGTCGGCGCCGATTTCCCGTTCAACTTCCTGTTTGATGGCGTTGAAACTGCGTTTCAGGCGCCCGATCCACAGGCCGGCCGTGCGTGCGGCACCGGGCAGGCGTTCCGGCCCCAGTACCAGCAAGGCAACCAGGCCGACGAGCAGCAGTTCAGAGAAGCTGATACCAAACATTAGTCAGTGCTCACGAGTCTTTGCGGGTCGGCTCTTCGACTTTTTCAGCCTGCACGTCGAAGGTACGACGCTCGGTGATCGGCTGGGTGGCCTGGGGGTGTACAGGCTGGGCCGGTGGCACCGGGTTGGCGGCCGGGTCGGCAGGCTTCTCATCGTCGTTCATGGCTTTACGGAAGCCCTTGATCGACTCGCCCACGTCGGTGCCGAGGTTTTTGAGTTTCTTGGTGCCGAATACCAGTACCACTACCACCAGAATGACGATCCAGTGTTTCCAGTCAAAAATGCCCATGCTGCAAATCCTCTAGTAAAAGTTATTCAAGCGGACGGGCGCGAGGCCTTTTCGGCGTGCCCGGACAAGCCGAAGCGACGGTCCAGTTCATCCAGCACGGCCTGTGGATGCTGCCCCAGTTGGGCGAGCATGACCAGGCTATGGAACCACAAGTCGGCGGTCTCATAGATGACATCGCTGCAATCGCCGCTGATTTGTGCGTCCTTGGCGGCGATGATGGTCTCGATGGACTCTTCGCCGAGTTTTTCCAGGATCTTGTTCAGGCCCTTGTGGTACAGGCTGGCGACGTAGGAGCTGTCGGCGTCCGCACCTTTGCGGTCCTCCAGCACCTGGGCCACACGGTTGAGGGTATCGCTCATGGTCAGTGTCCTGCCGAGTAGATGGCGTGCGGGTCTTTGAGCACCGGCTCCACGACCTTCCATTCGCCGTTCTCGAACACGCGATAGAAGCAGCTGTGGCGGCCGGTGTGGCAGGCGATGTCGCCGATCTGCTCGACCTTGAGGATCACCACGTCGGCGTCGCAGTCGATGCGCATCTCGTGCAGGGTTTGCACGTGCCCGGACTCTTCGCCCTTGCGCCACAGTTTGCCACGGGAACGTGACCAGTAAATGGCGCGCTGCTCAGTGGCGGTGAGGCTCAGGGCCTCGCGGTTCATCCAGGCCATCATCAGCACGCGCCCGGTCTTGTAGTCCTGGGCAATGGCCGGCACCAGGCCGTCACTGTCCCACTTGATCTCGTCCAGCCAGTCTTTCATCTTCGGCTCCGGCAATTTGCGACAGTGTATAACCGGATTGGCTATCGACGCACGATCAGATAAACACCCACGGCGACCATGATGCCGGCCGGCCAGTGGCCCAGTTGGTTCAGCGGCCCGCCAATGGCCAGCATCACGCCACCGACCAGGTGCGCGGCACCCAGCAGGCGCAGGAACCAGTCGTCCTTGCGCTTCTGCCAGGGCGGCGCGGGGTCTTTGGCATGGGGCTGGGACATGCGCTCCAGCAGGTCGCGGGTCATGTTGGCCAGGTGCGGCAGCTGTTCGAACTGGCTGTGCAGGTTGCCCAGCAGGGTTTTCGGGCTGACCCGCTCGCGCATCCAGCGTTCCAGGAACGGCTGGGCGGTGTTCCACAGGTCGAGGTCCGGGTACAGCTGACGGCCCAGGCCTTCGATGTTGAGCAGGGTTTTTTGCAGCAGCACCAGTTGCGGCTGCACTTCCATATTGAAGCGCCGCGCGGTCTGGAACAGGCGCATCAGCACCTGGCCGAAGGAGATATCTTTCAGGGGCTTTTCAAAGATCGGTTCGCACACGGTGCGGATCGCCGCTTCGAATTCATTGAGCTTGGTTTCCGCCGGCACCCAGCCCGAATCGATGTGCAACTGCGCCACGCGGCGGTAGTCGCGCTTGAAGAAGGCGAACAGGTTGCGCGCCAGGTAGTCCTGGTCTTCCGGGGTCAGGCTGCCGACGATGCCGCAGTCGATCGCGATGTACTGCGGGCTCCAAGGGTTGACGGTGCTGACGAAGATATTGCCGGGGTGCATGTCGGCGTGGAAGAAACTGTCGCGGAACACTTGGGTGAAGAAAATCTCCACGCCGCGCTCGGCAAGCATTTTCATATCGGTGCGCTGGTCGGCCAGGGTCGCGAGGTCGGTGACCTGCACGCCGTAGATGCGCTCCATCACCAGCACTTTCGGGCGGCACCAGTCCCAGTACACCTGCGGCACGTACAGCAGCGGCGAACCTTCGAAGTTACGCTTGAGCTGGCTGGCGTTGGCTGCTTCGCGCAGCAGGTCGAGTTCGTCGTAGATGGTTTTTTCGTAGTCGGCGACCACGTCCACCGGGTGCAGCAGGCGCGCATCGGCAGAGAAACGTTCGGCGGCGCGGGCCAGGATAAACAGCCACGCCAGGTCCTGGCCGATGATCGGCTTGAGGCCCGGGCGGATCACCTTCACCACCACTTCTTCGCCGCTCTTCAACTGTGCGGCGTGCACTTGCGCCACCGAGGCCGAGGCCAGCGGTTCGACGTCAAAGCGGCTGAACACCTCGCTGATCTTCTTGCCCAGTTGCTCTTCGATCAGCTTCATCGACTGCTGGGAATCGAACGGCGGCACGCGATCCTGCAGCAGCATCAGTTCGTCGGCGATGTCTTCGGGCAGCAGGTCGCGGCGCGTGGAGAGGATCTGCCCGAACTTGATAAAGATCGGCCCCAGGTCCTGCAACGCCAGGCGCAGGCGCGCGCCTCGGCTCAGCTCCAGCTGCTTGCGCGGGAACCAGCGCCACGGCAGCACATAGCGCACCGCCAGCAGGAACCATGGCAAGGGCAGGGCGAACAGCAGGTCATCGAGGCGGTAGCGGATTACGACGCGCTGGATACGGAACAAACGGCGGACGGCGAGCAGCTTCATGCGTTATCGCTTGGATCAAGGGAACGGCTCAGGCGCTCGAAGCGGGCCTCGAGGCGTTCCAGGTCGATTTTGGCCTTGTCGAGCTCACGAAAGCGCGCTTGCGCTTCGCGTTCTCCGACCAGGGTGCGCGATTCTTCGCTCAAGTATTCGGCAAGGTTCTGGTTGAGGCTGGCGAACCCCTGCTGGTACCAGCGCGTACGACTGCGCAGGTGCCCGCTGATCAGCTGGGTGGCGACGGGGCCGATCCAGCGTGACAGCTCGTATTCCCAGTCCAGCTCCAGGTCCTGCAGCACGGCGGCCAGGTCCATCAGGACCGCGCTGTCGCCTTCCAGGTGCACTTCAGGGCCGTGGAGGATGGCGGTCTTGTTGCGGCTCAGCGCCAGGTGCAACAGGTTGGAGGCCGGTGCACGCAGGGTGCAGTCGGCTTCGGCAGCCCATTGAGTGGCGAGCAGCAGGCCTTCATCGCTGGGCAGGATAAACAGCTGCAGGGCGGGGCTGGTGCAGTCCACGGCGATGACCTTGCCGTTCAAGTGCGCGAGCCGCGCCAGGGCGGTGCTGTCCAGGCGCAGTACACGGTTGAGGCCGTGTTCGACGCTGGCGAGAAGGCCTTTGAGCAGCATCAGGGCTTGATGCCACGGTGCAGGGCGACAATGCCCGAGGTCATGTTGTGGTAGGTCACGCGGTCGAAACCGGCTTCTACCATCATCGACTTCAGGGTTTCCTGGTCGGGGTGCATGCGGATCGATTCGGCCAGGTAGCGGTAGCTTTCGGCGTCATTGGTGATCAGCTTGCCCATCAACGGCATGAAGGCGAAGGAGTAGGTATCGTAGACCTTGGACATCAGCGCGTTGGTCGGCTTGGAGAACTCCAGTACCAACAGGCGACCACCCGGCTTGAGGACGCGCAGCATCGAGCGGATCGCGTCTTCCTTGTGGGTCACGTTGCGCAGGCCGAAGGCGATGGTCACGCAGTCGAAATGGTTGTCGGGGAACGGCAGCTTTTCAGCGTCGGCCTGGACAAATTCGATATTGCCGGCCACGCCTTTGTCGAGCAGGCGATCACGGCCGACCTTGAGCATCGAGCCGTTGATGTCCGCCAGCACCACCTGGCCGGTCGGGCCGACGAGCTTGGAGAACTTGGCCGCCAGGTCACCCGTACCGCCGGCGATGTCCAGCACACGGTTGCCGGTGCGTACACCCGACAGCTCGATGGTGAAGCGTTTCCACAGGCGGTGCATGCCGCCGGAGAGCACGTCGTTCATCAGGTCGTACTTGGCTGCCACGGAGTGGAACACCTCAGCGACTTTTTCCGCCTTCTGGCTTTCCGGGACGTTCTTGAAACCGAAGTGAGTGGTGGGTTCGGCATCGCTGCCTTTGCGCTGATCAGTCATATCGCTGTCACCAAAAGAGAATGCGGGACATGATAATCCCCAAGGCCTGCTTTGTCTTGGCAAGGCTGCAGGTAAGATAGGCAGGCACCGAGACCTTTTGCCGCATTCAAGGTATTCAAATCCCTATAAAGAGGAGTCATCGCAATGGCCCGTATAACCGTTGAGCGTGCACATTCCCTGGGTAAAGAAGGGGCACGCGCAAAGGCCGAGAAGTTGGCGCATAAACTCCAGGAGCAATATGGCCTGGAGCCCTCGTGGTCCGGCGATACCTTGAACCTCAAGCGTTCGGGGGTTAAAGGCACCGTCTTGGTGGCGGATGATTCGCTGCGCATTGATGTGGAACTGGGCCTGTTGATGTCGGCCATGAGTGGCACCATCAAGTCCGAAATCGAGAAAGCCCTGGATAAAGCCTTGGCCTGATCCGCGAGTACTTAGGGTGCCGATTCTAATTTTCCAGCCTACTTTGTGCCCAGGTCCTCAACTCCTGCGGGCCGTTCCTCCCCCCTTTTCTGCGTGAGGTGCACCATGGCCAAAGTTATCCTGAAGAAAAAAATCGATGCTCAGACCGGCGCGTTGAGTGACGTTAAAACCTATGCCCGCAAGATCTGGTTGGCGGGTCTTGGTGCCTACGCGAAGGTCGGCAGCGAGGGCGGCGACTACTTCAAAGAGTTGGTTAAAACCGGTCAACATGTTGAAAGTAAAGGCAAAAAAGTTGCAGTGGAACAACTTGATGCTGCCAACAGTCAGATTGATCAAGTAAAGAGTAATGTCTCCGCGGTCAAAGGTCTGGTAGAAGTTCAGCTGGATAAAGTTGAAAAAGCTTTTGATACTCGCGTTGCCAGTGCCTTGAATCGAATTGGCATTGCGTCTAAACATGACGTGGAGACACTCTCTGCTAAGCTCGAAGAGCTGACGGCATTGCTCGAACGTGTCGCGCGTAAACACTAAGGAGACATCGGGATGGCTGTTAAAAAGACTACTCAGAAAGAAGGCAGCTCGTGGGTCGGGAAAGTTGAAGAGTATTCCCGCAAGATCTGGCTGGCTGGTTTAGGCGTTTACTCGAAGATCGACAGTGACGGCAGTAAACTCTTCGAGACGTTGGTTAAAGACGGCGAGAAAGCCGAGAAGTTGACCAAGAGCGCAGTGGGTAAACAAGTAGGCGCTGCCAAAGCGACTGCCGGTTCGCGCATCAGCGATGCGAAGAAACAGGTATTGGGTACTTGGGGCGAACTCGAAGGGGCGCTGGACAAGCGCCTCAACAGTGCTATTTCGCGCCTGGGCGTGCCGAGTAAAGCTGAGCTGAAGACCCTGCACAGCAAAGTCGATACCCTGACAAAGCAAATTGAAAAACTGACCGGTGCCAAAGTGGCTCCAGTGAAATCGGCTGCCGCTAAACCGGCTGCCAAGCCTGCTGCAAAAACGGCCGCTGCCAAACCGGCGGCTAAAACGGCTGCCAAACCTCTGGTGAAAGCTGCCGCCAAGCCAGCTGCAAAACCTGCGGCCAAGGCTGCTGCAAAAGCAGTCGCTAAACCGGCTGCCAAAACCGCAGCGGCCAAACCGGCCGTCAAGGCTGCCGCTAAACCAGCAGCTGCGAAAGCAACTGCCAAACCTGCGGCTAAGCCAGCAGCCAAAGCCGCCGCTAAACCGGCTGCCAAAACCGCAGCCGCCAAACCAACGGCCAAGCCTGCCGCAACTAAACCCGTAGCCAAGCCTGCTGCCGCGAAACCGGTGGCCAAGCCAGCAGCCAAACCTGCTGCGGCGAAGAAGCCCGCTGCAGCGAAAAAACCGGCAGCGCCTAAGCCTGCTGTCGCCGCCAAGCCGGCAACCACGGCACCGGTTGCTTCGACAGCCAACTCGGTGTCGGCACCGACGCCTGCTGCCGCCCCGACTGCAACGCCGGTAACCCCGACGCCAACCAGTCAGGCCTGATTTTTCCAGGCCACAAAAATGCCTCACCTGCGAAGGTGGGGCATTTTTTTGCGCGTTGTCAGCGCCAGCTGCGCATCAGTTGTAAGTGATCGAGACAGTTACCGCGCTGGCCAGGGTTCCTTGGGTGATCGCTACGCCGGTTTTGTGATACGCCGCTGTGAGTGGCATCACGGCCTTCTTGCTTTTTGTTGCAATCGTACGGCTGCGCTGCTCGACCGTGCCATTGGCAGGGATGGCATACGCCTTGGCCGCGCGGTGTGATAACACCAGTGCCGTCCCATTCGATGTCCCGGTATTGGAGAACAACAGGGGATTCCCGTCGGCGGGTGTGCCCCCGAACTGGAAAACTACCTTGCGTATATCCGAGTCGCACTCGGCAGAAATCTCGAAATCAAGCGAGCCCGCGGTGGAGCTCGCATCGAAGTCCGAAATCTTGATGGCCGGCAGGGCGAGGCTGCGGTTCAGGTCACCGGCGGCCAGGTCGCAGGTACCGGCATTGACTTGGCCGATAAAGTTTAAAGTACCGGTGGTATCGGCGTGGACAGCAGGCATGGAGGCCAGGCTTGCAGTAATTGCCAGCAGCGAGGCGCGCGTTCGAATCTTCATCAGGAGTGCTCAGGGTTTCAGTTGTAGGTAATGGTGACGGTGGCGGTACTGGCGAGGGTGCCCTGGCTGACCGTGCCGTTCAGGTGATACGCCGCGCCAAGCGGCAAGACTGCACGGTTGCCGGAAACCGGCACCGTGCGGCTGTTCTCGGTGCCGTTTGCGAGAATGTTCTGGACGCCCCCGTCGAGGCGCGAGTAAAGCCACAGGGCTATTCCGCCAGCGGTGCCGGTATTGGCGAATAGCCGGTCATTGCCTGGCGCGGGGGCGCCAGAAAAATTGAAGGTGACGTTGGAGGCATTGGTGCACTGGGCCGACAGCTCAAATTCGCGTGCGCCGACGACGATGGAGTGTTCGAATTCGCTGGCTTGCACCGGGTCGAGCGAGATCGTGCGGTTGGCGTCGCCGGTTTCCAGGTCGCAGGTGGCGGCGGGCCTGACAAAGCGCACTGCGTTGCCGAGCCTCAGGGTAAAACTCTCCGGGCGGTTATCCAGTCTCTGCACCCAAATGTCTCCGGCAGGCACTGTCCCGTCTGTGACCGGCCCGGCCTTATAGAACCTCAACTCCGCGGCCATGAAGCTCGTGAGCGAACCGCTGATGGTGTTTTTTTGACTATGCATGCTAAAGAAAGGGTAAAGCGTGCCGGAATGTCGGATGCGCATGTGTACACCCACACCAGGAACCTCGGTCTCGTAGTACTTTGCGTGAGACCTTGGGCCATAGCGCCCGGTAATCGTTAATAAAGTGTGGCTGCAGTACATGGTGAAATAGGGTGCCGTGCCAGTGAACTCCTTGATGACAATTTCAGACTCCACCGGGAGGCTGTCCGGTACGACGATTGTGGAAGGAAGGGTGAGTGTGAATGTGTCGTTCTGATACCTGTCACACGCCGCTTGAACCGCGATTGGCGAGCCAAGGATCAGCACTGTTGATATGAGTTGCATGGCGCGTTTCATCTTCAGTCCCGCAAAAGAAATAGGGCGTTTGCAGGCAAGCAGTGCAATGGCATTACTCGCCTGCGCCGGATCAACTGCTTGCATTGCTCTCGCTCGACGGCAGCATGCGTTGGGCTGTATCGAGACGGCAGGTGCCCGCGTCCAGATTGAGCAACCGCTGGGTGCCTGCAGCGTTCGATTGTTTGCCCAAGTCGTAATGCAGCTGGCATGCAGCGCGAGTATGGGGGCCCCACCTGATCGTCAATGGCCCCTGCGTACGGGGCACGCGAACAAAGGCTTGACCTCCCTGCCCGACAACCCCGACGCTCGCGCCGTCCTGATCGAACACATCCGCACCAAACGGCAACGGGCTGCCATCCTCGCGCAGTGCCGTGATCAACAAGGCCTGGCCGCTGGTTGTCTCGAACTGCAGCTTCACCACTGCACCGGCGCGCGGGGCCACGTTCCGGGCTGCGGTCTTGAGCTCCACATCGGTGGACAGATCCTTCGGGTCCAGTTCCACGATGTTCTGGCGGTAAGGGGTGAGGTGAGGCACCACGGCAAAGCCGCTTTTGCCGATTTGCGCGCTGTGGTTGCCATTGATTCGCGCACCTTGGGCGTCAGGCGCCTGGACGATGCCGACGGTATCGCCGAGTTCTGGAGCGAAGGTCACACCGTCTGCATGGGCGACAATGCCACCGGTCATGCCAAGCGATGTGGAGCGGTATGTGCTGCTCTGGCCATGGCTGGCGGAGAGTACGCCATGGCTGGTGTGGTATTTCATGTCGGCACTGGTGGCGCTGCTGCTGCCCTGGCTTCGGTTGGCACTGACGCTGTAGCTGAACTGATTGCGCTCACCCAGGCTGCCGCCCAGGCTGGCGCGCTCGCCGCTGCCTTGGTCGCCGCCGTAGGCCGTGGTGGTCAATGTCGGCGAATGGGCGTGGCTGCCCAGTGGCAGGCTCAAGGTGAGCTCCAGTTGCTCGTCCACGCGTTCACTGCGCAGATCGCGGCTGCGCTGTGCGCTCAGCAGATAGTGAAGGCCCCGCCACGTGCCGCTGTATCCGGCGGTAAAGGTCAGGTTGCCATGGGTGCGGTTCCAATAGTGTTGCGAAGAACCGGTCAGGTACACCGAACCGTTGCCCAGGCTCTGGTTGAGGCTGATGTCCATTCTGTTGCGCAGCCGCGACAGGTTATCCGGGTTCAGTCCGTCGATGGCCAGGTCGCGAATGCGTGCGGCATCAGCCACATTCAGGAAACCTTCGGTGGAGTAGCGGTACGCCCCGAGGGCAAAGTGGGTGCCCGTGTCCGTGAAGTTCTTGCTGTAGCGCAGTTGTACGCTTTGCCCCTGGCGTGAACCATGCCCCGGTAGATGCGCGCTCGAATGCGTCAGGTCGCACGACAACGCACCTGCAGAGGTGTTGAACGCCGTACCCAGCAACTGCGATTGGTAGTCGTCGCCGAGCGTCGCGCCGGTGTACCCGGTCAGCAGGTTGCTCAGGCCATACTGATAAGTGGCCTGCACCAGTGCGGGAGGGTGGTGCAGGCCGATTTCATCCAACTGGCCAACGCTCAATGCATAACGGCTGTGGCCCGGACGCAGGAGGTTGGCGTTGGCGGCGAACGGTACGATGAACTCACGCTGGCGGCCGTCGGCCTCGGTGATGGTGACGTTCAGGTCGCCCCCATACCCGGTGGGAAACAGGTCGTTGAGGACAAACGGGCCGGGCGCTACAGACACTTCGTCCAATAACACGCCGCGTTGGCGCACACTGACCCGCGCGTTGGTCTCGGCAACGCCACGCACTACCGGCGCAAATCCGCTCAATGAGTCGGGCAGCATCCGATCGTCGCTGGACAGGCTGGCACCCCGCAGGCGCACGCTATCGAACAGCTCTCCCGGCGTGTAGATTTCGCCTGCCATCAGTTGGGACCGCAACGTGTCCACTTCGCGCTGCACATAGGTGGCGGTGCTTTGATAGCTCGAGGCAACCTCTGAATGGCTGTAGCTGCCGCTATGCCGCCAGTGCCAGTCGCCAAGATTGAGCCCCGTGTTCAGGCCCAGGTAGCTGGAGCCGAGTGCGCGCGTATCGGTCTGAGTGGCGAACGTATTGGCGTTGTACCGCACAAAGGCGGCATCGATCCCGCTGTCCCAGTGCTGCGGGTCGACATAGCCCCGTGCCTTGCGCACCAGGAAAACCTGCGGCACTTGCAAATCCAGACGGTTTTCACCTGAATCAAATTGGCTGCTGGCACCCGGCAGGTAGGTGCCGATATCTGCACAGCGCGCAAACGGCGTACGGGACGCCTGATTGGCTTCAGTGGTTTGCAGGTCAATGCCAAACCTGAGCAGCACATCACGCTCCAGGCACAACTGCGCGACCTGCTGACCTTCCACGGCAATGAACGTCAAGGTTTCACGCCCGACCCATTGGCCGTTGAGGTGGATGTCGGTGCGATAGTTGCCCGGGAGCACGACGTTGCCTTGGCTGAACCGTGCAATATCGATCTGCAGGCCGCCCCGGCCACCGGTAAAGAAAGCCGGGTTGAACTCGGCCTGTTCTGCACTATTGGCGGCCATGGCATGGGCACCGCTTGCCAGCAGCACACTACGCAGCGTCTGCTTTAAACGGGGCCGGCTTATGAGCCTGGCAGGCGTGTAAAAACTCATTTTTCGCGTTTCCATAAACGGGCTCCCCGAATGTCGGCAAAGGGCATCCCTACCCACTGAATGGGGTATCAATCGACGGTGCGTTCAATAAGGCGAAGTGGGATTGCTACAGAAGAATGGTCGTCATGGAGAGACCTCGCTGCTGTGGTGGGTCTTGACCCCGAAATCGTCGAGCGTCTGGAACTCGACGGTTGCAGCGCTGCCCATCGGGGTTTTCAGGCGAGGCCACTCAAAGCGGGCGCGCCCACCGGGCGTCACCATATTCTCCGTACCCGACGCCGCCGGTTCGCGGACATGGTGCTGCCCTGCCACTTGCACTTCGATGCGCTCGAACGTCACGTGGTAAGGCGTCGGATTGAAGACTTCCAGCGCCTGGCCATGTTCGCCCGGGACAGACCGCCACTGCAGCTTCCCGGGTGCTTCCTCGACCTGGTAAGGCAGGCCCGATGGGCGCAAAAACACCTTGATGCGCGAGCGGAAGGCGAACTGCACCTGATCGCCCTGCTGGCCGCCCTGGGGGCGTGAGGGCACCTCCAGCACGTTGAACCAGAACAGGCTTTCCTGTGCCCTGGACAAGGCTTCGCCGGTGTAGGCCATACGTACCACCTGTTGCTTGCCTGGCTCCATGCGGAAGATCGGTGGCGTGAGGACGAAGGGCGCTGTCGCCAGATCCGGTGTTGATTGCTCATCGCCGCTGTCCAGCCACGCCTGGATCAGCACCGGTGCCTGGTTCTTGCTGTGCAGCCTGATCGTCACTTCCTTGTCGTCCTGCGGGTAGACAATTCGGGTGCTGTTGATGACCACGCTTGCCTGCACGGGGAGGGTGCTCAACAGCGCAAGCACCAACGCCATGCACCGGGTCGGCACGTGTGAGCGAGTGGCGGCCTTCATGTCATCGATCATCCTGCGGTTGAAGGGCAAGGTGGGCCGAGTGACGGACTCGGGCACCAAAGTCGCTGACGGTGGTGAATTCGACCGTGGCGGCATCGACGGGGTGATGGCGCAGCAGGGGCAGCACAAACAGTTTCACGTCACCGTCCGGCATCAGCAGGCTGTCGTTGGCGTCTTTGTTGGCGGCTTTACTGAACCGTTTACCGTCGTTCAGCAACTCGATCGAGGCGATGGAAATATGGTACGGCGTGGGGTTGGTGGCTTGCAGGGCGAAACCCTGCTCATGGGCCACCAGCTTCCACTGCACTTTTTCGGGGGCGCTGTCGACGGGGTAGGGCAATGCCGGCGGGCGTACAAACACACGCAAACGGGTGCGGAACGACAATTCGATCTGGTTGTTGTGTGCGGCGTCGGCGGCAAGCGGTGGTACTTCCAGTACGTTCAACCAAAACAGGCTTTCACGGTCGACTGGCAAGGGGCCTGCGCCGTAGCGCAGGCGCAAAGCCTGTTGCTGGCGCGGCTCAATGCGGAAGATCGGTGGCGAAAGAATGAACGGTGTGTGTGCCGTTACCGGTGTCGAATGCCGGTCGCCCGTGTCCAGCCAGGTTTGCACCAGCGCCGGAAGCGGCCCCTTGTTCTCCAGGCGCACCACGACTTCCTGCTGCTGCATGGGGTAGATCACGCGTGTGCCATGGATGATCACGCCTGCGCGGGCAGCAAGCGGCAACAGCCAGAGCCACGCGCAAGCCGCGGTGGCAACCAGCGTCAGGCAGGCGATTCTTTTCATCGTGTCAGGCCCCTGGGTTGTCTTACTCGGCGTACTCGATCAAAAAGCCCACACGGGTATTGACCTTGCCTTCGGTCGCGGGGCCGCTGGCGTACATCTGCGCTGCCAGAGGGATAACGGCCTGGTTGTCGACGATCACCGCGCCCGCCGATTTCTCGGTGTAGACGTTGATCGGCGTGCCATCGCGTTGAGTCACTTCCACCTGTACGTTCTTGGCGGTGCTGGTGTCGGACGGGTCATCGTAGCCGTCGATGTTCAAGCGCCCGGACGCTACATCGATGGCCGGGCTGGTCGGATCGAAGGCAACCATGGCGGTACGCCCGTTACTGCAGCTGCCTTCACCCGGCGCGCCGATACGGATGGTGAAGCCCGTCGGGTTGGCACGACTGCCCGCACTTGCCAGGCGTGCCGCCGAGATGCCTCCGAGGTTGACGTCCTTGACGACTGCGCCAGTGCCGGGCGCTGCACCTTCGACCGTGCAGGTCAGGTCCGTCACAAGACCACTGAACTTGATGATGCCATCTGCTGCGTGCACCGGTTGTAAGGCGGCGGCGGTCAAGGCCAGCGCGGCCGCAATCGTGGAGAGGGGGTTAACGTTCATGATATTTCCAGTCTGATTCATGGGTATTGCCCGTCGCCGATGAAATCGCTGATCTTTCGAATGGCGGGGTGCCCTAATTTGTCGCGTTTGCCAAACGGTATCCATAGTGAACTAACGAGACTTATCTCGTGATCGTTCGATAAGTCAGTTTTAACTTTTGTAGGGGCTTTCTGTAGTACTGGGAAATATCTGTAAGTTATGGCTGAAGGGCTTTCGCTTATTGAGTTGTCGTATTGATCCTCGCCTGTAACTGGGTATACCGTGTATTTAACCAGAGCGATTATGGGTGTGGTGCTGTATTCACTTATATGGGTGTAATTATGGCTACTTCAATGTCCACTACGCATACCGTCATGCTGCTGGATGATCACGAGATGGTTCGGCAGGGCATCGAGTTGGGGTTGAGCAAGGAGGCCGACCTCGCGGTGATCGGTTCCTTCGGAACCGGCAAGGAACTGCTGGAAGCTCTCACGCGGCGGCTGGCCGATGTCGTGGTGATGGACTTTATCCTCGCGCCATCGGACAGCGATGGCCTCAGCCTGATCGAGGCGCTGCACCGGCGTTTCAGCACCTGCAGGCTCTTGATTGTGTGTTCGCACTACACGCCCGCCACTGTCTCTTTGTCGTTGAAGGCGGGATGCAGGGGGATTATGGGAAAAACCCAAAACCTGACGGAGTTGATCACGGCAATCCGAACGGTCGCCCAGGGACGGATTTACCTGCAGCTTTGCATGGTGCCTGCGCTGCAAGGTGTGCAATCCGTGTTGAAGGAGGGAAAGATTAAATCGGACAGAGACTTTTCGACGCCCCTACAGTTTAACGAATGCCTGACGCCAAAAGAGCAGGAAGTATTGCGGTGTTTTCTGGACGGCATGTCCGTGAATTCCATTGCGGCAAAGTTTTCTCGAAGTGCAAGTACGATCAGTACGCAAAAACAATCCGCCTATCGAAAACTGGGGATCAGGAACGACAGTGAACTGTTCAAGTTTACTCACCAGTTCGGAAAACTCGGGTAGTCAGCCCTGATCGTCCAGGTAACGTAGCGCCAATCGTTCCGTTGCCTGTCGTGCCGGCAGCAGCAGGTGTGGCGCTACCAGCATCATGACCTGATACACCACCACCCGCACCTCGCCCTCACGGTCGAGAACACGTTGGTAGTCCAGGGAGAACAGCAGGGTCATGGTGATCTGCTCCACCAACTGGCCCAGCGCCTGGGTGTCACTGACCAGTTGCCCGTCCGCCTTCAGGCGCGCCAGCAAGGACGCGAGGGTGCGCTTGAGTGCGGTCAGCAGGTTGCGAATGCCCTTGGCCAGTTTCGGCAGGCGCCCCGCCAGGTTCGACAGGTCCTGGAACAAAAACCGGTATTGGGCCATGCGTTCGATGATCAGGTGCAGGAACAGCCAGTAATCCTGGGCCTGCAGTTGCGCGTCCGCGGGCGGGTCGAGCAGCGGCGCCAATTCGCCCTGGAAGCGCTCGAACAACCCCAGCACCAGCGGTTCCTTGCCATGGAAGTGGTAGTAGAGGTTGCCGGGGCTGATCCCCATTTCATTGGCCACCTCCATGGTCGACACGTTCGGCTCGCCCTTCTGGTTGAACAACTGCAAGGCACATTCAAGGATACGGTCGCGGGTCTTCATCCAGTCTTCTTAATCTGATCGTTGAGCTCAGCGCACTCGCACGTAGGTGCCGGGCGCCGCTTCCATCGGTGGATAGTTCTGGTTGCCCAGGGCGGTGAGGGTTTCGCGCTGTACGCCCGAGCGCTGCTGGATCCACGCCAGCCACTGCGGCCACCAACTGCCCTCGACGTGGTTGGCGTCGTAGTACCAGGCACGCGGGTCGCTGCTCAGCTTGGGGTTTTCGACGTAGTTGGCCTTGGGGTTGCCCGGCGGGTTGAGGATGCTCTGGATATGCCCGCTGTTGGACAGCACGAAGCGCCGCTCGCCACCCAGCAATTGCGTGGAGCGATACACCGCGTCCCACGGCGTGATGTGGTCGTTGATCCCGGCCACGCTGAAGCTGTCCACCGTGACCTTCTGCAGGTCGATGGGCGTGCCGCACACTTCCAGGCCGCCGGGATGGCTCAGCGGGTTGTGCTTGAAGAAATCGAGCAGGTCGCCATGCAGTGCGGCGGGCAGGCGCGTGTTGTCGTTGTTCCAGTACAAAATGTCGAAGGCCGGCGGTTCCTTGCCCAGCAGGTAGTTATTGATCCAGTAGTTCCAGATCAGGTCGTTGGGACGCATCCAGGCGAACACCTTGGCCATGTCGCGGCCGTCCAGCACTCCTTGCTGGTAGGAACGACGCTTGGCGGCTTCCAGGGTTTGCTCATCGGCGAACAGCATGGCGGGGCTGTCGATCTGGCTGTCCAGCAGGCTCACCAGGTAGCTGGCGCTGGAGATACGACGCAGCTGGCGCTTGGCTTGCAAGTGGCCTTGCAGGGCGGCGATGGTCAGGCCACCGGCGCAGGCACCCATCAGGTTGACCTCGCGGGCGCCGGTGATGGCCCGGCAGACGTTGAGTGCCTCCTCCAGCGCCGCCACATAGGTGGACAGGCCCCATTCGCGGTGGCGCACGTCCGGGTTGCGCCAGCTGACCATGAAGGTCTGCAGGCCGTTCTTGAGGGCGTACTGCACGAAGCTGTTGGCCGGGCTCAGGTCGAAGATGTAGTACTTGTTGATTTGCGGCGGCACGATCAGCAATGGCCTGGCGTACTGTTTTTCGCTCATGGGCTTGTACTGGATCAACTCCAGCAGCTCATTGCGAAACACCACCGAACCTGGGGTGGTGGCCACGGTCTTGCCGACTTCGAAGGCCTGTTTGCTCACCTGGCGCGGCAGGCCGTTGTTGTGCAGCAGGTCGTCGAACAGGTTGCTCACGCCGCGCACCACACTGTTGCCGCCGGAGTTGAGCAGCTCCTTGACGGCCAGCGGGTTGAGCAGGGTGTTGGAGGGCGACACGGCGTCGTTGATCAAGGCGAAGGCAAAGTGCGCGCGGGCGCGGTCGTCGTCACTCAGTGAGCTGTCATCGATCCACTGGCGGGTCTGCTTCTGCCAGCTCAAATAGGCTTGCAGGCTGCGTCGGTAGAACGGGTTGAGCGTCCAGGTCGGGTCGCTGAAGCGACTGTCCCGTGGGTTGGGCTCGTGCACGGTCTCACCCAGCAGCACACGACCCAACTGACCGCCCAGGGCCAGGGCGTGACGGGCGGTATGCACCGGGTTGCGCCAGCCGTGGGCGGCAACGCTGCGCAAGGTCGACAGCAAATCCCGACCGCGCAGGCCGGTGATCGCGTTTTGAGCGTTGATGAACGCGGCAGGGGTGGGCGCCGGGTTCGTCACGGGTCTTTCTCGCATGAGCCAACACTCCTTCGTCAAGCCATCAACAGGCACGCCAATTCAGAACCATAGTCGGTTCTCGGCAAGTTGCGCGGCGGTGTGGTCCTTACACCGCTGGTCGCGGGTGAATCACGGCCCGCATGCGCTCCTCCTCGAGAAACTTCATGATGATCGGCGCCACGGCTTCAGCCCGGGTGATCAGGAACAGGTGGCCGTCATCGATGATGTGCAACTGTGCGTTGGGAATGCGCCAGGCCAGCATGCGCATGTTGACCAGCGGGATCAGCGGGTCGTCGTCCCCGGCCAGCACCAGGGTCGGCTGGCGGATCTTGTGCAGCCAGTGGATGCTGGTCCAGCCCAGCCCCGCGAACAGCTGCCAGTAGTAGCCCAGCTTGCCGGCCGAGCGCACTTTGCTCGCGTGCTCGGCCGCCAGTTTCGAATCGCGGCGGAACGAACCGCCATAAATCATCGGTGCAATGCGCACCACGTGGGACGGTTGGATATAACGCCGGGGGCTGGCCATCAGCCACAGCACCTTCGGCTTGCCTGGCACCATAAAGGCACCGGCAGCGGTCGCCGCCAGGATCAGCTTCTTGCAGCGCTCCGGGTAGTCGTAGGCAAACTGCTGCGCCAAGGCGCCACCCCAGGACACGCCCACCGCATTCACCTGGCCATAGTCCAGGTAGTCCAGCATGCGCGCAGTGAGCTTGGCCAGGCCGGGAAAACGATAAGGCCGGTTGGGCGTCGAGGAACCACCCACGCCCGGCACATCGAAAGCGATCACTTCCAGGTCCGGGTCCAGGGCCTGGACGAACGGAAACACCAGCTCAAGGTTGGCGCCGATGCCATTGAAGATCAGCAGCGGCGTCAAGTGGGGCTTGCCCGGGCGTACCGCCGTGCGGATGGTCTGGCCATCCAGGTCGATGGTACGAAAGATGAACGGTTGCGGCATGCTCAAGCCCTGTGAGATGTGACGGTTGGAATGCAGGCCAACTATGGGAGGGGGGTTGCCCCCGATTGCAATTGATCAGCCGATGGATCAGATGGCTGACACACTGCGATCCCCACACTCGACCCCATTTCAATTTAGCGTTCGTGTACGTAAGTCCCGGGGGCTGCTTCCGCTGCGGCATAGGTCTTGTTACCCAAAGTCGTCGGTGCCTTCTTCAGCTTGCCCGCCCGTTCCGCTTGCCACACCTGCCAATGCAACCACCACGAATCAGTGTGCTTTGTTGCATTCTCCTGCCACTCCAGTGGTTTGCCCGCCAGGCTGTCGCTGGTCTGGTAGCGCGCCTTGGGGTTGCCGGGCGGGTTGAGGATGCTCTGGATATGCCCGCTGCTGGAGAGTACGAATTCCACCTTGCCGCCAAACAGCTGGGCCGACTTGTAGCACGACTGCCAGGGCGTGATGTGGTCGTTGGTGCCGGCCAGTGAATAGATATCGGCCGTGACCTGCTTGAGGTCGATGGGCGTGCCGCACACTTCCAGGGCATTGGCGCGTACGAGCGGGTTGTTTTTGAACAGTTCGATCAGGTCGCCGTGGAAGGCCGCCGGCAAGCGTGTGGTGTCGTTGTTCCAGAATAGGATGTCGAACACCGGCGGCTCATTGCCCAGCAGATAGTTGTTGACCCAGTAGTTCCAGATCAGGTCGTTGGGACGCATCCAGGCGAACACCTTGGCCATGTCGCGGCCTTCCAGTACGCCGGCCTGGTAGGAATGGCGCTTGGCCGCTTCCAGGGTCTGCTCATCCACGAACAGCGCCACCTGGGTGTCCAGGGTGGTGTCCAGCACGCTCACCAGCAGGGTCAGGGCGTTGACCTTCTTCTCACCCAGCGCCGCGTAGTGGCCGAGCAGGGCGGTGCAGGTGATGCCGCCGGAGCAGGCGCCGAGCATGTTGATGTCCTTGCTTCCGGTGATTGCCGTGACTACATCGACCGCTTCCTTGAGCGCCTCGATATAGGTCGACAGGCCCCACTCGCGCTGGGCCTTGGTCGGGTTGCGCCAACTGACGATAAAGGTCTGCTGCCCGTTGCGCAGGCAGAAACGCGCCAGGCTCTTTTCCGGGCTCAGGTCGAATACATAGAATTTGTTGATCTGCGGCGGTACCACCAGCAGCGGGCGTTCGTGCACCTGTTCGGTGATCGGCTTGTACTGGATCAGCTCCAGCACGTCGTTGCGAAATACCACCGCCCCTTCGGTGATGCCCAGGGTCTTGCCCACTTCAAACGCGCCCATATTGACCTGGCTCGGCATGCCGCCGTTGTGCACCATGTCCTTGGCCAGGTGCGACAGGCCGTCGAGCAGGCTCTTGCCGCCGGTTTCAAAGAAGCGTTTGACCGCCGCCGGGTTGGCCGCGCTGTTGGTGGGGGCCATGGCTTCGGTCATCAGGTTGATCACGAAGTGGCCGCGGCTGATGTCCTGTTCCGACAGGTTGCTGTCGCCGATCCAGTCGTGCAGTTCCTTGCGCCACGCCAGGTAGGTTTGCAGGTAGCGTTTGTAGAGCGGGTTCTGGCTCCAGGCTGGGTCGTGGAAGCGACGGTCATCGCTTTCGGGCTGCAGCTGCGATTTGCCGAACATCACGTTCTTCAATTCAACGCCAAAATGGGCGACGTGCTTGACGCTGTGCAACGGTTGCTTGATGGCTTGGGTCAGCACCATCTTGGCCGAGGCCAGTAAATCCTTTTTACGTAACGCGATGATCGGGTTGAGCCCCAGGGTGTTTTCCGAGGCCTGGCGTTTCAAGTCATCGTTGTTCTTGTTACTCATCTACGACGCTCCATTGTCCGAAAGACGAGTACCGGGTACCGCTGCGCATCAGGTTTCGATACACAACACAAGCCAGGTACTGCGACTCGGGTGACCGTTGATACCGCATCGTCAAATGCAGGGAACTTGCCAGTTCCATTGGTTACCCGAGTTTAATTTTTTTCGCAAGCGGGCCAATCGTTGGCCACGCGACAGGGCATTCAAGCAGATGAAATTAGAAAATGCCCTCTAAAGAGCGAGAGGCCTGGACTAGAGCATCAGCCGCACGACCGACTCGCTCGGATCGCGGGTTTTGCCGGCTGCCTTGAGCTCGGCGAGATAATCGGCCCACAACGCGTCCTGACGCACGGCCAGTTGGTAGAGGTAGTCCCAGGTGAACAGTCCGCTGTCATGTCCGTCGTCGAAGGTCAATTTCAGTGCGTACTGGCCGGCCGGTTCGATCTTGGTCAACCGCACGTTGAGCTTGCCGAATTGCAGGATGGGTTTGCCGTGGCCCTGGACCTCGGCGGAAGGCGAGTGCACCCGCAGCAGTTCGGCGGGCAACTGGTAGACCTCGTCGGGCCCATAGGTGAGGCCGAGGGTGTTGGAGGTTTTGTGCAGGTTTACAGCGGTAGGAAACTTGGCCATATGAGGTGCTCTTGAATAAACCGGCTTAAAAATGTGGGAGGGGGCTTGCCCCCGATTGCAGTGGGTCAGCTATAGATAAGCTGACTGATCCACCGCTATCGGGGGCAGCCCCCTCCCACATTTGAAGCAAAGCAGTTCTGTGTGAGGCTTACAGAATATACCGCGATAAGTCCTCGTTCTGCGCCAATTCGCCCAAGTGGCTGTTGACGTAGTCTGCGTCGATCTTGATCGCTACGCCATTCTGCGCCCCGGCCATGTCGCCGGCGCTGAAGGACACTTCCTCAAGCAGGCGCTCAAGCAGGGTGTGCAGGCGACGCGCACCGATGTTCTCGGTCTTCTCGTTGACCTGCCAGGCAATCTCCGCCAGGCGCTTGATGCCGTCCGGCAGGAACTCGATGCCCAGCCCTTCGGTTTTCAGCAGCTCACGGTACTGCTCGGTGAGTGACGCATGGGGTTCGCTGAGGATGCGCTCGAAGTCGCCGGGGGTCAGCGCCTTGAGCTCTACGCGAATCGGCAGGCGCCCTTGCAGCTCGGGCACCAGGTCGCTTGGCTTGCTCAGGTGGAACGCACCCGAAGCGATAAACAGGATGTGGTCGGTCTTGACCATGCCCAGCTTGGTATTGACGGTGCAGCCTTCGATCAGCGGCAGCAGGTCGCGCTGCACACCTTCGCGGGATACATCGACGCCGCCGGAGTTGCCGCGCTTGGCGACCTTGTCGATCTCGTCGATAAACACGATGCCATGCTGCTCAACGGCTTCCAGGGCCTTGGCCTTGAGCTCTTCGTCGTTGACCAGGCGTCCGGCTTCTTCATCGCGTACCAGCTTCAGCGCGTCCTTGACCTTGAGCTTGCGGCTTTTCTTCTTGCCCTTGCCCATGTTGGCGAACAGGTTCTGCAACTGGCTGGTCATTTCTTCCATGCCAGGCGGTGCGGAGATGTCGACGCCAGAGACTTCAGCGACTTCGATCTCGATTTCCTTGTCGTCCAGCTGGCCTTCACGCAGGCGCTTGCGGAACAGCTGGCGGGTGTTGGAATCCGAGGCCGGTGCGGCGTCTTCGTTGAAGCCCATGCGCGCCGGTGGCAGCAGGGCGTCGAGGATGCGTTCTTCGGCGGCGTCTTCGGCGCGGTGGCTCACCTTGGTCATTTCCTGCTCGCGCAGCAGCTTCAGGGCAGCGTCGGCCAGGTCACGGATGATCGACTCGACATCGCGGCCCACATAGCCGACTTCGGTGAACTTGGTCGCTTCGACCTTGATGAACGGTGCGTTGGCCAGCTTGGCCAGGCGTCGCGCGATCTCGGTTTTACCGACGCCGGTCGGGCCGATCATCAGGATGTTCTTCGGTGTTACTTCAACGCGCAATTCTTCGGGCAGTTGCATCCGGCGCCAGCGGTTACGCAGCGCGATGGCAACGGCGCGCTTGGCATCGTCCTGGCCGATGATATGGCGATTGAGTTCATGGACGATTTCGCGGGGAGTCATGGACATAGTGTTTGGCGGCCTCAAGCGGGAATAAGCCTACGGCTTACTCGGCGAGGTCCTGCTCCTCAATGGTGAAGTTGTGGTTGGTGAACACGCAGATATCGCCGGCGATGCCCAGGGCGGTCTCGACGATTTCGCGGGCCGACAGGTCGGTTTTCTTCAACAGTGCACTGGCTGCGGCTTGTGCATACCCGCCGCCGGAGCCCATGGCGATCAGGCCATGTTCAGGTTCAACCACATCGCCGTTACCGGTGATGATCAGGGAGGCATCTTTGTTGGCGACGGCCAGCATGGCTTCCAGGCGGCTGAGGGAACGGTCGGTGCGCCATTCCTTGGCGAGTTCGACCGCGGCGCGTACGAGGTGGCCCTGGTGTTTTTCCAGCTGGCCTTCGAAACGCTCGAAGAGGGTGAAGGCGTCGGCGGTGGCACCGGCAAAACCGGCGAGGACCTGGCCGTGATACAGGCGACGCACTTTTTTCGCATTGCCTTTCATCACGGTATTGCCCAGGGAAACCTGGCCGTCGCCGCCCATGACGACTTTGCCGTGGCGACGTACTGAAACGATGGTGGTCAAGGGGAGAGTCTCCACGCAGCGGGGCGAAAATGCCCTGATGGAAACTCATATGGGGGTGGCGGGGGGGATTTCAACCATGGGGGTTTATGGCGGACGAGTGGTGTTTATCGGTCTGACACCCATTTCAGAGCGCTGCAAAACCAAATGTGGGAGGGGGCTTGCCCCCGATGGCGGTGTATCAGTCGCCGAAAATATTGACTGATCTACCGCTATCGGGGGCAAGCCCCCTCCCACATTTTTATCGAAGTTGAGCCCGAATCAGCGGCTCTGGCGCTGTTGTAACAACAGGTTGCTAAACCCGGCGCCGGCCAATTGCTTCTGCGCCACGGTCAGCTGTTCGCGGTTGCTGAACGGCCCCACCAGCACGCGATACCAGGTCGCGTCCTTCACCGTGCCGGACTCCACCGTCACCGTCTGGCCCAACAGAATGATCTGCGCACGCACGCGATCCGCATCGGCCTGCTTCGGGAACGAGCCCGCCTGCAGGAAGAACTTGGTCACCGGCGCGGCCTTGGTTTCGGCAACCGGTGGTGCTGGCGGCGGAGTAATCCCGGCCAACGCCGCCTGGGCCCGCGCCGTGTCGATTTTCGCCGCTTCCGCAGGGGTGACGGGCGTGGTCGGCACTTGCGGCGTCGGCAGGGTTTTCTCCGGTACGGCGTCGGGTGGCACGATCACTTCCGATTCCGGCAGCAGCGTATAGAAGTCGTACTTCGGCTTTACCGGAGCTGTCGGGCTCGGTGCAGTCTTGTTGGCTTCGGCCATTTTCGTGGCCTTCTGCTGCTCCTGCTTGACCCGTTTGACGTCATCGCCCTGGCCTGGGTCCAGCTTCATCAGGAACACGATAAACGCGCCGACCGTGAGGCCGATGGCCATCCACAACCAGCCTGGGATCGGCTTCTTCGCCGGGGCCTGGTAGCGGCTGGCGCCGCGCTTGGGTGCAGGTTTTTTCTTGGCAGCCAACTTACATACGCTCCAGAGTTTCCAGGCCCAACAGTTCCAGGCCTTGCTTGAGGGTCCGTCCAGCCAGTGCGGCGAGGCGCAGGCGACTTTGCTTCTGGGCTTCGTCGTCGGCGGTGAGGATCGGGCAGTTCTCGTAGAAGCTGGAGAACAACCCGGCGACTTCGTACAGGTAGGTGCAGAGGATATGCGGCGTGCCTTTCTCGCCGACGCTGTTCAGTACTTCGCCGAATTGCGCCAGCTTGGCGGCCAGCTCCTGTTCATGGGGCGCGTCCAGCACGATGCGGCCTTCGACTTCGCTGAAGTCCTTGCCCAGCTTGCGGAACACACCGGCCACGCGGGTGTAGGCGTACAGCAGGTACGGCGCGGTGTTGCCCTCGAAGTTGAGCATCAGTTCGAAGTTGAAGCTGTAGTCGCTGGTGCGGTGCTTGGACAGGTCGGCGTATTTCACCGCGCCAATCCCCACCACGCGGGCGATGTTGCGCAGGTCGGCCTCGGCCAGCTCCGGGTTCTTTTCCTTCACCAGGTTGTAGGCGCGGTCCTGGGCTTCGTTGAGCAGGTCGATCAGCTTGACGGTGCCGCCGTCGCGGGTCTTGAACGGGCGGCCATCGGCGCCGTTCATGGTGCCGAAGCCCATGTGTTCCATGTGCATCGGGTGGGTGACGAAGCCGGCGCGACGTGCCACTTCGAACACCTGCTGGAAGTGCAGGGCCTGGCGCTGGTCGACGAAATACAGCGCACGGTCGGCCTTGAGCACGCCGCTGCGGTAGCGCACGGCCGCGAGGTCGGTGGTGGCGTAGAGGTAGCCGCCATCGGCCTTGACGATGATCACCGGCAGCGGCTCGCCGTCGGCGGTCTTGAATTCGTCGAGGAACACGCACTGCGCGCCGTTGCTCTCCACCAGCAGGCCCTTGGCCTTGAGGTCGTTGACCACGTTGATCAGGTCGTCGTTGTAGGCGCTTTCGCCCATCACGTCGGCCATGGTCAGCTTGACGTTGAGCAATTCGTAGATTTCCTGGCAGTGGGACAGCGAGATCTCGCGGAAGCGGCCCCACAGTTCCAGGCATTGCTTGTCGCCGGCTTGCAGCTTGACCACCAGGCCGCGGGCGCGGTCGGCGAACTCTTCGGATTCGTCGAAACGCTTCTTGGCGGCGCGGTAGAAGTTCTCCAGGTCCGACAGCTCGTTGCTGGTGATCGGGTTTTCCTGCAGATAGGCCATCAGCATGCCGAACTGAGTGCCCCAGTCGCCTACGTGGTTCTGGCGGATCACGGTGTCGCCGAGAAACTCCAGGACCCGGGCCACGCCGTCGCCGATGATAGTCGAGCGCAGGTGACCGACATGCATCTCCTTGGCCAGGTTGGGCGCCGACAGGTCGATGGCCACGCGCTGAGCCGGGCCGGCCTTGCGCACGCCGATCCTGGCGTCGGCCAGGGCTGCATCCAGGCGTGAAGCCAGGGCCTGGGTGTTCTGGAAGAAGTTGATAAAGCCCGGGCCGGCGATTTCGGCCTTGGTAACGCTCTCGTCGGCAGGCAGCGCGGCGATGATTTTTTCCGCCAGGTCGCGCGGTTTCATGCCGGCCGGCTTGGACAGCATCATCGCGATGTTGCTGGCAAAGTCGCCGTGGGTCTTGTCGCGGGTGTTTTCCACCTGGATCGCCGGCGTCAGGCCTTCAGGCAACACACCTTCGTTGACGAGTTGGGTGAGGGCTTGTTGGATCAGCTGGCGAATGGTGTCTTTCATGGTGTTCTCTTTCGACCGCAAGCGGCGGCGCGCGATGCGCAGGTGGAAAAACTGGGCATTATCCGTGGCGAGGGCGGGCTTGCCAACCTTCGCAGGACCTGTGGCCAGGCTTAATACAAATCTACCGGGTCTACATCCAACGACCATCGCACCTGGCGGCCACTGGGCATTTGCTCCAGCGCAAGTAACCAGCTACTTAATAGCCGATGCAGCGGTGCGCGGGACGTGGCCTGCAAGAGTAGCTGGGCACGATAACGCCCGGCACGACGCTCCATGGGCGCGGGTACCGGGCCGAGCAATTCGATGCCGCTCAGCCCCAACTCGCCGAGCAAGCGTTCGGCGGCGCTGCAGGCTTCATCCAGAAAACCCTCGGCCTGCCCTGGTTTATGGGCTTCGGCGCGCAACAGCGCGAGGTGCGCAAAGGGCGGCAGGCCGGCGGAGCGACGTTCGCTCAGCGCCTGTTCGGCGAAGGCAAAGTAGCCTTGTTCGGTCAGTTGAATCAGCAGCGGATGGTCGGCCAGGTGGGTCTGGATAATCACCTTGCCCGGCTCCTCGGCGCGCCCGGCACGCCCGGCGACCTGCACGATCAGCTGCGCCATGCGCTCGCTGGCGCGGAAGTCGCCGGAAAACAGGCCGCCGTCGGCATCCAGGATCGACACCAGGGTCACCCGGGGGAAGTGGTGCCCTTTGGCGAGCATCTGTGTGCCCACGAGGATGCACGGCTGGCCCTTCTGGATGGTGGCGAACAGCTGGTTCATCGCGTCCTTGCGCGAGGTGCTGTCGCGGTCGACCCGCAAAACCGGGTAGTCCGGGAACAGAATGCCCAGGCGCTCCTCGGCGCGCTCGGTGCCTGCACCCACCGGGCGCAGGTCGACCTTGCCGCACTGTGGGCAATGGCGCGGTACACGCTCCACATGGCCGCAATGGTGGCAACGCAGTTCGCCATGGCGCTGATGCACGGTCATGCGCGCATCGCAACGCTCGCACTCGGACATCCAGCCGCAGTCATGGCACAGCAGCGTCGGCGCAAAGCCCCGGCGGTTGAGAAACACCAAGACCTGCTGGCCGGCCGCCAGGGTCTGGCCGATGGCTTGTTGCATCGGCCCGGAAATGCCGCTGTCCAGCGGCCGGCTTTTTACGTCCAGGCGCAGGAAGCGGGGTTGCTTGGCGCCGCCGGCGCGCTCGTTCAGGCGCAGGAGCCCGTAACGACCGGTGTAGGCGTTGTGCAGGCTTTCCAGGGAGGGTGTGGCCGAGCCCAGCACAATCGGGATGTCTTCCTGGCGCGCACGCACCAGCGCCAGGTCGCGGGCGTGGTAGCGCAGGCCTTCCTGTTGCTTATAGGAGCCGTCGTGTTCCTCGTCGATGATGATCAGCCCGGGGTTTTTCATCGGCGTGAACAGCGCCGAGCGGGTGCCGATAATAATGTCGGCTTCGCCATCCCGCGCCGCCAGCCACGACTCCAGGCGTTCACGGTCATTGACCGCCGAGTGCACCAGGGCAATGCGCGCGTTGAAACGCTGTTCGAAGCGCGCCAGGGTTTGCGGGCCCAGGTTGATCTCGGGGATCAGCACCAGTGCCTGTTTGCCGGCCTGCAGGGTTTCGCGGATCAACTGCAAATAGACTTCGGTCTTGCCGCTGCCGGTGACGCCCGCCAGCAGGAACGCATGGAAGCTGTCGAAACCTGCGCGAATCGCTTCATAGGCGGCGCGTTGTTCAGGGTTCAGCGGCAGTTCGGGCTGGGCCAGCCAGTGTTCGTGGCGCGGGTCGGGGGCGTGCCTGCGGATCTCCACCTGCACCAGGCCCTTGGCCAGCAACAGGTCGAGGCTGTCCTTGCTCAGCATCAGCTTGCTCAACAACTGATGGGCGACGCCATGGGGATGCTGGGCCAGGGTCGCCAGGGCTTCACGCTGGCGCGGGGCGCGGGCGATGCGCGGGTCGTCGAGGTGTGCGCCGGGCACCGTCGACCAGAAGCGTTCCTGGCGCGTTTCGGCCAGTTCACCCTGGCGCAACAGCACCGGCAGTGCCCAGCTCAGCGTGTCACCGAGGCTGTGCTGGTAATACTGGGCGGTCCACAGGCACAGCTTGAACAGGGCGGGAGGCAACGGCGGGGTGGCATCGAGCAGGGCGATGGCCGGCTTGAGCTTCTCGGCCGGCACTTCACTGTGGTCGGCGACTTCCACCAGGATGCCGATCATCTCTCGGCGGCCAAACGGCACGCGCACGCGCATGCCCGGCTGCAACTGCGCGCGCAGCACACCGGCCGGGGCCCGGTAGTCGAACAGGCGGCGCAGGGGCGAGGGCAGGGCTAGGCGCAGAATGGCGTCGGGCACGCGAGAGGTCTCATCTATAAAGGCAGGCGGTGGCGCAGGGGCGGGAGCCTAGCAGACCGGAGGAGGCTTGGGGTAGCCGCCAGTTTTCTGATGAAAGGTGCTTTTATGTTGACCGGCGATGGATGTCGCCGCTTGCGCGTTTAAAAAGGTCTGGTAGAATCCGCGGCCTAATTACGTGCGGTATTCGACAATAGTGTCGAGTGGCGGCACGCTAGCCCGAGGAAGTCACCATGAAAGCCGATATCCATCCAGCGTACGAAACCATCGAAGTAACCTGCAGCTGCGGCAACAAGTTCGAAACTCGCTCGAACCTGTGCAAGCCACTGGGTACTGACGTATGCAACGAGTGCCACCCGTTCTACACCGGTAAGCAGAAAACTCTGGACACCGGCGGCCGTGTACAGCGCTTCGCAGATCGCTTTGGTGCTTTCGGCAAGAAGCCTGCTGCTACTCCAGCAGAGTAAGGCTCAAAAGCCTTATGGGCTTTTGCCAGCTGTTGAAAAAGGCGTCCCTTGCGGGCGCCTTTTTTGTGCCTGCGATTTGGGTGGCGGCCGTGCGGGCCGAGGTATTCTGCCCCGCGCCGACGGTCCCGGCCCGCGTGGACGTGCAGCGGGTAGTGGATGGCGATACGGTGCGCCTCAAGGATGGCCGCAGTGTGCGGATGATCGGTATCAATGCCCCCGAAACCGGCAAGAAGGGGCGCGCCGACGAGCCTTTCGCGGTCGCCGCGCGCCAGCGCCTGCAGGCGCTGGTGGCTGCCAGCGGTGGTCGTGTCGGCCTGGTGCCGGGGCGTGAGCGCCAGGATCATTACGGTCGCACCCTGGCTCACCTCTATGGTGCCGACGGCGAGAACCTGGAGGCGCAACTGTTGGCCGAGGGTCTGGGATTCCAGGTTGGCGTGGCGCCGAATGTCGATCTCGCCACCTGTCAGCAGGCGGCTGAAAACAGCGCCCGTAACGCGCGCCTGGGCCTGTGGCGCCAATCGCCGGTACAGTCTGTGGCGCAGCTCAAGCGCTCCGGGTTTGCCGTGGTCAGTGGCCGGGTCAGCCAGGTAAAGCGCAATCGTGGCGGTATCTGGATTGAAATGCAGGGATCACTGGTATTACGCGTCTCGCCTGCTCTGGTCAGTCAATTCGATGCTGCCACGCTCAATGGTCTGCAAGGCCGCACTGTTGAGGCGCGGGGCTGGGTACAGGATCGCTCGCGACGCGGCGGGCTGAAAAAAGGTCAGGCGCGCTGGCTTCTGCCGTTGACCGATCCGGGCATGCTCAAATCGACGCCTTGAGAAAAAATTGTAGACATTTTTTAAGTCGATTGTGAACAGTTGAGCCCTTGTATCCCGTGGCTCTTGGCCGAAAGTCTTAGTGCAGGGCCCTTGACACCTGTGACTGCCCAGTCTTGTAGGGACTTTACGACACGAGTATCCTCGGCGGTCCGTCGACCAACAGTAAAAGCGGAATGCCGATATGTCTGATTTGAAAACTGCCGCTCTCGAATATCATGCCCATCCTCGTCCAGGAAAGCTGAGTGTAGAGCTCACCAAAGCCACCGCCACCGCCCGCGACCTGTCGCTGGCCTACAGCCCTGGCGTGGCCGAGCCCGTACGTGAAATCGCCCGCGACCCCGAACTGGCGTACAAGTACACCGGCAAAGGCAACCTGGTTGCAGTGATTTCCGATGGCACCGCGATTCTCGGCCTGGGTAACCTCGGCCCGCTGGCCTCCAAGCCAGTCATGGAAGGTAAGGGCGTGCTGTTCAAGCGCTTCGCCGGCATCGACGTTTTCGATATCGAAGTCGACTCCGAGAGCCCGCAGGCTTTCATCGACACGGTCAAGCGCATTTCCATCACCTTCGGTGGCATCAATCTGGAAGACATCAAGGCACCTGAGTGCTTCGAGATCGAAAAGGCCCTGATCGAGCAGTGCGACATTCCGGTATTCCACGATGACCAGCACGGCACCGCGATCGTCACCGCGGCCGGCATGATCAACGCCCTGGAAATCGCCGGCAAGACCCTGGCTGACGCCAAGATCGTCTGCCTGGGCGCCGGCGCTGCGGCCATCTCCTGCATGAAGCTGATCGTCAGCATGGGCGCCAAGCTGGAAAACATCTATATGGTCGACAGCAAGGGCGTGATCCAGTCCGAGCGTACCGACCTGAACCAGTACAAGGCGATGTTTGCCCACCCGTCCTCCAAGCGTACCCTGGCTGACGCCCTGAACGGTGCCGACGTGTTCGTCGGCCTGTCCGGCCCGAACCTGCTGAGCGCTGAAGGCCTGAAGTCCATGGCGGCCAACCCGATCGTGTTCGCCTGCTCCAACCCTGATCCGGAAATCGCCCCGGAACTGGCCCACGCCACCCGCGACGACGTGATCATGGCCACCGGTCGTTCGGACTACCCGAACCAGGTCAACAACGTACTGGGCTTCCCGTTCATCTTCCGTGGTGCCTTGGACGTTCGCGCCAAGCGCATCAACGAAGAGATGAAAGTGGCTGCCGCCAACGCCCTGCGTGAACTGGCCAAGCTGCCGGTGCCTCAGGACGTGTGCGACGCCTACGGTGGCGCCAAGCTGGAATTCGGCCGTGAGTACATCATCCCGAAACCAATGGATAAGCGCCTGATCACCCTGATCTCCGATGCCGTGGCCAAGGCCGCGATCGAGACCGGTGTGGCCACCCTGCCGTATCCGAAAAACTACCCGCTGCAAAGCGTGGATGATGTGTTCAACGGCTAAGCCGTTGTAGCGCACCAACCAAAAGCCCCGGCTCTCGCGAGTCGGGGCTTTTTGCTGTGTGGTAATTAACTCAAGCCTTGTGGAGAACCGAATGTGGGAGATTCTATGTTGCAGGACAACCCTGCAACGGCCGATTCGGTTGGTATTCGCTCTGGTTTTTCATCAGGGCGAACGCCACCCGTGCGAGTTTTCGGGCAAGAATTACCAAGGCCTGAGTCTTCTTGAATCCTCTGGCCAGGTACCCTTCATAAAATGGTTTCCAGGTCGCTGAACGACAGGCAGCCATGGCCGAGTTGTGGGCCAGACGCCGTATTTCCGGATCCCCTTTCTTGGTCAGACTGCGACTCCCCGTCTTTTTTCCCGAGTCATCGACCCTCAAGTCCATGCCCAAAAAAGCGATGAAGGCATTGCTAT
>NZ_FOZO01000026.1:0-80645 GCF_900116055.1 Pseudomonas sp. NFACC42-2
ACGGCCAGGACCAGGTTGTTCGCGACCAACGAATCCGCAGTGGAGAAGAAGCCGAGGTTGCGCATGACGATGCGGCGTTCGTCGTCGGTCAGGCCTTCGGGGTTTTTCCACAGGGCGATGTCGGCGGTCATGTTGACCTCCTGCGGCATCCAGTGGTTGGCGCAGCCGTCGAGGTATTTCTGCCAGGCCCAGTCGTATTTGAAGGGCACGAGTTGGTTGAGGTCGGCGCGGCAGTTGATCATGCGCTTTTCGTCAACGGCGACGCGGGCGGAGGCGCCTTCGAGTTCGGCGAGGCCTTCGGCGACGTCGAGTTTGTCCAGGGCGGCCTTGGCGCGCACGATGGCGGCGGAGTCACTGGCGGTGACGGCGCGGGCTTCGATGGCGGCGGCGGCGCCGGCACCGTCGAGGCGGTCCATGTTGGCTTCGGTGGCGTGGCCGGCGTTGGCGCCTTTGGTGGCTACTTCGCCGTCTTCTTCTTTGTCGAATTCGTCCCAGCTCAGCATGACGTGTCGTCTCCTGCGTGAGGGCTCAAAGGTGCCCGTGTGAAACCGGATGGTTGGGTGTTCACACGGCCCTCGGGCCGCGGTGGATCTTAAGGAATCGTTTGTTGCAACAGCTCGCGCAGGCAAATAAACGGAATTGGGTAACGGGTACTGCATGAGGCTTGAGGGGCGGAGCGGTGGATGCATACTCCAGCGCAGGCTCAAGGTCTGGCTCTTCGTCCCTGTGTAAAGGGATATTGCAGGCCCGATTTACCCGCGCATTATAGGGAAAAATTCGGCTTTGTGTTGCGGCGGATGGTCTCGGATCAGAGACAAAAAGGCGGCTATTTGAGCCAGAGTGAGGGTTTGCGGGGGGTTGATGGGGTAGGAAATTTTTGACGGGCGGTGGGCTATTTATTGTGGGGAAGAGGGGAGGGCTTTTTGAGGGCGGGAAGGGAGGACCGGTTCTTTGCCGCAAGAACGATTTCTTGCGGCGAATAAGATTCGGGTCTGTTCCAACTAACGAAGTTGTTATCCGTTAGAGCAACCATTACCCATGACATGGTAATTAAGGATATGACGCTGACCCTGGGAATCTTCATATTCCATCTTCACCGGCACAACTTCGCAAACTTCCGGGATTGTGCTCATGGACAATACTTTGGCCACGTCCAGCTTGGTGCTGTAGGTGTAATCTTCAACAATCGGGGCGTTCTGGCCGGCCAGCTCGGTCGGGGCCTCGTCGGCCAGGGCGGCGGTGGCGCACAAGCTGCTGAGGGCCATAACTACGAGAGCTTTCATTTCTTTACTTACCTTCTTCAGGGCGAAAGGGGCCACGGGGCCCTTGTGAGGCCACGTGTGTAACTTAGGATTGGTTAGTTCGGATTAACGTGCCTTCGTGGGGGCTGTTACGTTGTTAATCACTGTTGTGTTAATCACAATGCCTTGGTTGGCGGAAGTGATTCTAGGCCTGCGGGTTATATTCATATACCCGTGCTTTTGATAAAGACTATTGGCGGTTTTTGTAATAATCCCGTGGTAAAGGTTTTTTCACCCGCCCGCAAAGCCCCGCAGGCTGCGGGCTAGAGCGGTAAACGGGGATAGCAGGGCATTTTGTAGGGTCTTGTTACTACCATCGTCGAATGGTTCTATAGGCCTACCCCGGATACAACTGGGCCATACAACAACAACTATGTCACCGAGGTAAGAAAGATGAGTGCGGCTTCCCTGTACCCCGTTCGCCCCGAAGTAGCAGCCAACACGCTGACCGACGAGGCAACCTACAAGGCCATGTACCAGCAGTCGGTGGTCAACCCCGATGGCTTCTGGCGCGAGCAAGCCAAGCGCCTTGACTGGGTCAAGCCTTTCACCGCGGTGAAGCAGACCTCTTTCGACGATCACCATGTCGACATCAAGTGGTTCGCCGATGGCACCCTGAACGTTTCCTACAACTGCCTGGACCGTCACCTCGCCGAGCGTGGCGACCAGGCGGCGATCATCTGGGAGGGCGATGACCCGGCCGAGAGCCGCACCATCACCTACCGCGAGCTGCACGAGGAAGTCTGCAAGTTCGCCAACGCCCTGCGTGGCCAGGATGTACACCGCGGCGACGTGGTGACCATCTATATGCCGATGATCCCCGAAGCCGTGGTCGCCATGCTGGCGTGTACCCGCATCGGTGCGATCCATTCGGTGGTGTTCGGCGGTTTCTCGCCGGAGGCCCTGGCCGGTCGCATCATCGACTGTAAGTCGAAGGTGGTGATCACGGCCGATGAAGGCATTCGCGCCGGTAAGAAAATTCCGCTGAAGGCCAACGTCGACGACGCGCTGACCAACCCGGAAACCAGCAGCATCCAGAAGGTCATCGTGTGCAAGCGCACCAATGGCCAGATCAAGTGGAACCAGCATCGCGACATCTGGTACGAAGACCTGATGAAAGTGGCGGGCACCGTGTGCGCGCCCAAGGAGATGGGCGCCGAAGAAGCGTTGTTCATCCTCTACACCTCCGGTTCCACCGGCAAGCCTAAAGGCGTGCAGCACACCACCGGCGGCTACCTGTTGTACGCGGCCCTGACCCACGAGCGCGTATTCGACTACCGCCCGGGCGAAATCTACTGGTGCACCGCCGACGTCGGCTGGGTCACCGGCCACACCTATATTGTCTACGGCCCGCTGGCCAATGGCGCGACCACCTTGCTGTTCGAAGGCGTGCCGAACTACCCGGACATTACCCGGGTGGGCAAGATCGTCGACAAGCACAAGGTCAATATCCTCTACACCGCCCCGACCGCGATCCGCGCCATGATGGCGTCCGGCACCGCTGCCTGCGAAGGCGTCGATGGCAGCAGCCTGCGCCTGTTGGGGTCGGTGGGTGAGCCGATCAACCCGGAAGCGTGGGACTGGTACTACAAGAATGTCGGCCAATCCCGTTGCCCGATCGTCGACACCTGGTGGCAGACCGAAACCGGCGCCACCCTGATGAGCCCGCTGCCGGGTGCCCATGCACTCAAGCCGGGTTCTGCCGCGCGGCCGTTCTTCGGCGTGGTGCCGGCGCTGGTGGACAACCTGGGCAACATCATCGAAGGCGCCGCCGAAGGCAACCTGGTGATTCTCGACTCGTGGCCGGGCCAGGCCCGTACCCTGTACGGCGACCATGACCGTTTTGTCGACACGTACTTCAAGACCTTCCGTGGCATGTACTTCACCGGTGACGGCGCCCGTCGCGATGAAGATGGCTACTGGTGGATCACCGGCCGTGTGGATGACGTGTTGAACGTGTCCGGCCACCGCATGGGCACCGCCGAGATCGAAAGCGCCATGGTTGCCCACCCTAAAGTCGCCGAAGCGGCGGTGGTGGGTGTGCCGCACGACATCAAGGGCCAGGGCATCTATGTGTATGTGACCTTGAAGAATGGCGAAGAACCCACCGAAGCCCTGCGTCTGGAGCTGAAGAACTGGGTGCGCAAGGAAATCGGGCCGATTGCCTCGCCCGACGTGATCCAGTGGGCACCGGGCTTGCCGAAGACGCGCTCGGGGAAAATCATGCGCCGCATCCTGCGCAAGATTGCCACGGCCGAGTACGACGGGCTGGGCGATATTTCCACCCTTGCGGACCCGGGGGTAGTGGCGCATTTGATTGAGACCCACAAGACCATGAACGTCGCGTAAGGCGGGCTGGTCAGACAAAGCCCCATTCGGTGTGAGCCGGGTGGGGCTTTTTTGTGAGTGCTTGAAATTGGAGGAGATCCAAATAAATATCGGTTTTTCGCGTAGGAGATTTCTGAATGTTACCGAGTGGCACAAATGTGTAACCCATCGCCCAAATATGAGGCAAAGGGCTACGCTTATGCCCCGAAAAACCGCGCTTTAGACACCCCGAGCCATAAGATTAAACGCCACACTTGCCGTGCTAGAAGGGTTTGCGAATAATAGGCCCGCAATTTGCAGCATCAACAGGTTTAATATCTTTTGTCTCTGCATAAAATTCAGAGGCTGTCAATGTGCTGGAACCGCTTTCTCAGTGCTTCTGTAAATTGTTGTCGCATTGAGGAAATATCGGCTTCCGGCCTGTCGTTAGAATGCCGATCACTCGCTCGTCGTCGCAGGTGTGTAGCCAGCGTAGGACGCAGCACCGCTATTCGGTTTCACTCAGTCGCATCGTGGGCCATGGCTCATACTGCTGTTTTGCCCTATACCGATGGAGTCCCAAGATGAAGAAACTCGTGCTGTTGGGCGCCCTGGCGCTGTCCGTGCTGTCCATGCAGGCTTTCGCTGAAGGCAAGCCTCTGAAAATTGGTATCGAAGCGGCTTACCCTCCGTTTGCCTCGAAGGCGCCGGATGGCAGCATCGTCGGGTTTGACTACGACATCGGCAACGCCCTGTGCGAAGAGATGAAGGTCAAGTGCACCTGGGTCGAGCAAGAGTTCGACGGCCTGATCCCGGCTTTGAAAGTGCGCAAGATCGACGCGATCCTGTCGTCCATGTCCATCACCGAAGACCGCAAGAAGTCCGTGGACTTCACCAACCGCTACTACCTGACCCCGGCACGCCTGGTGTTGAAGGAAGGCACCGCCGTCAGCGACAGCCTGGATGAACTGAAGGGCAAGAAGATCGGCGTACAGCGCGGTTCGATCCATGACCGTTTCGCCAAGGAAGTCCTGGCTCCTAAAGGCGCCACGATTGTTCCTTACAGTTCGCAGAACGAAATCTACCTGGACGTGGAAGCCGGTCGCCTCGACGGCACCGTGGCTGACGCCACCCTGTTGCAGGAAGGTTTCCTCGATACCCCGGCTGGCAAAGGCTACGCGTTCACCGGCCCGGCCTTCACCGACGCCAAATACTTCGGCGACGGCATCGGCATCGCCGTACGCAAGGGCGACAAGGAAAACCTGGACCGCATCAACGCTGCCATCGCCGCGATCCGTGCCAACGGCAAATACAAAGAAATCGAGAAAAAGTACTTCAACTTCGATATTTACGGCCCAGAAGCCAAGTAAGTATTCGCAGCTGTCTGTCCGAAATGGCGCAAGCAACAGAATTCCTGCGGTTTGCGCCATTTTTTCATCCCCCTTTTCGAGGACCTGAATCATGTTGAAAGGCTACGGGGCCGTCATCCTCGATGGCGCATGGTTGACGCTTCAGCTCGCCTTGTCGTCCATGGCCTTGGCCATTGTTCTGGGTCTGATCGGGGTCGCGTTACGCCTGTCGCCGGTGCGCTGGTTGGCCTGGCTGGGTGACTTGTACTCCACGGTGATCCGCGGGATCCCCGACCTGGTGCTGATCCTGCTGATTTTCTACGGTGGTCAGGACCTGCTCAACCGCGTCGCGCCGATGCTCGGCTATGACGACTATATCGACTTGAACCCCTTGGCCGCCGGTATCGGCACCCTGGGTTTCATCTTTGGCGCCTACCTGTCGGAAACCTTCCGTGGCGCCTTCATGGCCATCCCCAAGGGCCAGGCCGAAGCCGGCCTGGCGTATGGCATGAGCAGTTTCCAGGTGTTTTTCCGGGTGATGGTGCCGCAGATGATCCGGCTGGCGATCCCCGGGTTTACCAACAACTGGCTGGTACTCACCAAGGCCACCGCGCTGATCTCGGTGGTGGGCCTGCAAGACATGATGTTCAAGGCCAAGCAGGCGGCTGATGCCACCCGCGAGCCTTTTACCTTCTTCCTCGCAGTGGCGGCGATGTACCTGGTGATCACCAGTGTGTCGTTGCTGGCCCTGCGTCATCTTGAGAAGCGCTACTCGGTAGGCGTAAGGGCGGCTGATCTATGATCTTCGACTACAACGTCATCTGGGAGGCCATGCCGCTGTACCTTGGCGGCCTGCTGACCACCCTGAAACTGCTCGCCATCTCGCTGTTCTTCGGCCTGCTCGCCGCCTTGCCCCTGGGCTTGATGCGTGTGTCCAAGCAACCGGTCGTCAACGGCGTGGCCTGGCTCTACACCTACGTGATCCGCGGCACGCCGATGCTGGTGCAGCTGTTTTTGATCTACTACGGCCTGGCGCAGTTCGAAGCGGTGCGCGAGAGCTTCCTGTGGCCGCTGCTGTCCAGTGCGACCTTCTGCGCGTGCCTGGCCTTTGCGATCAACACCAGCGCCTACACCGCGGAGATCATTGCCGGTAGCCTCAAGGCCACCCCCAATGGCGAGATCGAAGCGGCCAAGGCCATGGGCATGTCGCGCTACAAGCTGTACCGCCGCATCCTGCTGCCGTCGGCCCTGCGTCGCGCGCTGCCGCAGTACAGCAACGAAGTGATCATGATGCTGCAGACCACCAGTCTCGCGTCCATCGTCACCCTGATCGACATCACCGGTGCCGCGCGCACGGTGAACGCGCAGTTTTACCTGCCGTTCGAAGCCTACATCACCGCCGGCGTGTTCTACCTGTGCCTGACCTTTATCCTGGTGCGCCTGTTCAAGTTGGCCGAGCGCCGCTGGCTGAGCTACCTGGCTCCACGGAAGCACTGATATGGAACGTATCGATCACCTGTTGCCCTGGGGCCACCTGGGCTGCGAGCGCCAGCTGAGCGTGTTCCGTTTCGGCCGCGGCGAGCGCAAGGCCTATATCCAGGCCAGCCTGCACGCCGATGAGTTGCCCGGCATGCGCGCCGCGTGGGAGCTGAAAAAACGCCTCGCCGAACTTGAAGTGCAAGGTGCCCTCAACGGCGTGATCGAGCTGGTGCCGGTGGCCAACCCGATGGGCCTGGGCCAGTTGCTGCAAGGCAGTCACCAGGGCCGTTTCGAAGTGGGCAGCGGCAAGAATTTCAACCGCGATTTCGTTGAGTTGAGCGAGCCGGTGGCCGAGTTGCTCACAGGCAAGCTGGGGGATGATCCTCACGCCAACGTGCGCATGATTCGCCAGGCGATGGTCGATGTGCTCAACGCATTGCCCGAGCCGAGCAGTCAGTTGCAAGGCATGCAGCGCATCCTGCTGAGCCATGCGTGCAGCGCCGATATCGTCCTCGACCTGCACTGCGACGCCGAAGCCGCGCTGCACATGTACGCGCTGCCCCAGCATTGGCCGCAGTGGCGTTCGTTGTCGGCGCACTTGAATGTGAAAGTCGGTCTGCTCGCGGAAGACTCCGGTGGCAGCTCGTTCGATGAGGCCTGCTCGTTGCCGTGGCTGCGGTTGTCCCGCGCCTTCCCCGACGCACAGATCCCGCTGGCCTGCCTGGCGACGACCCTGGAATTGGGCGGTCAGGCGGACACCGGTCGTGACGAAGCGATCTTCCACGCCGAAGGCATCCTCGCGTTTCTCGCCGAACAAGGCCTGATCAAGGGCGAATGGCCGGCACCGCAACACGAACCGTGCGAAGGCGTGCCCTTCGAAGGCACCGAATTGCTGTTCGCGCCCCACGCCGGGGTGATCAGTTACCTGCGTAAAGCCGGCGACTGGATCGAGAAGGGCGAGCCGATTTTTGAAGTGATTGACCCCCTGGAAGACCGCGTGAGCATTATCTGCGCGGGCACCTCGGGGGTGTTGTTTGCCGTTGAACGGCTACGTTATGCCCAAGCGGGTTTCTGGCTGGCCAAGGTGGCGGGGCGCGAAGCGCTGCGTCACGGGCGCTTGCTCAACGACTGACCACCTGTTTTTGTGAGAACCGACCGCATGTACAAACTTGAAGTCCAAGACCTGCATAAACGCTATGGCAGTCATGAAGTGCTCAAAGGCGTGTCCCTGGCCGCCGCGGCCGGTGATGTGATCAGCATCATCGGTTCCAGTGGCTCGGGCAAAAGTACCTTTTTGCGTTGCATCAACCTGCTGGAGCAACCCCACGCCGGCAAGATCCTGCTCAATAACGAAGAGCTGAAACTGGTGGCCAACAAGGACGGCGCCATGAAGGCCGCCGACCCTAAGCAGCTGCAACGCATGCGCTCGCGCCTGTCGATGGTGTTCCAGCATTTCAACCTGTGGTCGCACATGACCGCGCTGGAAAACGTGATGGAAGCGCCGGTGCACGTGCTGGGCATGTCGAAGAAAGACGCCCGTGAAAAGGCCGAGCACTACCTGGCCAAGGTCGGCGTGGGCCATCGCAAGGATGCGTTCCCGGGCCATATGTCCGGTGGCGAGCAGCAGCGCGTGGCGATTGCCCGTGCCCTGGCGATGGAACCGGAGGTGATGCTGTTCGACGAACCCACCTCGGCCCTCGACCCCGAGCTGGTGGGCGAAGTGCTCAAGGTCATGCAGGATCTGGCCCAGGAAGGCCGCACCATGGTGGTGGTGACCCACGAAATGGGCTTTGCCCGTGAAGTGTCGAACCAACTGGTGTTCTTGCACAAAGGCATCGTCGAAGAGCGTGGCAACCCGCGGGAAGTGCTGGTCAACCCGCAGTCCGAGCGGTTGCAGCAGTTCCTGTCCGGCAGCTTGAAATAATCCCTTACTGCTGAAGTTGCTTTTTATGTGGGGGGAGGGCAAGCCCCCTCCCACATGGGATCTACAGTGGAGTTCTACCGTTGGATCTTCATTGTTTTTGAGCTTTGTGTTGGTTTACGGGCTAGCATTGGCCCTTGTCTTCATTACCGTTCTTCGCTTCGGATAGCACTCCATGACCGCCCACAAAATTGGTTTCCTGATTTGGCCCAGCACAAAAGCACTCACGCTTGCGCTGGCTGAGGAGGCCTTGCGCGTTGCTCAGCGGGTGCATCCTGAGGTTGTCTACGAGCTGTCGTTTTTGCTCGCAGAGCCGGCCACCGACGGCGCCTGGCAACTGCCGGGCGAACCGTGGGCCGGCAAGCTGGAAGGCTTCCAGAAACTGTTCCTGCTGGCGGACGAGCCGCCTGCCGTGATCGCCTCGCAACTGAGCACCGCCCTCAAGCAACTGGTGCGCGCCGGTTGCGTGATCGGCGGCTTGTCGGCCGGTGTCTACCCGCTGGCCCAGCTCGGCCTGCTCGACGGCTACCGCGCCGCCGTGCACTGGCGTTGGCAGGATGATTTTGCCGAGCGTTTCCCCAAGGTCATCGCCACCAGCCATCTGTTCGACTGGGACCGTGATCGCCTGACCGCCTGCGGCGGCATGTCGGTACTCGACCTGTTGCTGGCGGTGCTGGCCCGTGACCACGGTGCCGAGCTGGCCGGTGCGGTGTCGGAAGAGCTGGTGGTGGAGCGCATTCGCGAAGGCGGCGAGCGCCAGCGCATCCCGCTGCAGAACCGCCTGGGTTCCAGCCATCCGAAGCTGACCCAGGCGGTGTTGCTGATGGAAGCCAATATCGAAGAGCCGCTGACCACCGACGAAATCGCCCAGCATG
Organism: Pseudomonas sp. NFACC42-2; assembly: GCF_900116055.1. Lineage (NCBI taxonomy): Bacteria > Pseudomonadati > Pseudomonadota > Gammaproteobacteria > Pseudomonadales > Pseudomonadaceae > Pseudomonas > Pseudomonas sp. NFACC42-2. The sequence continues at coordinate 9,233 of NZ_FOZO01000026.1, forward strand.
TGTGCGTGTCGCGACGACAACTGGAGCGGATCTTCAAGCAATACCTCAATCGCGTTCCCAGCCAGTACTACCTGGAACTGCGCCTGAACAAGGCCCGCCAGATGCTCATGCAAACCAGCAAGTCGATCATCCAGATCGGCCTGTCCTGCGGCTTCTCCTCGGGGCCGCACTTCTCCAGCGCCTACCGCAACTTCTTCGGCGCCACCCCTCGCGAAGACCGCAACCAGCGCCGCAGCAGCAGCCCGTTCGAACTCTCGTCGGTGCCGTCCGAGCGTGGTTGAAGTGGGGTGAATACGATTGGCGCGGTGTGTCGCGTCCATCGAACAACTTCCCTGCATACTGCCGAAAACCCCTGCATCCGTTTAAACTGCGCCATTGCGACGCTATTTGTCGCATTGGCGTAAACCCGCGTAAAACGGGGGTTGGCGCTATAAGAAGTTGTCGCTTGGCGGCAAGGCCGCGCTGAAAACTGTCCTTACAATCCCTGCATCGCCCGCCAGTTCCAGGCAGGCGTTCCTCTTCAGGAGACTCCGATGTCCGTTGAGCAAGCCCCGGTGCAACGTGCCGATTTCGACCAGGTCATGGTTCCCAACTACGCACCTGCCGCATTCATCCCCGTGCGTGGCGCAGGTTCCCGTGTATGGGACCAGGCGGGTCGCGAGCTGATCGACTTTGCCGGCGGCATCGCGGTCAACGTGTTGGGCCACGCCCACCCGGCGCTGGTCGGTGCACTGACCGAACAGGCCAACAAACTGTGGCACGTCTCCAACGTCTTCACCAACGAGCCGGCCCTGCGCCTGGCCCATAAGCTGATCGACGCCACGTTTGCCGAGCGCGTGTTCTTCTGCAACTCCGGCGCCGAAGCCAACGAGGCCGCATTCAAGCTGGCCCGTCGGGTGGCGTTCGACCGTTTCGGCAGCGAGAAGTACGAGATCATTGCCGCGCTGAACAGCTTCCACGGCCGTACCCTGTTCACCGTTAACGTCGGTGGCCAGTCGAAGTACTCCGACGGTTTCGGGCCTAAAATCACCGGCATCACCCACGTTCCTTATAACGACCTGGCTGCGCTGAAAGCCGCCGTGTCGGACAAGACCTGTGCCGTGGTGCTGGAGCCGATCCAGGGCGAAGGCGGCGTACTGCCGGCTGAGCTGGCTTACCTGCAAGGTGCCCGCGAACTGTGTGACGCCAATAATGCGCTGCTGGTGTTCGACGAAGTGCAGACCGGCATGGGCCGCAGCGGCCATCTGTTTGCCTACCAGCACTACGGCGTGGTGCCCGACATCCTCACCAGCGCCAAGAGCCTGGGCGGCGGTTTCCCGATTGCGGCGATGCTCACCCGCGAAGACCTGGCCAAGCACCTGGTGGTCGGCACCCACGGCACCACCTACGGCGGCAACCCGCTGGCGTGCGCAGTGGCCGAAGCGGTCATCGACGTGATCAACACCCCTGAGGTGCTGGCCGGCGTCAACGCCAAGCACGACCTGTTCAAGGCGCGCCTGGAGCAGATCGGCGAGCAGTACGGCATCTTCACCGAAGTGCGTGGCATGGGCCTGCTGATCGGTTGCGTACTGAGCGATGCGTTCAAAGGTAAGGCCAAGGACGTGTTCAACGCGGCCGAGAAAGAAAACCTGATGATCCTGCAAGCCGGCCCCGACGTGGTGCGTTTTGCGCCGAGCCTGGTGGTGGAAGACGCGGACATCAACGAAGGCCTGGATCGTTTCGAGCGTGCGGTAAAAACGCTGACCCAAGCCTGATACATATCTGTCTGTCGGACCGGATCAAATGTGGGAGGGGGCTTGCCCCCGATAGCAATCTGTCAGTTGATGCATCTGGTGACTGATACACCGCTATCGGGGGCAAGCCCTCTCCCACACTGGAATATGCCCCACATGAAGATATGGGGTGTTCCTGACCTGTTCGGTATTTTTTTCCTGTGAGTTCTAGAGTTAAGGAGTGACACCATGCTGGTGATGCGCCCCGCGCAAATGGCTGATCTGGGCGAGGTACAGCGTCTGGCTGCGGACAGCCCGATTGGTGTCACCTCCTTGCCGGATGATGTGGAACGCCTGAGCGACAAGATCGCCGCCAGCGAAGCGTCCTTCGCGGCCGAGGTGAGTTTCAACGGCGAAGAAAGCTATTTCTTCGTGCTCGAAGACACCGAGACCGGCAAGCTCGCCGGCTGCTCGGCCATCGTCGCCTCGGCCGGTTACTCGGAGCCGTTCTACAGTTTTCGTAACGAGACCTTCGTGCACGCCTCCCGCGAGCTGAAGATCCACAACAAGATCCACGTGCTTTCCCAGTGCCACGACCTCACCGGCAACAGCCTGCTCACCAGCTTCTACGTGGTGCCGGAGCTGGTCGGTTCGCCGTGGTCGGAACTCAATTCCCGTGGCCGCCTGTTGTTCGTCGCCAGCCACCCCGAGCGCTTTGCCGATTCGGTGGTGACCGAGATTGTCGGCTACAGCGACGAGAACGGTGATTCGCCGTTCTGGGATGCCATCGGCCGCAACTTCTTCGACCTCAACTACGCCGCCGCCGAGCGCCTGTGCGGGCTGAAAAGCCGTACGTTCCTCGCCGAGCTGATGCCGCATTACCCGATCTACGTGCCGCTGCTGCCGGACGAAGCCCAGGAAGCCATGGGCCAGGTGCACCCGCGTGCACAGATCACCTTCGACATCCTGATGCGCGAAGGCTTCGAGACTGACCACTACATCGACATCTTCGACGGCGGCCCGACGCTGCACGCACGGGTCTCGGGCATTCGCTCGATCGCCCAGAGCCGCGTGGTGCCGGTGAAGATCGGCGAGATGGTCAAGGGTGTCGGCCGCCAGTACCTGGTGAGCAACGCGCAGTTGCAGGATTACCGCGCGGTCATGCTGGAGCTGGACTACGCGCCCGGCAAGCCGGTGACCCTGGACCTGGCAGCCGCCGAAGCCCTGGGTGTTGGTGAAGGCGCGAGTGTGCGCCTGGTAGCGGTATAAACAGAGTGTCGCGGGTGGCTGGCAGCAGCGGCCCGTCTGAGGAGATAGCATGATCGTTCGTCCCGTACGCAGCAGCGATTTACCGGCCCTGATTGATCTGGCGCGCAGCACCGGCACCGGCCTCACCACCTTGCCGGCCAACGAAGAGCGCCTGACCCACCGGGTTGGCTGGGCGGAAAAAACCTTTCGCGGCGACGCCGGGCGCGGTGATGCCGACTACCTGTTCGTGCTGGAAAACGACGAAGGTCGCGTGGTGGGGATTTCCGCCATCGCCGGTGCCGTCGGCCTGCGCGAGCCGTGGTACAACTTCCGGGTCGGCCTGACGGTCAGCGCCTCCCAGGAACTGAATATCTACCGTGAGATTCCGACGCTGTTCCTGGCCAACGACCTCACCGGCAATTCCGAGCTGTGCTCGTTGTTCCTGCATGCCGATTACCGCAACGGCCTCAACGGCCGCATGCTGGCCAAGGCACGCCTGCTGTTTATCGCCGAGTTCCCACAGCTGTTCGGCAACAAGATCATCGCCGAGATGCGCGGCGTGTCCAACGACGCCGGGCGTTCGCCGTTCTGGGAAAGCCTGGGGCGGCACTTCTTCAAGATGGAATTCAGCCAGGCCGATTACCTCACCGGCGTGGGCAACAAGGCGTTTATCGCTGAGCTGATGCCCAAGTTTCCGTTGTACAGCTGCTTCCTTTCCGAAGACGCGCGCAACGTGATAGGTAAGGTCCATCCGGACACCGAGCCGGCGTTGAGCATGCTCAAGAGCGAAGGCTTCAGCTATCAGGGCTACGTCGATATTTTCGACGCCGGCCCGGCGGTGGAGTGCGAGACCGCCAAGATCCGTGCGGTGCGCGACAGCCAATCATTGGTGTTGGCCATCGGCACACCGGGGGACGACGCCACGCCGTTCCTGATCCATAACCGCAAACGCGAAGATTGCCGCATCACCGCCGCACCGGCACGCCTGGCGGCAGGCACGCTGGTGGTCGATCCGCAAACCGCCAAGCGCCTGCAACTGGTGGTGGGTGATCAAGTGCGTGCCGTACCGTTGTCTGCTGCTCGGGAGTCGAAATAATGAATTCGCTGTATATCGCAGGTAGCTGGCTGGCTGGCCAGGGTGAACTGTTTGAATCGCGTAACCCGGTGACCCAGCAGGTGCTGTGGGCCGGTAATGGCGCCACGGTCGAGCAGGTAGAGTCGGCCGTGCAGGCCGCGCGCCAGGCGTTCCCGGCCTGGGCCCGGCGCCCGCTGGAAGAGCGCATCAGCGTGCTGGAAGCCTTCGCCGCGAGCCTGAAAAGCCGCGCCGATGAAATCGCCCGCTGCATCGGCGAGGAGACCGGCAAGCCGCTGTGGGAGTCGGCCACCGAAGTCACCAGCATGGCCAACAAGATCGCAATCTCGGTGCAAAGCTACCGCGAGCGTACCGGCGAGAAGAGCGGCCCCCTGGGCGACGCCACCGCCGTATTGCGCCACAAGCCCCACGGCGTGGTGGCGGTGTTTGGTCCTTACAACTTCCCCGGTCACCTGCCGAACGGGCATATCGTCCCGGCGTTGCTGGCGGGCAATACCGTGCTGTTCAAGCCCAGCGAGCTGACCCCGAAAGTCGCCGAGCTGACCGTGCAGTGCTGGATCGACGCCGGTTTGCCGGCGGGCGTGTTGAACCTGCTGCAAGGCGCGCGCGAGACCGGCATTGCGTTGGCCGCCAACCCCGGTATCGATGGGTTGTTCTTCACCGGTTCCAGCCGTACCGGCAATCATCTGCACCAGCAGTTCTCCGGGCGTCCGGACAAGATCCTGGCCCTGGAAATGGGCGGCAACAACCCGCTGGTGGTAGATGAAGTAGCCGACGTGGATGCGGCGGTCTACACCATCATCCAGTCGGCGTTTATCTCCGCCGGCCAGCGTTGCACCTGTGCCCGTCGCCTGCTGGTGCCGGAAGGCGCCTGGGGCGATGCGCTGCTGGCGCGGCTGGTGGCGGTGAGTGCGACGATTGAAGTCGGCGCGTTCGACCAGCAACCACCGCCGTTCATGGGCTCGGTGATATCCCTGGCGGCGGCAAAAGCCCTCATGGAGGCCCAGGAGTTGATGTTGGCCAATGGCGCCGTGGCGCTGTTGGAGATGACCCAGCCCCAGGACCAGGCTGCCTTGCTGACCCCAGGCATCATCGACGTGACCGGCGTGACCGAGCGCGAAGACGAAGAACTGTTCGGTCCGTTGTTGCAGGTGATCCGCTACGCCGATTTCGCGGCGGCGATTGCCGAAGCCAACAACACCCGGTACGGCCTGGCCGCGGGCCTGTTGTCCGATTCCGAGGCGCGTTACCAGCAATTCTGGCTGGAAAGCCGTGCCGGCATCGTCAACTGGAACAAACAGCTGACCGGCGCCGCCAGCACCGCGCCGTTCGGCGGGGTAGGGGCCTCGGGCAACCATCGCGCCAGTGCGTACTACGCGGCGGATTATTGTGCGTACCCGGTGGCGTCGCTTGAAACGCCAAGCCTGGTGGTACCGGCCACGCTAACCCCCGGCATTACGCTGATCTAAATGTGGGAGGGGGCAAGCCCCCTCCCACAGGGGTTCAGTGGTGTATTCAAGTAATTTGAAGCCTATAAAAACAGATGTTCGTGGAGCCTCGCCGATGAAATCCTATGAAGTCAATTTTGACGGTCTAGTGGGGCCGACCCATAACTACGGCGGCTTGTCCTTCGGCAACGTCGCATCCCAGAGCAACAGCCAGCAGCATTCCAACCCCAAGGAAGCGGCGTTGCAGGGCCTGCAGAAAATGAAAGCGCTGATGGACATGGGCTTTGTGCAAGGCGTGCTCGCGCCCCAGGAGCGTCCGGACGTAGCGGCGTTGCGCAACCTCGGTTTCAGCGGCACCGACGCCCAGGTCATCCAGCAGGCAGCCAGGCAGGCCATGCCGTTGTTGGTCGCCAGCTGCTCGGCATCGAGCATGTGGGTGGCCAACGCCGCCACCGTCAGCCCAAGCGCCGACACGGCAGATGGCCGTGTGCATTTCACCGCCGCCAACCTCAACTGCAAATACCACCGCAGCATCGAACACCCCACCACCAGCCGCGTGCTGGGGGCGATGTTTGCCGACCAGAAGCACTTTGCCCACCACGCCGCGTTACCGGCGGTGGCGCAGTTCGGCGACGAAGGTGCGGCCAACCACACGCGTTTCTGCCGTGAGTATGGCGACGCGGGCGTGGAGTTTTTCGTGTTCGGGCGCAGCGCGTTCGACCCCCGTTACCCGGCCCCGCAGAAGTACCCGGCGCGCCAGACCCTTGAAGCCTCCCAGGCTGTCGCCCGCCTGCATGGCCTGAAGGATGAAGGCGTGGTCTACGCCCAGCAGAACCCGGCGGTGATCGATGCCGGCGTGTTCCACAACGACGTGATCGCGGTGGGCAACGGCGAGGTGCTGTTCTATCACGAGGACGCATTCCTCAATACCGAACAGATGCTGGCCGAGTTGCAGGGCAAGTTGGGCAAGCTGGGCGGCAACTTCCAGTCGGTGTGCGTGCCGCGTGCCCAGGTCAGCGTCGAGGACGCGGTGCGTTCCTACCTGTTCAACAGCCAGTTGCTGACCCGCGCCGACGGTTCGATGCTGCTGATCGTGCCGGAAGAATGCCGCGCCAACGAGCGCGTCTGGCAGTACCTGCAAGGCCTGACGGCGTCCGCTGGGCTGATCCGCGAAGTCAAAGTCTTCGACCTCAAGCAAAGCATGCAGAACGGCGGCGGCCCGGCGTGCCTGCGCCTGCGCGTGGCCCTCAACGAAACCGAGCTGGCAGCGGTGAACCCAGGGGTTATCATGACCGCGCCGTTGTACGACACACTGACCCAATGGGTCGACAAGCACTACCGCGACAGCCTGCGCGAAACCGACCTGGCTGACCCGCAATTGCTGCTTGAGTGCCGGACGGCACTGGATGAACTGACGCAAATCCTTAAACTGGGCTCGGTTTATCCTTTCCAGATCAATTAACGCCACCTCTTTTTACACCCTATGGCTGAGAATTATTTATGAGCACCGACACCCTGCAACTGATCCTTGAAGACACCGACGGCACCCAGCTGGAAACCTCCTGCACCCGCGTCGCCGTGGTCTGGCAGGGTAAGGAAATCTGGATCCAGCACGACGGCCGTGGCCAACTGCTGATCGGCGTGGACGTGGAAGAAGGCGACGCCGAATACGCCAACCTGTTGATGCGCCCACTGGCCACCAACCTGATGAGCCTGCAACTGGAAATGGAACCGGCCGACGTTGAAGGTGATGATGACGATCACGTCCACGGCCCAGGCTGCAACCACTAAGGAAGCTGCGTATGCTCGCCCTTGGCAAACTGCTTGAACTGACCCTCGCCGGTCGCGAACCGGCGCAAAAAATTCAACTGACTGTCGACGGCGTGCAGATGCGCTGGCTCAGCGAGGGCGCACTCGAAGTGCGCCCGCCGCAGGCAACGGACAATGGCAGCGATCTGCTGCTGTCGTCCGGCATCCATGGCAACGAAACCGCGCCGATCGAATTGCTCGACCGCCTGTTGCATGGCATCGCCCGTGGGGAGATCAAGCCCCGCACCCGGATTCTGTTCCTGTTCGGCAACCCCGAGGCCATGCGCCGCGGCGAGCGTTACCTTGAACTGGACGTCAACCGGTTGTTCAACGGCCGGCATGAAAAAAACATCGGCCCCGAAGCCATGCGCGCCGCCGAGCTTGAACAACTGGCCCGCAGCTTCTTCAGCCAGCCTGGCCGTTCGCGCCTGCATTACGACCTGCACACCGCCATTCGCGGCTCGAAGATCGAGCAGTTTGCGCTGTACCCCTGGAAGGAAGGCCGCCAGCATTCACGCCACGAACTGGCGCGCCTGAACGCTGCCGGCATGGAAGCGGTGCTGCTGCAGAACAAGAGCTCGATCACCTTCACCGCGTTTACCTACGAGCAGCTGGAGGCCGAGGCCTTCACCCTCGAACTGGGCAAGGCGCGGCCGTTCGGGCACAACCAGGGCGTGAATGTCTCCCGCCTGGAGTTGCGCCTCAAGCAGATCATCGAAGGCACCGAGCCTGAGACTGACAGCCTGGACGGGTTGAAACTGTTCGCCGTGTCGCGGGAAGTCATCAAGCACAGCGATGCATTCCTGCTGCACTTGCCGGCGGACGTGGAAAACTTTTCGGAGTTGGAAAAGGGTTATCTGCTGGCCGAAGACGTGGCCAAGACCCGTTGGGTGATCGAGGAGGAGGGGGCGCGCATCATCTTCCCCAACCCGAAGGTGAAGAATGGCTTGCGGGCGGGGATATTGATTGTGCCGACCACAGAGGCCGGGCTGGCGTAGATCTGAGCCTTAACCTGGTCCAAATGTGGGAGGGGGCTTGCCCCCGATAGCAGTGTGTCAGTCAGCTCATCTGGAGCTGAGACACCGCCATCGGGGGCAAGCCCCCTCCTACATTTTGTTTTGCAGTGTTGCTTAGACCGCTACAGCCCGTGGCTCGCTGCGACGGATCGCCCGCACCTTGTGCAGGGTGTCGGCGCATGTACGTGCAGCTTCCTGGCCCTTGTGCACGAAGTGCTCATGGAAGAACGCGGTGTGTTCGCTGCCGGCATGGAAGTGATGCGGCGTCAGGGACACAGAGAACACCGGCACTTCGGTTTCCAGCTGCACCTGCATCAGGCCGCTGACCACCGATTGGGCCACGAACTCGTGACGGTAGATCCCGCCGTCCACCACCAGCGCGGCGGCCACGATACCGGCGTAACGGCCGGTCTTGGCCAGCAGTTTGGCGTGCAGGGGCATTTCAAAGGCGCCGCCGACTTCGAAGAAATCGATGTCCGATTCCTGGTAGCCCTGGGCGATCATTTCGGCGAGGAAGCCTTTGCGCGATTGGTCGACAATATCCTTGTGCCAGCAGGCCTGGATAAACGCGACGCGCTCGCCGTGATGGTTTTTGCTTTTGCTGTCGATTGCGGTGGGTTGCATGTTCTGACTCCTGTTTAAGAAAAAAACAGGGCGTTATGAATCGAATGGGATTTTAAGGGTACGAACCGCCGAGTCATGCAGGCATGCGCTCAGCGTGCGGCCCTTAGGTGCCAATCCCGTTCTCTCTTCATCCGGACTATGACCGTCGGCCCCGGGATCACACCGGGTCTGCTGACCTTGTCGCCGTCCTGCGTGAGCAGTTCGAGGCGCCAAGCGCTCGCGGGCTATGCACATTGCGTGCAATTACCGCCGGTGGGGAATTGCACCCCGCCCTGAGAACGTTGCCACCAGAACCCTGGTGGCGGAGAGTTTTTAACATGGTTTTTCATAAACTGCACGAGCGTCGTATCGATAAGCTATATCGGTTTGTTTGGTTGGTATTCGATTGAGAACGCGTGGGGCTTGATATTCCGCGGCTTTGCCCGCAGTAATCATCCTCATAAGAAGCTTAATGAACCCCTTCGAGGCTTGTTTCATGTCTGTGATCGACCTGCGCAGCGACACCGTGACCCAACCCACCCCTGGCATGCTCGACGCCATGGCCAATGCCGCCAGCGGCGATGACGTCTACGGCGAAGACCCCAGCGTCAACCGCCTGGAGGCCGAGCTGGCCAAGCGCCTGGGCTTTGCGGCCGCGCTGTTCGTGCCCACAGGCACCATGAGCAACCTGCTGGCGCTGATGGCCCACTGCGAGCGTGGCGAGGAGTACATCGTCGGCCAGCAGGCCCACACCTACAAATACGAGGGCGGCGGGGCGGCCGTGCTGGGTTCGATCCAGCCGCAGCCGCTGGACGTGCAGGCGGATGGCTCCCTCGACCTGAATCAGGTGCTCGAGGCCATCAAGCCCGACGACTTCCACTTCGCCCGCACCCGCCTGCTGGCCCTGGAAAACACCATGCAGGGCAAGGTGCTGCCGCTGGACTACCTGGCGAAGGCGCGGGCGTTTACCCGCGAACATGGCCTGGCCCTGCACCTGGATGGCGCGCGACTCTACAACGCGGCGGTCAAGCTGGGGATCGATGCACGGGAGATCGCCCAGCATTTCGACTCGGTGTCGGTGTGCCTGTCCAAGGGCCTCGGTGCGCCGATCGGCTCGGTGCTGTGCGGCTCCACGGCGTTGATCGCCAAGGCTCGCCGCTTGCGCAAGATGGTCGGCGGCGGCATGCGCCAGGCCGGTTCCCTGGCGGCAGCGGGGCTGTACGCCCTGGATCACCAGGTGCAGCGCCTGGCCGACGACCACGCCAATGCGCAATGGCTGGGCGATGAGCTGCGCAACGCCGGTTACGCGGTGGAGCCGGTGCAGACCAATATGGTCTATGTGCAGATCGGCGACCAGGCCCAGGCCTTGAAGACGTTTGCCGCCGAGCGTGGGATCAAGTTGAGTGCCGCGCCGCGCCTGCGCATGGTGACGCACCTGGATGTCAGCCGGGCGCAGATCGAGCAAGTGCTCGAGGCATTCGTCGAATTTTCGCGCAAATGAGTGTGCAGACCGTCTAATTGAGCCTCTCTATCGCATAAACACGCTGTACCACCGGCAAAGGGCCGATATAATGCGGCCTTTTGCCGTCGCTCCGTCTGATGATGTTGCGCACTGGCCTTTGGCCGCAGCCTCCGTGGAAGAACCTATGAAAAGCGCAGAAATCCGTGAAGCCTTCCTTCGCTTCTTCGAAGAGCAAGGTCACACCCGTGTCTCCTCCAGCTCCTTGATCCCAGGCAATGACCCCACCCTGCTGTTCACTAACGCGGGGATGAACCAGTTCAAGGACTGCTTCCTGGGCCAGGAAAAACGCGCCTACACCCGCGCCACCAGCAGCCAGAAGTGCGTACGTGCCGGCGGTAAGAACAGTGACCTGGAAAACGTCGGCTACACCGCTCGCCACCACACGTTCTTCGAAATGCTGGGTAACTTCAGCTTTGGTGATTATTTCAAGAAAGACGCGATTACCTTCGCCTGGACCTTCCTGACCGGCGTGTTGAAGCTGCCCAAGGAAAAACTCTGGGTGACCGTCTACGCGACGGACGACGAAGCGTATGACATCTGGACCAAGGAAATCGGGGTGCCCGTCGAGCGCATGATTCGCATCGGCGACAACAAGGGCGCGCCTTACGCTTCCGACAACTTCTGGACCATGGGCGATACCGGCCCATGCGGCCCATGCACCGAGATTTTCTACGATCACGGCGCCGACATCTGGGGTGGCCCGCCGGGCTCGCCGGAAGAAGACGGCGACCGTTACATCGAGATCTGGAACAACGTGTTCATGCAGTTCAACCGCACCGCCGATGGCGTGTTGCATCCGCTGCCAGCGCCTTCGGTGGACACCGGCATGGGCCTGGAGCGGATCAGTGCGGTGATGCAGCACGTTCACTCCAACTACGAGATCGACCTGTTCACCAACCTGCTGAGCGCGTCGGCCGCGGCCATTGGTTGTGCCAATGAAAGCCAATCGTCCCTCAAGGTGGTGTCGGACCACATCCGTTCCTGCGGTTTCCTCATCGCCGACGGCGTACTGCCGTCCAATGAAGGCCGTGGCTACGTGCTGCGTCGCATCATCCGTCGCGCCTGCCGCCACGGTAACAAGCTGGGCGCCACCGGCAGCTTCTTCTACAAGATCGTCGCCGCACTGGTTGCCGAGATGGGCGATGCCTTCCCGGAACTCAAGCAGCAGCAGGACAACATCGAGCGTGTGCTCAAGGCTGAAGAAGAACAGTTCTCCAAGACCCTGGAGCACGGCCTGAAGATTCTGGAACAGGACTTGGCCGAGCTCAAAGGCACCGTGGTGCCGGGCGACGTGGTGTTCAAGCTTTACGACACCTATGGTTTCCCGATGGACCTGACCGCCGACATTGCCCGTGAGCGCGAGCTGACCGTCGACGAAGCCGGCTTTGAGCGTGAGATGGAAGCCCAGCGCGTGCGCGCCCGTTCTGCCAGTTCCTTTGGCCTGGACTACAACACCCTGGTCAAGGTTGACGTGCCCACCGAGTTCACCGGTTACAAGGCGACCGTTGGCGCGGCCAGGATCGTTGCCATTTATAAAGATGGTAAATCGGTCGACGTGTTGAGCGAAGGCGAAGAAGCGGTTGTGGTCCTGGACCAGACGCCGTTCTACGCCGAATCCGGTGGCCAGGTCGGTGACTGTGGTTTCCTGAGCTCGACCTCCGGTCGTTTCGAGGTGCGCGACACCACCAAGACCGGCGGTGCGTTCCTGCATCACGGCGTGCTGGTGCTGGGCAACCTGACGGTCGGTGCGCCGGTGGACACCCAGGTCGATGCCGACGTACGCCATGCCACCGCGCTGAACCACTCGGCCACGCACTTGCTGCACGCCGCGCTGCGCCAGGTGCTGGGCGAGCACGTCCAGCAGAAGGGGTCGTTGGTCGACAGCCAGCGCCTGCGTTTCGACTTCAGCCACTTCGAAGCGATCAAGCCTGAGCAGATCAAGGCCCTGGAAGACATCGTCAACGCTGAGATTCGCAAGAACTCCCCGGTAGAAACCGAAGAGACTGACATCGAGACGGCCAAGGCCAAGGGCGCCATGGCGCTGTTCGGCGAGAAGTACGGCGACAACGTGCGCGTGCTGAGCATGGGCGGCGACTTCTCGGTGGAGCTGTGTGGCGGTATCCACGCCAACCGTACCGGCGATATCGCCCTGCTGAAGATCATCAGCGAAGGCGGCGTGGCGTCGGGTGTGCGTCGTATTGAGGCGGTGACCGGCGCTGCGGCCCTGGCCTACCTGAATGCGGCGGAAGAACAACTCAAGGAAGCGGCCAGCCTGGTCAAGGGCAGCCGCGACAACCTGATCGACAAGTTGTCCGCCGTTCTGGAGCGCAACCGTGCGCTGGAGAAACAGCTGGAGCAGTTGCAAGCCAAGGCGGCCAGCGCTGCGGGCGACGATCTGTCGGCTTCGGCCGTTGACGTCAAGGACGTGAAAGTCCTGGCTGCACGCCTGGACGGCCAGGACGGCAAGGCGCTGTTGGCCCTGGTCGATCAGTTGAAGAACAAGCTCGGCCGCGCAGTGATCCTGCTCGGCAGTGTCCATGAGGAGAAGGTCGTGCTGGTTGCCGGTGTAACCAAGGACCTGACTGGCCAACTCAAGGCCGGTGATTTGATGAAGCAAGCCGCTGCGGCAGTGGGCGGGAAGGGCGGCGGTCGTCCGGACATGGCGCAAGGCGGTGGTGTAGACGCCAGTGCCCTGGACGCGGCCCTGGCCCTGACCGTGCCATTTGTCGAGGCAGGTATTTAAGGCACTGTTAACCCGCCCGTGGTCTAGTCACGGGCTGTTCTGTGCTGGTTGATTGGATATTAGGCGCCCCTTTACGGGCTGAGGCGGCTTGGAAATGGCTTTGATCGTACAGAAATTTGGAGGCACCTCGGTCGGCTCTGTCGAAAGAATCGAGCAGGTGGCCGACAAGGTTAAGAAATTCCGCGATGCCGGTGACGACCTGGTCGTGGTGCTGTCGGCCATGAGCGGCGAGACCAATCGCCTGATCGAACTGGCCAAGGCCATCAGTGGCGAGCAACAGCCGCTGCCGCGTGAGCTGGATGTGATCGTGTCCACCGGCGAGCAGGTGACCATCGCCTTGCTGGCCATGGCCCTGAACAAGCGTGGCGTGCCTGCCGTGTCCTACACTGGCAGCCAGGTGCGCATCCTCACCGACAGCGCGCACACCAAGGCGCGGATCCTGCAGATTGACGACCAGAAAATTCGCAGTGATCTGAAAGCCGGGCGCGTGGTAGTTGTAGCGGGCTTCCAGGGTGTGGACGAGCACGGCAACATCACCACCCTCGGGCGTGGCGGTTCTGATACCACCGGTGTGGCCCTGGCTGCGGCCCTCAAGGCTGACGAGTGCCAGATCTACACCGATGTGGATGGCGTCTACACCACCGACCCGCGTGTGGTGTCCGTGGCCCAGCGCCTGGACAAGATCACCTTTGAAGAGATGCTGGAAATGGCCAGCCTCGGTTCCAAGGTGTTGCAGATCCGCGCGGTGGAGTTCGCCGGCAAGTACAACGTTCCGCTGCGCGTATTGCACAGCTTCAAGGAGGGTCCGGGCACCCTCATTACTATTGATGAAGAGGAATCCATGGAACAGCCGATCATTTCCGGCATCGCTTTCAACCGCGATGAAGCCAAGCTGACGATCCGTGGCGTGCCAGACACCCCGGGCGTGGCCTTCAAGATTCTGGGCCCTATCAGCGATGCGAATGTTGAAGTCGACATGATCGTGCAGAACGTCTCGCACGATAACACCACCGATTTCACCTTCACCGTGCACCGCAACGAGTACGATGCGGCGTTGAAAATCCTGGAGAACACCGCGAGCGAAATTGGCGCCCGTGAAGTGGTCGGCGATACCAAGATTGCCAAGGTCTCGATCGTAGGTGTGGGCATGCGTTCCCATGCCGGCGTTGCCAGCCGGATGTTCGGGGCTTTGGCCAAGGAAAGCATCAATATCCAGATGATCTCTACCTCGGAAATCAAAGTCTCGGTGGTGATTGAAGAGAAGTACCTGGAGCTGGCTGTACGCGCGCTGCATACAGCTTTCGAGCTGGATGCTCCGGCCCGACAGGGCGAGTGACGCAATGCCAGGAAGGCGCGGTTTACCGCGCCTTTCATTTTTTTGTAGGGCGCATGGTCTTTTGCGTGCGCTCGACAATACTTAGGCCGTTAGGGCTATGGCTATCGAGTCGTAGGTCGAACGCCTTTTTTTTGCAGACTGTTGTTCCTGAAATGAAATGCGTGAGGAGAAAGGTATGCTGATTCTGACTCGTCGGTGCGCAGAAAGCCTGATTATCGGTGATGGCGAAATCACCGTGACCGTGCTCGGCGTCAAAGGCAATCAAGTGCGTATCGGGGTTAACGCTCCGAAAGAGGTGGCGGTCCATCGCGAGGAAATCTTCTTGCGGATCAAGAAAGAGAAGGACGAAGAACCAAGCCTTTAATTTTTATCGTTTTTTATGTTTGCAAACGGGGATGAACGTGGTTAATATACGCCCCGTGTTGCGGAGAGCTGGCCGAGTGGCCGAAGGCGCTCCCCTGCTAAGGGAGTACACCTCAAAAGGGTGTCGGGGGTTCGAATCCCCCGTTCTCCGCCATTATTTGCTTAGTACGTTGCAATCTGGTTTTTTCGCTAAGTTGTTGAAATTAAACGAAAAAATAGCTTTACATAGAGATTGAACGGCCTATAATGCGCGGCAACAAATGCACTCGTAGCTCAGCTGGATAGAGTACTCGGCTACGAACCGAGCGGTCACAGGTTCGAATCCTGTCGAGTGCACCATACAAACAAAAAGCCCGCCTAGTGCGGGCTTTTTGCCGTCTGGGGTTTGTGTAGATCCTTATCTTTTTCTCCTCCCTCGTGTGTTTTTCATTCCGGTGATGGCGTCGCAGTTGAATAGGTGTGGCCAATACTCAACTTTGGCTCGCAAGCGCTTGTTCTTTCCAGTTTTTTGACGTTAAAAACGGACGCACGGTGTATCATTGCGCCCGTCAGCCCCGCCGGGGCTTATGGAATACCTCCATGGACTTACCCAGTAGTTACTCAGTACCCCGTTTTACCAATCATGAATTGACTGATTGATCCTTCCGGCGTGCCCCGCTGCTGGGAGTGGAGTTCGCCTATGACCGAAGTAGAAGTAAAGAAAACACAAGAAAGCCTGCAGGATCGCCTTGCTCAAGTCATCGAGCTGCTGCAGCGCCAGCGCGTGGTCGAAGATTTCACGCACCGCCAGGAAGGTCCGAATAACGACCTGGTGGAAAACCTGGTTCACCGCCAGAACCTCGTCGAGTTGCAACGCAAGCTCGATGACCTGCACTCCGCCGACGTTGCCTACATTCTCGAAGCCTTGCCGCTGGATGATCGACTGACCCTCTGGCAGTTGGTCAAGGCCGACCGCGACGGCGACATCCTGCTCGAAGTATCCGACTCGGTCCGTGAAACCCTGATCGCCGACATGGACGATCACGAGCTCCTGGCGGCCGCCAGGGAGATGGACGCTGACGAACTGGCCGACCTGGCTCCAGAGTTGCCGCGTGATGTTGTCCATGAGTTGATGGAGGCCCTTGACGGCCAGCAGCGTGAGCGCGTGCGCTCCGCGTTGTCCTATGACGAGGATCAGGTCGGCGCACTGATGGACTTCGAGATGGTCACCATCCGCGAAGACGTCAGCCTGGAAGTGGTCTTGCGTTACCTGCGCCGGCTGAAAGAGCTGCCGAGTCATACCGACAAACTGTTCGTGGTCGACTATGAAGGCATTCTCAAAGGCGTGCTGCCGATCAAGCGCCTGTTGGTCAACGATCCTGAGAAAAAGGTTGCTGACCTGATGGCCAGCGATACTGTGAGCTTTCACCCTGATGAGGATGCCTACGACGCAGCGCAGGCCTTTGAGCGTTACGACTTGATCTCCGCCCCGGTGGTCGACAAGAACGGCAAGCTGATCGGCCGTCTGACCATCGACGAAATCGTCGACTTGATTCGTGAAGAGAGTGAAACCGAAGTCCTCAACATGGCGGGTTTGCGTGAAGAGGAAGATATTTTTGCGTCAGTCTGGCGTTCCCTGCATAACCGCTGGGCGTGGCTGGCCGTTAACCTGATTACCGCGTTTATCGCCTCCCGTGTGATCGGGCTGTTCGAAGGTTCCATCGAGAAGCTGGTGGCCTTGGCGGCGTTGATGCCGATTGTGGCAGGCATAGGTGGTAACTCGGGCAACCAGACCATCACCATGATCGTACGCGCCATGGCGCTGGACCAGGTCAGTACCGCCAACTCTTCGCGCCTGCTGCGCAAGGAGTTGGCCGTGGGCCTGATCAATGGCCTGGTGTGGGGTGGGGTGATTGGTGTGGTGGCCTACTTGCTGTACGGCAGTTGGTCCCTGGGGGTGGTCATGACCGCTGCCATGACCCTTAACCTGCTGCTGGCGGCCCTGATGGGGGTGCTGATCCCCATGACCCTGGCACGCCTTGGGCGCGACCCGGCCATGGGCGCCAGCGTGATGATCACGGCCATGACCGACAGTGGTGGCTTCTTCATCTTCCTCGGTTTGGCGACGATCTTCCTGCTCTGATCTGTCTCGGGCGGGCGCCCTCTGCAGAATGTCGAGCCCTATGAATCCCAGGCAAAAAAAAGCCAGCACAGGGCTGGCTTCGGCTTTCAGTGGCGGATCAATTGGCTTCTGCGGCCGCCTCGACGTCGTGCGCGATAAGCGAGACGAGAGCATTTTGCTGGCGATGGGAGAGCTGACGAAAACGCTGCAGCAGTTCGCGTTCGTGCAGCGACAGCTCGGGGCTGTCCAGGCGCATGCTCAGTTCGTCACCCAGCGCACCTTCCTGAATAAGGCTCTGCTCCAGGCGCGCGATGATTTCGGAGTTCATGCTGCGGTGATGATTGCGAGCCACCTCGGCAATGCGTTCCCGCATTCCGTCTGGCAGACGTACGACGAACTTGTCAGCCGTACGGCTGGAATAAATTGCCTGTTTCAATGGGCGCATATATTTAACCGGTTAGTTCAGGGGAGCGGTTATTGGAATTGGCCGCAAGATGAGTGTTAAGACAAGACTCACGACCAAAGTTCAACCCGAATTGCAAAGAGGCCGCATCATGCCTCAGATTTGCCAGTTCCTTGGCGTCAATTCTGTGACAAATATTGAACTGCCTGGAGGCTTTATGCCAGCACTCATTTGCATTTTTGCGGACTGGTTGGAAAACTTTTCCACGAGTGATTCCACGAGGGAACTTCCCGTAAGTCCAGGCCACCACAGGGTTTTAGGTCGCACATCCTATAGCAAAGTGGCCTTTTGCCCTTGGTTTTAAGACTAGTGGCAATTTGCCGATTTACTAGGACGAGGCGACATAAGGTAGGGGAGGGCAGCGCAGAGAAGGGAGGGGTCAGCGCAAAACCGGATCAAATTTGATTCGGCGACCGACGAAGAGCGTCAAGAGAAGCAGGCCTGCGAAAACGCCGGCGGCGACGAATGCGCTGGTTTGCCCATCCTGGGAGCTTGCACTCAGGCCCATAAGGCCAGTGGTGATGGTCAGGCATAGGAACAGCCAGGCAAATTTGCTCATCATCAGTGTCCTTAAAAAACCCAGTGTTCAGAGGCAGGCGCGGCCTGGATGCCTTGAGTCACGCGTACTGGCGCTTGTGCATTCGGCGTCATCACGGCCAGTTGCGGACGTTGTTGCAAGTGGTGGGGAACTGCCTGCTGGCTGATCTGGGCGGGGTCGTTGCTGCCCGTCGATTGGAAATGGAACATCACCAGTGCAGCCAGGGCGACGGTGTTGAGAGCTAACAGAATGGCACTGTTCATGGTCGTGTTCTCCGTTTAATGCCTTGGCTGGATGGGGTTTGCAGGAGAACTGTTGCAGGTGTCGTGCCAATGTATTAATTCAATAAAATCAATGTGTTGAGTGTGAATTGAGAAGGGCTCGGATTGCAATTTGCAATGCTGGCATTTTGGATGGTTGCATTTTGCACGATCAGGCCAGGTGCCCGTATTCGCGGGGCGAAACCGCAATTGCTCGGGCAAGGCTCGGCCTACACTTAAAAAGCCCACGGACGACATGACAAAACCCACCTCGGCCGTTAACATGCACGCCGTCCGTCGCAGTGCCCTTGGCCTGATGGCTGTCATTTTGTCCCAGTAGCTCAATTGGATAGAGCATCCCCCTCCTAAGGGGAAGGTTGGCCGTTCGAACCGGCCCTGGGACACCAGATTCGTAGCCCATTAAAGAAGGCCCCGCACAGAACCTCCTGGCGGGGCTTTTTTGTGGGCGCTCGATCTTTTTGCACCCGGGTCGAACCTTGCCGCCGATCAAGGTTCACAGCAGGTGCCGTGATGTATTTGTCGCAACCATGTACCTTGCGCGCCATCCGACAGCGTCTGAGCTGTTAAGCAAAATAATCCCCGGAAACAGCGCATGTTGCCTGTCCGGACCCGGTCACCCCGGACTATCATGCCGATAGCCCTGTCTCTCACCGCAAGGAGCCGCTCGGAACGCCGATGCGCCAGATCTGGAAATCTTTTCGAGCCCTTTATTTCGCCTCCTTGATGATGCTGATTGGCTCCGGCCTGCTCAGTACCTACCTGGCCTTGCGCCTGGCGGCCGACCATGTCGACAGTCTATGGGTGGGTGCGCTGATGGCGGCCAACTACTTTGGCCTGGTACTGGGCGGCAAGATCGGGCATCGCCTGATTGCCCGGGTCGGGCATATCCGTGCCTATGCCACCTGTGCCGGGATTGTCGGTGCGGCGGTGCTGGGCCATGGCCTGGTCGATTGGCTGCCGGCCTGGATTGTGCTGCGGATAATCGTGGGCCTGGGGATGATGTGCCAGTACATGGTCATCGAGAGCTGGCTCAATGAGCAGGCAGATGCCAAGCAGCGTGGCGTAGTGTTCAGCGGTTATATGATCGCCTCCTACCTGGGTCTGGTATTGGGCCAGTTGATACTGGTGATGCATCCCCAGCTTGGCCTTGAGCTGCTGATGCTGGTGGCGCTGTGCTTCGCCCTATGCCTGGTGCCGGTGGCCATGACCCGGCGCATTCACCCGGCGGCCTTGCATCCTGCGCCGATGGAGCCGCGCTTCTTTATCAAGCGCGTGCCGCAGTCGCTGAGTACGGTGTTGGGGGCGGGGTTGATCGTCGGTTCGTTCTACGGCCTGGCGCCGCTGTATGCCTCCCAGCAAGGGCTGAGCACCGAACAGGTGGGTCTGTTCATGGGTAGCTGCATTTTTGCCGGGTTGCTGGTGCAATGGCCCCTGGGCTGGTTGTCGGATCGTTATGATCGCGCGCTGCTGATCCGCTGCTTCGCCTTGTGCCTGGCGGTGGCGGCACTGCCGTTGGCAATCATGACCCAAGTGCCGCTGGAAGTGCTGTTTGTGGCGGGCTTCCTGTGTTCTCTCGTGCAGTTTTGCCTGTATCCCTTGGCGGTGGCGTTTTCCAACGACCATGTGGAGGGGGATCGCCGGGTATCGCTGACGGCCATGCTGCTGGTGACCTACGGTATCGGCGCCAGTGTCGGGCCGTTGCTGGCGGGTGTGGTGATGAAGCTGTTCGGCAGCCAGATGCTGTATGCGTTTTTCAGTCTGTGCGCGCTGATCCTGGTGTGGCGAATCCGGCCTAAAGCGGTGACCAATCTGCACCAGGTGGAAGATGCCCCCCTGCATCACGTGGCAATGCCCGACAGTATGTCGAGTTCACCGCTGGTAGCGGCGCTGGACCCGCGGGTCGACGAGCAGGTGGTGCAGGAGCAGATGCAGACTGTCCCTGATCCCGAGCCGCAGGTCGATCCGGAGCCGCCGGTGGATGAGCCCGTCTTCGAAGGGCCACCTGAGCCCCTGGGGCCGGACGAGCATCCTCACGAATTGAGCAGGGCGCGCCCCTGAAAACAAAAACGGGCAGATCCCAAAGGGTCTGCCCGTTTTTTTCTGCGATCGTTAAGGATCAAAAATCGTCGTCTTTGTCGAACCGTCGTGCTTCACGCTGCAGCTGGTACACAAAACGCTCGACCTGGCGTTGCACCAAACCACTCATGTTGTGGAAGCGCACACCGGCAAAGGTCGTGTTGATCCTTTCCTCGAAGTGCAGGTATCGCAGTTCGACGGCGGTGGTCATGCTGCCAAACGGCAGGGCTGCGATAAAACGGTCGTAGACCTGGCCCAGTTGCAGGCGCTCGGAAATATCGCCTTCAAAACGCAATTTGCAGCCGGTGGCGGAAATATCCAGCAGTTTGCCGTTGACCGGCAACTGAAGTTTCTCGCCGCCCAGCTCGATATTTACCAGTTGCGCCAGCTTCAGTGCGGCGCGGAAGGCATTGCGGCGCTGATGATAGACCACCTCGTCCGGCAGGCTGCCGGTGTAGATACGGTGGCCGCCTTTTTCGCTGATGGTCAGGGTGCCCTTGCTTTCCCAGGCGATGCGTACGCCATCATGGAAACCTTCGATGCGAAAGGGTTCGCCGTTTTCGAGGTGGCGCTCGCCGTCGCGGGGGATCATTTCGTCCAGCGCCAGCATGTTGCTGTCGCGGTTGACGTCCACCAGGTAGCTCTGGAAGCGCTGGCTGCGTTCGTGGAAAGTGATGATCAGCGGATCATGGCTGTCTTGCAGCATCCGCAAGGTGCCGGCGATTTCCAGAGGCGTGGTGAGGACCTTGGGTGGCTGCGGGGCATCTTCCGCATTAAGGGCGTTGAACACGGTTCTTCCATCTCCAGACAAAATACGACTACACGCAAGAACCGGCATTTTGCCAGCATGTGGCGTGCCTTGGATAGGGCGCGCTGTAAACCGGTGTCAGGCTTGGCTGCGGGTGCTTGGCTTGACCAGGCGCGAGGTGGAGCCCTGGGCGTTATAGAGTGCCGGAGGCTCTCCGCCGTGGAGTATACGCAACTGGTTGGCGGTCGTGGCTTGCTGAAGCTGGATCGACTGACCGTTAAGCAGGTTGGCTTCCTGGCACTGGGCGAGCAATTGGTTGAGTTCTTTGCTCTGGGCCAGCAGTTGATCGCCGACCGAGGAGTGGCTGGCCAACTGCGCCAGGCCGTCGTGGTCTGCCGGCAGGCCGAGGCTGATGAGGATCTGGCTGCGTTTTTTGCCGTGCTGTTCCAGCAGGACGATCAACGACTGCTTGCGTGCCAGAATTTCTTCCAGCAGCGGCATGTCCCGGCCATACAGGGCCAGTGATTCTTCTTTGAGCAGCTCGAGCAATTGTTGCGTCGGCGCTAGATCATCAATGATCAGTTGAAGCAAATGTTCGTCGTGATGCATGGCTGGCCTTGGGTTTTAAGCGTCCAAAAGCCCTGCGCAGGCCTTTGCCTAGCGCTCGGCTTCGAAGTTAAGCAGCTTGCTGGCTACACGGTTGCTGTCGACTTTATAGCTGCCATCGGCGATCGCCTGTTTCAATTCGGCCACGCGGGCTTTATTGACGACCGGTTGATCGCGCAGCGAGTCAGTGACCTTCTGCAACTGTTGAGCCTCATTGCTCAGGTGTACGGATTCCCCGCTCTGGCTGGCACTGGCCTGTTCTGCCTTGGCGGGCAGCGCCGGAGCCTTGGCTTCTACGTTGTCCTTGGGACTGGTGGTGCGCGTAGTGCCTGACGTCGTCGGGGTGTTATTCAAACGGCTGAAATCGATGACCATGATAAAAAAACCTCTGGGTATTTGGACGCTTGCCATGTTTTCGGCCATACCCGGACAAACTTTAGGCGCGAATGACAATAAATCTCCGCACGGGGCCTCTCGTGCACAGTGTAGGAAAACCCAGCGTCCTGTACCAGTAGTCTATAAAGCGACCTCGACTTGCCCTGGGGCTGTTACCCGCGCCTTGATCACGCGGTTGGAGTTGAGGTTCTTGACGCGAATCTGTTCGCTCATGCCGCCGTTGGACAGTGCTTCGCCCGGCATTTTCACATTCAAGCCGCCGCTGCTCGCGGAAATCACCACCTGGTCGCCCTTGCGGATGACCTCCGCCTGTTCCAGGTGCACCAGGGTAATGACCTGATCGGTGACCACTGGTCGGGTCAATCTCTGCCCGATGGCCTGGTCCAGGGATGTCAGGTAGCCCTGGCTGATCTGGCTGATGTCGCGCTCACGCAGTACGACGTCCTCGAAATCGATGATGCCCGTGCGTTTCAGCGGGCGGGCAACCACCACCACATCACGGAACAATTTGACCTGGGCCGGTACAAACACGGTCCAGGGCGAGGCACCTTCGCAGCGTACCTTTACCGTTACGCGCCCGATCGGTTGTGCGGGACTTTCCAGGGTCGCTGTCAATTCCTTGTCGCACATCGGCATGCGCAGACGCGGGTCCAACTGGTTGACCTGGATTTCATAACGCCCCGGCGTCTGTGTGGTTGCCAGATAATCTTCTACAGTGAACTCAAGAAAGCCTTGGGTGACGCCGATAAGTAGATCAGGCAAGGTGACGTTCTCTGCACGGGCCGTGGTGCCCAGGCTGAAGGCAAGCAGCGCCAGCGGTGCGCAGAGCAATCTGCAAAACCGTGTCAGGTGAAGGCGTCGGGAAACTGTCGTTTTAATGTCCATAATTCAACAAATAGCAAAGCTCGTGCCGTTTTAGTGTTGGGGCGCGCCGCCCTTGTAGGTATAGCCAAAGGTTTTAGCGTAGGAGTCATGGCATGGCAGGAGTAATGGATTCAGTAAACCAGCGCACACAGCTGGTAGGGCAGAATCGCCTGGAGTTGCTGCTGTTTCGCCTGGATGGCAAGCAGCTGTATGGCATCAACGTATTCAAGGTGCGGGAAGTGCTGCAATGTCCCAAGCTGACGATCATGCCAAAGTCCAGTCCGGTGGTGTGCGGTGTGGCGAATATTCGTGGTGCGACTATCCCGATTCTTGACCTGGCCCTGGCCACCGGTTCGGCCGGCCTGCAGGATCGCGAGAACCCGTTCGTGATCATTACCGAGTACAACACCAAGACCCAGGGTTTCCTGGTGCGCTCGGTGGAGCGCATCGTCAACATGAACTGGGAAGAGATCCATCCGCCGCCCAAGGGCACCGGTCGCGATCACTACCTCACGGCGGTGACGCGGGTCGATAACCAGTTGGTGGAGATCATCGACGTGGAGAAGATCCTCGCCGAAGTGGCGCCCACCTCGGAATCGATTTCCGTGGGAGTGGTCGACGCCGAAACGGCGCACAAGGCGGTCTCGCTGCGTGTGCTGACGGTGGATGACTCCTCGGTGGCGCGTAAACAGGTGACTCGCTGCCTGCAAACCGTCGGCGTGGACGTTGTCGCCCTCAATGACGGGCGCCAGGCGTTGGATTACCTGCGCAAGCTGGTGGATGAAGGCAAGAAGCCGGAAGAAGAATTCTTGATGATGATCTCTGACATCGAGATGCCGGAAATGGACGGCTATACCCTCACCGCTGAGATACGCAGCGATCCACGCATGCAAAAACTGCATATCATCCTGCATACTTCGTTGTCGGGCGTATTCAATCAGGCGATGGTCAAGAAAGTCGGTGCCGATGACTTCCTGGCCAAATTCCGCCCTGATGACCTGGCATCCCGGGTAGTCGACCGGATCAAGGCAGCAGATCACGGCTAGGGTTTTCCCCTGGCGGTCATACGATTTTAGAGGCGGTATCAGTGTCTACGGGTAATTTGGATTTTGAACAGTTCCGGGTCTTCCTGGAAAAAGCCTGTGGCATATTGCTCGGTGAAAACAAGCAATACCTGGTATCCAGCCGTCTTAACAAACTGATGGAGCAGCAGGGCATCAAGTCCCTGGGCGAGTTGGTTCAACGGATCCAGGGCCAGCCGCGCAGTGGCCTCAAGGAGATGGTGGTCGATGCCATGACCACCAACGAAACCCTGTGGTTTCGCGATACCTACCCCTTTGAAGTGCTCAAGAGCAAAGTGCTGCCGGAGGCCATCAAGGCCAGCCCGGGCCAGCGCCTGCGTATCTGGTCGGCCGCCTGCTCTTCGGGTCAGGAACCGTACTCGATTTCGATGTCCATCGATGAGTTCGAGCGGACCAACATGGGCCAACTGAAAGCCGGAGCGCAGATCGTCGCCACCGACCTGTCCGGCACCATGCTCACCAACTGCAAGACCGGCGAGTACGACAGCCTGGCCCTGGGCCGTGGCTTGTCCCAGGAACGCTTGCAACGCTACTTCGACCCGAAAGGGGCAGGGCGTTGGGCGGTCAAGGCGCCGATCAAGAACCGTGTGGAGTTTCGCTCGTTCAACCTGCTCGACAGCTACGCCAGCCTGGGCAAGTTCGACATGGTGTTCTGCCGCAACGTGCTGATCTACTTCTCGGCCGAGGTGAAGAAAGACATCCTGTTGCGCATCCACGGCACCCTCAAGCGTGGCGGCTACCTGTTTCTCGGTGCATCCGAGGCGCTCAATGGTTTGCCGGATCACTTCCAGATGGTGCAATGCAGCCCTGGGATCATCTACCAGGCCAAATAATCAGGCCAAATAATAATGTGGGAGGGGGCTAGCTCCCGATAGCGGTGTATCAGTGATAGAGACATCAACTGATCAAACGCTATCGGGGGCAAGCCTCCTCCCACATTTGTTTCTGCGGCAAAGTTGAAGAAAGCGGCAACTCCCCATTGCCGCTTTACTGGCGCCACGCGGAAACCCGTTGCCGCTTTTCTGGCATTGCCGCCGGCAAGCTCTTCGCAACCCCTTGATTTACGGGGGTATCAGATATTGGCATGCGCCTTGCTATAACCCTGTTAACGAACAGCAGGTCAGCCTAAAGGTTTCCGCCATGAGCATCAGCTTCGATAAAGCGCTCGGTATCCACGAACAAGCCCTGGGCTTCCGCGCCCAGCGTGCCGAAGTCCTGGCCAACAACATTGCCAACGCCGACACCCCGAACTACAAGGCTCGGGACCTGGATTTCTCCGCCGTGCTCGCCGCACAGCAGGACAAGACCAAGAACGGCACCTTCGCCTTGAACATGACAAACAGCCGTCATATCGAAGCACAAGGCCTGAGCAGTGGTGACGAGTCGCTGCTGTATCGCACGCCGATGCAGCCGTCGATCGACCAGAACACCGTCGACGCCCAGCTGGAGCAATCGGCCTATGCCGAGAACTCGGTGAACTTTCAGGCCAGCTTTACCCTGCTCAACAGTAAATTCAAAGGGCTGATGTCAGCCCTGCGTGGAGAGTAAGCCATGTCCCTGTCCAGTGTTTTCAATATTGCCGGCAGTGGCATGAGCGCGCAGACCACGCGCTTGAACACCGTCGCCAGTAACATCGCCAACGCCGAGACCGTGTCTTCGAGCATCGACCAGACCTACCGCGCCCGTCACCCGGTGTTCGCCACCATGTTCCAGGGTGGCCAGAGCGGTGGCAGCGATTCGCTGTTCCAGAACCAGGATGCGGCCGGCCAGGGTGTGCAGGTGCTCGGTGTGGTCGAAGACCAGAGCAACCTCGAGGCCCGTTACGAGCCGAACCATCCTGCCGCGAACGAAAAGGGTTATGTCTATTACCCCAACGTCAACGTGGTCGAGGAAATGGCAGACATGATCTCCGCCAGCCGCTCGTTCCAGACCAACGCGGAAATGATGAACACCGCCAAAACCATGATGCAGAAGGTCCTGACCCTGGGTCAGTGATAAGGGGCGCCAAATAATGGCCATCGTTGATACCACGACCAACACGGCAGTCCAGGACCTTTTCAACTCCAAGGTCAAGACCGCCACCGACAACACCACTGTCGCCGACGCTACCAAGACGGCGACAGGCAGCCAGTCCCTGGGCAAGGACGCGTTCCTGCAATTGCTGGTGACCCAACTGAAAAACCAGAACCCGCTGTCGCCTCAGGACAACGGTGCGTTCGTGGCCCAGTTGGCCCAGTTCAGCAGCCTGGAAGGCATCAATACCCTGAACGACTCGGTCAATGCGATCTCCAGTAACTTCAGCTCGTCGCAGGCGCTGCAGGCTTCGTCGCTGGTGGGGCGCTCGATCATCACCCAGACCAACAAGGCCTTGGTGGACACGAGCAAGAGCATGACCGGTTCGGTGGCGGTGACTGCGGCGACAGGCAACGTCTCGATCAAGATCTCCGATAAAGACGGCAACGTGGTGCGCACTATCGATATGGGTGCCCAAAGCGCGGGTTCGTCAGACTTTATCTGGGATGGCAAGAACGAGAACGGTGAGGTCGCCCCGGCCGGCACCTACACCTTCGCGGCGACGACCAAGAACGACAAGGGTGAGTCGGTGGCCATGGCGACTTCGTTGCCGGCAACGGTGACCAGCGTGACGTTGAGCAAGACCGGCGGCGAAATGCTGCTGAACCTTGCAGGTGGCATGGGCAGCGTCAAGCTGTCGCAAATTCAGACTATCGGTACATAGAGCCGGCTAAATACGGCAGAGGGAGAGAAACATGTCTTTTAATATCGGCCTTAGCGGCCTCTATGCGGCCAACAAACAACTGGACGTAACCGGCAACAACATTGCCAACGTTGCGACCACTGGCTTCAAGTCGTCCCGTGCGGAATTCGCGGATATCTACGCCGCGTCCAAATTGGGCACCGGCCAGAACAGCATCGGCAACGGTGTGAACCTGGCAGCGGTGTCCCAGCAGTTCACCCAGGGTGACGTCAACAACAGCGGCGGCGTGCTGGACATGGCGATCCAGGGCGGTGGCTTCTTCGTGCAGAAGGGCAGCGATGGCTCGCTGGAATACACCCGGAGCGGTGCCTTCCGTGCCGACAAAGACGGCTACATCACCAACAACACCGGTACCTCGCGCCTGCAGGGCTACGCGGCAGATGACGACGGCAAGATCATCAAAGGCGGCTTGACCGACCTGCAACTGAACCTGTCATACCTGCCGCCGAAGGCGTCCACCAAAGTGGACTCCACCAGTAACCTGAACTCGTCGGAACCGGTGATCAACCAGACCACCAAGCCGTTCGATCCGACCGACACCACCACCTTCACTACCCAGTACAGCACCACGTTGTACGACTCTCAGGGCAACTCCCACGAGATGGTGCAGTACATGGTGAAAACCGACGCCAACCAGTGGAGTTCCTACACGCTGATTGACGGTCGTAACCTGGATGGCTCCAAGCCTACCACCACCGGTACTACTGCTCCCGTGCCGTCGATATTGAGCTTTGACGGTGCAGGTAAACTGACGGGTATCAGCACCGGTGGTGTGGCGGGCACGACCCTGACGCTCGCCGGTTGGATCCCGGGCTCGGTGACCAATGGCGTATGGACGCCTAACAAGGCTACAGCGCCAAACATTGCCGTCAACATGGCCAATATCACCCAGTACAACTCCGCCAGTTACCGCAACCCGCCGACCACCGACGGTTACGCCACTGGCCAGATCACCGGCCTGAAAATCGACGGCAATGGCGTAATGTTCGCCACGTTCAGCAACCAGCAGAGCAAGGCCATCGGCCAGATCTCCCTGGCCAGCTTCAACAACGAGCAAGGCTTGCAGCCATCGGGCGGCACCACTTGGAGAGAGACCTTCGCTTCGGGCCAGCCGGGTTATGACTCCCCGCAATCCGGCACCCTGGGTTCGATCGTGGCCAACTCCCTGGAGAACTCCAACGTCAACCTGACCAACGAACTGGTGGACCTGATCAAGGCCCAGAGCAACTACCAGGCGAACGCCAAGACCATTTCCACCCAGAGCACCATCATGCAGACCATCATTCAGATGACCTGATGCCATGGCGTAATGCGCTTGTTTAAAAACCCCTCGATCGAGGGGTTTTTTTTTGACAAGAATCGAATGGAACATTCTGTGCCTGTCGCGTCACCCATCATCCGAAAGCCATTGAGCTATCTGACATCGGGAGAGGGGGCATGGGGAGCTTATTATCGGAGGTTGGCCATCACAGCAGCAATTCGCATTTTCATACTGTAGGACCGGGGTGGTATCCGGCTTGGGGGGGTGGGCCGACTGCGCATAAGGTCAGCGTCGGAAACCTGCTCAGGGCACTTGAGGATGCGAAAATTACTGGCAAGGGCCAACTTGTCAGAGAGCTGCGCGACAAACTTTATGAAAAACGCGAGGAGCTCGGCGATGCAAGGTTCAAGGGCATCCTTAATGAGTTGATCGGGGCGAATGAAACATTTAATGCGCCTCGTGCGTCCCATGGGTTTCTCAGTGAGCAGTTAAGGGAATGGTTCTCTGAGTCAGGTGTGGCGCCGGGAGGCGGCGGTAGTCATGGCCGCAGTGGCGGGGTGAGTGGCGGTTACGGAAATAACAGTAGTGTTTTCGGTGGTGGGCCACGTGATTCTGGTGGTGGGCCACGTAATTCTGGCGGTCCGCTTTTCAGTGGGGCAGACCTCGGTGATTATCGGCCCGATTTGTCTCTTGATAATCCCGGTAAAAAACCCAAGGACGTCTTCGCCGGATTTAGTCAGGGGGCGCAAGGTAACTGTGGGACCGTCTCTGCGATCAAGGCGTCAATGATGCATTTTGGTCAGAAGGCTACTGATGTTTTTAAGGAGGTGAAAGAGGTAGGGGATGGCTACGACGTAACCATGCGGGATGGCTATAAACTTCATCTTACTAAGGATGAATTGAAGCAGGCTGCCATCGCGGCGAACTTCAAGGGTAACGATAAGGAGCTGATGAAAGAAGCCATTTTTATGTTTGCCGTAAGTGCCAAGCGCGCCCAAGAAGAAGGCAACGATGGTAAGAGGGGAATGACTTACGCGCAGGCGCTTGCTTCGTTAAATGATGGCGAGTGGAGTAAGGAGGCCTTTGATCGTCTGGGCTTGAAGAATCACGTCAGGCAAGTGAGCCTGGATGATTTGGCCAAAGGGGTCGTCGGTACTGCCGATACGTCTTTGCATTCGGTGGCAGTGGTTCACGGCAGAAAGGAGCTGTGGGGGAAGGTCGGAGGGCGTCCAACTAAAGGCATAGCCTTTGGTTTCATATGACTTGTGCCGCGGGTGCCGGCGCCAAATAAAGCCGTTGCGGTGTTTGTTGCAACCCCCCCCGATAAACCCTACTGCATCCAGGTCTATCGGGGGGGAGCAAGCCCTGAGCATTCAGCCCCGGGATCGGCTCAGCTTATTGACAAGCTTCGCAATCCGGTTCGTCGATCGCGCAGGCCTTTGGCACTGGCGCCGGGCCGGCAGGCGCGGCGAGCACCGAATCGTCACCGTGGTTACCGCTGGACACAGCGTTCAGCTTGCCGGTGTTGATGGTCGATTTCTCGGTGCTGGTCGCGGCCAGGGCACGGAGGTAGTAAGTGGTTTTCAGGCCACGGTACCAGGCCATGCGGTAGGTCACGTCGAGCTTCTTGCCCGATGCGCCGGCGATGTACAGGTTCAGCGACTGAGCCTGGTCGATCCACTTCTGGCGACGGCTGGCGGCGTCGACGATCCACTTGGTGTCCACTTCGAAGGCGGTCGCGTAGAGCTCTTTGAGTTCCTGCGGGATGCGTTCGATCTGCTGCACGGAACCGTCGTAGTACTTCAGGTCGTTGATCATGACCGAGTCCCACAGGCCGCGGGCTTTCAGGTCGCGAACCAGGTACGGGTTGATCACGGTGAATTCGCCCGACAGGTTCGATTTCACATACAGGTTCTGGTAGGTCGGTTCGATCGACTGCGATACGCCAGTGATGTTGGCGATGGTCGCGGTCGGTGCGATGGCCATGATGTTGGAGTTACGGATGCCTTTCTGCACACGGGCACGTACCGGTGCCCAGTCCAGGGATTCGTTCAGGTCAACGTCGATGTATTTCTGTCCGCGCTGCTCGATCAGGATCTGTTGCGAATCCAGCGGCAGGATGCCCTTGGACCACAGCGAACCCTGGAACGTCTCGTAGGCGCCGCGCTCGTCGGCCAGGTCGCAGGAAGCCTGGATCGCGTAGTAGCTGACCGCTTCCATGGACTTGTCGGCGAACTCGACCGCAGCGTCCGAACCGTAGGGAATGTGCTGCAGGTACAGCGCGTCCTGGAAGCCCATGATGCCGAGGCCGACCGGACGGTGCTTGAAGTTGGAGTTCTGCGCCTGTGGCACCGAGTAGTAGTTGATGTCGATCACGTTATCGAGCATGCGTACGGCGGTGTTGACGGTGCGTTCCAGCTTGGCGGTGTCCAGCTTGCCGTTGACGATGTGGTTCGGCAGGTTGATCGAGCCCAGGTTGCAAACGGCGATCTCGTCCTTGTTGGTGTTCAAGGTGATCTCGGTGCACAGGTTCGAGCTGTGGACCACGCCCACGTGCTGCTGCGGGCTGCGCAGGTTGCACGGGTCCTTGAAGGTCAGCCATGGGTGGCCGGTTTCGAACAGCATCGACAGCATTTTGCGCCACAGGTCCTTGGCCTGGATGGTCTTGAACAGCTTGACCTTGCCTGGGTATTCGGTGAGGGCTTCGTAGTACTCGTAGCGCTCTTCGAAGGCCTTGCCGGTCAGGTCGTGCAGGTCCGGCACTTCGGATGGCGAGAACAGGGTCCACTTGCCGTCATCGAAGACACGCTTCATGAACAGGTCAGGGATCCAGTTGGCGGTGTTCATGTCGTGGGTACGACGACGGTCATCGCCGGTGTTCTTGCGCAGCTCGATGAACTCTTCAATGTCCATGTGCCAGGTTTCCAGGTAGGCACACACGGCGCCTTTGCGCTTGCCGCCCTGGTTGACCGCTACGGCGGTGTCGTTCACGACTTTCAGGAACGGTACGACGCCCTGGGACTTGCCGTTGGTGCCCTTGATGTACGAACCCAGTGCACGCACTGGTGTCCAGTCGTTGCCCAGGCCACCGGCGAATTTGGACAACATGGCGTTGTCGTGGATCGCGTGGTAGATGCCCGACAGGTCATCCGGCACGGTGGTCAGGTAGCAGCTCGACAGCTGTGGACGCAGGGTACCGGCGTTGAACAGGGTCGGAGTGGACGACATGTAGTCGAAGGACGACAGCAGGTTGTAGAACTCGATCGCACGGTCTTCTTTGTGCTTCTCTTCGATCGCCAGGCCCATGGCCACGCGCATGAAGAACACTTGCGGCAGTTCGAAGCGGATACCGTCCTTGTGGATGAAGTAACGGTCGTACAGGGTTTGCAGGCCCAGGTAGGTGAACTGCTGGTCGCGCTCGTGGTTGATCGCCTTGCCGAGTTTTTCCAGGTCGAAGGTGGCCAGGACCGGGTTCAGCAGTTCGAATTCGATACCCTTGGCGATATAGGCAGGCAGCGCCTTGGCGTACAGCTCGGCCATTTCGTGGTGGGTGGCGCTGTCGGCCACGCCCAGGAAGCCCAGGCCTTCGGCACGCAGGGTGTCCATCAGCAGGCGCGCGGTCACGAACGAGTAGTTCGGCTCGCGTTCAACCAGGGTACGGGCGGTCATCACCAAAGCGGTGTTGACGTCGGTCAGGGCCACGCCGTCGTACAGGTTTTTCAGGGTTTCGCGCTGGATCAGGTCACCGTCGACTTCTTCCAGGCCTTCGCAGGCCTCGGTGATGATGGTATTCAGGCGGCCCAGGTCCAGCGGCGCGAAGCTGCCGTCGGCCAGGGTGATGCGGATCGACGGGTGCGCTTGCACGGCGGCTTCTTCGGCCGGGGTGCGGACGGCACGTTCCTTGGCGC
Source organism: Pseudomonas sp. NFACC42-2 (assembly GCF_900116055.1). NCBI lineage: Bacteria > Pseudomonadati > Pseudomonadota > Gammaproteobacteria > Pseudomonadales > Pseudomonadaceae > Pseudomonas > Pseudomonas sp. NFACC42-2. Next base: position 41,226 of record NZ_FOZO01000026.1, read on the forward strand.
GCGAATCGCGGTAGATCACGTAGTCGCGGGCGACTTTCTGCTCGCCGGCACGCATCAGGGCCAGTTCGACCTGGTCCTGGATTTCTTCGATGTGGATGGTGCCGCCCGACGGCATGCGACGCTTGAAGGTCGCGGTAACCTGTTCGGTCAGGCGGGCAACGGTGTCGTGGATGCGCGACGAGGCAGCAGCGGTGCCACCTTCAACTGCAAGAAACGCTTTGGTGATGGCGACGGTGATTTTGTCATCGGTGTAAGGAACGACAGTCCCGTTACGCTTGATCACGCGCAATTGGCCAGGTGCAGTGGCGGACAGATCCATAGTCGAATCGGCGGCCTGCGGCACGGAGCCTTGCGGGTTCTCGCGAGTTGTGTCGGTTTGCATGGGGGGTTGTCTCCACATTTCTATATTTATTTGGGCACCATCACGGTGCCCACCGTTCCGTCCTGAAGCACTTACAGCAGGCCTGGGCCTGGCATAACAACTTCGGGACAGGAGGAAGGGAGCTGAACGCGCCGCTTCCATGCCGAAGTCTTCGGTTCGGGGCTCAAACGCCCTTGGCCGTATTCCTGGTGGGTGACAGTTGCCAGGTTCAAGCACTGCAACACCCGTACCGTTTTCCGCTGTTGGAGCTGGAAAACGGCTGCCATCCGCTTGAGCGGTTTGGGCTTTCAAAAAATGCTTGGATTAGACCCAACAGAAGCAAGAAAGGGCTTGAGTTTCTTGTCTGATTTGTGTTGGGTCTTTTCGCTGAAAACCCTACATGTAGGGTTTTTTTTGCGACGAGCTACAAGATAATGCGTTTTGGGGGGCTTAGCAACGTACTGCCTGTGGATAACGTTGTGGGTAAAATGTGTATGAAACGTGGAACACCCGTGTAGGCCGCAGCACTGCTGGATTCGGCCGTTTGTCACTGAATATTCCAAGTTGAAAACAGCCGGTTGGATTTTTGAGGGCGCGAACCCTATCACAGAAAAGCGCGATCACCGAATGGATTTCCCGGCTTGTGCGAGAGGGCTTGGGCATGGCTACAATCGGCCTCTGTTATGCCCTCAAAACATTACAAATAAGGTGTGGCCGACTCGGTCAAAGCATCCCTTTATAACAACGAGGTTCACCCGTGGAGCAAGAAGCCTGGCACATCCTGATTGTCGAGGACGACGAGCGACTCGCCGAGTTGACCCGCGATTACCTGGAAAGCAACGGCCTGCGGGTTTCCGTGGAAGGTGATGGCGCCCTGGCTGCGGCGCGGATCATCGCCGAGCAACCGGACCTGGTGATTCTCGACCTGATGCTGCCCGGCGAAGACGGCCTGAGCATTTGCCGCAAAGTGCGCGAACGCTACGACGGCGTGATCCTGATGCTCACCGCCCGCACCGACGACATGGACCAGGTGCTCGGCCTGGACATGGGCGCCGACGACTACGTATGCAAACCCGTGCGCCCGCGCCTGTTGCTCGCGCGTATCCAGGCCCTGTTGCGCCGCAGTGAGCCGGCGGAACCCGCCAGCGTGGAAAGCCAGCGCCGCCTGCAATTCGGCCCGCTGCTGGTGGACAACGCCCTGCGCGAAGCCTGGCTGCAGGGTGAAGGTATCGAGTTGACCAGTGCCGAGTTCGACCTGCTGTGGCTACTGGTGGCGAATGCCGGGCGCATCCTGTCCCGCGAAGAAATCTTTATCGCCCTGCGCGGCATCGGCTACGACGGCCAGGACCGCTCCATTGATGTGCGCATCTCACGGATTCGCCCGAAAATCGGCGATGACCCGATCCACCCACGGCTGATCAAGACCATCCGCAGCAAAGGCTATCTGTTCGTCCCTGAAGCCGCTGCCGATATGCCGTTGTGAACTCGATCTTCCTGCGAATCTATGGCGGCATGTGCGCGGCGCTGATTCTGGTGGCGCTGCTCGGCGTGCTGGCCCTGCACCTGCTCAACGAGGTGCGCAGTGGCCAGTACCGCGAGCGCCTGGCCCACGGCACCTTTGCCTTGATGGGCGATAACCTGCAGCCCATGAGCGCCATCGAACGCCAGCGCGCCCTGGCCGTGTGGGAGCGTTTGCTCGGCATCCCCCTGGAATTGCGCAGCCTCACCGATGCCCAACTGGACCTCAGCCAGCGCACCCGCCTGCAACGCGGCCAGGTGCTGGTGGAGCAGACCGGCCCCCACGCCGCCCGGGTGCTGCGCCTGGTCAGCGATAAGGAACAGTGGGTGCTGACCGGGGAGGTGCAGCAGATCAGCGAGCAACTGGCCCGCGCGACCATTTACCTGCTGGCCGACGAACTGGTGCGCTTCCCCGTGGCCGAGCAGCCGCAACGGCTGGCGGATATAAAGGAAGCCAAGGGCTTTGGTTTCGAAATGCACCTGATGACCCTGGATCAGGCCGATATGGACGACGACCAACGCCGCCGTGTATCGGAGGGCGATACGGTCATGGCCCTGGGCAAGGGCGGCGATTCGATCCGCGTGTTTGCCGGCATGGTCGGCACGCCCTGGGTGCTGGAGCTCGGCCCGCTGTACCAGATGAGCCCGTACCCGGCGCAATGGCTGGTCCTGATCGCCTTGATCGGCCTGACCCTGATCGGCCTGATTGTCTATCTATTGGTGCGTCAGCTTGAGCGCCGGCTCCGAGGCCTGGAAGCCGCCGCCACGCGCATCGCCAAAGGCAACCTCGAGGTGCGTGTGCCGGCCCGGGGTGCCGACTCGGTGGGGCGCCTGGCGGCGGCCTTTAATGGCATGGCCGAGCACCTGCAGCAACTGTTGGCGATCCAGCGTGAACTGGTGCGCGCGGTGTCCCATGAACTGCGCACACCGGTGGCACGCCTGCGCTTCGGCCTGGAGATGATCGGCGACGCCGCCACGCCTGAAGCACGGCGCAAGTACCTGGAAGGCATGGACAGTGATATCCAGGACCTCGACGGCCTGGTGGATGAAATGCTCACTTATGCAAGGCTGGAGCAGGGGGCGCCGGCGTTGATTTTCCAACGGGTCGACCTCGATGCGCTGCTTGACCAGGTGATTGGCGAATTATCGCCACTGCGCCCGCAGGTGACCGTGGCCAGGGGGATTTGCCTGTCGTCGGCACATTGGGATGACGCTTGGGTCGATGCCGAGCCGCGCTACTTGCACCGCGCCCTGCAAAACCTGGTGAGCAACGCCATGCGCCACGCCCAGGGCCGGGTGCTGATCAGTTATCAGGTGGGCCAGGTGCGCTGCCGCATTGATGTGGAGGACGACGGGCCCGGCGTACCGGAAAGTGCCTGGGAGCGTATCTTCACGCCGTTCCTGCGCCTGGACGACAGCCGCACCCGTGCCTCGGGTGGGCATGGCCTGGGGTTGTCGATTGTGCGGCGCATCATTTATTGGCATGGCGGCAGGGCGTTGATCAGCAAAAGCAATAATTTGGGCGGAGCGTGTTTCAGCTTGAGTTGGCCCAGGGATCAAGATAAACCCTGATGTCGGTCTATCAAGCGGCGATGGCAACCAGGCTCAATAACTGCCCTTCATTCACCGCAAACTGCGCGGTAAGTTCCTTGCCGTGGCACCACTCGCTGGACAGGTCTGTGAGCAAGCGCAAGCGCACAGGCCCGGCCTCTGACCACTCCACCACCTCGGCATGTTCAAAATAAAAGCGCTTCTGCACGATCGGGTAGAGCGCCTTGAACAAACTCTCCTTGACCGAAAACGTCAGCGTCACCAGCAAGGCGATCTGCTCTCGCGGCAGGTCGGCCATACGCTGCAGCTCTTGCGTCGTCAGAATCTCCCCGGCCAGGCGCTCGGCCCGTTCCAGGCTCAGCAGGTTCTCCAGGTCCATCCCCAACCCGCGCCATTGTACCTTGTGCCCGACAATCGCGGCGGCATGCCCGGTGCTGTGGGTAATGGAACCGCTGATATGGGCGGGCCACACCGGTGCGCGGTCTTCGCCGATCGCAGGGATGCAGTTGATCTGATCGAGCTGTTGCAGGGCCGCGCGCGCGCACAGGCGACCGGCGAGAAACTCGGCCTGACGCTTGGCTACCGAACGCTGGATACTCGCCGGTGGCGGCACGGCGCAATGCTGGAAGTCGCCGGGTGCCAGCAATGCAGGATCGAACCGGGTGCTGAGAAACACCGTGCCCGGCAAGGGGGCGGGCAGCGGCCAATGGGCGTCGAGTGGGGTGCAGCAAGCGGGTAGGGGCGTCATGGGCGGTATTTTGCCGAGTTGATGGGCAAGAGGATAGCCCGCCGTGATTCAGGCGAGGTTCAAAGCCTGTTCAGGGGGAGTTCAGGGGCGCTTGCGTAGTCTGGCCTCACAGCCAAACGCGTAATGAGGTAACACCATGACTGCGATCAAGAAGCTGATGTTGGCCTTAACCATGCTCAGTGCCACTGTTGGGGCTCAGGCCTCCGATGGTGCCTTTGCCGCATTCGGTCGTGAGAAAACCAAGAAATCCAGCATCCTGATGCAGCGCGTCAGCATCGAAGATGCTGGCAGTCAGCCCACGCCCTGGGGTCAGTCCCTGGGCCAGGCCACCCCGCAGCCGAGCTATCGCGCCGGCTATGAACACCTGACCGGCCGGTTCAACGGCATTAAACTGCGCCCGCAAGACCTGCAGGGCCGCTATGATACCCCTCTGTCGGACAGTTGATTTGCTTTGGAGAGCCTTATGAAATTGCTGGTGGTGGAAGATGAGGCGCTGTTGCGCCATCACCTGTTTACCCGCCTGACCGACAGCGGCCACGTGGTCGAGGCCGTGGCCAATGCCGAAGAGGCCCTGTACCAGACTGGTCAATTCAACCATGACCTGGCGATCATCGACCTGGGCCTGCCCGGCATGGGCGGCCTGGACCTGATCCGCCAACTGCGCAGCCAGGCCAAGACCTTTCCGATCCTGATCCTCACCGCGCGCGGCAACTGGCAGGACAAGGTCGAAGGCCTGGCCGCCGGGGCCGACGACTATGTGGTCAAGCCGTTCCAGTTCGAAGAGCTGGAGGCGCGGATGAACGCCTTGCTGCGCCGCTCCAGCGGGTTTACCCAGTCGACCATCGTCGCCGGGCCCTTGCTGCTGGACCTCAACCGCAAGCAGGCATCCCTCGATGAACAGCCCCTGGCATTGACCGCCTATGAATATCGCATCCTCGAATACCTGATGCGCCATCACCAGCAGGTCGTCGCCAAGGACCGCCTGATGGAGCAGCTCTACCCCGACGACGATGAGCGCGATCCGAATGTGATTGAAGTGCTGGTCGGCCGCCTGCGCCGCAAGCTGGAAGGCCCGGCGGGGTTCAAGCCGATCGACACCGTGCGCGGCCTGGGCTACCTGTTCAATGAGCGCTGCCGTTGATTCGCTCGCTCCGTGTGCGCTTGATGCTGGCGGCCGCCACCCTGGCCGTGCTGTTTATGCTGGGCCTGTTGCCCGCCATGCAGGGCGCGTTCAGCCTGGCATTGCAGGATTCCATCGAGCAGCGCCTGGCGTCGGACGTCACCACCCTGATCTCCGCCGCGCGGGTGGAAAACAATCGCCTGCTGATGCCGGCGCAGTTGCCGGATGAACGCTTCAACCTCACCGATAGCCGGTTGCTCGGCTATATCTATGACCGCGAAGGCCACCTGGTGTGGCGTTCGCGGGCCACCCGGGACGAAAACATCAACTACAAGCCGCGCTATGACGGGCGCGGCAATGAGTTTGCGCGGATTCGCGAGGCCGACGGGCAGGAGTTCTTCGTCTATGACGTCGAGGTCAGGCTGCTCGGCGGCAAGAGTGCGGCGTTCAGTATCGTGGCCCTGCAACCGGTGCGCGAATACCAATTGACCCTCGAAGGCCTGCGCGAAAACCTCTACCTGGGCTTTGGCGCGGCACTCCTGGTGTTGCTGACCTTGCTGTGGCTCGGCCTGACCTGGGGCCTGCAGGCCCTGCGGCGATTGAGCCAGGAGCTTGACCAGATCGAAGGCGGTACCCGCGAAAGCCTCTCCGAACAACACCCGCGCGAATTGCTGCGTCTCACCGGCTCCCTTAACCGCCTGCTGCATAGCGAGCGCGAACAACGGGCACGTTACCGCGACTCCCTCGATGACCTGGCCCACAGCCTGAAAACGCCACTCGCCGTGTTGCAAAGCGTGAGCGAAGACATGGCGCAACGTCCGGAAGATCGCGACCAGGCCTGGGTGCTGCAATCCCAGATCGAACGCATGAGCCAGCAGATCGGCTACCAGCTGCAGCGTGCCAGCCTGCGCAAAAGCGGCCTGGTGCGCCATCAGGTGCGCCTGGAACCGGTAGTGCAAAGCCTCTGCGATACCCTGGGCAAGGTCTACCGCGACAAGGGCGTCACGGTGTCCTTTGAGCTGCCGGACGAATGCGATGTACCGATCGAGAAGGGCGCCCTGCTTGAGTTGCTCGGCAACCTGCTGGAAAACGCCTATCGGTTGTGCCTGAGTGAAGTGCGCGTCAGCCTGGTGGAAAATTCCGAAGGGCTCGAGTTGTGCATCGAGGACGACGGCCCCGGAGTGCCACCGGACCAGCGTGCACGGATCCTGCAGCGGGGCGAGCGCCTGGACCGTCAGCATCCGGGGCAGGGGATCGGGTTGGCGGTGGTCAAGGACATCATAGAAAGCTACGGCGCACGACTGACCCTGGGGGATTCGCCGCTGGGTGGGGCGGCGTTCAAGATTCACTTTCCGGCCTTGTGAACTGTAGTGGCTGGGCTGGCCCTATCGGGGGCAAGCCCCCTCCCACATTTTGAACTTATTCGCAGATCAAACTTTGTAAGCACAGTCAAAGGTGGGAGGGGGCTTGCCCCGATGAGGCCCTCACACACGACGCAGCGCTAGCTCTCCTGCGCCCGGTAGGCCCCCGGTGTCAGCCCCGTCCACTTCTTGAACGCCCGATGAAACGCCGACGGTTCTGAGAACCCCAATTGCTCGGCGATCGCCTGCAAGGACAAGTCCGCCCGCCCCAGGTGGTAGATGGCGATGTCCCGCCGCAATTCATCCTTGAGCGCCTGAAAGCTGGTGCCTTCTTCGCGCAAATGTCGGCGCAGGGTTTGCGGGCTGACGTGCAAGTGCTGGGCGACGGCCTCCAGGTCTGGCCAAGGCGTGCGGTCGCGGCTCAACAAGCGCCGCAACTGGCTGCTCAAACTGTCGCCTTCATCCGGGCGTGACAGCAGGTCGGCGGGGGAGCGCTCGAGGAAATGCTTGAGGGTGCGTTCGTCCTGCAACAGCGGCAGGCTCAGGTAGCGGGCGGGAAACACCAGGCTGCTGTGCGCTGCACCGAACACCTGGGCGCAGGGAAACAGCAGGTCATATTCACCGGCGTGGGCCGGCATCGGGTAGCTGAACGTGGCCTGGTGCAAACGAATGCGCTGGCCAATCAGCCAACTGCCCAGGCGGTGCCAGATCACCAGCAGGCATTCGCTGAGGAAGTGATCCGGGTCCCACAGTTGAGAGTCATCCAGGCTCAGGCGGGCCATTTCGCCTTCCCGTGTCAGCTGCCAGCGCGGGCCTTGCGGGAATAGGCTATAAAATAATAAGCCGCGTTCCAGAGCCTTCTCCAGGGTGCGGCAGTGGATCAGCGCATGGCACATCATGGCGAAGGTGCCGCGTTTGCTCGGGCCGTCGGCGAACCCCAGGTACTCATCGTCCAAAGCCAGCCAGAGCATTTGCAGCAGCCGGGTGAATTGCTCCGGTGCAATGCGGGCGCGGGGTTCGGCCAACAGTTCGGGGGTGATGCCCAGCTGTTGCAACAGGCCCGAATAGTCGTAACCGGCTCGACGCGCACCGCCCAGGGCTGCCCGTGCGTAATGGCTGGCGATGGTACGTTCACGCATGCGGGGCCCTCGTCCATGGAATGGCGGATGGTAGTCATCACTCGGCAGGGCGACAAGGCGGATATCCGCCAAATTGTAGGACGGGATTGGGCGGCGTGGCGGAAATCCGCCAGCCGATTCGGCACATTGGTGGCGGCTTTGAAATCCGCAGCCCTGATGTCTTAAGGCCCCCAGGGGTTTTCAGCAAAGTGGCACGGCGTTTGCGATAAGGATTACAGCGCAGGCCTGGTCCTACAGGCTTCGCAAACAACAAATCCCTCCAGTGCAGGAGGGTTCGCAATTCAAGTGTCGTGGGCAATGGCGGATATTTGCCACACGGGACGATTGAGGAATTTTGCAATGACGACTCGTCAGCCAATCTACAAATCCCTGTATTTCCAGGTGATCGTTGCAATCGTTATCGGTATTTTGCTCGGTCATTTCTACCCGCAGACCGGTGTGGCGCTCAAGCCACTGGGTGACGGCTTCATCAAGCTGATCAAAATGGTCATCGCCCCGATCATCTTCTGCACCGTTGTCAGCGGCATCGCCGGCATGCAAAGCATGAAATCGGTCGGCAAAACCGGCGGCTACGCGCTGCTGTACTTCGAAATCGTTTCTACCATCGCACTGCTGATCGGCTTGATCGTGGTGAACGTTGTGCAACCGGGCGCCGGCATGCACATCGACGTGGCAACCCTGGACGCTTCCAAAGTGGCGGCCTACGTCACTGCCGGTAAAGACCAGAGCATCGTTGGCTTTATCCTCAATGTGATCCCGAACACCATCGTCGGCGCCTTCGCCAACGGCGACATCCTGCAAGTGCTGATGTTCTCGGTGATCTTCGGTTTCGCCCTGCATCGTCTGGGTGCCTACGGCAAGCCGGTCCTGGACTTCATCGATCGCTTCGCCCACGTGATGTTCAACATCATCAACATGATCATGAAGCTCGCGCCAATCGGTGCCCTGGGCGCCATGGCGTTCACCATCGGTGCCTACGGTGTAGGTTCCCTGGTGCAGTTGGGCCAGTTGATGATCTGCTTCTACATCACTTGCCTGCTGTTCGTGCTGGTGGTGCTGGGCGGTATCTGCCGCGCCCACGGTTTCAGCGTGATCAAACTGATCCGCTACATCCGTGAAGAACTGCTGATCGTTCTGGGTACGTCCTCCTCCGAATCCGCACTGCCACGCATGCTGATCAAGATGGAGCGTCTGGGCGCGAAGAAATCCGTAGTCGGCCTGGTAATCCCGACCGGTTACTCGTTCAACCTCGACGGTACCTCGATCTACCTGACCATGGCGGCCGTGTTCATCGCCCAGGCGACTGACACCCACATGGACATCACCCACCAGATCACCCTGCTGCTGGTGCTGCTGCTGTCCTCCAAAGGCGCTGCTGGCGTGACCGGCAGTGGCTTCATCGTTCTGGCTGCCACCCTGTCGGCTGTCGGCCACCTGCCGGTTGCCGGCCTGGCGCTGATCCTGGGTATCGACCGCTTCATGTCCGAAGCCCGTGCACTGACCAACCTGGTGGGTAACGCCGTTGCTACCCTCGTTGTGGCCAAGTGGGTCAAGGAACTGGACACCGACAAGCTGCAAAGCGAGCTGGCATCCGGCGGTACCGGTATCTCTGAAACCCGCGAAGTCGATGACCTGGGCGTGGCCGAGGGCCCAGCCCCTGTGATCAAGTAAACCGCTGATGGCGTGAAATCCGCGCCGACAGCTATCCGCAAACGCCCCGACTGGTTCGGGGCGTTTGCGTTTGTGCGGGATTACTTTTTTGCAATATTTTCACTTAGAGTCAGCGACTGATGAAATTCGCGCTACGCGGCATGTTCCAAACGCAGACTGGCAGGAGGATATATGGACAGTGTTGATTTGAATGTCCTGCGCAGCGTGCTCGAATGGCGCCGCGCCGGGCAGCAGGTGGTGTTGTATAGCGTTGTCCAGACCTGGGGCAGCGCGCCGCGTCCACCCGGCGCCATGCTGGCGTTGCGGGGGGATGGCGTGGTGATCGGCTCGGTGTCCGGCGGTTGCATCGAGGACGACTTGATCGCCCGCTTGCAGGATGGTCGCTTGACGCACGACGGGCCGGCGGTGCAGTTGGTGACCTACGGCGTGACGCGCGACGAGGCGGCGCGTTTCGGCCTGCCATGCGGCGGCACCTTGCGCTTGACCGAAGAGCGGGTGCAAGACTGGGCCTGGGTCGCGCAGTTGCTGGAGCGTTGCGAGGCGCATGAAATTGTCGCGCGGGAACTGGACCTGGTCTCCGGCGAAGTCACGTTGAGCAGTGCGAACAAGACCGATGTGGTCACCTTCGATGGCGAACGCCTGCGGGCTATCTATGGCCCGCGCTGGCGTCTGCTGTTGATCGGTGCCGGGCAACTGTCGCGCTACGTGGCGGAAATGGCGCGCCTGCTGGATTTCGAAGTACTCATATGCGATCCGCGTAGTGAGTTTGTCTACGGCTGGGAAGAGCAGCACGGTCGCTTCGTGCCGGGTATGCCTGATGAGGCGGTGCTGAACATCCAGACCGACGAGCGCACGGCCATTGTCTGCCTGACCCATGATCCGCGCCTTGATGATATGGCGTTGCTGACGGCGCTGAACTCCAGTGCCTTCTACATCGGTGCGCTGGGTTCGCGGGTCAATAGCCAGACGCGTCGCGAGAACCTGGCGGCGCTGGGATTGTCGACGGATGCGATTGCGCGTCTACATGGGCCGATTGGCCTGCATATCGGTAGCCATACGCCGGCGGAGATCGCCTTGTCGTTGATGGCGGAAATTGTCGCGATCAAGAACGGCGTGGCGCCGATGCAGAAAAAGCCCCTGCCGGTGGTTGCTGAGTAATGGTGGCGGCGATTGTCTTGGCGGCGGGCCGGGGCAGCCGGTTCCGAGCCGAGGCGGGGGCTGACCAGGATAAGTTGCTCGCCGATTGCGTGGGCCGTGATGGGGTGATGCGTCCGGTGATCGAGCAGGTATTGGTGAATTTGCCGGATCGCCTGGTGGCGCGCTGGCTGGTGACCACGCCGGATCGCACGGAGGTCATTCGGTTGGCCCAGGCGTATGGCTGCCAGGTCTTGCTGCTGCAGTCAGCCGGCATGGGCGAGAGCATCGCCGCAGCCGTCGCGGCCAGTGCCTCGGCGGATGGCTGGCTGGTGGTGTTGGGGGATATGCCGTTTATCCAATCATCGAGCATTGAACGGGTGATTGACGTGCTGGAGGAGGATGGCATCAGCGTGCCGGTGCACGCGGGTGACTATGGGCATCCGGTGGCCTTTGGTCGTGCTTTTGGTCCGGACTTGATGGCGCTGACCGGGGATCGTGGAGGCAAGCCATTGTTCGCACGTGCCCGGGTGTGGGAAGTGCAGGTGGAAGATGCGGGTGTTCTGTGGGATGTGGATCTGCCGAAACGGTTAAGTTTTAACCCCGACTAAATTTGATCTTCTCTGTTTTCGAGATTGTATAAAAAAGCCCCGCCTGATCACTCAGGCGGGGCTTTTTAGTGGCGGATGGAATCAGACGAGGGGTTTAGGCTCGTGTTCTTCTTCCAGGGCCTTGTGCTCTACCACTGCTTCAGCAGCAGTGTGCTCAACCACGGTTTCAGCAACCGGGGCTGGCGCCTCGACAGCTTCGACTACGGCTGGAGCGGCAGCCGCAGCAGCCGCGGCAGCTGCCTCAGCTTCCTTGCGACGACGACGCACTTCACGTGGGTCGTTCGGCGCACGGCCGTTTTCGGTCAGGGCGCTGGCTGGTGCGGCTTCTACCACGGGGGCTTCGGCAACCACCGGGGCTTCAACCACCACTGGCGCAGCCTCGACGGCTGGCGCAGGCTCGGCGACCACTGCTTCGGCAACCGGCGCAGGCGCTTCTTCTACCACCGGTGCAGGCGCTGGTGCTTCAACCGGGGCGGCAGGTTCGGCAGTCCACTGGAAGGCGGTCTGTTCTTCGCGAACTTCACGCACCGCCGGGGCAGCTTCTTCGATTACCGGGGCTTCAACAGCCGCTTCAACCACTGGCTGAGGCTCAACCACCGGAGCGGCTTCAACTGCAACCACTTCGGTTTCTGGCTGGGCGTCGCGGGTCGGTGCCACTTCCACTTCCGGAACCACTGGGGCTTCGACAGGGGTAGTTGCTTCAACGACCGGTGTTTCAACCGCTGGGGTCTCGGCAACTGGCGCCTCAACGGCAACGGTTTCTTCGACAGCAGCAGTCGCGCGTTCAGCCTGTTCGTGAGCCTGGGCTTCAGCCGGTGCGCTGATCACCGAGCTGGCAACCGCTGCGGTAACGGCCAGGCCGGCAGCCAGTTCGGCACCGGTCGGTTCGTGGGTGGCGCCTTCTGCGTTCTCGCCGGCCTCTTCCGAGCCCTCGATCACATTGCCATTGGCATCACGCTGACGCTCACGGCGGTTGCTGCGACGACGCTGGCCACGGGAGCGGCGGCGTGGACGATCGCCTTCGGCGTTGTCCTGGCCGTCTTCCTGCAATTGCTCTTCGCCGGCCAGTACTTCTTCTTCGCTGGCGGCAGCGGCTTGCTCGGCACGTGGTTGACGCTCTTCACGCGGTGGACGCGGCTGGCGCTCTTCACGTGGTGCACGCTCTTCGCGCGGCTGGCGAGCTGGACGCTCTTCAGCGGCAGCGGCTGCAACACCTGCAACGGCAGGGGCGGCATCCAATGGCTCGCGCAGTTCACGCACGCGTTCTTCACGCTCGCCACGCGGCTTGCGATCTTCACGCGGAGCACGTGGGGTACGTGGTGCGCGCTCTTCACGCGGTGCACGTTCTTCACGGGCTACAGCCGGGGTTTCTTCACGCGCTTCGCGAGGTGCACGCTCTTCACGTGGTGCGCGTTCTTCGCGAGGCGCACGTTCTTCACGTGGCTTGCGCTCTTCGTCACGGCGACCGTTGCGGTTACGGCTCTGCTGGCGACCGTTGCGACGCTCTTCGTTGCGTGCTGGGCGTTCGGTCGCAGGTTTTTCAACCACGACCGGTGCCGCAGGCTCTTCCTTGGTGGCGAACAGGCTGACCAGCGACTTCACCAGGCCCTTGAACAGGCTCGGCTCAGGCAGGGCGGCCGGTGCGGCAACCGGGGCAGCGGCTTCAACCGGCACCGGTGCGTTGGCACGGGCTGGCGCGGTTTTCACGGCGGCTTCCTGGCGCACCAGGGTGCGGGTCGCGGCGGCTGGCTGGACTTCTTCCACTTCGGCGGCGGCGGCAGCGATTTCGTAGCTGGACTGGCCGCTGTGGGCTTCCGGGCTGTCGTCACGCAGGCGCTGTACTTCGAAGTGCGGCGTCTCGAGGTGATCGTTCGGCAGGATCACGATACGGGCACGGGTGCGCAGTTCGATCTTGGTGATCGAGTTGCGTTTTTCGTTGAGCAGGAAGGCTGCGACCGGGATCGGCACTTGCGCGCGGACTTCGGCGGTGCGGTCTTTCAGGGCTTCTTCTTCGATCAGGCGCAGGATCGCCAGGGACAGCGATTCAACGTCACGGATGATGCCGGTGCCGTTGCAACGCGGGCAGACGATGCCGCTGCTCTCGCCCAGGGATGGACGCAGGCGCTGACGGGACATTTCCAGCAGGCCGAAGCGCGAGATGCGGCCGACTTGCACGCGGGCACGGTCAGCTTCCAGGCATTCGCGGACTTTCTCTTCCACGGCGCGCTGGTTCTTGGCGGGGGTCATGTCGATGAAGTCGATCACGATCAGGCCGCCGATGTCGCGCAGGCGCAGCTGGCGGGCGATTTCTTCAGCCGCTTCCAGGTTGGTCTGCAGGGCGGTTTCTTCGATGTCGCTACCCTTCGTGGCGCGCGCCGAGTTGATGTCGATGGACACCAGGGCTTCGGTCGGGTCGATCACGATGGAGCCGCCGGAAGGCAGTTCGACCACACGCTGGAAAGCGGTCTCGATCTGGCTTTCGATCTGGAAACGGTTGAACAGCGGCACGCTGTCTTCGTACAGCTTGATCTTGCTGGCGTACTGCGGCATCACCTGGCGGATGAAGGTCAGGGCTTCGTCCTGGGCTTCGACGCTGTCGATCAGCACTTCGCCGATGTCCTGGCGCAGGTAATCGCGGATGGCGCGGATGATCACGTTGCTTTCCTGGTAGATCAGGAACGGCGCGGAACGATCCAGGGAGGCTTCTTTGATGGCGGTCCACAGTTGCAGCAGGTAGTCGAGGTCCCACTGCATTTCTTCGCTGCTGCGGCCCAGGCCGGCAGTGCGCACGATCAGGCCCATGTCGGCCGGTGCGATCAGGCCGTTCAGCGCTTCACGCAGTTCGTTGCGCTCTTCGCCTTCGATGCGACGGGAGATGCCGCCGGCACGCGGGTTGTTCGGCATCAGCACGAGGTAACGGCCGGCCAGGCTGATGAAGGTGGTCAGGGCGGCGCCCTTGTTGCCACGTTCTTCTTTTTCGACCTGAACGATGACTTCCTGGCCTTCGCTCAGGACGTCCTTGATGTTTACGCGGCCTTCGGGGGATTTCTTGAAGTATTCGCGGGAGATTTCTTTGAGGGGCAGGAAGCCGTGGCGCTCGGAGCCGAAATCGACAAAGGCAGCCTCAAGGCTTGGTTCGATGCGAGTAATACGGCCTTTATAGATGTTGGCCTTCTTTTGCTCGCGTGCACCGGATTCGATGTCCAGGTCGTAGAGGCGTTGGCCATCTACCAGTGCAACACGCAACTCTTCGGGTTGAGTTGCGTTAATCAGCATTCTTTTCATGTTGTACCGTCGGTTTCCGGGCTGCCGGAAACGGCGTTCGGCACACACGACTTCTCACGGTCGGTGTCAGGTGCGTCAAGAGTGGTTGGCCACTCCAGTGTCCAGCAAAATCGGCCAATTGGGCCGGTATCGCGACGGACGCGTCCTGCTTGTTAGCGGTGGTGACAAAGGCACCACTTCAACAAAAGCTAAGGTCAGGAGGAGGAATCAACCGGCGACTGTGGACGAGATGAAGCGTCTAAATATAAGCCTAGTGCTACACGGTCCGACGGTTGTGCATCTCCACCCTACACGTATCCCTGATAATTCGGGTGCTGCCGCGCGCAGAATCCGCAGCGGGTTGGCATTTACCGTGTTCTCCAATGGGGAGTCCACGCTCATGGCTAAACAAGACTGAATGTGGGCGACTGCGCTCACACTCAGCTCTTAACAGGCGTTGTTTCCGAAGCATTCGCCGTGGTCCGGCTCAAGACTGACTGCACTTTGTGAACTGGCCGTAAATATCGGCGCAGAACGCGAGTATTCACTCTGCTTTCTGCACTCGCTTCAGGCCTCATGTCACCTGCGCTTGTTACAATCTCGAGCCTTCCAGGGTGGCGAAAGCCCCGTAGGACGGCCTCGCGTCCTGATGAATTGCGATGGTCAGGGCCGGCAGTTTGCCGCTAGTCCTCTGCCCAGGCCGCTTTTGGCGGCGTTCGCGACTATAGCAGTAATGATTAAGTGCTTCAATTCCATAAAAAATTGTTATCATCGCCGCCATGACGACTACCGCCCCCCAGACCCCCAGCGTCCAGCTGCTCGAGGTCTCGCCGGAATATGCCGGCCAACGCATCGATAATTTTCTCCTGGCCAGGCTCAAGGGTGTGCCCAAGACCTTGATCTACCGCATCTTGCGCAAAGGCGAAGTGCGCGTGAACAAGGGCCGCATCAAGCCTGAGTACAAGTTGCAGGCGGGCGATATTGTCCGTGTGCCGCCCGTGCGCGTGCCTGAACGCGATGAGCCCGTGCCATTGGCCCAGGGCCTGTTGCAGCGCCTTGAGGCATCGATTGTCTTCGAAGACAACAAGCTGATCGTGATCAACAAGCCCTGCGGTATTGCGGTTCACGGTGGCAGCGGCCTGAATTTCGGGGTGATCGAAGCCTTCCGTCAGTTGCGCCCGGATTGCAAGGAGCTGGAACTGGTTCACCGCCTGGACCGCGACACCTCTGGGCTGTTGATGATCGCCAAGAAGCGCAGCATGTTGCGCCACCTGCACACCGCCCTGCGCGGCGATGGCGTGGACAAGCGCTACATGGCGCTGGTGCGCGGCAACTGGGCCAGCTCGATCAAGAGCGTCCGCGCGCCGTTGCAGAAGAGCAACCTGCGTTCCGGCGAGCGCATGGTCGAAGTGGACGAGGAGGGCAAGGAAGCCCTGACCCTGTTCAAGGTGCTGCGTCGTTTCGGTGATTTCGCCACCATGGTCGAGGCCAAGCCAGTGACGGGGCGTACCCACCAGATTCGTGTGCACACCCTGCACGCCGGTCACTGCATCGCCGGCGATACCAAGTACGGCGACGAGGATTTCTCCAAGGAAATCCGTGACCTGGGCGGCAAGCGCCTGTTCCTGCACGCCTACATGCTCACCGTGCCGCTGCCTGACGGCGGCGAGCTGAAGCTGCAGGCGCCGGTCGATGAGATGTGGGCCAAGACCGTGGAGCGTTTGAGTGTCGCACCTTGACTACAAGCTGCTGATTTTCGATTGGGACGGCACCCTGTGTAATTCCATTGGTCGGATTGTCGAGTCGATGCACAGGGCTTCGACCCGCTCGGGCTTCGAGTTGTGCACTGACCTGGCGGTCAAAGGCATTATCGGCCTTGGCTTGCCTGAGGCGATCCGCACCTTGTACCCCGAGATCAGCGACGCTGAGCTGGTGACGTTCCGCGAGCATTACGCGGATCACTACATTGCGCTGGAGGCCACACCTTCGCCGTTGTTCGAGGGTGTGGCGCAGTCGCTGGAGGCTTTTCGCGCCGAGGGCTATCACTTGGCCGTCGCCACCGGCAAGGCCCGCCGCGGGCTGGACCGGGTGCTCAGCGCCCATGGCTGGGAGGATTATTTCGACATCACCCGTGCCGCAGATGAAACCGCCAGCAAACCTCACCCTCTGATGCTGGAGCAGATCCTTGCCCATTGCGGTGTGTCGCCGCGCGAGGCGTTGATGGTGGGTGATGCTTCCTTTGACCTGATGATGGCGCGCAACGCCGGCATGGACAGCGTGGCAGTCAGCTATGGCGCCCAGTCCGCCGAGGCGTTGCAGCAATACGAGCCGAGGGTCACGATTGATCATTTTTCTGAATTGCAGGCCTGGCTCGGTCGGGCCCAATAAGTCTTTGCTGGGGTTGATGGCATGAGTGACGAGTGGAAAGCGCCTGAAAAGGCTGAAAGCGGTGACGACAAGAGCTGGAAATTGCTGGAGAAGACACTCCTGGCCAGCGTCCAGGAGCAACGCCGTGCGCGGCGCTGGGGGATTTTCTTCAAGTTGCTGACCTTCACTTACCTGTTGCTCATGCTGGCGCTGTTCAGCCCGCTGATGGACATGGAAAAGAGCGCGACCCGTGGCGCCAACTACACCGCGTTGATCGAAGTGCGGGGGGTGATTGCCGACAAGGAACCTGCCAGCGCCGACAATATCGTCAGCAGTCTGCGTGCCGCGTTTGAAGACCCCAAGGTCAAGGGCGTGATCCTGCGCATCAACAGCCCAGGCGGCAGCCCGGTGCAGTCGGGCTATGTGTATGACGAGATTCGCCGCCTGCGCGGCCTGCACCCGGATATCAAGTTGTACGCGGTGATTTCCGACCTGGGCGCCTCGGGCGCGTATTACATTGCCAGTGCCGCCGACCAGATCTACGCCGACAAGGCCAGTCTTGTCGGCTCCATTGGTGTGACGGCGGCCGGCTACGGCTTTGTCGGTGCCATGGAGAAGCTGGGGGTTGAGCGTCGTACCTACAACTCGGGCGAGCACAAGTCGTTCCTTGATCCGTTCCAGCCGCAAAAAGCCGATGAAACCCAGTTCTGGCAGGGAGTGCTCGATACCACCCATCGCCAGTTCATCGCCAGCGTGAAGCAGGGCCGTGGGGATCGCCTGAAGGACAAAGATCATCCGGAGTTGTTCTCCGGGTTGGTGTGGTCGGGGGAGCAAGCATTGCCGCTGGGGCTGATCGATGGTTTGGGCAGTGCCAGTTCGGTGGCGCGGGATGTGGTCGGCGAGAAAGAACTGGTGGACTTCACCGTTGAAGAATCGCCGTTTGATCGTTTCTCCAAGAAGCTCGGCGCCAGCGTGGCTGAGAAGCTGGCGCTGTACATGGGCTTCCAGGGCCCGACGCTGCGTTAATATCTCAAGTCTGTCGTAGATCAAAATGTGGGAGGGGGCTTGCCCCCCCCTTCCCATATTTGGTTTAGCAGTGTTCTTAAGGGATTTGCACGCCTTCGCTGAGCAGCATGTCCACCAGCCGAATCAGCGGTAAGCCGACCAGGCTGGTCGCGTCCGGCCCTTCGGTGCTCTGGAAGAGGCTCACGCCCAACCCTTCAGCCTTGAAGCTGCCCGCGCAGTCATACGGCTGCTCGAGCCGCAGGTAGCGTTCGACGCGCGCTGCATCCAGCTCGCGCATGTGCACGGTAAAGGGCACGCAGTCGACCTGGCAGTGCCCCGTCTCGCTGTTCAACAGGGCCAGGCCGGTGAGGAAGCTGACACGCTTGCCACTGGCGGCCAATAACTGCTCGCGCGCATTTTCGAAGGTGTGAGGCTTGCCGATGATGCGGCCTTCCAGCGCGGCGACCTGGTCCGATCCGATGATCAGGTGGCCGGGGTGGCTGGCGGCGAGGGCACGGGCTTTCTGTTCGGCCAGGCGTTTGACCAGGTCTGTGGCGGACTCGTTTGCAGCATGGCTTTCGTCGATATCCGGCGAGCTGCAGATGAATGGCAGGTGCAGGCGGCTGAGCAATTCCCGGCGATAAACCGAGCTGGAAGCGAGTAATAAAGGCAGCATATACGTCTCCTCAGGGCAGCCGCCGATTCTAGCGGGGCGACCGGCCGACGCACAGGGCTGAATTTCCTTTGACATGGCTGGGTGCATCCCTATAATGCTGCGCCTATGTTGAATGACCCGATTCCACCTCACGTTGACCCGCGCAAATTGGCTGATCGTGGCACTTCCCTTCAAGGTGAGTTGCTGCTGGCCGATTTGGAGAGACTCTGCGACCCGCTTTCCGACACTGTCGGTACGGTGCAGGCCAAATTCGTTTTTGAACGAGATGAACGTAAATCTGTGGTAATTCACAGTTTTATCGACACCGAGGTCAAAATGGTTTGCCAGCGTTGTCTTGAGCTGGTCACCCTGCCGATTCACAGCGAGTGCAGTTATGCTGTGGTAAAGGAGGGTGCGAATACCCAGTCGTTGCCGAAAGGTTATGACGTGCTGGAACTGGGCGAAGATCCTTTGGATCTGCATGCACTGATCGAGGAGGAGCTTCTGCTCGCCTTGCCCATTGTGCCTGCTCATCATCCGGAAGAATGCCAGCAGCCGGCGGGTCTCGATGACGAGTCCGAACCGAGCGAGGACGAGGTAACGCGGTCCAACCCGTTCAGTGTATTGGCGCAGTTAAAGCGTGACCCAAACGTTTAGGAGTTAATCAATTATGGCTGTTCAGCAGAACAAAAAATCCCGCTCTGCCCGTGACATGCGTCGTTCCCACGATGCCCTGACGGCAAGCTCTCTGTCTGTAGAAAAAACCACCGGTGAAATTCACCTGCGTCACCACGTATCGCCAGAAGGTGTATACCGTGGCCGTAAAGTGATCGACAAGGGCGCTGACGAGTAATCACTTGTCTGCTCAAGTCATCGCGATTGACGCAATGGGCGGGGACTTCGGTCCCCGCAGCATTGTTCAGGCCTGCATTGCCAGCCTGTCTGCCACGCCCTCGCTGCACCTGACCCTCGTCGGTCAACCCTCCCTCCTTGAAGAACTGATTGCCAGCCATCCGGCGGTGGATCGCGCGCGCCTGACGATTACGCCAGCCAGCGAAACCATCACCATGGATGAGAAACCGGCGACGGCCCTGCGCGGCAAGCCTGATTCTTCGATGCGGGTGGCCTTGGAGCTGCTGCGTGATGGCAAGGTGCAAGCCTGTGTCAGCGCCGGCAACACTGGGGCGTTGATGGCGTTGTCGCGGCATGTGCTCAAGACGCTGCCTGGCATTGATCGGCCGGCAATGGTGGCGGCGATTCCGACGCAGAAGGGCTATTGCCAATTGCTGGACCTGGGCGCGAACGTCGATTGCAGTGCCGAGCACCTGTTCCAGTTTGCCGTGATGGGCTCGGTGGCCGCCGAAGCGCTGGGCGTGGCTCGTCCGCGGGTGGCCTTGCTGAATATCGGCACCGAAGACATCAAGGGCAACCAGCAGGTCAAGCTTGCCGCGACCTTGCTGCAAGGTGCGCGAGGCCTGAACTACATCGGCTTTGTCGAGGGTGATGGTTTATACCGTGGCGAAGCGGATGTGGTGGTGTGTGATGGGTTTGTCGGCAATATCCTGCTTAAATCCAGCGAAGGGCTGGCGACCATGATCGCCTCGCGTATCGAGGCGTTGTTCAAGCAGAGTCTGGCATCGCGCCTGGTGGGGGCCCTGGCGCTGCCGTTGATGCGCCGGTTGCAGGCTGATCTGGCACCTGCGCGGCACAATGGTGCGAGTTTTCTCGGCCTGCAAGGCATTGTGGTGAAGAGCCATGGTTCGGCAGGCGTGGAGGGGTTTCAAAGTGCGATTGCGCGGGCCTTGATCGAGATCCAGGAAAACCTGCCGCAACGCTTGCACGGCCGTCTCGAGGACCTGTTGCCTTAGGCGAATCGGCCGGGGAATGCTTAAATGTGACCGGCCAGTTCAATTGACCATCCAATCTGTCAGTTTCGTACGCTCCCACCGAGGAGCGACCATTTCCGACGACCAGATCATTAGGGGCTTGTTACATGTCTACATCCCTCGCATTCGTCTTTCCAGGGCAGGGTTCGCAGTCCCTCGGCATGTTGGCCGAGCTGGGCGCGCAATACCCGCTGATCCTGGACACGTTCAAGGAAGCTTCCGAGGCCCTGGGTTACGACCTGTGGGCGCTGACCCAACAGGGGCCGGAAGAGCAGCTCAATCAAACCGATAAAACCCAGCCAGCCATCCTGACCGCTTCGATCGCCCTGTGGCGCCTGTGGTTGGCCGAAGGCGGCGCGCGTCCGGCGTTCGTCGCAGGTCATAGCCTGGGCGAATACAGCGCCCTGGTGGCGGCGGGCAGCCTGACCCTTGCTGAAGCGGTCAAGCTGGTCGAGCGTCGTGGACAGCTGATGCAGGAAGCCGTTCCGGCAGGGCAGGGCGGCATGGCCGCTATCCTGGGGCTGGACGATGCTGTCGTGATCGAAGCCTGCGTCGAAGCGGCCCAGGGCGAAGTGGTCAGCGCGGTAAACTTCAACTCCCCAGGCCAGGTGGTGATCGCCGGTGCCAGGGCGGCCGTCGAGCGTGCCATCGAAGGCTGCAAGGCGCGGGGTGCCAAGCGTGCATTGCCGTTGCCGGTGAGCGTGCCGTCGCACTGCGAGCTGATGCGCCCGGCTGCCGAGCGTTTTGCCGAGTCCATCGCCGCCATCAACTGGCAGGCGCCACAGATTCCGCTGGTGCAGAACGTCAGCGCGGCCGTGGCCGCCGACCTCGACACCCTCAAGCGTGACCTGCTGGAGCAACTCTACAAGCCTGTGCGCTGGGTCGAGTCGGTCCAGACCCTGGCCGCCAATGGCGCCACCGAGCTGGTCGAGTGCGGCCCTGGCAAAGTCCTGGCTGGCCTGAACAAGCGCTGCGCCGACGGCGTGTCGACTGCCAACCTCAATACCCCGGATGCCTTCGCTGCCGCTCGTGCGGCGCTGGCCTGATCCCGAACTTAGGAGAAGCCTGCATGAGTCTGCAAGGTAAAGTTGCACTGGTTACCGGCGCGAGCCGTGGCATTGGCCAGGCCATCGCCCTGGAACTGGGCCGTCAGGGTGCCGTCGTGATCGGCACCGCCACTTCCGCTTCGGGCGCCGAGCGTATCGCCGCGACCCTGAAGGAAAACGGCGTTCAAGGCACCGGCCTTGAGCTGAACGTGACCAGCGATGAGTCCGTGGCTGCCGTACTGGTCGAGATCACCGCACAGTTCGGTGCGCCGGCGATTCTGGTGAACAACGCCGGTATCACCCGCGATAACCTGATGATGCGCATGAAAGACGACGAATGGTACGACGTGGTCGATACCAACCTGAACAGTCTGTTTCGCCTGTCCAAGGGTGTTTTGCGCGGCATGACCAAGGCCCGTTGGGGTCGAATTATCAATATTGGCTCCGTAGTGGGTGCCATGGGCAACGCAGGCCAAGTAAACTATGCAGCCGCCAAGGCCGGCCTGGAAGGTTTCAGCCGTGCATTGGCGCGTGAAGTCGGTTCGCGGTCGATTACGGTCAACTCGGTGGCCCCAGGGTTCATCGACACCGATATGACCCGCGAACTGCCGGAAGCACAGCGTGAAGGCTTGCTGACGCAGATTCCGCTGGGCCGTCTGGGCCAGGCTCAAGAGATCGCGAATGTGGTCGCTTTCCTGGCATCCGACGGTGCGGCATACGTGACTGGGGCTACAATCCCGGTGAACGGCGGGATGTACATGAGCTAAATTGTGACGGATCGCTTCAAAAAAATGTCATACGAGCTGTCTAAAATCCGTTATAAAGCTGCAACTTAATTTATAGGCAGGTGGCAAACCGGGTACAGGGTGAAGCTTTCAGTTGAAAAGCTGAAAAGGCTTTCTATACACTTACCCACTGGCCAGCTGCCTGAATTTGTCCATTAGGAGTTAAACAAGGTATGAGCACCATCGAAGAGCGCGTCAAGAAAATCGTTGCCGAGCAACTGGGCGTCAAAGAAGAAGAAGTGGTCAATACTGCTTCCTTCGTAGAAGACCTGGGTGCCGATTCCCTTGACACCGTTGAGCTGGTGATGGCTCTGGAAGAGGAATTCGAGACCGAAATCCCGGACGAAGAAGCTGAAAAAATCACTACTGTTCAAGCTGCTATCGACTACGTTACGAACCACCAGGCGTAATAGTTTGTAGTCGTCGCCTGCTGTTAGGGAAAAACCGCACTGCTGTAACGGCGTGCGGTTTTTTCTTTAGCGCTGATGAAAAGTAAGCTCTGAAGCAAAGTGTCGTCATTAGAAAAAGGAGAGTGCTGTGTCGCGTAGACGCGTCGTAGTCACCGGTATGGGTATGTTGTCGCCACTGGGTACGGATGTGCCGAGCAGTTGGCAGGGCATTCTGGCTGGCCGCAGTGGTATTGGTCTGATCGAACACACGGACCTTTCTGCCTATTCCACCCGTTTTGGCGGCTCGGTAAAGGGGTTCAATGTCGAGGAATATCTCTCGATCAAGGAGTCCCGCAAGCTCGACCTGTTCATTCAATACGGCCTGGCAGCCGGTTTCCAGGCAGTGCGTAACGCTGGCCTGGAAGTGACCGACGCCAACCGTGAGCGCATCGGTGTGGCCATGGGTTCGGGTATTGGCGGTTTGACCAATATCGAAGAAACCAGCCGCACGCTGCATGATTCCGGCCCTCGTCGAATTTCACCGTTCTTCGTGCCTGGCTCGATCATCAATATGATTTCCGGTTTCCTGTCCATCCACTTGGGTGCGCAGGGGCCTAACTACGCGATTGCCACCGCGTGCACCACGGGTACCCACTGCATTGGCATGGCGGCGCGTAACATCGCCTATGACGAAGCCGACGTGATGATCGCCGGTGGTGCTGAAATGGCTGCCTGTGGGCTGGGAATGGGCGGCTTTGGCGCGTCCCGTGCCCTGTCGACCCGCAATGACGAGCCGACCCGTGCCAGCCGTCCGTGGGACAAGGGCCGTGACGGCTTTGTACTGGCCGACGGCGCCGGTGCCCTGGTGCTCGAAGAGTTGGAGCACGCCAAGGCGCGTGGTGCCACCATCTACGCCGAGTTGATCGGGTTTGGCATGAGCGGCGACGCCTATCACATGACCTCGCCACCGTCCGACGGTGCCGGCGCTGCGCGGTGCATCACCAATGCCTTGCGCGATGCCAAGGTCAACCCGGACCAGGTGCAGTACATCAATGCCCATGGCACCTCGACCCCGACGGGCGACCTGGCGGAAGCCGAAGCCATCAAGTCGGTGTTCGGCGAGCACGCCTACAAGCTGGCGGTCAGCTCCACCAAGTCCATGACCGGCCACCTCTTGGGCGCGGCGGGCGCGGTCGAGGCGATCTTCAGCGTGATGGCCATCAAGGACCAGGTCGCTCCGCCGACCATCAACCTCGATGAGCCGGACGAAGGCTGCGACCTGAACTTCGTGCCGCATGAGCCGCAGCAGATGCCGATCGACGTTGCGATCTCCAACTCGTTCGGCTTCGGTGGCACCAACGGTTCCCTGGTGTTCCGCCGGTTCGCCGAGTGATGCACAGCTGGGTCGACGGTCAGCCAGCGGACAGCGTGCCCCTGAAAGATCGCGGCCTGGCGTACGGTGATGGCCTGTTCGAGACCATCGCCGTCAAGGCCGGGCAGCCCGTGCTGCTTGACCGTCACCTGCAGCGCCTGGATGAGGGCTGCAGGCGCCTCGCTTTCGTTGTGGATCAGGTGCTGGTCCGCAGCGAAGTGCAGGCCTATGCTGCCGCTCTCGGCGACGGTGTCCTCAAGCTGATCCTCACCCGCGGCGACAGCCTGCGCGGTTATGGCAGCAACCCCGAGGCCCCTGTGCGCCGCATCTTGCAGGGCAGTCCGCCTGCGACCTATCCCCAGGCCCATGGAACCGACGGTGTTCGTCTGTTTGCGTGTGCCACCCGCCTGGCCGAGCAGCCGTTGCTGGCCGGTCTCAAGCACCTCAATCGCCTCGAGCAGGTGATCGCCCGTGCGGAATGGCAGGATGCCGAACATGCCGAAGGGTTGATGCTGGATGTGTCCGGGCGTGTCATCGAAGGCGTATTCAGCAACCTGTTCCTGGTAAGTAATGGCTTGTTACTAACCGCCGATCTGAATCGTTGCGGCGTTGCAGGCGTCATGCGCGCCGAGATTCTGGCTCAGGCGAGCGCCCTGGGCATCCCGGTGGCCGTGGCCGACATCAGCCTCGAGCAATTGCGGGAGGCCGACGAAGTCTTTGTATGCAACAGCGTTTATGGCATTTGGCCGGTGCGTGGATACGCTGCGATGAGCTGGTCGGTTGGGCCGCTCACCCGTAAACTGCAGGGCATTGTTCGCGCGCTATTGGATATTTGAGTTGATACGAAAACTGGTTGTACTGCTGCTGATCGGTCTGTTCTCGGCGGCTTTGCTGTTGGGGTTTTCCGCGTGGAAATATGACGCTGCCTTGAAGCAGCCGTTGAATCTGACCCAGGAGCAATTGCTCGATGTGCCGGCCGGGGCGACGCCCACCGGGACCTTCAATCGCCTGGAAGCCGATGGCGTGCTCGACGGCGCGTTCTGGTTGCGCCTGTATTGGCGCTTCAACCTGGACGGTCAACCGCTGCACAGCGGTGAATACCGCATGACCCCGGGCATGACCGCCGAAGGCCTGATCGGCCTGTGGCAGCGCGGCGAAGTGGTGCAATACAGCCTGACGCTGGTGGAGGGTTGGAATTTCCGCCAGGTGCGTTCGGCCCTGGCCAAGCATGAAAAGATCGTGCAGACCCTGGCGGGCCTGAGTGACAGCGAAGTGATGGACAAGCTTGGCCATCCTGGCGTGTTCCCCGAAGGTCGGTTCTTCCCGGATACCTACCGCTTCGTGCGCGGCATGACCGATGTCGAGTTCCTGAAGAAAGCCTATAACCGCCTGGATGATGTCCTCGCCCAGGAGTGGAGCAAGCGCGCCGCCGACGTGCCCTATACCGACCCCTATCAAGCCTTGATCATGGCCTCCCTGGTGGAGAAAGAGACCGGTGTGCCGGAAGAGCGCGGGCAGATTGCCGGGGTATTCGTACGCCGCCTGAAGATCGGCATGCTGCTGCAGACCGACCCCACCGTGATCTACGGCCTGGGCGAGCGCTACAACGGCAAGTTGACCCGTGCGCATCTCAAGGAAGCCAACCCCTATAACACCTACATGGTGGCCGGCCTGCCGCCGACACCCATCGCCATGGTCGGCCGCGAGGCGATCCATGCCGCGTTGAACCCGGTGCCGGGCAGCAGCCTGTATTTCGTCGCCCGTGGCGACGGCAGCCATATTTTCTCCGATGACCTGGGTGCGCATAATGCCGCTGTGCGTGAGTTCCAGCTCAAACGCCGCGCCGATTACCGCTCAAGCCCGGCACCGCTGGTAAAACCGCCGGAAGACCTGACGCCGCCTGCTGATGCACCCGCCGAGCCCGCGCCGGATGACGCCGCGCCGCAAAGCCCGCAATGACTCTGACTAAGGACTGCCTGTGACTGGCTTGTTTATTACCCTGGAAGGCCCCGAAGGCGCCGGCAAAAGCACCAACCGCGATTACCTGGCCGGCCGCTTGCGGGCTGAAGGTGTCGAGGTGGTGTTGACCCGTGAGCCCGGCGGTACGCCACTGGCCGAGCGCATCCGTGACGTGTTGCTGGCCCCAGGCGAAGAGCAGATGAACCCGGACACCGAGCTGCTGCTGGTGTTCGCTGCCCGTGCCCAGCACCTGGCCGAGGTGATTCGTCCGGCCCTGGCCCGCGGTGCCGTGGTGATCTGCGACCGTTTTACCGATTCCACGTATGCCTACCAGGGCGGTGGCCGGGGTTTGTCCCTGGCGCGTATCGCCACCTTGGAAACCTTTGTGCAGGGTGATCTACGTCCCGACCTGACCCTGTTGTTCGACCTGCCGGTGGCGGTGGGCATGGCCCGCGCCAGCGCCCGTGGGCGTCTCGACCGTTTCGAACTGGAAGGCCAGGGGTTTTTCGATGCTGTGCGCAGCGCGTTTCTCAAGCGCGCCCAGGCTGAACCGGCGCGCTACCACCTGCTGGACGCGGCCCAGCCGTTGACGCAAGTGCAGCAGGCCATCGACGCCCTGTTACCCAAGCTGTTGGAGCGCGCCCGTGGCTGAAGCCTACCCATGGCAGGACAGTCTCTGGCAGCAGTTGGCCGGCCGTGCCCAGCACGCCCACGCCTATCTGCTGCATGGGCCGACCGGGATTGGTAAGCGCGATCTGGCTGAGCGACTCATGGCCAGCCTGCTGTGCCAGCGCCCGGTCAACCTTGAAGCTTGCGGCGCGTGCAAATCCTGCCTGTTGCTCAAGGCCGGCAGCCACCCGGACAACTACCTGCTCGAACCCGAGGAAGCCGATAAGGCGATCAAGGTCGACCAGGTGCGTGACCTCGTCAGTTTCGTGGTGCAGACCGCGCAGATGGGGGGGCGCAAGGTGGTGCTGATCGAGCCGGTGGAGGCGATGAACATCAACGCCGCCAATGCCTTGCTCAAGAGCCTGGAGGAACCCTCCGGCGACACGGTGCTGTTGCTGGTGAGCCACCAGTCCAGCCGCTTGTTGCCGACCATTCGCAGCCGGTGCGTACAGCAGGCCTGCCCGTTGCCGAGCGAAGCCATGAGCCTGCAATGGCTGGCGAAGGCGCTGCCGGATTGCTCCGCAGAGGAGCGGGTCGAGTTGCTGACCCTGGCGGCCGGTTCCCCGCTGGCGGCCGTCAAGCTGCAAGCCCAGGGTGTGCGTGAGCAGCGCGCCCTGGTTGTGGATGGGGTGAAAAAACTGCTCAAGCAAGAGCTGTCCGCCACCCAGTTGGCTGAAAGCGCCTGGAAGGACATTCCCTTGCTGCTGCTGTTCGACTGGTTCTGTGACTGGTCGAGCCTGATCCTGCGCTACCAGTTGACCCAGGATGAAAACGGCCTGGGCCTGCCGGATATGCGCAAGGTGGTGCAATACCTCGCGCAGAAAAGTGCGCAGGACAAGGTACTGACTATCCAGGACTGGATCCTCGCCCAGCGCCAGAAGGTGCTCGGCAAGGCCAACCTCAACCGCGTGCTGTTGCTTGAAGCGCTGCTGGTGCAGTGGGTTGGCTTGCTCGGCCGGCGTTAATTTCCTTGGCCGACGGGTGTATCGTTGGCCAGACACTTTCCGTGACCTAAGTCGTAATTTCCTATGCTTGTAGATTCCCATTGCCACCTTGATCGCCTTGACCTCGCCCAGCACGGCGGCTCCCTGGATGCTGCCCTCGACGCTGCACGCCAGCGTGGAGTAGGGCATTTCCTGTGCATTGGCGTCAGCGCCGACAATGCTGCCGACGTCAAAGCCCTGGCCGAGCGTTATGCCGATGTGGATTGCTCGGTGGGTATCCACCCGTTGGACCTCAAGCCCGGCGAAGCCCCGGCCCTCGACTGGCTGCTGGGCGAACTCAATCACCCGCGCGTGGTGGCCATTGGCGAAACCGGCCTGGACTACCATTACGAGCCGGAAGCCGCCGAGTTGCAGCAGGCCTCGTTTCGCCTGCATTTACAGGCCGCCGGGCAAACCGGCAAGCCGGTGATCGTCCACACCCGTGGCGCCCGTGCCGACACCCTGGCCCTGCTGCGCGAAGCCGCGTTGCCCCAGGCCGGCGTGTTGCATTGCTTTACCGAGGATTGGGACATGGCCAGGGCCGCACTCGACCTGGGGTTCTATATTTCCCTGTCGGGCATTGTCACTTTCCGCAATGCCGATGCCCTGCGCGACGTGGCGCGCCAGGTGCCAGCCGACCGCCTGCTGGTGGAAACCGACTCGCCGTACCTGGCGCCGATTCCCCATCGTGGCAAACCGAACCTGCCTGAATATGTGCGGGATGTGGCGGACTACCTGGCGATGCTGCGCGGTGAGTCCTATGAGCGCTTTGCCGAGCAGACCACCGAGAACTTCAAGCGCCTGTTCCCGCTGGCCCGCGTTGCTGCATGACAGGACTGAATCGCAGGCAAAAAAAACCCGGGTTCTGGGGGGGGAATCCGGGTTAAGACCATTAGGAGTAAAACAAGGGCACACAGTCCGTCGGTACCCAGGTCGGCGCTTCACTTGGGGGAGATGTCACGCCGACAGTTCAAGTATTGATCAGTATCTGATTCAGTCCAGTCGCGACTGATCGTTTTTTAAACAGATTTGGAATACATGCGCTTCGCTTGAGTTCTCATTGGGCAGGTGCACGGGTGCAGTTGTTGCGTATTATTTCTGACTGACAGGCATGAAAACGTTGGCGCCTTGAAAGTAAAGTGCAGGGCGGGTTCACATAGACGTTGCCCAACGACCGTTCAGTCGGGATAATCCCTCGCACTGGGTAAATCGTATCGCCATGTATTCGTGGCCCTGCGCAGCCCTCCCTATTCCGACCTTTGCAGACCTCTTCCTCATGCACAAAGAACCCCGTAAGGTCCGTGAGTTTCGCCGCCGTGAGCAGGAAATTCTCGACACCGCACTCAAGTTGTTCCTCGAACAAGGCGAAGACAGCGTCACCGTCGAGATGATCGCGGATGCCGTGGGTATCGGCAAAGGCACGATCTACAAACACTTCAAGTCCAAGGCCGAGATCTACCTGCGCCTGATGCTCGACTATGAGCGCGACTTGAACGAGCTGCTGCATTCGGCCGATGTCGACAAGGACAAGGAGGCCCTGTCCCGCGCCTACTTCGAGTTCCGCATGCGCGACCCGCAGCGCTACCGCCTGTTCGACCGCCTGGAAGAGAAGGTGGTCAAGGGCCATCAAGTGCCGGAGATGGTCGAGGAGCTGCACAAGATCCGCGCCTCGAACTTCGAGCGCCTGACCCTGCTGATCAAGGGCCGCATCAGCGAAGGCAAGCTTGAAGACGTACCGCCGTACTTCCACTACTGCGCCGCCTGGGCCTTGGTGCACGGCGCCGTGGCGCTGTACCACTCGCCGTTCTGGAGCAATGTGCTGGAAGACCAGGAAGGTTTCTTCCAGTTCCTGATGGATATCGGTGTGCGCATGGGCAACAAGCGCAAGCACAGCTCCGAGCCGGCACAGGTTGAAGCGGCCCCCGTCGAAACCCCGGCCACGTAATGATTTGCTGCCAGGCGCAGTAACCCAGGAATATACTCAGGCAAGGATCTTGCTAAAAGCTGATTTATCAGTCAGTTTTTAGCGCGCCCGAATCATCCTCTGCCGGAGTGATCCATGATCGTTGATCGTCAAGGCAGGCGTTTTCGCAATTTGCGGATCAGCCTGACCTCAGCCTGCAATTACGCGTGTACCTACTGCGTGCCGAACGGCAAGCGGCTGGTGGCTGCCCAGGACGAACTCTCGGCCGAGGCCATGGCCCGTGGCGTGGCCTACCTGATCGAGGCCGCGGGCATCGACCGCTTGCGTATCACCGGCGGCGAACCGCTGGTCAGCCCCAAGCTGGAAGCCTTCATGGGCGCGGTGGGCGGCATGGGCCTCAGCGACATCAGCCTGACCACCAACGGCCAGTTGCTGGCGCGCAAACTGCCGCTGCTGGTGGATGCGGGGATTCGGCGTATCAATGTTTCCCTCGACACCCTGGATGCCGATGCCTTTCGCAGCATCGCCCGTGGCGGCGACCTGGCGACCGTGCTCGATGGCATGGACCAGGCGCGTGCCGCCGGGATCAAGATCAAGGTCAACATGGTGCCGTTGCGCGGCCAGAACCTCGACCAGGTGATGCCGCTGCTCGATTACTGCCTGGAGCGTGGCTACGAGCTGCGCTTTATCGAGTTGATGCGCATGGGCCACCTGGCCAAGGACTCCAATGCATTCCTGCAGCAGTTCGTCAGCCTGCAACAACTGCTCGGCCTGATCGGCGAACACCACGAATACCTGCAAGCCAACGCTCCCGTGGATGCCACGGCGGTACGCTACGAGGTGCCGGGCAAAGGCTTCTTCGGCGTGATCGCCAACGAAAGCGTACCGTTCTGCCGTACCTGTTCACGGCTGCGCTTGTCGTCGACCGGCTGGCTGCATGGCTGCCTGTCGTCGAGCAACCGTCACTATGTCGGCGACCTGTTGGACAAGCCTCGCCACCAGGCGCTGCCGGCCCTGCAAGGCCTGCTGATGAAGGCCTTGGGGGACAAGCAGGAAGTAGCCTTCTCCGGCGGTGCGACGGTCATGAAGATCATCGGCGGATAATGCTTTCCCAAGATTAAACATCAGCCAATGTGGGAGGGCGCAAGCCCCCTCCCACATTTAGTTCTGCGTTGTTTCCAAATGGCGCGGATTCTGCATCTCGTGCCCATTCGCCGGTTTTCCGTCACCGGCTTCTGGAGGATTAGGATGCGTAGTCTGGTTTTGTTGCTGGCGTCGTTGACGCTGAGTGGTTGCATGACCGTCAGCGATATGGCCGAAGGCACCCGTTATCAGATGAGCGACGCCGGGTTGCTGGACCACAGCGACACTCGTCGGACTGCCTCGGTGCGCATACAGCCGGATTCCTTTGTCTTTATCGCCCAGGGTGCGTTCGTACCCCCCGGCAGCGCCTACCCGCGGCCGAATGTGGTGGCCGAGGAAGCCTTCAACGGTTTCGTCGAATACTTCCCCATGGTGCGTCGTGCTCGTCAGCCGGAAGGCCTGGAGCAGGCGATGGCCGAAGCCCGTGCGGCGGGTGCCCATTATCTGCTGTACTGCCGCTTCGCCAAGGCCGATGACCGTATCGGCAACGCCGACGAATGGGCTGATCAAGAGGCGCTGGACCGACTTGGCCTGGACAACGGCGTCATCCAGATCATGTTGATCGAGACCAGCACCCAGTATTTGATTGATACTGCACGTATTCGCAGTCGTGGCGGTTTACTGACGTTCCACGACAACAAGCCAGAAGACCTGATTGCCCGCCCCTTGGCGCAGTACGCCCGAGGCCTGCTGGGCATGGGCGATCAGTAACACCGAGGAGAACACCATGACCGATTCCGCCAAGGCCAACGATCTGTTGGCTCAGTTGCCCAAGGGCAAGGGACCGGCGCCGGTGCATCTGTGGAACCCGGATTTCTGCGGCCACATCGACATGCGCATCGCCCGTGACGGCACCTGGTTCTACCAAAGCACGCCGATCGGGCGTAAGCCGATGGTCAAATTGTTCTCTAATATCATCCGCCGCGATGGCGATGATTACTTCCTGATCACCCCGGTGGAAAAAGTCGGTATCACCGTCGATGATGCGCCCTTTGTCGCGGTTACCCTCGACGTCGAAGGGCAGGCCGAAAGCCAGGTGCTGCGTTTCACCACCAACGTCGACGAACAGGTGGCAGCCGATATTGAGCATCCACTGCGGGTGGTGATCGACCCCGTCACCCAGGAACCGTCCCCCTATCTGCGCGTGCGTACCAACCTCGAAGCCCTGGTGCATCGCAATGTGTTCTACCAATTGGTGGAGTTGGCTGTGAGCCGTCCGATCAATGGTCAGAACTGGCTTGGCGTATGGAGCGGCGGCGAGTTTTTCCGTATTGGCCTGGAGCCGTGAAGCCGGTTTTTTCATCTCCCTGAAATAATTCGCTTGCTGCAAATGGCCGCTTTCGGTTATCAATTTGTACATGATTAGACATGTCCGATTTGATAAGAAAAAACGCGTCGTCGACGAGCTCATCCGCCGTATCGAGGGAGGGGTGATGGCCGACGGTTTCCTGTTGCCGGGCGAGCATCAACTGGCTGAAGAGTTTGCGGTCAGCCGGGGTACGCTGCGTGAAGCCCTCGCCGAACTCAAAAGGCGCAATTACATCGCGACCCAGAGCGGCGTGGGCTCCATCGTCACATTTGATGGCATGGCGCTGGATCAAACCAGTGGTTGGGCCCAGGCCCTGGCGGACACCGGGGCCCTGGTGACCACCGATATACTGCGCCTGGAAGCGGTGACGCGCGCCGATCTGTTCAGTCGCTTCGGCACCGACCAATTTATCGCCCTCGACCGCCGTCGCCGCACGACTGATGGCACGGCCGTATCCCTTGAGCGCTCGCTGATGCCCGCGTCCGGTGGCCTGGAAAGCCTGCCGCGCATTGGGCTGATCGACAATTCCCTGACCATTACCCTGGCAGCCTACGGTTACGTCGGTGCCGACGGTGACCAATGGATCGGCGCCGAGCCCCTCGGCGAAGAAGACGCCGAGTTGCTTGGCCGCCCGGTGGGCACGGTGTTCCTCAAGGCCTCGCGCACCACCTACGATCGTCGTGAGCGCTTCATGGAGTATGTCGAAAGCCTGCTCGACCCTCTGCACTTTCGCCTGCACCTGCAATTTGGATCTTCAAAATGACCCCCAATACCCGCGCCCTCGGCGCTTTCTACGGCCTGGCGTTAGGCGATGCCCTGGGCATGCCCACCCAATCCCTGAGCCGTGAGCAAGTGCAACAGCGCTTCGGTGCCATTACCGGCCTGGAAGATGCCGACGCCGACCAACCCATCGCGCCCAATATGCCGGCGGGCTCCATCACCGATGACACCGAGCAAGCGATCCTGGTGGGTGAGCTGCTGGTCGAGGGCCAAGGCAAGATCGACCCCGCCGTGCTCGCGCGACGCCTGATCGATTGGGAAGCGGTGATGCGCGCCAAGGGCTCCCAGGATCTGCTTGGCCCTTCCACCAAACGTGCAATCGACATGATCCTCAACGGCCATACCCCGGAAGAGTCCGGGCGCTACGGCACCACCAATGGTGCCGCCATGCGCATCACGCCCGTGGGGATCGCCGCCGATGTCAGCGACCCGGCGCGATTTATCCAGGCGGTGATCCAGGCCTGCCAGGTCACCCACAACACCACCCTGGGCATCTCCAGCGCCGCGGCAGTGGCGGCGGTGGTGTCCGCAGGCATCAACGGTGTGGACTTGGGTGAGGCCTTGAATATCGGCACCCAGGTGGCTCAACAGGCGGAAGGCCATGGCCATTGGATTGCCGGCGGGCGCATCTCCACCCGTATCAGTTGGGCGCGGACCCTGAGCGTCGGCAGCGGCGACACAGCCCTGTTCGCCGACCTGCTGTATGAATTGATTGGCACCTCCGTCGCCTCCCAGGAATCGGTGGTGGTGTCGTTTGCCCTCGCCCAGCAAGTGGCGGTGGGGGCCATGAATGCGTTCGAAGCCCTGTGCCTGGCTGCCAGCCTGGGTGGCGATACCGACACGATTGCCGCGATGCTCGGCGCGATGCTCGGTGCCTGCCTCGGCCTGCGGTGCTGGCCCGAATCGATGATCGAGCAGGTCAAGCAGGTCAATGGCCTCGATCTGCAGCCGCTGGTTCAAGGCTTGCTCGCATTGCGCTGAGTCAGGAAGACCGCATATCCGCCACAACCACAACAATACAGGCACCAGGAGCACCACTCATGAGCAGCACTTCTTCCGGCCAAAGCGCCGGGCAATTGGAAACCCGCGGTATCGAACCGGTCCCTGAAGGCGAGTGCAACGGCCATCCACTGCAACTGTTCTGGGTGTGGTTCGCCGCCAATATCAGCATCCTCGGCCTGCCCCTCGGCGCCACCCTCGTGGCGTTTCGCGGCCTGGCCATCTGGCAGGCAATTATCGTCGCGATCCTTGGCGCCGCGGGCTCGTTCGCCGTGGTGGGCATCATCTCCATCGCCGGCCGTCGCGGTCGTGCTCCCAGCCTGACCTTGTCCCGCGCCATCTTCGGCGTGCGCGGCAATATCGGCCCGACGCTGGTGTCGTTGATGTCGCGCCTGGGCTGGGAAACCGTCAACACCACCACGGCGGCCTTCGTGTTGCTGTCGTTGTGTTCGATTCTGTTCGGCTCTGCGGTGGAGGCGAAAAGCGCACCGGTCCTCACCCTGATCTTCATCGGCATTTTCGTGTTGCTGACCTTGGCCGTATCGGGCCTGGGCCACGCCACCTTGCTGGTGATCCAGAAGTGGGCCACCTATGTGTTCGGCGCGTTGAATATCCTGGTGGGCGGTTTCCTCTGCGCCACCATCGACTGGAGCGCGGTGTTCAACGCCACCCCGGCACCGCTGAGCGCGATGATCATCGGCGTCGGTACCATGGCCGCCGGTACCGGTATCGGCTGGGCCAACGCCGGTGCCGACATGTCGCGCTACCAGCACCGCAGCGTCACGGCCGTGCGCCTGGTGGCGTCGGCGGCATTTGGTGCGGGCATTCCGCTGGTGTTGCTGATTACCCTCGGCGGCTTGCTGTCGGTTGGCAACAACGACCTGGCCGCGGCCACTGACCCGATCATCGCGATCCGCGACATGCTGCCCACCTGGATGGCGGTGCCGTACCTGATCACCGCGTTTGGCGGGCTGCTGCTGTCGAACAACCTGTCGGTGTATTCGGCCGGCCTCACCACCTTGACCCTTGGCCTGAAGGTCAAGCGCGTGCATGCGGTGATCGTCGACATCGTGGCGATCTTCGCCGGTTCCATCTACTTCATGCTGATCGCCGACAGTTTCTACGGCCCGTTCATCACCTTCATCTCGTTGCTGGCGGTGCCGATCACCGCGTGGGTGGGGATCTTCGTGGTCGACCTGATCCATCGTCACTACTACAGCCCCAAGGACCTGCTGGACGTGAGCCCGAGCAGCGCCTACTGGTATCGCGGCGGTGTGGAATGGCGCGCCTTCGGCGCCTGGGCCGTGGCCATCGTGCTGGGTTTCAGCTTCACCACCATCGGCACCACCGCCGAGAATATCTGGTTCGCCGGGCCGTTGTCCGACTCCTGGCTCGGCCACAATGGCCTGGGCTGGATCGTCACTTTCCTGGTTGCCGGTGGGATTTATGCGGTACTGGGCGGCGCGGCTGACCGTCGTCCGGCGTTGGTAGAGAGCCCTAATGTCTAGATTGCTGCACACCGGCCAGGTCATCGTCGACCTGGTCATGGCCCTCGACACCTTGCCTGCGACCGGCGGCGACGTGCTGGCCAAGTCCGCCAGCTTCGAAGCCGGCGGTGGTTTCAACGTGATGGCGGCGGCGCGGCGCAATGGCTTGCCGGTGGTCTATCTGGGCCGTCACGGCACTGGCCGCTTCGGCGACCTGGCCCGCGCAGCGATGCAGGCCGAGGGCATTGACATGGCCCTGGCGGCCAGCAGCGCAAAGGACACTGGCTTGTGCGTGTCCCTGACCGAAGCCACTACCGAGCGCACGTTCATTTCCCATATCGGCGTCGAGGGTGAACTCAGCCAGGAGGATTTGACCACCGTCGTACCGCGTGTCGACGACTACGTCTACGTCAGTGGCTACAGCCTGCTCCTGGAAGGCAAGGCCCAGGCGCTGATCGATTGGCTGCTGGCACTGCCCCGGGAGGTCGTGGTGGTGTTCGATCCGGGGCCGCTGGTCAAAGCGCCGGATTCGGCCTTGATGGGTGCGCTGTTGCCACGTATCGATATCTGGACCAGCAATGGTCCTGAAGCCTTGGCGTTTACCGGCGCGGCGGACATCGCTGCCGCGTTGCCGGCGCTCAGCCAGCACCTGCGCGCCGAGACGCTATTGGTGGTGCGTGACGGACCGAATGGCTGCTGGGTGGGGCGTGCGGGTCAGATCGAGCATGTGCCTGGCTTCAAGGTCCAGGCGGTGGACAGCAATGGCGCCGGGGATGCACATGCGGGGGTATTTATTGCCGGGTTGGCACAGGGTTTGAAACCTGTTGCAGCCGCCCGTCGAGCGAATGCGGCGGCGGCGCTGGCGGTCACGCGCTGGGGGCCCGCTACGTCGCCCGGCACCTCCGAGGTCGACGCATTAGTCGCCGAATGAACACAAATCACAAGTGTGGAGGGAACCAGCCCCCTCCACACTTGGATCCGTGTTCAGCCCGCTTTGTGCAGCGCTTCGATCAGCTGTTCCTTGCGCATGGTCGAGCGCCCCGGAATATCTTTGGCCCGGGCTTCTTTGAGCAGGCTTTGCTTGGTCTGTGTGCCCAGCGAGGCTCGGCTGCTGCGCGGGTGGCCGTCACGGCTGGCGGCGGCGCGCTTGGCTGATTCATGCCGGTCCGAGGCTTTCTTGGCGGGCGCTTTACGCTGACCGGAGCCGCCGGCTTTTTCACCGCCGCCAGACTGCTTGTTCACCGTAGCCCAGGCCCGGGCTTCGGCTTCGTCCTTGGGAACGCCTTTATGTGCGTAACTCTCTTCGATACGCGCGGCCTGGCGCTTCTGTTCGGGGGTGTATTTGGCTTTGCTTCCACGAGGCATCGCAATACTCCTTCTGGCCCCAACAGCGGGGCCAGACCAGACAAATGGGTTACTGAGTGCGTTCGCCGTCCAGCTTACGCGCCTCGTCCACGCCAGACGCGGTCAGCTTGATCGGCAGGTTCAACGAATATTCACCGGCGTCGTCGGTGGTCACGTGACCATCCTTGATAAGCCCGCGGTCCTGCAGAAACGCCAAGACACTGGCAACCTCTTTTTCGCCGCGGTAGTTGTCCAGCACCTCCTTGCCCAAGCCTTGCGGATGGGCATGCAGCAGGCGGGTGAGGACTTCTTTCTCAAGGTTTCTATCGACGTTCATGCATACCTCTTCACTGGGAAATGATGGGGTGTTCGTCTTGAATCGTTCGCTGGATCAAGGCGCAGGCTGTTTCGGCGCGCCCGGCAGGTTCGAGTCATCGCCTTTATTGATCTTCGGCTCATTCACCGAAGGGCCCATTTTGCCGTTGCCGACGGCCGCTGGCGCCTGGCGTTGGGTGTCGTGACCCTGGGTATGCGGGTCGGCACCATTGGTGTTATCGATGACCGCACCACCGTTGGTGTCCAGGCCGGTGCCCATGGATTTTTGCGATTCGCTGGTGGCGTCCGGGTTGGTAGGACCGGTGGACGACGTGGCAGCGAAACCACTCAGCGAAACCGAAGACAACAGGCCGGCAAATGCGAGGGCGGCAAACTTGGAATGCTTCATGAGGGTGTCTCCATATGATTGATGTCCTTACCCTCTATTGGTCAGTTGTGCCTTGATGATCGTGCCTGGGTGGCGACGAACGGTGCCGTGGCACCTGTAAGATTTTGTGTGTCGGCTGCCGGGTTCCCCATAAATTGCACTGCAATCAGTTATCAAAGCGCCTTAGTATGTGTGCTTTGAAATTGCCAAGGCTCGCCCATGACCATCGAGATTCGCCCCGCCGTGCCCAGCGATGCTGCGCAGATCCTGACTTTCATCACCGAACTCGCCGAGTACGAGAAAGCCCGGCATGAAGTGATCGCCAGCGTGGTGGACATCCAGCGCAGCCTGTTCAGCGAGGGCGCCACCGCCCATGGCCTGATCTGCTCGCGGGATGGTTTGCCGATTGGGTTTGCGGTGTTCTTTTTCAGCTATTCCACGTGGCTGGGCAGCAACTGCCTGTACCTGGAAGACTTGTACATCAACCCGGAACAACGTGGCGGCGGGGCGGGCAAGAAGTTGTTGCGCCACTTGGCGAAGATTGCCTTTGATAACGGGTGCGCGCGCTTCGAGTGGAGCGTGCTGGATTGGAACGAGCCGGCGATTGCCTTCTACAAATCCATCGGCGCCCAGCCGCAGGAGGAGTGGGTGCGTTATCGCATGGAAGGCGATGCGCTGCGGGACTTTGCCCTCGGCTGAAGCCACCGTTTTGAAAGCACTGTAGATCAAATGTGGGAGGGGCTTGCTCCCACATTATTTTTTGATTTTGCTCACTATATGGGATGCAAATTTATATATTGAGATATTTCAAATGATGGGTTTATAGTCGTCTGCATCAGCACTCACTGCCAAAAATAAAACAGGTGAAGCGATGCAGGCCCAACCGTTGTCATTACCCGCCGTGCCCGAGCCAACCTACGGCGAGCGCCTGAAGAACAAGGTGGTGATCATCACCGGCGCCGCTCAGGGCATTGGTGAGGCGATCGTCGCGTGTTTCCAGGCCCAGCAGGCGCGCCTGGTGATCGCCGATATACAGGGCGAAAAGGTCGAAAAAGTCGCTGCCCACTGGCGCGAACGCGGCGCCGAGATCTACGCGCAGTCGGTCGATATCACCTCCAAAGCGCAATGGCTGGCGCTGGTCAATGTGGCCATTGAGCGCTTCGGCCGGGTGGATGTGCTGGTCAACTGCGCCGGGGTCAACGTGTTCCGCGACCCGCTGGAGATGAGCGACGAAGACTGGCGCCGTTGCTTCGCCATCGACCTCGACGGCGCCTGGTACGGCTGCCGCACGGTGTTGCCGCACATGCTCGAGCAGGGCATCGGCAACATCATCAACATCGCTTCCACCCATTCCAGCCACATCATTCCCGGCTGCTTCCCTTACCCCGTGGCCAAGCACGGCCTGCTCGGCCTTACCCGCGCCCTTGGCATCGAATACGCGCCCAAGGGCATCCGCGTGAATGCCATCGCCCCGGGTTATATCGAGACCCAGCTCAACGTCGATTACTGGAACGGTTTCCCCGACCCCCACGCCGAGCGCCAGCGTGCGTTCGACCTGCACCCGCCCAAGCGCATCGGCCAGCCCATCGAGGTGGCGATGACGGCGCTGTTCCTGGCAACCGACGAGGCGCCCTTTATCAATGCCACCTGCCTGATGATCGATGGCGGGCGGTCGGTGATGTACCACGACTAGAACTTGCCACTCCCAATAACAACAAGAGGTGCCGTTCATGAAAAAAGCAATACGCGTACTGGCAGCCGCCGCCGTGCTCAGCGGCCTCAGTACTTTCGCATTTGCCGAGGAAGTGAAGATCGGCTTCCTGGTCAAACAGGCCGAGGAGCCGTGGTTCCAGACCGAATGGGCCTTTGCCGAAAAAGCCGGCAAGGAACATGGCTTTACCGTGATCAAGATCGCCGTGCCCGATGGCGAGAAAACCCTCTCGGCCATCGACAGCCTGGCCGCCAATGGCGCCAAGGGCTTTGTGATCTGCCCGCCGGACGTGTCCCTGGGCCCGGCCATCGTCGCCAAGGCCAAGGCCAATGGCTTGAAAGTGATTGCCGTGGATGACCGCTTTGTCGACGCCAAGGGCAACTTCATGGAGGACGTGCCGTACCTGGGCATGGCCGCGTTTGAAGT
>NZ_FOZO01000025.1:0-82416 GCF_900116055.1 Pseudomonas sp. NFACC42-2
CTGCAGGAAAAGACCGAATACGGTGACGATGGCAGTCAGCTCGTTACTCGCTACGAGCGCGATCACGCCGGGCGGCTCGTACGAAAAAACCTGCCCGACGGTAGCCTTGTTGAGTATGCCTACGACCGCCAGGGCAACCTCCTCAGCGTCGACGACGGCCACTGGGCGCTGGCCTACGAATACGACCGCCAAAACCGCCTCACCGCCGAACACCAGGGCTGGGGCACCTTGCGCTACGGCTACGACGCCTGCGGCCAGCTTCAACACCTGCGCCTGCCCGATAACAACCGGCTGGTTTTTAATCATGCGAAAGGCGGCCACCTCGCCAGCGTCGCGTTAAATGCCACGCTGCTGACGTCTCATCTGTTCAGGACCGGCCGTGAACACCAACGCGCCCAGGGAAAACTGCTCAGCAGCTACCAACACGACGAACAGGGCCGCCTGTTCAACCACGGTATCTGTGACAGCGAAGGCGCGCTGTACCAACGCCAATACGACTACGACAAAACCGGCAACCTCACCCGCCTGCTCGACACGCGCAAAGGCGAACACCACTACCATTACGACCCACTAGGCCGCCTCACCCGCGCCGACCACTCCCAAGACCTGCAGGAACGCTTCGGCCACACCCCGGCCGGCAACCTGCTCATGCAAGACCGCCCCGGCCCCGATATCGTCGCCGGCAACCGCCTGATGATCCAGGGCGACCGCCACTACGACTACGACGCCTTCGGCAATCTGATCCGTGAGCGACGGGGCCGTGGGCACATGCTGGTCACCGAATACCGCTACGACTGCCAGCACCGCCTGATCGGCATCACCCAACCCAACGGCCAAACCGCCAGCTATCGCTATGACCCGTTTGGGCGGCGTATCAGCAAAACCGTGGACGGCATCACCACGGAGTTTTTCTGGCAAGGCGACAGGCTGATTGCCGAGCACCATGCGGATAGCCATCGCAGCTATCTCTATGAACCCGACAGCTTTCGTCCGTTAGCCTTATTGGAAGGCTTCGGACCAACGAAAACGAAGCCCTACCACTACCAACTCGACCACCTCGGCACGCCGCAGGAACTGACCGACCCCGACGGCGAAATCGTCTGGTCCGCGCACTACCGCGCCTACGGCCAGATCAGCCGACTCGACAAAGGCAAAATCGATAACCCGCTACGTTTTCAGGGCCAGTACTTTGATCAGGAAAGCGGGCTGCACTACAACCGTCATCGCTACTACAATCCGGATGTTGGTCGCTATCTGACGCCTGATCCGGTGAAGTTGGGCGGCGGGATCAATGCGTACTTGTACGCGCCCAACCCTACTGGGTGGGTGGATCCCCTGGGACTGAGCGTCTGCCCAGGTGGGGATGGATGTAAACCATCCTACAACGCTGAGAGCCCAACAAAGCACGCAAAAGCTAACAATGGCGAGCCAACGCTCCCCGCTCCCGCGTCAAAACAAGACACCACCGTCAGAGTACGGCATTACACAAGCAGAGCAGGCTCAAAAGGAATTGAAAAAACAGGAGTGATATTGGCCCAAGATAACAACAGAGTCTATCTCGAACCTGCAAAGAGCAAAGTGCTAAGTCCTAGAGATGCACAGGAAAAATATCAGATCGACAAAAGCAAAGGCCGAGATTACATTGAAACGGACGTACCTGAGTCACAATTAGAACTGGTAAAAAACCCCAGATACAGCACCATGGAACTAACCGTAAAAGGTAACCTGACATTAAACAACCCTACCTTTACGAGGAGAAAGTAATGCTAGAGCAAAATCAAAAAATAGTTCTTACCGGAAAAGAAGCACTTGACGCCCTTAAAGAAATTGA
Source organism: Pseudomonas sp. NFACC42-2 (assembly GCF_900116055.1). Lineage (NCBI taxonomy): Bacteria > Pseudomonadati > Pseudomonadota > Gammaproteobacteria > Pseudomonadales > Pseudomonadaceae > Pseudomonas > Pseudomonas sp. NFACC42-2. The sequence goes on from NZ_FOZO01000025.1 coordinate 1,832, forward strand.
ATACATACTTATATCCCTACACAAAATGGGCAGCTTTTATGCTGAAAAACCTGGCGCTCTGGAAGAGTATCGCAAAGCGACCACTGACTTTATCGATGACTGTGCCGTTACCCAACGATTGTCAAAGGTACGCACGATAATTTCTCAACACTTTGACGACTCTCTCGGCGATGACGAACTGGATGATATAGAGAGACATTTTTCCGACTTGAAATTTTGGAAACCCGATCAACCCTTGAATAAAAAAACACCTGAAACAGAAGTACTGGAAGTCTCGAAGGGAACCATTCAACAAGTAACGTGCAAGCGTAACGAATTACTGGTGGTTTTTACCAACCAGCAAGGTGAACTTCTACTAATCACCTTTCACAACCCCGTAGCATTCAAAGGCATTAGCGCGATTGGAACCGAAACAGATGGCCTTTTTAAAGAAGGAGACAATACGCTTTTAGAAGACGAAAAATGCATTACCCCTCTGCAAAATACGGAAACTTATTGCTTCAAAGCAACCACGAGCAGAGAGATTATTTTTATAGTAACTTCAGAAGGATACAGCGTTGAAAAGATATGATTGAAAACGCAACAGCCTTTCCAGATCAAAAATTCAAATTTTAGCGACTGCCCAACGTATGAAATACTGATCAATACTCCTAATGAGCAAACCGCTACTTACCGTGATTCGGTTTGTGACGAAGCGCATTGCATAAATATCCAACAACCAGAAGAAGCACTCAGAATCTTCTCCAAAATACCACGACACACATATATTCTTCAGAGAAATCCAGATTGGATTGCTTGCATTTCATTTGAGGGCGATATCGACTTCACACTATTGAACCCCCCTACACTACAAAGACCCATGTATTGAATGGCGCTGCCGATTCCAAAACACTCTATATGTACAAAATATCAACCTAGTTGGACGAGAACGCTACTGCTTTATGGTGAGCGATGCCAGGTAGGTAATCTTCCAGTGGTTGCTGATCGATATATGATCCAAGAGGCATAAGTCAAAATTTCACATCACAAAAACTACAGAAAACACCGATCACCAGACTAGACCCTGCGCCGAATCCACAGCACAATCGGCTCACCAAATGAGCCGAATAACCTCTTTATTCGGCTCACGCACCCCAGGCATTCCACCATGGCTCATCCGCACTGGATCTGGCAACACGCCGACTGGCCTCACTTCCACTGGCAACCCGGTCGCCTCGCGGCTTTGCTGCGCGAATGCGGACAAGCCCAGGGCAAGTTGTTGGGCATGCTCGGCTCCGTCAGCCAGGCAGTGAGCGCACAGAATGAACTGGATGCGCTGCTGCAAAATATCCTGACGTCCTCGGCGATTGAGGGTGAACAGTTGAATGTCGGCTCAGTGCGCTCGTCCCTGGCAAGGCGGATGGGCCTGGAAGCGATGGAAGACGGTCAGGTAAGCCGCCGCAGCGAAGGCCTCGCCGAGTTGATGATGGATGCTACTCAACAATTCACCCAGCCGTTTACCCTCGCCCGCCTATTGAACTGGCATCACTTATTGTTCCCGGCCCCGGAAGCGGGCTATGCCGCTCGAGCGCTCAATATTGGATCCTTGAGGGGAGATGAGCCGATGCAAGTGGTGTCGGGCCGGCTTGACCGGGCGACCGTGCATTTCGAGGCCCCGCCACGTCTGGGACTGGAGCAGGCACTGGCGGATTTCCTGGAGTGGTTCGAAACCAGCCGCGATCAGCCGGAACTGGACCCATTGGTACGCGCCGGCGTCGCGCACTTCTGGTTTGTCACACTGCACCCCTTCGATGACGGCAATGGTCGCCTGACACGCGCTATCACCGATTTGGCACTGGCCCAGGGTGAACACCAGGCCATCCGTTTCTATGCCATGTCAGCCAGCATCCTCGAAGACCGCACCGGCTACTACAACGCGCTGGAATCCAGCCAGAAGGCCTCCCTGGATATCACTGCCTGGCTGGAGTGGTTCCTTAAAACCCTGTTACGCAGCATGCAGCAGGCCATGGCGCGGATTGACCGGGTGCTGGAAAAGAGTCGGTTCTGGCAGCAACACCGCGACATCCCTTTGTCGGCTGAACAGATCAAGGTCCTCAATCGACTGCTCGACGGTGGTGAGAAGGGCTTCGAACATGGCATCAGCGCGGCGCAGTACCAGGCGGTCGCAAAGGTCTCCAAGGCGACAGCGACGCGACACCTGGCGGACCTGCTGGAAAAAAACTGTCTGGTCCGTCTCCCCGGAGGCGGCCGCAGCACGCGTTATCAGGTCAATACAAGGGGCGAGTGACACCCCACTCATTTGCCCGCTCATTTGCCCAGAATCCCCATGTCTGCTAGTGTCGCGCCGGTTTACCGTCTACCGGAATAGCCGCCATGGCCCGCAAAAAAGTTGCACTCGATTTCGAACAATCCCTCGCCGACCTGCAAACATTGGTCGAGCGTCTGGAGAACGGCGAGTTGTCGCTGGAGGACTCGCTGACGGCGTTTGAGCAAGGCATCGGCCTGACCCGTGACTGCCAGAGCGCGTTGGCGCAGGCGGAGCAGAAGGTCCAGGTATTGCTGGAGCGTGACGGAGAGTTGGCCGAAGAACCTTTCGATGCGGAACAGCCGGAATGATCGACGCGTATCAGGCCAGTAGCCAAGCCCGGGTGAATGCGGCGCTGGAGCCCTTGTTTGTTGCGCCAAGCCCGGAAATGAAGCGTCTGTATGAAGCCATGCGCTACAGCGTGATGAATGGCGGCAAGCGCGTGCGCCCGTTGCTGGCGTATGCGGCCTGTGAAGCGCTGGGCGCGCCGGCCGAGCAGGCCAACGGTGCCGCCTGTGCGGTCGAGCTGATTCACGCCTATTCCCTGGTACACGACGATTTGCCGGCCATGGACGACGACGATCTGCGTCGCGGCCAGCCCACCACCCATAAAGCCTTTGATGAAGCCTATGCGATCCTCGCCGGCGATGGCTTGCAGAGCCTGGCGTTCAGCGCGTTGCTGGACCCACGCCTGAGCAGCGTCAACGCCGAGATCCGCCTGCGCATGGTCACCGCACTGGCCCTGGCTGCCGGCCCTGCGGGCATGGTGGGCGGGCAGGCGATCGACATGGGTTCGGTCAGCGTCAAGCTGGATCAAAAAGCCCTTGAGCACATGCACCGCCACAAGACCGGCGCACTGATCGAAGCCGCCGTGCACTTGGGAGCCCTGGCCAGCGGGCGTGCCGAAACCGCGCAATTGGCGGCCCTGCAGACCTATTCCCGGGCCATTGGCCTGGCGTTCCAGGTGCAGGACGACATTCTCGACGTGGAAAGCGATACCGCCACCCTGGGCAAACGCCAGGGCGCCGATATCGCACGGGACAAACCGACTTATCCTGCGCTGCTCGGGCTGCAAGCCGCCAAGGGCTACGCCGTGGAACTACGCGATCAAGCGTTGGACGCCCTGCGACCTTTCGACGCGGCGGCCGAGCCGCTGCGTGACCTGGCGCGGTATATCGTCGAACGCCGCCACTGATTACGGCGGCCATTGCAGCCGCATATCGGCCAAGTTCGGAGCTCTGCGTGGGCAGTTTGCGATGCTTGAGGTAAACTGCCGCCTCTTCTATACCTATAACGATTCGCCTGATGCCCACGACGTTTCAAGAGATTCCCCGCAAGCGCCCGTCCACGCCCCTGCTCGACCGTGCTGCCACGCCGGACGGCCTGCGTCGTCTGGGTGAAGCCGAGCTGGAAACCCTGGCCGATGAGTTGCGCCTGGAATTGCTCTACACGGTCGGCCAGACCGGTGGGCATTTCGGTGCCGGCCTGGGCGTCATCGAGCTGACCATCGCGTTGCACTACGTGTTCGACACCCCGGATGACCGGCTGGTGTGGGACGTGGGCCATCAGGCGTATCCGCACAAGATCCTCACGGGCCGTCGCGAGCGCATGGGCACGCTGCGCCAGAAGGACGGCGTTGCCGCCTTCCCGCGCCGCGCCGAAAGCGAGTACGACACCTTTGGCGTCGGCCATTCCAGCACCTCGATCAGCGCAGCGCTGGGCATGGCGATTGCCGCCCGCCTGCAAGGCAGCGACCGCAAGGCGATTGCCGTGATCGGTGATGGCGCGCTGACCGCCGGCATGGCCTTCGAAGCGCTGAACCATGCGCCGGAAGTGAACGCCAACATGTTGGTGATCCTCAACGACAACGACATGTCGATCTCGCGCAATGTCGGTGGCCTGTCCAATTACCTGGCCAAGATTCTCTCCAGCCGCACCTATGCCAGCATGCGCGAAGGCAGCAAGAAGGTGCTCTCGCGCCTGCCTGGCGCGTGGGAAATTGCCCGGCGCACCGAAGAGTATGCCAAGGGCATGCTGGTCCCCGGCACGCTGTTCGAAGAGCTGGGCTGGAACTACATCGGCCCCATCGACGGCCATGACCTGCCGACCCTGATTGCCACGCTGCGCAACATGCGTGACCTCAAGGGCCCGCAGTTCCTGCACATCGTCACCAAGAAAGGCAAAGGCTTCGCCCCGGCGGAAGTCGACCCGATCGGCTACCACGCGATCACCAAGCTGGAACCCCTGGACGCCCCCGCCGCTGCGCCGAAAAAAGCCAGCGGGCCGAAGTACTCCGGTGTGTTCGGCGAATGGTTGTGTGACATGGCCGCCGTCGACCCACTCCTGGTGGGCATTACCCCGGCGATGAAGGAAGGCTCCGACCTGGTGGCGTTCAGCGAGCGTTTCCCGCTGCGCTATTTCGACGTGGCCATTGCCGAGCAGCACGCGGTGACCTTCGCCGCCGGCATGGCCTGTGAAGGCGCCAAGCCTGTCGTCGCGATCTACTCCACCTTCCTGCAGCGCGGTTACGACCAGTTGGTGCATGACGTCGCGGTGCAGAACCTTGATGTGCTGTTTGCCATCGACCGCGCCGGTTTAGTCGGCGAAGACGGCCCGACTCACGCGGGCAGCTTCGACTTGTCCTACTTGCGTTGCATCCCCGGCATGCTGGTGATGACGCCGAGCGACGAAAACGAACTGCGCAAGATGCTCAGCACCGGCCACCTGTATAACGGCCCGGCCGCCGTGCGTTACCCACGGGGCAACGGCCCGAATGCGTTGATCGAGAAGGACCTGGAGCCGATCGAAATCGGCAAGGGCATTGTGCGTCGCCAGGGCAGCAGGACCGCGTTCCTGGTGTTTGGCGTGCAATTGGCCGAAGCGCTCAAGGTGGCCGAGAAGATCGACGCTACCGTGGTCGACATGCGCTTCGTCAAGCCGCTGGATGAAGCCCTGGTGCGCGACATCGCCGCTAGCCATGAGCTGCTGGTGACCGTCGAAGAAAACGCCATCATGGGCGGTGCCGGTGCGGCGGTCAGTGAGTTCCTGGCGCGGGAAAACATCCTCAGGTCGGTGCTGCACCTGGGCTTGCCGGATACCTACGTCGAACACGCCAAGCCAGCGCAGATGCTGGCTGAGTGCGGGCTGGATGAAGCAGGGATCGAGGCTTCGGTGCGCGAGCGCCTGGCGCTGCTGGCCCTGTAGAAACCGGGCCCCAATGTGGGAGGGGCTTACCCCCTCCCACATTTGATTGGAGCCATCCTCAACGCCATGGACAGCCCATGAAACACCTGTACCTTGCCCTGATGCTTCTGCCCTCCCCTGAATTGCTCGCCGACACCCGCGACAACGCCCTGAAACTCCCCGACGTCGTCATCAGCGCCAACCGCCAGGTCCAGGCACGCAACGACAGCAGCGCCGCCAACACCGTGTTCACCCGCGACGACATCGACCGCCTGCAACCCACCAGCCTCACCGACCTGCTCAGCCGTGTGCCCGGCGTACAAGTCGCGCCCTCCGGCGGCCGTGGCAGTTTGCCGGGCATCTACCTGCGGGGCACCAAGTCCGCCCAAAGCCTGGTGCTGGTAGACGGCCAGCGCATCGCCAATACGACGTCCGGCGACAGCGGCCTGCAATACCTCAACGTCGACCAGATTGAGCGGGTGGAAGTGCTGCGCGGCTCGCGCTCGGTGATCTACGGCAGCGACGCGCTTGGCGGGGTGATCCAGGTATTCACCCGGCGCAATGCCGAGCAAGGCGTGCAACCGCGGGTGAAACTCGGGTTCGGCAGCCACAACACCTGGGAGCGCAGCCTTGGCCTTTCGGGTGGTGACAAACAGACGCGCTTCAACCTGGGCGCGAGCCTGGATGACACTGCCGGCATCAACTCAACCCGCCAGTCGTTCCCCAGCGACGGTGACCATGATGCTTATCGCAACCAGTCCGTGAGCCTGAACCTCAGCCACTCCTTCAGCGATGAACTGGAGGCGGGCTTCAATCTGTTGGATAACCGTGGCAAGTCGGAGTACGACAACAGCTTCGGCCGCTACGACGCCGCCACCGGGCAAACCGTCGGCCAGAAACCCTACACCGACTACGCCGTGAGCAGCGCCAGCGGCTATGTCGACGCCACGCTCAATGAGCACTGGCAATCGCGCCTGGAGCTGGGCCACAGCGAGAACCGCGACACCAAGCGCGACACCCTCAGCAAGGATTTCAGCGTATTCAACACCTACCGTGATTCGGTCAACTGGCAGAACGACCTGAGCCTGGACGACCAGAACAGCCTGATCCTCGGCGGCGACTGGTACGAAGACCGCTTCCACGGCTCCACCACCTTTACCGAAAACAGCCGCTGGAACCGCGCCGCCTTCGTGCAGCATCGCTTTCACAGCGCGTGGTTTTCCACCGAACTGGGCCTGCGTCACGACCAGAACCAGCAGTTCGGCGGGCAGAACAGCTGGAGCGGTACCCTGACTTTGCCGGTCAACCCCGACAATGACCTGCTGCTGAGCTACAGCGAAGGCTTCCGCGCGCCGACCTTCAACGACCTCTATTACCCGGATACGCAGTACAGCAACCCCCACCTGCAGCCCGAAACATCAAAAAGCTACGAACTGCAATGGCGCAGCCAGTTGAGTGACAGCACGCGCCTGGAGGCCTCGCTGTACCGCACCGATTTGAGCGATGCGATCATTCTCGACCAAACCGGCAAGCCGCAGAATGTGGCGTCGGCACGCATCAACGGTATTGAGGCGGCGCTCAAGCAGGACCTGTTCGGCTGGCAAAGTAACCTCGGGCTGTCGATCATCGACCCGCGCGACCGCGACAGTGGCCACACCCTGGCCCGCCGGGCACGGCGTACGTTGAGCCTGGACCTCGACCGGCAATTCGATCAGGTGGGCGTGGGCGCCAGTTGGCAGGCGATCAGCCACAGTTACGACGATGAAGCCAACACCCAGCGCCTGGGCGGCTATGGGTTGCTCGGGTTGCGTGGCAGTTGGGCGGTGACGCGGGAAGTGGCGTTGTCGCTGAAGGTCGACAACCTGCTGGACAAGTCCTATGCACGGGCACGCTACAGTTACAACGATCCGGCATTCGTCAACAATCACGATTACCGTGAAGAAGGCCGGGTGTGGATGTTTGGCGTGACCTGGACACCTGAAAGCTGATTGTGGCCTGGACCGGCCTCAGCGGCTCGGAGCAATCACCTGACACAGCCGCGCCAGCGCTTCCAGCATCTGCCCGCTGGGCCGTTCCAGGCCTCTGTCCGGAACCAGCCGTACCCGCGCCGCCATCGCTGGCCAGACCTTCCAGGCGTCCTTCTGAGCCTGATCGCCCACCAGGATCATCTCGGGATTGCGCTGCAATACCGACTCGATGCTGACCTGCGGCGCGGGCAGCTTCAGGTCGTCAAACACATTGCGCGCACCGCACACGCTCAGCGCGTCGCTGATGATCTGGCCGCCGCCCACGGTGTACAGCGGCTGGTTCCACACCTGGTAGAACACCCGCACTGGTTCGGCACGTTGATAGCGCTGACGCAACTGCGCCAGGCGCTGGCGCAGTTGCGCGGCCAATTGCCGGCCAGTGTCGGCACGGCCCAATTGCTCGGCGATGGCCTGGACCTGGGTGGTGAGCTGTTCGAGGCTATGGGGTTCGGCGACGTACACCGGGATATTCAGGCGCTGCAGTTGCTCGCGCTGGGCGGGGCCGACGCTGCCGGGCCAGAGCAGGATCAGGTCGGGCTTGAGGCTGAGCAGGCGCTCCATATCGAGCTGCCCGTAGCGCCCAACCGACGGCACGTTCGCCAGTGCCACCGGCCGGTCGCCGCCATCGAGCACGCCCACCAGCAGGTCGGCAGCACCCAGCTCAGCCACGATTTCAGAAAGTGAAGGCGCCAGACTGACGACACGTTCGACCGCCAGGCCCTGAGCACTGAATGCCAGCAGCAGAATCGCCAGCCAGCGGCGCATCATCCCAACTGACGCGGGATGCGGTAGAGGTAAAACAACACCGTCGTCGACAGCGCCAACAGGAAAAGCGGCACCGCTTCCAGACCGACGAACACCGCCAGTGCGCCCACCCAGGCCGGCACGGCCGCCACCATCAAGGCCGTGCGCCGACGCGCCGCCAGGGTGATCCAGGCAGCCGGTTCTTCAGCGGTATCGAGGGCTTTGGAGGTGGCGATCAGGGCGTGTTTATAGCCGTTGAAGTAGCGCAGGCTGAGGAACATCGACGCCACGCCGGCGATAAAGAACGGCATGGCCAGCACCGGCAACAAGGGCTCGGCCTGGCCAAACACCAGGTTGATCACGAACAGCGGGAGCAGCGCCAGGGCCAGATACTGCCACCAGCTGAAGGACAGTCGCCGTTTCACCTGGCCACGGGTCACGCGCGGTCGACCTCGCCTTGATGCTCATTGCCCATCATGTGGTCGAGCTTGCTGGCCTTGGTCGCCAGGTAGAGTTTGTTATGCGGGTTGTGCCCGGTGTGCAGCGGTACGCGCTCGGCCACGGTGATGCCCATCTCGGTCAAGGCCTTGACCTTGCGCGGGTTGTTGGTCATCAGGCGCAGGGACTTCACGCCCAGGTGCTCCAGCATCGGCAGGCAGATCGCGTAGTCACGCTGGTCGGCGGCGAAGCCCAGGCGCTCGTTGGCCTCGACGGTATCGGCGCCGCCGTCCTGCAGCTCGTAGGCGCGGATCTTGTTCAGCAGGCCAATGCCACGGCCTTCCTGACGCAAGTACAACAGCACCCCACGGCCTTCACGGGCGATGGCGCGCATCGCCGCTTCAAGTTGCGAGCCGCAGTCACAGCGCTGGCTGAACAGCGCATCGCCGGTCAGGCACTCGGAGTGCACGCGACCGAGAACCGGTGCGCCATCGGCGATATCGCCGAGGCTGAGCACAACGTGCTCGCGCCCGGTGGCTCCTTCGAGAAAGCCGCTCATGGTGAACGTGGCAAAAGGGGTAGGCAGCTTGGAAGCAGCGACGAAAACGACGGGCACCGTGTGCTCCTGATTTCAGATTTCACAGAGGCAGGCATTGTAACAGCAGGTTCCTACAGACGCTTAAGCTGAATTATCGCTGATAAAGATCAATCGGTTTGATTGGCCTTCGTCCCGGTTCTATGCAGGTCAGAACGGATACGGCAGTTTCCAGCGCAGGAAAATCGGCTTCAGTTCGCCGCTTTTCACCAGGACCGCCATGCGTTGGTCAAACACGGTGCGTAATGCCCGCCCACGCTCGGTATCGGCAAAGCCAACGTAGAGCGGCAGGTCAATGATGTGGGTGAGCCGGAACTGGGACGGGGCGTCCGCCTGACTGAGGACGTATCGGGCTTCGGTGAGCGCATCAATGTAGAAGTCGACACGACCGTGCTGCAGCATCGGCAAGATGCCATCGCGCCGCTGGATCTGATTGAAACGGCGCACATGGGGCAAATACGCCTCGTACTTGTAGCCCCGCACCCAGGCCAGGCGATAATCCCCCAGCGTCGCGGCGCTCGGTATCGGCGAGGTCGCCAGCCCAAGGGCGTAGATGGGGTCGGAATCGAAGTTCCAGTGCGGGTAGAGCACACCCTTGACTTCATCGCGGTAGGAACCGACCCAGCCATCCACTTCACCGCGCTGGGCCAGGCCGACCGAGCGGGTATAGGGCTCAATGCGGGTTTGCAAAGTGATCCCGACCGGTTCGAAGACGTGTCGCAACACATCCCAGGCCAGGCCGCTGCCGTCGGCATTGGTGTAGTCGTCCCAGGCCTCGCTGGCCAGCATGACCTTGCCGGGCACCACCGGCACCTCCTGCGCCTGGCCCCATGCCGGAAGGACACACAGCAGCATCAGCAGCCAGCGGCGTACATCCATGGCGATGATCTCCTGCAAATCCAACATCCATAACGACGTAATAGAGCGTAGCGCAGCACGCCGACTCAGGGTGCCGGGCAAAAATGTTGATAGCCACGGATGGCCGGGGTGATGTCTTGCCCGAGAGCGTCAAGCAGCGTTACGCCCTGCCCCGCCTGGACCTGGCCGATAACATGCACCGGCCAACCGTCAGCCAGCAACGGCGCCAACTCGACGGGCGGCAGGGTGAACACCAGCACGTAGTCATCGCCGCCGCTCAATGCGGCGACCCGCGCCTCGTCATCACCGACAAACGCCAGCAATGCGTGGGACAGCGGCAGCTTCTGGCGCTCGATCAACAGGCTGACAGCCGAGGCCTTGGCGATATGCCCACAATCGGCCAGAAGACCGTCAGAAATATCCATCGCCGATGTGGCCTTGCCCCGTAGAGCCAGGCCCAAGGCCAACTGCGGTTGTGGCGACCAGTAATGGGCCAGCAGCGGGTCGGCAATCGCTGCATCGGCGCTGCGCTGCCCCAATACCAGCGGCAAGGCACCGGCGGCATTACCCAACTCGCCGCCGACACACAAGAGATCGCCCGGCTGCGCGCCGCTGCGGGTCAACGCTTGACCGGCCGGGACACGACCAAACACGGTCAGGGTCAGGCTCAGCGGACCGCGCGTGGTGTCGCCGCCCACCAGGCCCACACCGCAGTTTTGCGCCATGGCGTTCAACCCCTGGGCATAGCGTTGCAGCCAATCGGCATCGACGGTCGGCGTAGTGAGTGCGAGGGTAAACGCGAGGGGGTGGGCGCCCATGGCCGCCAGGTCGCTGACCGCCACGGCCAGCGAGCGCTGGCCGAGCAGGAACGGGTCACAGGGGTCGGCAAAGTGCACGCCGGCCACTAAGGTATCGGTGGAAATTGCCAGCTGCTCCCCGGCGGGGAGCGCCAGCAGGGCACAGTCGTCGCCGATCCCCAGGGCAATGCCCTCACCGCCCTGTGCGCACGGCGCGGCGGCGAAGTACTGGTGGATCAGCTCGAACTCGCCCATTCAGGACTCAAGCGCAGGTTAGCGCTTGTACGCCTTCACTTCGGCTTCACGCAGGCGCGGGGCCAGCTTGTCGAGCACGCCGTTGACGAACTTGTGACCATCGGTCGAACCGTAGACTTTCGCCAGTTCGATGCCTTCGTTGATCACCACGCGGTATGGCACGTCGACGCGCTTGAGCAGCTCCCAGGTGGACAGGCGCAGTACGGCCAGTTCAACCGGGTCCAGCTCTTCGAGGGTCAGGTCCAGGCACGGCGTCAATGCCGCATCGATCTCGGCCAGGTTGGCCGGAACGCCGTGCAGGATGTCGTGGAAGTAGCTCTGGTCGGCAAACGTGAAGTCGTTATCGACGCGAAACTGCGCTTCGATCTCGTTCAGCGAGGTGCCAGCCATGTGACGCTGGTACAGCGCCTGGGTGGCGAGCTGGCGGGCAGCACGGCGCTTTTCGCTTTTCGACGGCTTGCCGGCGTCCGCTGGGCGCTCGTCGCGTGGGTTGAAGCAATCGCTCTCGTCGGAAATCACTTGGCCTCCAACTGCGACAGCAGGCTGACCATTTCCAGGGCGGACAGGGCAGCTTCAGCGCCTTTGTTACCGGCCTTGGTGCCGGAACGCTCGATGGCTTGTTCGATGGAATCCACGGTCAGTACGCCGAAAGCGACTGGCACGCCGAACTCCATGGACACCTGGGCCAGGCCCTTGGTGCATTCGCCGGCCACGTATTCGAAGTGCGGAGTACCGCCACGAATGACCGCGCCCAGGGCGATGATCGCCGCGTATTCACCCTGCTGAGCAACTTTTTGCGCAACCAGTGGAATTTCGAAGGCGCCAGGGGCGCGGATGATAGTGATGTCGCTCTCGCTCACACCGTGGCGAACCAGGGCATCCACGGCACCGCTTACCAGGCTTTCAACCACGAAGCTGTTGAAGCGGCCAACCACCAGGGCATAGCGGCCTTTGGGGGCGATGAAGGTACCTTCGATGGTCTTCAGGGTCATTCGACAAATCTCTTAAAGAGCCGGGACGCGAAAAGTGCGTCCCTCAGTGATGATTTAACCGCGAACAAGGGGCAAAAAGCGCCGGCCTTTATTCGGAGGGCACGTATTCTACAACTTCCAGATCGAATCCGGATATCGCATTAAATTTCATCGGTGCGCTCATCAGGCGCATTTTGCGCACACCGAGGTCACGCAGGATCTGCGAACCGGCGCCGACGATGCTGTAGGTGGTCGGCGTTTTCACCTGGGTCTGCTCGGCGGTTTCGCGAATATGCGCGAGCAGCACGTCGCCATCCACCGGGTTGCCCAGCAGCAGCACCACACCGCTGCCGGCCTCGGACACCGCAGCCATGGCGGCGCGCAGGCTCCAGCGGCCCGGTTGCTTGACCATCAGCAGGTCGCGCAACGGGTCCATGTTGTGCACGCGCACCAGGGTCGGCTCGTCGGCGCAGATGGTGCCCAGGGTCAGGGCCATGTGCACGTCGCCTTCCACCGAATCACGGTAGGTCACCAAATTGAATTGGCCCAGTTCGCTGTCCAGTGGCTGCTCGGCAATCCGCTGAACGGTACGTTCGTGGATCATCCGGTAGTGAATCAGGTCGGCAATGGTGCCGACCTTGATGTTGTGTTCGGCGGCAAAGGCTTCGAGTTCGGCACGGCGGGCCATGGTGCCGTCGTCGTTCATCACTTCGCAGATCACGCCGCAGGGCTCGAAACCGGCCATGCGCGCCAGGTCGCAGGCGGCTTCGGTGTGGCCGGCGCGAGCGAGGGTGCCGCCCGGTTGAGCCATCAACGGGAAGATGTGGCCGGGGCTGACGATGTCTTCGGCCTTGGCGTCCTTGGCGGCAGCGGCTTGCACGGTGCGGGCACGGTCGGCGGCGGAAATGCCGGTGGTGACGCCGGTGGTCGCTTCAATCGATACGGTGAACTTGGTACCAAACCCTGAACCATTGCGCGGCGCCATCAACGGCAGCTTGAGCAGCTCGCAGCGCTCGCGGCTCATGGGCATGCAGATCAAGCCACGGGCGTGCTTGGCCATGAAGTTGATGTGCTCAGGCTTGCAGGCCTCGGCGGCCATGATGATGTCGCCTTCGTTTTCGCGGTCTTCGTCATCCATCAGGATGACCATCTTGCCTTGGCGGATGTCTTCAACCAGTTCTTCGATGCTATTGAGCGCCACAGGGCACCCCCTTGGTCAGGATTTCAGGTAGCCGTTAGCGGCCAGAAAACTTTCGGTGATGTTCCCGGCTGCAGGCTCTGCGGCCTTATCGCCCAACAGCAGGCGCTCCAGGTAACGGGCAAGCAAGTCGACTTCCAGGTTCACCCGGCGACCAGGCTGGTACGACGCCATGATGGTCTCGCTCAGGGTGTGGGGAATGATGGTCAGTTCGAATTCGGCGCCATTCACGGCGTTCACGGTCAGGCTGGTGCCGTCGACGGTGATCGAGCCTTTGTGGGCAATGTACTTGGCCAGCTCCTTGGGCGCGCGGATGCGGAATTCCACGGCGCGCGCATTTTCGCTGCGGGCCACCACTTCGCCGACGCCGTCGACGTGGCCACTGACCAGGTGGCCGCCCAGGCGAGTGGTCGGGGTCAGGGCTTTTTCCAGGTTGACCGGGCTGCCGGCCTTGAGGTCGTTCATCGCGGTGCAGTCCAGGGTTTCCCGGCTGACGTCGGCGGCAAAGCCGTTGCCCGGCAGTTCGACGACGGTCAGGCACACGCCGCTGACGGCGATGCTGTCGCCCAGCTTGACGTCGCCGAGGTCGAGCTTGCCGGTTTCAACCAGCAGGCGCACGTCGCCGCCCTTGGGGGTCATGGCGCGGATGCTGCCGATGGATTCGATAATGCCGGTGAACATGGCCTTCTCCTGGAAAACGGTGCGGGCACTTGAGCGCCCGGTCAGAATTATACGCTCGCTGCTGGCACAGGGATGGCAGTGACTCGCCAGTCGTCGCCTACAGCGCGCATTTCAGTGATCTTGAGTTGGGGAGCGTCCGCCAGCTTCTCAAGTGGCCAGTCCAGCAAAGGCCGGGCAGCGGAGCCGAGGAACTTGCCGGCGACGAAAATCACGTATTCGTCCACCAGGCCCTGCTGGGCAAACGCGCCCGCCAGGCTAGGGCCGGCTTCCACCAAGACGTCGTTGACGCCACGGGCAGCCAGCGCCACCAGCGCCGAGCGCAGGTCGACCTGGCCGTCCACGCCCGGCACCACCAGGCATTCGGGGCCACGGGGGAACTGGTTTTCCGCGGTGACGCAGGTGATGACCAACGCCGGGCCGGCCTTGAAAAACGGTGCGTTGAGCGGCACGCGCAAACGGCCGTCGATCAGCACACGCAGCGGCGGGCGCGACATGGCCAGGGCCGTGGTGGCGTCGTCCAGGCCGAGTTCGGCGGCGCGTACGGTCAGGCGTGCGCCGTCGGCCAATACGGTGTCGGCACCGGTCAGCACCACGCTGGCCTCGGCGCGCAGGCGCTGCACGGCGGCGCGGGCGGCGGGGCCGGTGATCCATTGGCTTTCGCCGCTGGCCATGGCAGTGCGGCCGTCCAAACTCATCGCCAGCTTGACCCGCACAAACGGCAGGCCATGCTCCATACGCTTGAGGAAGCCCTTATTCAGGGCCCTGGCTTCACCTTCCAGCACGCCGCTGCGCACCTCGATTCCGGCCTGGGCCAGGCGCTGCATGCCGCGCCCGGCGACTTCCGGGTTGGGGTCCTGCATCGCTGCGACCACCCGCGCCAGCCCGGCACTCACCAGCGCATCGGCGCACGGCGGGGTATGGCCGTAGTGGCTGCAGGGCTCGAGGGTTACGTACGCCGTGGCGCCGCGCGCCTTGTCACCGGCAGCCCGCAAGGCATGCACTTCCGCATGGGGCTCGCCGGTGCGCACATGCCAGCCTTCGCCGACAATCTGCCCAGCGCGGACAATCACGCAGCCCACACGCGGGTTGGGGTGGGTGGTGTACAGGCCGTTGCGCGCCAGTTCGAGGGCGCGGGCCATGTAATGGGCGTCCAGCACAGCCTGTTCAGCAGAAAGTGGGTTCATTCTTTGACCGGCTCACGGGCCAGGCGGTCGATCTCTTCGCGGAACTCGTTGAGGTCCTGGAAGCGTCGATACACCGAGGCGAAACGGATATAGGCGACTTCGTCGAGCTTTTGCAACTCGCCCATCACCAGCTCTCCCACCACCAGGCTCTTGACCTCGCGTTCGCCGGTGGCGCGCAGCTTGTGCTTGATATGCGCCAGCGCCGCCTCCAGCCGCTCGACACTCACCGGGCGTTTTTCCAGGGCGCGCTGCATACCGGCGCGCAGTTTTTCTTCGTCGAAGGGCTGGCGGCTGCCGTCGGACTTGATCAGGCGCGGCAATACCAGTTCGGCGGTTTCGAAGGTGGTGAAACGTTCACCGCAGCCAGAGGCCAGGCATTCGCGCCGGCGACGCACTTGATCGCCCTCGGCGACCAGACGCGAGTCAATGACCTTGGTGTCGTTGGCACCGCAGAAGGGACAGTGCATGGTGGCAGGCAACAAAAAAAGGGAGGGCCATGGTAGCGCATCCCTGTGGCAAGACAAGCCATAGCCTTTACGGTATATAGGCAGGCCTATATGTTTCTTATATTTCAAGCCACGGATTTTGTCCTTTTCTGGAGCCGTACATGCAGTTACGACCATTTGTTTTGCTCACCGTGTTCAGTGTCCTGGTCGCCTGCAGCAGCGAAGCCCCCAAGCCGGCCGCCCCTCAACCGACGCCCGCACAAGAGAAAAAAGTCCCCGGCATTGAAGACCTCGGTCCCCTGCCCGTCTATCAACGCGAAATCAGCGGCAGCCTCACCAACGTGCCGGCCGGCGCCGAAGTCGAGATGGCGCTGCTGGTGATCGATGACCGTTCGCGCCCGCAACAACTGTTGGCGAGCAGCGTCTTGACCGGCAACGGCAAGCCCCTGGCCTTCCGCCTGCGCTACAACCCCGAGGCGTTCCCGGCGGGTGCGCGGGTTGAATTGCGTGGCCGTGCCAGCCAGTCCGGCCAGTTGATCCTGCACCTGCCTGCCGTGCGCATCACCCAGGCGATCACCCAGACCACCGGCCCCCTGGAACTCGTCAAGGCACCATGACGCCGCCGCTGGACTTGCAGCGCGCCCTGAGCGCGCTGATCGGCGACGCCCAACTGGTGCCCTGCCCGCTGCCGGGTACCGCGCTTTCATTGTGGCTGCTGGATGCGGACAACATGGACCGCGCCTTCAGCCCCGAGGAAACCCGACGCATCCTGCATGAACCGCCCTACTGGAGTTTTTGCTGGGCCAGCGGCTTGGCGCTGGCGCGGTATCTGGCGGCGAACCCGCAATGGGTGAAAGGTAAGCGTGTGCTGGATTTCGGCGCAGGCTCCGGTGTGGCCGGGATTGCCGCGGTCAAAGCCGGCGCGCTGGAAGTGGTGGCCTGCGACCTGGACCCGCTGGCGTTAGCGTCCTGCCGGGCGAATGCCGAACTCAACGGTGTGGAACTGAGTTACTCGGCGGACTTTTTCGCCGAAGCCGACCGCTTCGACCTGATCCTGGTCGCCGACGTGCTCTACGACCGCGCCAACCTGCCGTTGCTCGACCACTTCCTCAGCCGAGGCCGCGAAGCGCTGGTGGCGGACTCGCGCGTGCGGGACTTCCAGCACCCGGCTTATCGGCGGCTGGAGATACTCGATGCACTGACGTTGCCGGACCTGGCCGAGCCTTGGGAGTTTCGCAAGGTGAGCCTGTACCATTCGCGGCGTTAAACCTGCACGTTAAAAATGTTCAGCAATAGATTGGTTAAGACAACGAAAGGAGGCGCATGGAAAATGCCCTCCTTTTCGCACGCGGCGTGGACAATCGACCTGCATGCTTTTCCAAACAGTTTCACTCATTGCTGACCACGCAACCCCCTTGCAAAAAACGGGCAGCTCACTAGTCTTTGCGGCAATACACCCGCCACGCCTCTGGTTGCGTCAGTAGCCAAGCACAAATTGTGCGGGTTTTTTATGCCCGGTATTTTTTGGGTATGAGGACATTCAGCAAACCCGCCATTGACGTTCCTGCCCAGCTTGAACTGCTCAAGCACCGCGGCTTGAATGTTCAGGACAAGGTTGGCGCCGCGTTTTTTTTGCAATCGGTCAGCTTCTTTCGGCTCACTCCCTATATGCGGCCGTTTCAGCAGCCGGACGATATCAACCATCGTTTTCGTGACGGTAGCCAGTTTGAACAGTTAACTCGTCTCTACGACTTCGACCGACAGCTTCGCTTGCTGACCATGGACGCCATCGAGAGAGTCGAAATAGCATTGCGCTCGGCCATCAGCAACCACATGGGGCCCGCCCATGGCAGTCACTGGTATATAAACTCGCAGATGTTCCATCAGATGTTCGATCATCAGCGGCTGCTTACGACGCTGTCCCTCAAACAATCCACAGCCATGCGTCACTTCCAGCGCGAATGCGAGAGCATCGATCGATTGCGCGCGGACGACATGAGAAAACGCCTCCTTAAACGCCAAAGAGCTAAAGAAAGCTACGCCCGTTACTACCCAGCAACCTACGTCCACCCACCTCTTATGCCAGGCTGGGCCATGTTGGAGGAACTGACGCTGGGTGATTTATCCCACTTATATAAGGGCTTGGCGAAAGACGCGGATAAAAAGGCCATTGCCAAGCGCCTGGGACTTGCGGCCCCCCTCATGCAGTCCTGGCTGCACACCCTGACCACCATTCGAAACATGTGCGCCCATCATTCACGACTGTGGAACCGAGAGTTAGGCATTCGTCCCGAACTGCCAAGGAAAGCCAACTTCTTATGGCCGGGACAGCTCTTTCAGCCAGGGCCACACACCCGCATTTTTGCAGCACTCTGCATTCTGAATCACTTGATGCATCAGGTGAGCCCCCACAGTCACTGGGATCAACGCCTGCATCGCCTGATTTACGAATTTCCGGAAGTTAGCCTGAAAGCGATGGGCTTCCCTCTCGATTGGTATCAGGACCCTTTTTGGCATGCGCTTGGAAACAGAACACCCCGCTGCTTCCGGTAGCCTTCGCCAGCCCTTATAGTTGCCCCATTCCCGCTTTATTCGAGACGCCCCATGAGTGAACCCACGCCGTACATCTTCGACGTCACCAGCGCCAATTTCGACCAGGCCGTGATCCAGAACTCCTTCGAAAAACCCGTGCTCGTGGATTTCTGGGCCGAGTGGTGCGCGCCGTGCAAGGCGTTGATGCCCATGCTGGCGCAGATTGCCCAGAGTTATCAGGGTGAGCTGCTGCTGGCCAAGGTCGATTGCGAGGCGGAGCAGGACATCGTCGCGCGGTTTGGCATTCAAAGCCTGCCGACGGTGGTGCTGTTCAAGGATGGCCAGCCGGTGGATGGATTTGCCGGGGCGCAGCCGGAGTCGGCGGTGCGGGCGCTGCTGGAGCCTCACGTGAAGATGCCACCACCGGCGGCGGCTGACCCGCTGGAGCAGGCCCAGGCGCTGTTTGCCGATGGCCGCATCAGCGACGCCGAGGCCGTGCTGGTGGCGCTGCTGGGTGAAGACAACACCAACGCCGCCGCGTTGATTCTGTACGCCCGCTGCCTGGCCGAACGCGGTGAGTTGGGTGAAGCCCAAACCGTGCTCGATGCGGTGAAGAGCGATGACCACAAAGCCGCCCTCGCCGGCGCCAAGGCGCAAATCACCTTCCTGCGCCAGGCCGCCGACCTGCCGGACGCCGCCGAGTTGAAAAGCCGCCTGGCGCAAAACCCGCAGGACGACGAAGCCGCCTATCAACTGGCCATCCAGCAACTGGCGCGCCAGCAATACGACGCGGCGCTGGAAGGCTTGCTCAAGCTGTTTATTCGCAACCGCAGCTACAGCGAAGGCCTGCCGCACAAGACCTTGCTGCAGGTGTTCGAACTGCTGGGCAATGATCACCCGCTGGTGACCGTGTACCGCCGCAAGTTGTTCGCCGCGCTGTACTAATCGCCGATCCAACTGTACAGCGGCGTATCCCCGCCGCTGGCCACCTTGACCTTGGCGCTATGGCGCAGGCGCACCAACAGGCGCTTGCCCGCCGCAGCATCCCCCGCCAAACCTTCCAGTCGATCAAGCAGTTCCAGGCCGCTGAGTTGCCCGGCGTTGCGCAACAGGTCCTGGGCGTTCCGCCACAGATCATCGTTCGGCTTGACCGGCGCTGCCGGCGCGGCGGGTGCACTTGCCATGGACGTTGCCTGCAACTGCGCGCCGAGTCGCGCCCAATCGCCGTCGTCCAGCTCCAGGGTCAAGTCCACCGGCAGGTCGCCGATGGTTCCACGAATTCGCAACATCGTCCTTACTCCTGCATTTTTTCTGACGAGCATGCTCCCATGCGGCTTGCGCAACGCCAAGCGGGCGGTCAAACTCTCGGCACTATTGTTATAAGATCACATAACAAAACTTTCATCTCCTGGAGCTTTCCCATGCGCCGTCTGTTGCTTGCTTTGCCGTTTGCCCTGTTGCCACTCGCCATCGCTCACGCCGCTGACGAGCATGACCACGATCACGAACACGGCAGCCTCGGCGCCCACGAACACGGCGTCGGCCGCCTTAACGCGGTACTCGACGGCCAGGCCCTGGAACTTGAACTGGACAGCCCGGCGATGAACCTGGTGGGCTTCGAACACCTCGCCACCACTGCTGCCGACAAAGCCAAGGTCGCCGCCGCACGCAAACAGCTGGAGAACCCACTGGCGCTGTTCAACCTGCCCAAGGCCGCCGGTTGCGTGATCAGCTCCCAGGAACTCAACAGCCCGCTGTTCGGCGACAAACCGGAAGCCGACCACGACGACGATGATGACCACGACGCCAAAGACGGTGCTCACGAGCATCATCACGATCACAGTGAAATCCACGCCCACTACCAATTCACCTGTGCCACGCCGAACGCCCTGGGCAACCTGGACCTGACCCAGGTGTTCAAGACCTTCCCCGCCACCCAGAAAATTCAGGTACAACTGATCGGCCCGAGCGGCCAGCAAGGTGTTGAAGCGACCGCCACAGCAGCCACCCTGAAGTTCTGAGTGCCCATGACCCACCCATTGATCGAACTGTCTGACCTGGGCTTTAACTGGCCCGGTCACCCACAGTTACTGGACATCCCCGCGTTCCGCCTGGAAGCGGGGGAAACCCTGTTTCTCAAGGGACCGAGCGGCAGTGGCAAAACCACCTTGCTCGGCCTGCTCGGCGGTGTGCAGAAGCCCAGCCAGGGCAGCATCCGCCTGCTCGGCCAGGAGCTGACCGAACTCTCGGCCGGCGCGCGGGACCGCTTTCGTGTTGACCACACCGGCTATATCTTCCAGCAGTTCAACCTGCTGCCGTTCCTGTCGGTGCGCGAGAACGTCGAGTTGCCCTGCCACTTTTCCAAGCTGCGCGCGCAACGGGCAAAGCAGCGCCACGGCAGTGTCGACACAGCCGCCGCCACATTGCTGGCGCACCTGGGCCTGAAGGATAAGGACTTGCTGGAGCGCCGCGCCGACTCGCTGTCCATCGGCCAACAGCAGCGGGTGGCCGCCGCCCGTGCGTTGATCGGCCAACCGGAGTTGGTGATCGCCGACGAGCCCACCTCGGCCCTGGACTACGACGCCCGCGAAGCCTTCATTCGACTGCTGTTCGCCGAATGCCGCGAAGCCGGCGCCAGCCTGTTGTTTGTCAGCCATGACCAGAGTCTGGCGCCGCTGTTCGATCGCAACCTGTCGCTGGCCGAACTCAATCGCGCCGCCACGCCCGCAGAGGTTTGAGATGTATCTGTTTCGTCTAGCCATGGCCAGCCTGGCTAACCGCCGCTTTACCGCGATCCTCACCGCCTTCGCCATCGCCTTGTCGGTGTGCCTGCTGCTGGCGGTGGAACGCGTGCGCGTTGAGGCGCGCAACAGTTTCGCCAGCACCATCAGCGGCACCGACCTGATCGTCGGCGCACGCTCCGGTTCGGTCAACCTGCTGCTGTACTCGGTGTTCCGCATCGGCAACGCCACCAACAACATTCGGTGGGACAGCTACGAGCACTTCGCCGCCAGCCCCCAGGTGAAATGGGCGATCCCGATTTCCCTCGGCGACTCCCACCGCGGCTACCGCGTCATGGGCACCAACGAGTCGTACTTCGAGCACTACCAGTACGGGCGCAAACAGAACCTGGAACTGGCCAGCGGCCGCGCCTTCGCCACCGACCCGTTCGAAGTAGTACTCGGCGCCGAAGTCGCCGATGCCCTGCACTACAAGCTCGGCGATAAGCTGGTGCTGGCCCACGGCGTGGCGGTGGTCAGCCTGGTAAAACACGATGACAAGCCGTTCACCGTGGTCGGTATTCTCAAGCGCACCGGCACGCCGGTGGACCGCACGCTGCATATCAGCCTCGGCGGCATGGAGGCGATCCATATCGACTGGCACAACGGCGTACCGGCCCAGGGCAAGGGTCGCATCAGTGCCGACCAGGCGCGCAACATGGACCTCACCCCGCAAGCCATCACGGCCTTTATGCTCGGCCTGAACAACAAGATTTCCACCTTCGCCCTGCAGCGGGAGATCAACGAATTCCGTGGCGAGCCGATGCTGGCGATCCTGCCCGGCGTGGCGCTGCAAGAGCTGTGGAGCATGATGGGCACCGCCGAAAAAGCCTTGTTCGTTATCTCGCTGTTCGTGGTGCTGACCGGTTTGATCGGCATGCTCACGGCGATCCTCACCAGCCTCAACGAACGCCGCCGCGAAATGGCGATCCTGCGCTCGGTGGGCGCGCGGCCGTGGCATATCGCAACCTTGCTGATTTTCGAAGCCTTCGCCCTGGCCCTGTCCGGTGTGATCGCAGGCGTGGGCTTGCTGTATGTGTGCATCGCCGCATCGCGCGGGTATTTGCAGGCCAATTACGGCCTCGACCTGCCGATGTCGTGGCCCAGCGAATATGAATGGACCCTGCTCGCCGGTATCCTGGCTGCAGCCCTGCTCATGGGCAGCGTGCCCGCGTGGCGCGCCTACCGACAATCCCTGGCCGATGGCCTGTCCATACGTTTATGAGGAAGGCTTCGATGCGTCGCGCTCTGTTTGCGTTATTGCTGCTGGTGGCGGTGCCGGCCTGGGCGGAGGACCAGCCCAGGGATTTGTCCTGGCAGGAGATGATTCCGCCGGACGCGCCGCCGGAAATCCCCAACATGAAACCGCTGCACAACCTGTCGAACATGGCCGATGCCTTGTCCGTCGAAGCGGCGCCAGCGGCCAAGCAGGATCTGCCCAATGCGCCGGTGGTGCAGAGCCTCGATGGCCAGCACATCCGCCTGCCCGGGTATATCGTGCCGCTGGAAGTCAGCGAAGAAGGCCGCACCACCGAGTTCCTGCTGGTGCCGTACTTCGGCGCGTGCATCCATGTGCCGCCGCCGCCATCGAACCAGATCGTGCACGTGAAAAGCGAACTCGGCGTGAAGCTCGATGAGCTCTACCAGCCGTACTGGATCGAGGGGGCGATGCAGGTCAAACCGTCCACCAGTGAACTGGCCGACGCCGGCTACCAGATGGATGCCGAGAAAATTTATATCTACGAACTGCCGGAATAACGCTGATCGCCCTTTCATTGAGCTGAGTCAAAAGACCGAACGGAACGATCTTTACCATTGGACGTACAACTTCTAAACGTCCTCTGGAGCTCCCATGAACAAGTCTCTGCTCGGCGCGTCCCTCTTCGCCCTCGCACTCGCCGCCCCTGCCGTCCACGCTCACGAAGCGGGCGACATTCTGATTCGTGCCGGTGCAATCACCGTGAACCCGAAGGCAGACAGCAGCACCGTCAAAGTTGACCAGGGCCCACTGGCCGGCGCCAACCTGGGCGGCAAGGCGACCATGAGCAGCGACACCCAGCTGGGCCTGAACTTCGCCTACATGCTCACCAGCCATGTCGGTATCGAACTGCTGGCGGCTACGCCGTTCGAGCATGACGTGAAGATCAAGGGCACCGCCCTCGGCGCCGCCAACGGCAAGCTCGGTACGCTGAAACACCTGCCACCGACCCTGAGCGTCGTGTACTACCCGCTGGACAACAAATCCCCGTTCCAGCCGTACGTAGGCGCCGGTATCAACTACACCTGGATCTACGACGAACACGTCGGCAGCCGCGCCTCCGAAGCCGGCTTCAGCAACTTCAAGGCCGAGAACTCCTGGGGCTGGGCTGCGCAGATCGGCGCGGACTACATGATCAACGACAAGTGGATGATCAACGCCCAGGCGCGCTACATCGACATCAGCACCAAGGCCACCGTGGAAAACAACGCCGTGGCGCCTGGCACCCGCGCCAAGGTCAATGTGGACGTTGACCCGATGGTTTACATGGTGGGTATCGGCTACAAGTTCTAAGCAACACTGCATAACCAATGTGGGAGGGGGGTTGCTGTGGTGAGGGGGCTTGTCCCCCGCTGGGTGCACCGCGGTCCAATGGGACTGCTGCGCAGTCCGGCGCGGGGCAAGCCCGCTCACTACAGCAAGCCCCCTCCCACATTTTGCTTTGTGTCGTGTCAGCTATGGCGGTAGAACCGGTCCAGCAACGCCGGTAACCCCGCTCGCCACGCCCGCGGCTTGATGCCGAAGGTGTGGAGGATTTTCTTGCAGGCCAGCACCGCATGCTGCGGTTCGTCTGCCGCATCTGGCCGGGCCGCGTGGGCCTGGGCGGTGGGCGCTTCGACGGCCAGCGCATGGTAGCTGCGCGCTTCGGTGAGGATCGCCTGGCCCAGCGCCAGCGGCGTGGTCGCCTCATGCCCGGCGTAGTGGTAAGTGCCCCACAGCGGCGCCGCGCAATCGAGTTGCTTGAGCACCGAGATGATCACCCGCGCGGCATCGTCCACCGGCGTCGGGTTACCGCGTCGGTCGTCCGCCATCAACAACTCATCCGGTTTCTCGGCCCGCGCCAGGAAGCGCCCGAGGGTGCCGTCGACACTGTCATCCAGCAGCCAGCCAAAACGCAACAGCACATGCTGCGGGCACGTCGCGCGCACGCTCTGCTCGATCCGCCACAACGCCTGGCCACGCAGGCCCAGGGGCACCGGCTCGTCCTTTTCGCTGTAGGCGGTGGCGCGGGAGCCATCGAACACGCGGTAGCTGGACGGTTGCAGCAGGGTAATGTTGTGGTGCTGGCACAGTTCGGCCAGGCGCTCGATGGCGAACTCCTGGGCGGCCAGGCGGGTTTCGCTGACGGCTTCGGCCTGGAACCAGTCGAAATAGTAGGCGAGGTTGATCAACGCATCGGGACGGGTGTCGTCGAGCAATTGGGTGAGGCTTGCGGCATCCCAGCCGTCTTGGGGCGGTTTGGGTGCGAGGAAACCAATGTCTTCCTCTGCACCGAGGCGAATCAGCGCCTGCCCGAGGGCATTCCCGCCGCCCAGTAACATAAGGCGCATTCGCATAGATTGAGCAGGCCCGGTCTGTTTGGAACGATGGTTATGGTCGGCAGGCGGGTGAGGCATGCCGTAGGTTTATTCCAGAATCGTTGCATTTTGCGGGTTTGTAGCGCAACCGTCACGGATAAAGTGCGGGGTTGCAACTTGTTGGAGTGGGCTGCATAACTTAGGCATGAACCTTCCTGAATCAACCGACACGGTCTTGAACGGCTTCCACCCCGCCGTCAGCACCTGGTTCCGCCACACCTTCCCCTCGGTGACCAGCGCCCAGGCCCAGGCGTGGCCGCTGATCCGCCAGCGCCGCTCGACGCTGATCGCGGCGCCCACCGGCTCCGGCAAGACGCTGACGGCCTTCCTCGCGGTGCTCGATGACCTGGTGCACCAGGGCCTGGCCAACGGCGGGCAACTGCCGGACGAGACGCTGGTGGTGTATGTGTCGCCGCTCAAGGCGCTGTCCAATGACATCCAGATCAACCTGCAAACCCCGCTGGCCGGGATTACCGAGCATTTGCAGCGCCTGGGCCTGCCGCCGCTGGTGATCCGCACCGCCGTGCGCACCGGCGACACCCCGCAGAAAGACCGCGCACAGATGCGCAAGCGCCCACCGCATATCCTGGTGACCACACCAGAATCGCTCTACGTGCTGCTGGGCTCGGACTCCGGCCGGCACATGCTGGCCAGCGCGCGCACGGTGATCGTCGATGAAATACACGCCATCGCCGCCAGCAAGCGAGGCAGCCACCTGGCCCTGAGCCTGGAACGCCTGCAAGGCTTGTGCGCCGAGCCGCTGACCCGCATCGGTCTGTCGGCCACGCAAAAGCCCATCGAGGCGGTGTCGCGCTTTCTGGTGGGCACTGAGCGAGCGTGCGAGATCGTCGACATCGGCCATGCCCGCCGCCGTGACCTGGATATCGAAGTGCCGCCGGTGCCGCTGTCGGCGGTGATGGCCAACGATGTCTGGGAGCTGGTCTACGACCGTCTCGCCGCCCTTGCCCGTGAGCATCGCACCACGCTGATCTTCGTCAACACCCGGCGCCTGGCCGAACGCCTGGCTCGGCACCTGAGCGAGCGCCTGGGCAAGAGCGCCGTGGCCGCCCACCACGGCAGCCTGGCCAAGGAGATGCGCCTGGACGCCGAGCAACGGCTCAAGGCCGGCGAGCTGCAAGTGCTGATCGCCACCGCGTCCCTGGAGCTGGGGATTGATATCGGCGATGTCGACCTGGTGTGCCAGATCGGTTCGCCGGGCTCCATCAACGGTTTTCTGCAGCGGGTGGGCCGCTCCGGGCATCAGGTCGGCGGCACGCCCAAGGGGCGCCTGTTCGCCACCACCCGCGACGATCTGATCGAATGCGCCGCCCTGCTCGATTGTGTGCGGCGGGGAGAACTGGACACCTTGCAGATCCCGGTGGCGCCCCTGGACGTGCTGGCCCAGCAGATCATCGCCGAGGTCAGTGCCCAGGAGTGGCCGGAGCAGGCCCTGCTCGACCTGATCCACCGCGCCGCGCCCTACGCCGCCCTGGATGAACGCCACTACCAGGCGCTGCTGCAGATGCTCGCCGACGGCTACAACGGGCGCCAGGGTATCCGCAGCGCGTACCTGCACCGCGATGCCCTGACCCGCACCCTGCGCGGTCGCCGTGGCGCCAGGCTGACCGCCGTGACCAGCGGCGGCACCATCCCCGACAACGCCGACTACAGCGTGTTGCTCGAACCCCAGAGCCTGAACATCGGCAGCGTCAACGAAGACTTCGCGGTGGAAAGCATCGCCGGGGACATCTTCCAGCTCGGCAATACCTCCTACCGCATCCTGCGGGTCGAGGCCGGCAAAGTGCGGGTCGAAGACGCCCACGGCCAGCCGCCGACCATCCCGTTCTGGCTCGGCGAAGCGCCGGGGCGCAGCAATGAGTTATCCGCCGCGGTCGCACGTTTGCAGGGGCAACTCGACAGCCTGCTCAGCGCCAGCCCCGGCGACCTGCAACCGGCGCAAGACTGGCTCACCGGCACCCTTGGCCTGAACCGCGCCAGCGCCGAACAGATCCTCGACTACCTGGCCCGCGCGCGCCTGGCCCTCGGCGCTTTGCCGTCCCAGGACACGTTGATCATGGAGCGGTTTTTCGACGAGTCCGGCGGTACCCAACTGATCATCCACACGCCGTTCGGCAGCCGCGTCAATCGGGCCTGGGGCCTGGCCTTGCGCAAGCGCTTTTGCCGCACCTTCAATTTCGAATTGCAGGCGGCAGCCAGCGAAAATGCGATCGTACTGTCGCTGTCCACCAGCCATAGTTTCGAGCTGGATGAGGTGTGGCGTTACCTCAACAGCCACAGTGCCGAACACCTGCTGATCCAGGCGGTGCTGGATGCGCCGCTGTTCGGCGTGCGCTGGCGTTGGAACGCCGGCGTGGCCCTGGCGCTGCCGCGCTTTACCGGCGGACGCAAAGTGGCGCCGCAGCTGCAGCGCATGAAGAGCGAAGACCTGATCGCCAGTGTGTTCCCCGACCAGATCGCCTGCCTGGAAAACCTCGCCGGCGAACGCGAAGTACCCGAGCACCCGCTGGTGGAACAAACCCTCGACGACTGCCTGCACGAAGCCATGGACAGCGACGCCTGGCTTGCCCTGCTGCGGCGCATGGAGCGCGGCGAAGTGCGCTTGATCAGCCGCGACCTGCCGGCGCCCTCGCCCATGGCCGCCGAGATCCTCAGCGCGCGCCCCTACACCTTTCTCGACGATGCACCGTTGGAAGAGCGCCGCACCCAGGCCGTGCTCAACCGCCGTTGGAGCGACCCACAGAGCACCGACGACCTCGGCGCACTGGATGCGGACGCCATCGCCGGCGTGCGCGAAGAGGCCTGGCCGGCGCCCCATGGCGTGGATGAAATGCATGAGGCGCTGATGAGCCTGGCGTGCATCGCCAGCCACGAAGTCACGGCGCCATGGGCCGAGTGGCTGAACGCCTTGGCCAAGGCCGGGCGCGCCTTTCAATTACCCAATGGCCTGTGGGTGGCGGTGGAACGCCTGGGGTGTTTGCAGGCGATCTACCCTAACAACTTGCCGTTGCTCCCCGGCTTCGATGAGCCCTGGACCTTTGACGACGCGCTGGTGGAGGTGCTGCGTGCGCGCCTGGGTGGCTTCGGCCCGCAGAGCATTATCGAGATCGCCGCGCCACTGGTCTTGCCGCTGGCCGACGTCACCCAGGCGCTGGCCCGCCTGGAGCAGGAAGGCTACGTGCTGCGCGGTCGCTTCAGCCCCGGAGCACTTGAGGAACAATGGTGCGAACGGCATCTGCTCGCCCGCATTCATCGCTACACGGTCAAGCGCCTGCGCCGGGAAATCGAGCCGGTGGCACTGCAGGATTTCATGCGCTTCCTGTTCGATTGGCAGCACCTGTCCGACAGCACGCGCGGCCAGGGCAGCGCGATGCTGCCGCAGATTGTCGGCCAGTTCGAAGGTTATGCCGCCGCCACGTCGGCCTGGGACAGTGACCTGCTCAGTGCACGGATCAAGGATTACTCATCGACCTGGCTCGACGAGCTGTGCCGCAGCGGCAAGCTGGTGTGGACGCGCTTGAGCAACAAGTCCGGCGCCATCGCCCTGCGCAGCACGCCGGTGGTGCTGTTGCCGCGCAGCCAGGTGGCATTGTGGAGCGGGCTCACCGAACCCACCGACAGCACGACGCTGTCGCCCAAGGCGCAGAAAGTCCACCTGGCCTTGCGCGAACACGGCGCGCTGTTTTTCGATGAGCTGGTGCACGAAGCCCATCTGCTGCGCAGCGAACTGGAAACCGCCTTGCAGGAACTGGTCGGCGCCGGCCTGGTGAATGCCGACAGTTTTGCCGGGTTGCGCGCACTGACCACCCCGGCCAGCAAGCGCCAGGCGCGCAGCAGTCGGCGCGGGCGTGGGGCGTTTATCGGCGGCATGGACGATGCCGGGCGCTGGGCGCTGATTCGCCGCCCATCGACCGCCGCCGGCCCGCACTCGGCCGAAACCCTGGAACATGTGGCGATGACTTTGCTGCGCCGTTATGGCGTGGTGTTCTGGCGCTTGCTGGAGCGCGAGGCGGATTGGTTGCCCAGTTGGCGCGAACTGCTACGCACATTCCATCGGCTGGAGGCCCGGGGTGAGATTCGCGGCGGGCGGTTTGTCAGCGGGCTGGCGGGTGAGCAGTTTGCCTTGCCCGAAGCGATCCCGTTGCTGCGCGAAGTGCGGCGCAGGCCCCATGACGGGAGTTTGATTGCGGTGTGCGGGGCTGACCCGCTGAACCTGGTGGGCACACTGTTGCCGGGCAGCAAGGTGCCGGCGGTGAGTGGGAATCGAATTGTGTATCGGGATGGGTTGCCGGCGGCGGTGAGGGTGGGGGGCAAGCAACAGATATTGCTGGATGTGGATCAGCAGTCAATACGGGACAAGCTGATCCAGCACCGCGCAAATCCGTAGCAGCTGTCGAGCCCCGGCGAGGCTGCGTCGGCCGCGACTCGATTCTGAATCGGCAGCGCGCCTGACGCAGCCTCGCTGGCGCTCGGCAGCTGCTACGGGGTGGAGGATTATTGAGTACGCGGCTGCTCCGTCAACACCACCGACGCCGGCACCTCTTCATCCGGCTCATCCACCTGGGATGTACGCTTTGGCAACAAAACCTGCTGTGGATAAGTCTGTGCGAAGTGCACCTCATCGCAGTTATCCACAAGCTTTTTCAAACGCTGGTTGAACGCACGGCTCACCGCATATTGCCCGCCGGACACGGTACGGAACTGCGCCGTGAGCACCACGCCATTGAGGTCCATCTTGTCGACGCCAAACACCTCCAGCGGCCCTTGCAGGTTGTACTTGAGGAACACATCGTCGCGGATCGACTGCCCGGCCTCGCGGATCAGCTCCACGGCCTTGTCCACATCGGTGTCGTAGGTGAACTGCACCGAGAAGAACGCATAGGCAAATTGCCGCGACTGGTTGGTGACCGCCTTGATCTGCCCGAACGGCACCGAATGCACGAACCCCTTGCCATCGCGCAGGCGCAGGGTGCGGATGGTCAGGCCTTCGACAGTGCCAGCGTGGCCGGAATCGAGCACCACCCAGTCGCCGATGGACAAGGTGTCTTCGATGATGATGAACAGGCCGGTGATCACGTCCTGCACCAATTGCTGGGAGCCGAAACCAATCGCCAGGCCGACCACACCGGCCCCCGCCAGCAACGGCGCGACGTTGATGCCCAGGTTGGCCATGGTGGTGATTGCGCAAATCACCACCAGGATGATTTTCACCGCATTGCGCAGCAGCGGCAGGATGGTCTTCACCCTTGTGCTGGGCTGGCGATTGGAGCGTTTGTTCACCGGCGGTTTCAGCGCTTCCTGGATCGCCGTGTCGAGCACCACCCAGAACAACCAGGTCATCAGCAGGATCAGGCCGATACTGCTGAGGGAATCGCTGATCGCACGGCCCACCGAGTTGCGCTGGGCAAATTCGAACAGCGACACGCCCCAGATGCGCCCGAGGATTTCGATAAAGGCGATGGCCATGACGATACGCAGGATCGCGTGCAACAGGCTGAGGAAACGCTCCTTATAGGCACTGCTGCGTTGGATCGCCACTTGGCTGCGGGACTTGAACAGGTGTTGCAGCACCGTGCTCAGGAATACCGTGCCGATCAACAGAATCGTGGTGAACAGCGCGCAGCGCAGGGCTTTCTGGTTGTCGTCTCCGGCGCCGATCAGGTTGATCGCCGAGACCAGCACCATCAACAGGATCGGCCAGTACCAAAGGCCGGAAAATACCCGCAGCGACTGCTGCAACGCCGGGTGTTTCAGGCGCTGGGCCAGCGGGCGGTTGCGGATCAGGTGGGCCACCGGACGGCGCAGGCGCACCACCAGTACGCCAAAGATCACTGCCGCGAACAGGCCGGTAAACACCGCGATACTGCTGGTGATATTGCCCCCGAGCTGGCGGGCGATCTGCGGACTGGTCAGGGCGTCGCTGAGGGCGGCGAGGAAGCCGATCAGGAACAGCGGCTTGGGGCAGTAGTTGCGAATGATCTGCACCGCCGGCCGCTTATGGCCGACGTTGAACATCACAATCACGCACAGCAGCATCGACGTGGAGAAGATGCCGCTGCTGGTCGCATAGGCAAAGCACAGCGCCAGGGCGCGACCTATGGACGTGGGCAGGAAGTGACTGACGTAGAGCGTCAGCGGCAGGCAGATCAGCGCCGGGATCGTGTAGGGCACCACATAACCCAGTACGCCTTGCAGGCGCCCGCGGCGCTCGACGAACGGGCGCCGGTTCAAGCGCCGCACGATAAAGCGCCCCAGCAACGTCAAGAGCGCGAAGGCGCCAATCCACACACTGGACAGCAGCAGGAAGTCGCCGGCCACGCTCCACGGCGAACGCTCCGACGTCTGGTCAACCAACCGGCCGACTTCATCCGCCGCGCGATCCGCGCGTAAACGCCAGGCATCAACAAGGTTCTGATTGAGGTCGAGCTTGTTCTGCACATCATCGATGCTGGAACTGATGGCACCGAGCAATCCGCCCTCCACCAGCAACTCCGGTTTGGCCGGCGCCTCGGGCTCCGGCGCGGTGGCCGCGGCGTACAGTGCGCCGCTGCCGCAGAACAGCAGCGCGCCGAGCAGTAATGCAGTCTTTAGATTCAGCAAAACACCGGGCTCCTTCAGAAGGGTCTGTAAGGAACTGACGAATTTGAGCACTGATCGTTCCCCTGTTTCAGCATCTTTGCCGCTTGGGCAACTATCAAATGCGGCCTGCATGCCGGGGTGAGGCGTGGTGGCCCTTGGCACAGTTTTGAACCTGCACCGTCTGTAGGACGGTGGAAACTTTCGCGCAAATTGCACGGTCATCCCAAAACGGAGGTCAATCGACCCACATCGACGGGAGTAACCATGGCGGCGATTCATATCGGCATTTCCGGCTGGCGCTACACGCTTTGGCGGGGGGATTTCTACCCCGAGGGGCTGACCCAGAAACGCGAGCTGCAGTTTGCGTCACGCGCCGTCAACAGCATCGAGATCAACGGTTCGTTCTACGCGCTGCAAACTCCCAAGCGTTACGCCGAGTGGTATGCCCAGACGCCTGAAGACTTCATGTTCAGTGTCAAGGCACCGCGCTACATCACGCATATCCTGCGCCTGCAGGATGTGCACAAGCCGATGGCGAACTTCTTCGCCTCCGGAGTGCTGGAGCTGAAAGACAAACTCGGCCCGATCCTGTGGCAGTTTCCGCCCAGCTTTAAATTCGATCCGCTGCTGTTCGAAGCCTTCCTCGCCGAATTGCCCACCGACACCCGGCAGGCCGCCACCCTCGCCCACCAGCATGAGCCGCGCCTGAACGGCAAGGCCAGCCTGCAGGCCCACGGCAAGCGCGCCCTGCGCCACGCGGTGGAGATTCGTCATAACAGTTTTGCGGTGCCGGAGTTTGTGCAGATGCTGGAAAAGCACGGCGTGGCGCTGGTGGTGGCAGACACCGCCGGCAAGTGGCCGTATCTCGAAGATGTTACCGCCAACTTCATGTACTTGCGTTTGCACGGCGACAAACAGCTGTACGCCAGCGGTTATACCGATGAAGCCCTCAAGCGCTGGGGCGATCGCATCGAACGTTGGGCCCACGGCAAGCAACCGGCCGATGCGCACCTGGCCGCCCCGCAGCACAAACCGCGCGCCCGCAAACAGCGGGATGTGTTTTGCTTTTTCGACAATGACATCAAAGTGCGTGCGCCCTTCGATGCACGCCACTTGCTGCAGCGTTTCGGGCTGGACAGGCAGCTTTGCACCGAACCCGGCAAGTTGCCTGAACCGGGGGTGTTGCCATGACGCATCCGGAATGGGTCCCCATTACGCCCACCGTCGCCATCACCCACTTCACGGTTCTGACGGTCAATATCCACAAGGGCTTCACCGCCTTGAACCGACGTTTCATCCTGCCGGAACTGCGCGAAGCAGTGCGCAGTGTGGGCGCTGATATGGTGTTCCTGCAGGAAATCCACGGCACCCACGAGCGCCATCCCCAGCGCTACAGCGACTGGCCGAACATGCCGCAGTACGAGTTCCTCGCCGACAGCATCTGGCCGCAGTTCGCCTACGGGCGCAACGCGGTCTACCCCCATGGCGATCATGGCAATGCGTTGCTGTCGAAATTCCAGATCGTGCGCTACGACAACCTCGATATCTCCCAAAGCGGCCATGAAAACCGTGGCCTGTTGCATTGCGTGCTGCGCTTGCCTGGCACCGGACAGGAAGTGCATGCGATCTGCATCCACCTGGGCTTGCGCGAGGTGCATCGCCAGCAGCAATTGCGCTTGTTGGAGCAGCGTATCAGCGAGATCCCGGCGGATGCGCCGTTGGTGGTGGCCGGCGATTTCAATGACTGGCGCCAACGCGCCGACCTCAGCCAGAGCGGCCTGCAGGAAGTCTTCATGCAGGCCCACGGCAAACTCGCACGCACCTTCCCGGCGCGCTTGCCGCTGCTGGCACTGGACCGCATCTATGTGCGCAATCTAAAGATTCATAACCCCAAGGTGCTGACCACCCGCCCCTGGTCCCATCTGTCAGACCACGTGCCCCTGTCGGTGGAGATTGAACTATGAACATTGCCGTTGAGCACATTGCTACCGACCAGCCGCCGGATGAAGCCAAGGCCCGCGACCTCGATTACGGCTGGCAGCCTGACAACCGGCTCGAGTTGCTGGAGAACGGCGAGGCCTACTTTCCCAAAGTGTTCGACGCCTTGCGCGGGGCACAGCGGGAGATCCTGCTGGAGACCTTTATCCTCTTCGAAGACAAGGTCGGCCATGAGCTGCAACGCATCTTGATCGACGCGGCGCAGCGTGGTGTCAAGGTGGTGGTCAGCCTGGATGGCTTTGGCTGCGGTGAACTGAGCCCCGCTTTTCTCGGCGAATTGGCCCAGGCCGGGGTGGCCGTGCAGATGTTTGATCCGGCGTCCAAGACCCTGGGTATTCGCACCAACTGGTTTCGCCGCCTGCACCGCAAGATCGTGGTGGTGGATGCCGCCGTGGCGTTTATCGGCGGGATCAATTTTTCTGCCGATCACCTGGGGGATTTCGGCCCCGAGGCCAAGCAGGATTACGCGGTTCAGGTGATAGGCCCGGCGGTGGCCGACCTGCATCATTTCGCCCTCGCCCAAAGCGGCCGCCAGGTGCGCACACGGCGCGGTTGGCGACGGCGCCAGCAACGGCCATCGCCTTGGCCGACCGATACAGGCGACGGCCTGGTGCGCCTGATTTACCGCGACAATCTGCAACACCGCGACGACATTGAAGAGGCGTATATCCATGCCTTGAGCAAAGCCCAGGAACGCGCGGTGATTGCCAATGCCTATTTCTTCCCCGGTTACCGCCTGCTGCGCGAGATCCGCAATGCGGCGCGCCGTGGCGTGAAGGTGCAATTGATCATGCAGGGCCAGCCCGATGTGCTGCTGGCCAAGCTGGCCGCGCGCATGCTCTACGACTACTTGCTCAAGGATGGCGTGGTGATTCATGAATATTGCCAGCGCCCGCTGCACGGCAAGGTCGCGCTGGTGGATGACGAGTGGAGCACCGTGGGTTCGAGCAACCTCGACCCGTTGAGCCTGTCGCTGAACCTGGAGGCCAACGTGCTGATTCGTGACCGGGCGTTCAATCAGCAACTGTACGAACGCCTGGACGCACTGGCCAAGGAGCATTGCCAGACCATGCCGGAAAACCGCAAGCCGCGCCTGTGGCTATGGCGACTGACCGTCGGTTTCCTGGTGTTCCATGTGATGCGCCACTTCCCCGCGCTGACCGGCTGGTTGCCGGCGCACAAGCCACGGTTGAAACCCTTCGAGGCTCGCACCCATGACATCTGAAGCCAGCGATTCACGCTTCAAGCGCTGGAAGAAACCGCTGACCGTGGCGTTCTTCCTGTTGCTGATCGTGCTGTTCACCCTGCTCGCAAGGCGTATCGACTGGAGCGAAGTGTTCCAGACCCTGGGCGATTTCAAGCTGCGCACCCTGCTGATCGCGGGCACGCTGACGTTGTGCAGCTTTATCGTCTACGCCTGCTTCGACTTGATCGGCCGCACCTACATTCGCCAACCGCTGCGCTGGAAGCAGATCCTGCCGGTCGGGATCATCAGCTATGCGTTCAATCTGAACCTGAGTGCCTGGGTCGGCGGAATCGCCATGCGCTATCGGCTGTATTCGCGGCTGGGGGTGAGCACCGGCAATATCGCCAAGATTCTCGGGCTGAGCCTGGCCACCAATTGGTTCGGTTATATGGCATTGGCCGGGGTGGTGTTCAGCAGCGGCCTGGTGACCATGCCGCCGGGCTGGAAGCTCAGCAGCGGCGCCCTGCAGGGCGTGGGTGTGCTGTTGGTGCTGGCGAGCCTGGGCTATCTGGCGGCGTGCCAATTCTCGAAAAAGCGTGCGTGGTCGATTCGCGGCATCGAGATCAACCTGCCGTCGCTGCGCATGGCCTGCTTGCAGTTGGCATTGGGCGCGTTGAACTGGTCGCTGATGGCGGCGGTGATTTTCACCTTGTTGCCCGCCAAGCTGGACTACCCGCTGGTGCTGGGCGTGCTGCTGATCAGCGCGATCGCCGGTGTCATCACCCATATCCCCGCCGGGCTCGGGGTACTGGAAGCGGTGTTTATCGCACTGCTGCAACATGAAGCGTCGCGCGGCAGTTTGCTGGCCGGGCTGATCGCCTATCGCGCCATCTACTTTATCCTGCCGCTGCTGATCGCCCTGGTGATGTACCTCGGTGTCGAGGCCAAAGCCAAGGCGCTACGGGTGAAGAAAACACCGGCATGATCGCGTTACTGGGACTGGATGATGCTCAACCGTTCCCCCACCACCATCTCGGTGATCCAGTCCACCAGGATCGAGGTGTAGGCCTGTTGTGACACTGGATCGCTCAGGGAGTGGTCGGCACCATCGATGATGCGGTGCGTCAGGGAGTGCGTGTGCTGGCACGCCGCGCGGTAGCTCATGATGGTGGCGTGGGGCACATGGTCGTCGGTTTCCGATTCGACAATCAGCACATCACCGGTAAATTGCGCGCAGGCATGCAGCGCGCGGTTGGTTTCGGCATGCACCAGGGTGCTGCGGTAATCCATCAGGTCGGCCTTATCGAGGTCACGCTTGGGCTTGAGCCATTCCTGGTCGCGGTACAGCGCCGGCACGCGCAGCGCCAGCCAGCGCACCGGACGCAATGAGGTGAGAATCGCCGCCAGGTAGCCGCCGTAGCTGGTGCCCACCACCGCCACCGCCGAGGTGTCGATGGCCGGGTGCGAGAGCAGTCGGTCGTAGGCCGCCAGCAGATCGCGCAGGTTGTCTTCCCGGGTGACGCGGGACAAGGGGATACCTGTGCCCGCGTGGCCACGCAGATCGAACGTCAGGCACACGCATCCCAGGCCGGCGATACCTTTGGCGCGCTCCAGGTCACGCTCCTGGCTACCGCCCCAGCCGTGCACGAATAACACCCCCGGCACCTTCGATTTGGGGCTGAGGAACGTGCCGCTCATCTGTTCGTCGTCGATGTCGATCGCAATGCTTTCGCTTCTAGCCGTCATAAGATTTAACCGTCACGTACTTGAGAAGAAAGTCGCTGTTTTCCGCCGGGCCTCGGTACACCTCGATAGCATCCGCGGGCAGCGCCTGGTCCACGTATGTTTCTACCGAAGACACCTGAATGGCCTTGAGGCCCGGGTGGTTGATAAAGCTCTGCAGCGCCGCGACTTCCGCGCTGCTGGCGCCACCCATGCGCCAGGATTGTTCAAGCACACCACTGCGCCGCTGGCCGTCGCTGTCCAGGCCCTGGGCGATATCGTAGTTGCGCCGGGACGCGTAGAAACCCGGGTAAGCCTCATCGGCGGCCGCGTCGAAGACCTGGGCTTGCTCGATGGCTTGGCGCACGTCGCCGGGCAGCTCGAGCTTGAGCAAATCGTCATAACCGCCAGGCACCACCAGCAGGTTGGAGCCACCGTAGACCTCCTCGCCCTGTCCGTCCTGGGTCAGGTATTGCTCGCCGCAGTAGCTGATGACGTGATCGCCGATAAAACTCTGGCCCACACTATGGGTGACCACATCGTGCAGGTCTTGTTCCAGCACCACGCCTTCGCTGAACATCCGGCCCGCTTCGGGGCGCGCCAGCACAGCCTCGAACTCATCCAGGCTGTGGATAACTTCCTGGCCGCGCCCGGCGCAGGCATGCACCGGTTTCAGGCGGATCGGCCCGCTGTAGAGCAGGCGTTTGGCGGCTTCCTGTGCATCGTTGAGCGCAAATACGCTCAGGCCGTCCAGCACAACGTCGCGCACGCGCTCGCAGAACAAGGGCGACCAGCCTTCGGGGGCCGCGGCGTCCGGCCCCAGGCCGTGACTGATGGCTTTGGTGCCGATGAAATCATGCTCCACATAACCGCCCCACAGGTCTTCGGGCCCCTTGATATCAAGGGCCCGC
Source organism: Pseudomonas sp. NFACC42-2 (assembly GCF_900116055.1). Taxonomy (NCBI): domain Bacteria; kingdom Pseudomonadati; phylum Pseudomonadota; class Gammaproteobacteria; order Pseudomonadales; family Pseudomonadaceae; genus Pseudomonas; species Pseudomonas sp. NFACC42-2. Next base: position 38,855 of record NZ_FOZO01000025.1, read on the forward strand.
GCCTGTGCAGGGCCAATCAGTGTTTGCGTGGGAAGCAGGTAGCGTTCACGGCCGGCGTGTTTGCGTGGATCGTAATCACCGCCGTACTTGAGCCCAAGGATTTGCGCCAGCCAGCGCGCAAGGGCTCGGTTGGTTTCGACTTCATGCCGGGGAGCGCCCTCTCGCGTGGAGTGAGCGACTACCCATTTCTTGCGTTGAGTCGGGGTCATGCATCCCCCTTGGCCATCCCGCCATGTGTGTGGGTGGAAGGTTGCAGGGATCAGGCCAAGGCAGGTTCAAAAGTGATGGCTTTGAAATCAATCGCTTGCGCAAAAAGCGATAGCAGTTGGCCTGTACTATTCTGCACGACACCCCCTTGACCGTGGGGCGTTCTGCACGATTCACACGCCAAAACGGCTGCGGTAATCACTGGGTGCCAAACCGGTGATCTTCTTGAAGGTGGCGCGAAACGCACCAGGGTCCTGATACCCCACGGTCCAGGCGATGTGGTCGATGGTGGCGGTGGTGAACTCCAGCATTTGCCGCGCCTTGCCGACACGTAAATGCTGGCAGTATTCGGTGGGCTTCAATCCCGTGGCACTGCGAAAACGCCGTAGGAACGTGCGCTCTTCCAGCCCCGCCTCTTGCGCCATGGCGGCCACGGACACATCCACCGCGCCACTGGCTTGCAACCAATGCTGGACCTTGAGGATGGCCGCATCGCCATGGCTGAGGATCGGCGCAAAGTTGCTGCCGCACTGGCTGGCACTGTCGCTGTGCTCGATCACCAGGAAACGCGCGGTAGCGGCGGCGACGCTGGGGCCCATCAGGCGGTCGACCAGGCGCAGGCCCAGCTCGGACCAGGCCATCAGCCCGGCGGTGGTGATCAGGTCGCCGTCATCGACGATCGGTTTATCCGCCTCAAGGCGTACAGCCGGATAACGGGTCGCGAAGGATTTGGCTGAGGACCAATGCGTGGTGGCGCTGCGCCCGTCCAACAGACCGCTGCGCGCCAGCAGGATCGAGCCGATGCATACGCCGCCGAGCACGGTGCCTGCTGCGTGTTGCTGGCGAATCCACTCGAGCAGTGCGGGCGGCGCCTGGTCTTCGGTGAACTCGCCGATTGAAGGCGGCACCAGCACCGCCATCATCGGTTGCTCAGGCCCTGGGTGGCTGTCGAATACCCGCGTGGGTGTGCCATGGCCATCTACCTGCCAGTGGCTCACCCGCAGCAACGGCAGCTGTGCGGATTGATGCTCGGCGGCGATCCGGTTGGCGACACCGAACAGATCGGTCAGCCCATGCACCGCTGCCAACTGCGCACCGTGGTAGATCAACACGCCCAGCTCAACAACCGCCATTGTCAGTTTTCCCCCTGTTATTGTCGGTGCAGCCAATCCCCCGCCCCGGCGCCAGCTAACATACTGGCCCCATCAACCCATCACGAGGCAATACCCATGGCCAAGCAAGCGCTCATCCTAATCGATATCCAGAACGACTACTTCCCTCAAGGCAAGTGGCCGCTCGATGGCGTGGAAGCCGCCGCGGACAAGGCTGCGCAGGTGCTCCAGGCGTTTCGCCAGAACGGGGATGCAGTGATTCATGTGCGCCATGAGTTCACGTCCGAGGATGCACCGTTTTTCACGCCGAACTCTGAGGGTGCCTATTTGCACCCCAAGGTGCTGAACGAGGGCAGCGAGCCGGTGGTGCTTAAACATTTCGTGAATGCGTTCCGCGAAACCCCTCTACGCGCCCTTCTGGAACAGCGCAGCATCACCGAACTGGTGGTGGTCGGCAGCATGAGCCATATGTGCATCGATGCGGTGGTGCGGGCGGCAGCGGACCTGGGCTACAAGGTCACGGTGATTCATGACGCGTGTGCCACCCGCGATCTGGAATTCAACGGGCAGGTGATTCCGGCGGCGCAGGTGCATGGCGCGTATATGGCGTCGCTGGCATTTGGCTACGCGGGCGTAGTGTCGGCGGATGAGTATTTGGAGGCGCAAGCAGCAGCGGCGTAAGCGCTGCTTGCTTCTGTGCCGTCAGCGGGTCGCGATGATAAACAGGCGCGGGAAGGGCAGTAATACAGTGCCATCGCCTAGTGCTGGATAAGCCCGTGTAATCCGCGCCTGGTATTCCTGTAGGAAAGCGGCTTTTTCGCTATCGGTCAGTGGCGCGAGAAAGGGTCGCAAGCCCGAGCCCTTGAACCACTCCACCACAGCGGCATGATCCGACAGCGGATGCTGGTACGTGGTGTGCCACACATCCACGGTACTGCAGTGTTGGCTCAGCAACTCGTAGTAGTAGCTCACCGAGTGGCGCTCATTGTGTTGGAACGCGCCGATCTTTGCCGCCCATGGGCCATCTGCCGCCACTTCACGCGCCAGCCGGTGGGCGGGTTCATTGAGGTTGTCCGGGGTTTGTACGGCGAGCGTGCCGCCAGGCGTCAACTGGTCGACCAGATGCGGATAGAGCGTGGCGTGGTTTGGCAGCCATTGCAGCGAAGCGTTGGCGAGGATCACGTCGAATGTCTGCGACGGACTCCAGGCACCGATGTCCGCCAGCTCAAAGTTCAGCGCGGGCAGGCGCTTGCGGGCGTCGACCAGCATATCCTCGGAACTGTCCAGGCCCGTCACCTGCGCCTGCGGGAAACGCTCGGCCAATACCTGGGTGGAGTTGCCGGGGCCGCAACCCAGGTCCACCGCTGTGTGCACCGCGGTATTCGGAATGGCCGCGACCAGGTCACGGACCGGACGAGTGCGTTGTTGTTCAAACATCGTGTATTGCTTGGCAGACCAGGTCATCGCGGCTCTCCTTGTTCTGTGGAAGTGGGTTACAGCCTAAATCGAGTGGCCCCTGAGGACAAATGCCAGGGCCAGCGATCGTCCATCCCATGATTTAATCCGTTACGGGTGCAGCTTCATGCATCACGAAATTACAAAAAAGCCCCGAGAGCAGGGCTCACGGGGCTTTTTGGGAAAGCTATACGGATTGCGCCGAGCGATATCCTAGAACGGAATATCGTCATCAAAGCTGTCGAAATCCGGAGCCGGTTGCGGAGCGGCCTGTTGCGGCGCTGGACGTGACTCACGCTGTGGCTGCTGGCTTGGCTGCGGACGCGACTGCTGTGGACGCGGTGCCGAGTTGGACATACCGCCCTGGCCTTGTTGGTCGCCCTGTGGACGACCGCCCAGCAGTTGCATGGTGCCTTGCATGTCGACCACGATTTCAGTGGTGTAACGCTTGATGCCGTCTTTTTCCCACTCGCGGGTTTGCAGCTTGCCTTCGATGTAGACCTGCGAACCTTTGCGCAGGTATTCACCGGCGATCTCTGCGACCTTGCCGAACATCGACACACGGTGCCATTCGGTTTTCTCGACCTTCTGGCCGGTCTGCTTGTCGGTCCACTGTTCGCTGGTCGCCAGACTCAGGTTGGTCACGGCGTTACCGTTAGGCAAGTAGCGAACTTCGGGATCCTGGCCGCATGTACCGACCAATATGACTTTGTTAACCCCACGGGCCATAACGTTCTCCTATGCTGGGCGCGCTGTCGGCACTGGGTTGACCAGTTGCTCAAGCGTCGCGCGATCCAATAATTCGGTGTCCAATTTGATGTAAATGGCCGCCTCTTCCGCGACCACGACAGCATCCGTTACCCCTACGACGGCCTTCAGGCGCTCTACCAGGCCGCTTTCACGGATCGCCTCAGGCGATAGCGGCAAACGCAGACTTGTGACGTAGGGAGGTTCGCGCATGGTAACAGCAAAGGCCAACCAAAGTGCAGCCAGCCCGGCGCATCCAAGGAACACAACCGACAAACCGCCATGCTGGAACATCCAGCCGCCCATGATGCCGCCCAACGCCGAACCCAGGAACTGGCTGGTGGAATACACCCCCATCGCCGTGCCCTTGCCACCGGCCGGTGAAACTTTACTGATCAGCGAAGGCAACGAAGCCTCCAGCAGGTTGAACGCGGTGAAGAACACCACCGTACCGATAACCAGCGCCCGTAGGCTGTCGCCGAACTGCCAGAAGAATAGTTCAGTGAGCATCAATGTCGCGACGGCGCCGAGCAAAACTCGTTTCATTTTGCGTTTCTTCTCGCCATAGATAATGAACGGGATCATGGCGAAGAACGAAATCAGCAGTGCCGTGAGGTAGACCCACCAGTGCTGTTCCTTGGGCAGCCCGGCTTTTTCCACCAGCGCCAGGGGCAAGGCGACGAAGCTGCACATCAGCATTGCGTGTAATACGAAGATACCTAAATCCAGGCGCAACAGATCCGGGTGCTTGAGCGTCGGCAACAGGGCCTTGCGTGCGACGCCCGACTCACGGTGCTGCAATGTGCCAGTGGAGCGCGGCACCATGAAGGCCACGATCACGATCCCGAACAACGCCATGCCGCCGGTGGCAAGGAACAAGCCATGCAAGCCAAAGGCACGCGTCAGCAACGGGCCCACGACCATAGCCACGGCGAACGACAGACCGATGGTCATGCCGATCATGGCCATGGCCTTGGTGCGGTGTTGCTCACGGGTCAGGTCGGAAAGCAGCGCCATGACGGCAGCGGAAATCGCCCCGGCACCTTGCAGGATGCGTCCGGCGATCACGCCCCAGATCGAATCGGATTGTGCCGCGAGCACGCTGCCGAGGGCGAAGACAATCAGCCCGAGGTAAATCACCGGACGCCGGCCAATCCGATCGGAAATGATTCCGAACGGAATCTGAAAAATCGCCTGGGTCAGGCCATAGGCGCCAATCGCCAGGCCGATCAGTGCGGGGGTCGCGCCTGCCAGATCCATTCCATAGGTCGCCAGTACCGGCAACACCATGAACATGCCAAGCATACGGAACGCGAACACCAGGGCCAGACCGCTTGCTGCCCGGGTCTCGCCGCTACTCATGCGTTCGCTGTGGGGATCGTGCATGGAAAAACCTCGTGTGAACCGGCGGCGATTCTACCAGTCCCATCGATTGAGAGGGTATATGCGGCGCTTTGCCGCGCAGCTTTCATGTAAGGCTGCACCCGGCACTTTGACAGTGTATATTCATCCAGTCTTTAGCCGTATACTCCTGCATTATTTACGCCCGCCGTGCGAGGCCATCTTGGACAAGATCCTGATTCGTGGGGCTAGAACCCACAACCTGAAGAACATCGACCTGACCCTGCCCCGGGACAAACTGATCGTCATCACCGGCTTGTCCGGCTCCGGCAAATCGTCCCTGGCGTTCGACACGCTGTATGCCGAAGGTCAGCGTCGCTATGTGGAATCGCTGTCGGCCTATGCCCGGCAGTTCCTGTCGATGATGGAAAAGCCGGACGTCGACACCATCGAAGGCCTCTCGCCGGCGATTTCCATCGAGCAGAAGTCGACTTCCCATAACCCACGCTCCACCGTGGGCACCATCACCGAAATCTACGACTACCTGCGCCTGCTCTACGCGCGGGTAGGCATCCCGCGCTGCCCGGACCACGACATTCCGCTGGAAGCGCAGACCGTCAGCCAGATGGTCGACCTGGTGCTGGCCCAACCGGAAGGTGCCAAGCTGATGCTGCTGGCGCCGGTGATTCGCGAGCGCAAGGGCGAACATCTCTCTGTATTCGAAGAGCTGCGTGCTCAAGGTTTCGTACGTGCGCGTATCAACGGCAAGCTGTATGAGCTGGACGAAGCGCCGAAACTCGACAAGCAGAAGAAGCACTCGATTGATGTAGTGGTCGATCGCTTCAAGGTGCGGTCCGACCTGCAGCAGCGTCTGGCGGAATCGTTCGAGACCGCGTTGAAGCTGGCGGATGGCATTGCCCTGGTGGCGCCGATGGATGACGAGCCGGGTGAAGAGATCATCTTCTCCGCGCGCTTTGCCTGCCCGATCTGTGGCCACGCCATCAGCGAGCTGGAGCCCAAGCTGTTCTCCTTCAACAACCCGGCCGGTGCCTGCCCGACCTGCGATGGCCTGGGCGTGAAGCAATTCTTCGACATCAAGCGCCTGGTCAACGGCGACCTGACATTGGCGGAGGGCGCGATACGCGGCTGGGACAGGCGTAACGTCTATTACTTCCAGATGCTCGGGTCGTTGGCGTCCCATTACAAGTTCAGCCTTGAAGTACCTTTCAACCAACTGCCGGCAGACCAGCAGAAAGTCATCCTTAATGGCAGCGGCTCGCAGAACGTCGACTTCAAGTACCTGAACGACCGTGGCGACATCGTCAAGCGCTCCCACCCGTTCGAAGGCATCGTGCCGAACCTGGAGCGGCGCTACCGCGAGACTGAATCGGCGAGTGTGCGCGAGGAGCTGGCAAAATTCCTCAGCACCCAACCGTGCCCGGATTGCCGGGGCACTCGCCTGCGTCGTGAGGCGCGGCATGTGTGGGTGGGTGAGAAGACGCTGCCGGCGGTGACCAACCTGCCGATCGGCGATGCCTGTGAATACTTTGGTGTACTGAAGCTCACCGGGCGCCGTGGGGAAATTGCCGACAAGATCCTCAAGGAGATTCGCGAGCGCCTGCAGTTCCTGGTTAACGTTGGCCTGGACTATCTGTCGCTTGATCGCAGCGCGGACACGTTGTCCGGTGGTGAGGCGCAGCGAATTCGCCTGGCCAGCCAGATTGGTGCCGGCCTGGTGGGGGTGTTGTACATCCTCGATGAGCCTTCGATTGGTTTGCACCAGCGGGACAACGATCGCCTACTTGGCACGCTGAAACACCTGCGGGATATCGGCAATACGGTGATCGTGGTCGAGCACGATGAAGACGCGATTCGCCTGGCGGACTATGTGGTCGATATTGGCCCAGGCGCCGGCGTGCATGGAGGACATATTGTCGCCGAGGGCACGCCTGCCGAGGTAATGGCACATCCCGACTCGTTGACCGGCAAGTACCTGTCCGGTCGCGTGAAGATCGCAGTGCCAACCAAGCGTACACCGCGCAACAAGAAGATGGCGTTGCACCTCAAGGGCGCGCGCGGCAACAATTTGCGCAATGTTGACCTGGAAATACCACTGGGCCTGCTGACCTGCGTGACCGGTGTTTCCGGCTCAGGCAAGTCGACGCTGATCAACAACACGCTGTTCCCCTTGAGTGCCACCGCCTTGAACGGCGCCACCACCCTGGAAGCCGCCGCGCACGACAGCATCAAGGGCCTGGAACACCTGGACAAGGTGGTCGATATCGACCAAAGCCCGATTGGCCGCACACCGCGCTCCAACCCCGCGACCTACACCGGGCTGTTCACGCCTATTCGTGAGCTGTTTGCTGGCGTGCCGGAATCCCGTTCACGGGGCTACGGGCCAGGCCGCTTCTCGTTCAACGTCAAGGGCGGTCGCTGTGAAGCGTGCCAGGGCGATGGCCTGATCAAGGTGGAGATGCACTTCCTCCCGGACATCTACGTGCCGTGCGATGTGTGCAAGAGCAAGCGTTACAACCGCGAGACTCTGGAGATCAAGTACAAGGGCAAGAGCATCCACGAGACCCTGGAGATGACCATCGAAGAAGCGCGGGTGTTCTTTGATGCGGTTCCGGCGCTTGCGCGCAAGCTGCAGACGCTGATGGATGTGGGTCTGTCATATATCAAGCTGGGGCAGTCGGCGACCACGCTGTCCGGTGGTGAGGCGCAGCGGGTTAAGCTGTCTCGCGAGCTGTCCAAACGCGATACGGGCAAGACCTTGTATATCCTGGACGAACCGACAACTGGCTTGCACTTTGCGGATATTCAGCAATTGCTGGATGTGTTGCACCGCTTGCGCGATCACGGCAACACCGTAGTGGTGATTGAGCACAACCTGGATGTGATCAAGACGGCCGACTGGCTGGTGGATCTAGGGCCGGAAGGCGGATCCAAGGGTGGCCAGATCATTGCGGTAGGTACGCCGGAGCAGGTCTCCGAGATGCCACAATCGCATACGGGCTACTACTTGAAACCATTGCTGGCGCGCGACCGGGCCTGATTTATCAAGCTCAATAAAAAGCCCCTGTCACTGCTGAGGTGACAGGGGCTTTTTTGTAGTTGGAAATCAGAACTGCGATTGCAGGTAGTTTTCCAGGCCAATCAGCTTGATCAAGCCCAACTGCTTTTCCAGCCAGTAGGTGTGATCTTCTTCGGTATCGTTCAACTGCACGCGCAGGATTTCCCGCGTGACGAAGTCGCTGTGCTGTTCGCAGAGCTCGATGCCCTTGCAGAGAGCAGCACGCACTTTGTATTCAAGACGAAGATCCGCTGCAAGCATGTCAGGTACGCTGGTGCCCACATCCAGATCGTCGGGACGCATACGTGGCGTGCCTTCGAGCATCAGGATACGGCGCATCAGTGCATCGGCGTGCTGTGCCTCTTCTTCCATTTCGTGGTTGATACGCTCGTAGAGTTCGGTAAAACCCCAGTCTTCGTACATGCGCGAGTGGATGAAATATTGGTCACGAGCTGCCAGTTCGCCCGTCAGCAACGTGTTGAGGTAATCGATTACGTCGGGGTGACCTTGCATCGCCCTACATCTCCCTGCTTGAAAGTCTGTAGTTTGAACCATGCTGACTCGGAGGTCACGGGACTAACGGCAGAAAAGTGAAGATTTCCGCAGAAAAGTAGCTGAAATAACGCAAAAACCGCCCAAATGAGGGCGGTTCTGCTTATCGTTTAGAGTCAGTTAAGCGATACACCCAGTGCCTTTGCGATTGCTTCTCCATAAGCAGGATCTGCCTTGTAGAAGTGCTGCAATTGACGCTGGACCACATCATCGGAAACTCCGCCCATTGCCCCTGCGATATTGCTGGTGAGCAACGCTTTCTGCTCATCGCTCATCAGACGAAACAACGCACCAGCATGGCTGTAGTAGTCGGTGTCTTCACGGTGATCGTAACGATCAGCCGCACCGCTCAAGGGCAATGCAGGCTCAGCGTACTGTGGCGCTTGCTTCGGAGCTTCGGCGTAGCTGTTCGGTTCGTAGTTCGGTGTGGCCCCACCATTGCTGCCAAACGCCATCGAACCATCACGCTGGTAGCTGTTGACCGGGCTACGCGGAGCATTCACCGGCAATTGCTGGTGGTTGGTACCCACGCGGTAGCGGTGAGCATCTGCGTAAGCGAAAACCCGACCTTGGAGCATACGGTCTGGCGACAGGCCAACGCCTGGAACCATGTTGCTTGGGCCAAATGCAGCCTGCTCTACTTCAGCGAAGTAGTTCTGCGGGTTGCGGTTAAGTTCCAGCTCACCCACTTCAATCAACGGGAATTCTTTCTGCGACCAGGTCTTGGTCACATCAAACGGATTCTCGTAATGGGCGTTCGCCTGGGCCTCGGTCATGATCTGGATGCAGACCCGCCATTTCGGGAAGTCACCGCGCTCGATCGCACCAAACAGATCACGCTGGGCGTAATCAGGATCAGTACCGGCCAGGCGGGCCGCTTCAGCCGGCGCCAGGTTCTTGATGCCTTGCTTGGTTTTGTAGTGCCACTTCACCCAGTGCCGCTCGCCGCTGGCGTTAATCAAGCTGTAGGTGTGGCTGCCAAAGCCGTGCATATGACGGTAGCCATCGGGAATACCACGATCCGAAAACAGAATGGTGACCTGGTGCAGCGCCTCTGGAGAGTGCGACCAGAAGTCCCACATCATTTGCGCGCTTTTCAGGTTGCTTTGCGGCAACCGCTTCTGAGTGTGGATGAAATCTGGGAATTTCAGCGGATCGCGTATGAAGAACACCGGTGTGTTGTTACCCACGATGTCCCAATTACCTTCTTCGGTGTAGAACTTCAAGGCAAAACCACGAGGGTCGCGCTCAGTGTCTGCCGAGCCACGTTCACCGCCCACAGTAGAGAAACGCAGGAACGTTGGAGTTTGCTTACCAACGGACTCGAACAATTTGGCGCTGGTGTATTGGGTAATGTCCCGGGTGACCGTGAAGGTCCCGTAGGCACCCGACCCCTTGGCGTGTACGCGACGCTCAGGGATGTTTTCACGGTTGAAATGGGCAAGTTTCTCGATCAGGTGAAAATCGTCAAGAAGCAGCGGGCCGCGCGGGCCGGCTGAACGGGAATTCTGGTTATCCGCAACGGGAGCGCCGCTGGCGGTGGTAAGGATTTTATTCTGGCTCATGCTCAATTTTCCTCAGGTCGGACTTGGAACTGCCGGCTAATCGGCTTGGAGGGAGTATTGACCATCGACATGACACCTACAAATTCATTAAATCGTAAGCTTCAATAGAAAATAACTAACAATACCCCCGCGCACATAGTGCTGAGCGCTGTCTGAGGAAGCTTGTACAAATCGCGCTTTTGTTACGCCCACAAAAAACCGGGCACTAGGCCCGGTTCTTCGTTACAGCTTGTCGTCTTACTCGGCGCTTACAGCTTCGCCGGCAGTAGCACGATCAACCAACTCGACGTACGCCATAGGCGCGTTGTCGCCAGCGCGGAAACCGCACTTGAGGATGCGCAGGTAGCCACCCTCACGGGTAGCGTAACGCTTGCCCAGGTCGTTGAAGAGCTTACCAACGATAGCTTTCGAACGAGTACGGTCGAAAGCCAGACGGCGGTTAGCCAGGCTGTCTGTCTTGGCCAAAGTGATCAGCGGCTCAGCAACGCGACGCAGTTCTTTAGCTTTCGGCAGTGTAGTTTTGATCAGCTCGTGCTCGAACAGCGACACCGCCATGTTTTGAAACATGGCCTTGCGGTGCGAGCTGGTACGGCTCAGGTGACGACCACTTTTACGATGACGCATGGTTCATTCCTTACCAAACTCACGTTCGGTGATTACGACGATCAGGCAGTCGCCTTGTCGTCCTTCTTAAGACTTGCAGGCGGCCAGTTGTCGAGGCGCATGCCGAGGGACAGACCGCGGGAGGCCAGAACGTCCTTGATTTCAGTCAAGGATTTCTTGCCCAGGTTCGGAGTCTTCAACAGTTCTACTTCGGTACGCTGAATCAGGTCGCCGATGTAGTAAATGTTTTCCGCCTTAAGGCAGTTAGCCGAACGTACAGTCAGTTCCAGATCGTCAACCGGGCGAAGCAGGATCGGATCGATCTCGTCTTCCTGCTCGATTACCACTGGTTCGCTGTCACCTTTGAGGTCGACGAACGCAGCCAACTGCTGTTGCAGAATGGTTGCAGCGCGGCGGATAGCCTCTTCAGGATCCAGAGTACCGTTGGTTTCCAGATCAATAACCAGCTTGTCCAGGTTAGTACGCTGCTCGACACGGGCGTTTTCCACCACGTATGCGATACGGCGAACCGGGCTGAACGAAGAGTCAAGCTGCAAGCGACCAATGCTGCGGCTTTCGTCTTCATCGCTCTGACGCGAGTCGGCCGGTTCATAACCACGACCACGAGCTACGGTGAGCTTCATGTTCAGGGCGCCGTTAGACGCCAGGTTAGCGATTACGTGATCGGGGTTAACGATCTCGACATCATGATCCAGCTGAATATCGGCAGCGGTAACCACCCCCGAACCCTTCTTCGACAAGGTCAGCGTAACTTCGTCACGGCCGTGCAGCTTGATAGCCAGACCTTTAAGGTTCAACAGGATTTCAATTACGTCTTCCTGTACACCTTCGATGGCGCTGTACTCGTGGAGCACACCGTCAATCTCGGCCTCGACTACTGCACAGCCGGGCATTGAGGACAACAGGATGCGGCGCAGCGCGTTGCCCAGGGTGTGGCCAAAACCACGCTCGAGAGGCTCGAGAGTGATCTTGGCGCGGGTTGGACTGACAACCTGCACATCAATGTGGCGGGGTGTCAGGAACTCATTTACCGAAATCTGCATGGATGCACCTATTTTCTAGCCCTTACTTGGAGTAGAGCTCGACAATCAGGCTTTCGTTGATGTCGGCGGACAGATCACTGCGAGCAGGAACGTTCTTGAAAACGCCCGACTTCTTCTCAGTGTCTACTTCTACCCATTCTACGCGGCCACGTTGGGCACACAGATCGAGAGCTTGGACAATGCGAAGTTGGTTTTTTGCTTTCTCGCGAACTGCGACCACGTCACCAGCACGAACCTGGTAGGACGGAACGTTTACGGTCTGACCGTTAACGCTGATCGACTTGTGCGATACCAGCTGACGGGATTCGGCACGAGTCGAACCAAAGCCCATACGGTATACAACGTTGTCCAGACGGCATTCGAGCAGTTGCAGCAGGTTTTCACCGGTTGCACCTTTCTTGCCAGCAGCTTCTTTGTAGTAGCCACTGAACTGACGCTCGAGAACGCCGTAGATACGACGGACCTTCTGCTTTTCACGCAGCTGGGTGCCGTAATCGGACTGGCGACCGCGGCGTTGGCCGTGGATACCAGGTGCTGCTTCAATGTTGCACTTCGATTCGATCGCGCGCACGCCGCTCTTCAGGAAGAGATCGGTGCCTTCGCGACGAGCGAGTTTGCATTTTGGACCAATGTAACGAGCCATTCTTTACAATCTCCTGGATTACACGCGGCGCTTCTTCGGCGGACGGCACCCGTTGTGCGGGATTGGCGTCACGTCGGTGATGCTGGCGATCTTATAGCCACAGCCGTTCAAAGCACGGACAGCAGACTCACGACCTGGACCTGGACCTTTGACGTTAACGTCGAGGTTTTTCAGGCCATATTCCAGCGCAGCTTGACCAGCACGTTCAGCAGCTACTTGAGCAGCAAACGGCGTGGACTTGCGGGAACCGCGGAAACCCGAACCACCGGAGGTAGCCCAAGAAAGCGCGTTACCTTGACGGTCGGTGATGGTCACGATGGTGTTGTTAAAAGATGCATGGATGTGGGCGATGCCATCAACCACTGTCTTTTTAACTTTTTTACGAGGACGAGCAGCAGGTTTTGCCATGATAATTTTCCTGTCGATTCGCTGGGGCGATTACTTGCGGATCGGCTTACGCGGACCTTTACGGGTACGCGCGTTAGTCTTGGTACGCTGACCGCGTACTGGAAGACCACGACGATGACGCAGACCGCGATAGCAACCGAGGTCCATCAAACGCTTGATTTTCATGTTGATTTCGCGACGCAGGTCACCTTCAGTGGTGAACTTCGCCACTTCGCCACGCAGCAATTCAATCTGCTCGTCGCTCAGATCCTTGATCTTAGCGGCTGGGTTTACCCCAGCAACTGCGCAAATTTTCTGCGCAGTAGTGCGACCAACACCATAGATGTAGGTCAGCGAGATAACAGTGTGCTTGTTATCTGGAATGTTAACGCCTGCAATACGGGCCATTCAGTGGGACTCCAATTGACAGCTACCTACGCCCCGGAAGCCAAGAAATAGGGCGCGAGATAATATCGCTGTAATAACAAATAATCAACCCGGCAGCGCACTAGCTGCCGGGCTTCAAGCGGATCACACTCAGCCTTGGCGCTGTTTGTGACGCGGTTCCGCGCTGCAAATTACTCGAACAACACCTTCGCGGCGAATAATCTTGCAGTTACGGCACAGCTTTTTCACCGATGCACGAACTTTCATCACCAACTCCTCGAACCTTATGGGTACTCAGCGCAACATGCCGCTGCCGTAACCCTTCAGGTTGGCTTTCTTCATCAGGGATTCGTACTGGTGCGAAACGAGGTGCGATTGTACTTGGGACATGAAGTCCATCACAACCACGACCACGATCAGCAACGAGGTCCCGCCAAGGTAGAACGGAACGTTTGCTGCAACCACCAGGAACTGGGGCAACAAGCACACGGCCGTCATATATAGAGCACCGAACAGGGTCAAACGAGTCAGAACGCCATCAATGTAGCGTGCCGACTGCTCACCTGGACGAATACCCGGAATAAAGGCACCGGACTTCTTCAGGTTTTCCGCTACGTCTTTCGGATTGAACATCAACGCCGTATAGAAGAAGCAGAAGAAAATAATCCCTGCACTAAACAGCAGAATATTCAACGGCTGACCAGGAGCGATCGACTGAGAGAGGTCCTGCAGCCAGCCCATATTTTCAGACTGACCAAACCAGGTACCCAACGAAGCCGGAAACAGCAAAATGCTGCTCGCGAAAATTGCCGGAATAACACCGGCCATATTCACTTTCAGCGGCAAGTGGCTGGTCTGCGCAGCAAAAACCTTACGGCCCTGCTGACGCTTGGCGTAGTGAACAGCAATACGACGCTGGCCACGCTCAATGAACACCACAAAACCGATAATCGCTACTGCCAGCAAACCGATGGCAACCAGAGCGAAGATATTGATATCACCCTGACGTGCAGACTCGAAAGACTGCCCGATTGCCCTCGGAAGACCGGCGACGATACCTGCGAAAATCAACATCGAGATACCGTTACCAACACCACGCTCAGTAATCTGCTCACCCAGCCACATCATGAACATCGCACCAGCCACAAACGTGGATACCGCGACGAAATGGAAGCCAAAGTCACCAGTGAACGCAACGCCCTGCCCTGCCAGGCCAACGGACATGCCGATAGCTTGGACCAGGGCGAGGACGACAGTGCCGTAGCGGGTGTACTGGCTAATCTTGCGACGGCCAGCTTCACCTTCCTTCTTCAACTGCTCCAGCTGCGGGCTGACGGCGGTCATCAGTTGCATGATGATCGATGCCGAGATATACGGCATGATCCCCAGTGCAAAAATGCTCATCCGTTCCAGCGCACCGCCAGAAAACATGTTGAACAAGCTAAGAATGGTCCCCTCATTCTGTCGAAACAGGTCTGCGAGTCGGTCCGGGTTGATACCTGGAACCGGGATGTGTGCGCCTATTCGGTAGACGATAATCGCCAGGAACAGAAAACGCAGACGAGCCCAAAGTTCAGACATACCGCCTTTGCCGAGCGCTGAGAGAGCACCTTGCTTAGCCATTTATTCCTCGAACTTGCCGCCAGCTGCTTCGATAGCCGAACGCGCACCTTTGGTGGCGCCGATTCCCTTGCCGATAGTGACAGCGCGAGTCACTTCACCGGACAGCATGATTTTCACACGCTGTACGTTGACGTTGATCACGTTGGCATCTTTCAGGGTCTGCACAGTAACGATGTCGCCTTCCACTTTAGCCAGCTCGGACAGACGCACTTCTGCGCGGTCCATGGCCTTCAGGGAAACGAAGCCGAACTTAGGCAGGCGACGATGCAGCGGCTGTTGACCGCCTTCAAAGCCTGGAGCAATGGTGCCACCGGAGCGGGAGGTTTGACCTTTGTGGCCACGGCCACCAGTCTTACCCAAACCGCTACCGATACCACGGCCCGGACGATGCTTTTCGCGACGGGAACCCGGCGCTGGACTCAGATCATTGAGTTTCATCGATTAACCCTCGACACGCAGCATGTAGTAAGCCTTGTTGATCATCCCGCGATTCTCGGGAGTATCCTGGACTTCTACAGTGTGACCGATGCGACGCAGACCCAAACCCTTAACGCACAATTTGTGGTTAGGGATGCGGCCGGTCATGCTTTTGATCAGCGTTACTTTAACGGTAGCCATGATCAGAAGATCTCCTTGACGCTTTTGCCACGCTTGGCGGCAATGGATTCAGGAGATTGCATAGCTTTCAAACCCTTGAAAGTGGCGTGAACCACGTTTACCGGGTTAGTCGAGCCATAGCACTTGGCCAGAACGTTCTGAACACCAGCAACCTCGAGGACAGCACGCATAGCGCCGCCAGCGATGATACCGGTACCTTCAGAAGCAGGCTGCATGTACACCTTCGAAGCGCCGTGAGCGGACTTCATTGCGTACTGCAGCGTGGTGCCGTTCAGATCAACTTGGATCATGTTGCGACGGGCAGCTTCCATTGCCTTCTGGATCGCAGCAGGCACTTCACGTGACTTGCCACGGCCGAAGCCAACGCGCCCTTTACCATCACCCACCACGGTCAACGCGGTGAAAGTGAAGATACGGCCGCCTTTAACGGTTTTGGCTACGCGGTTAACTTGAACCAGCTTCTCAATGTAGCCTTCGTCGCGCTTTTGGTCGTTATTTGACATAACTTAGAACTCCAGCCCAGCTTCACGAGCA
This sequence comes from Pseudomonas sp. NFACC42-2, assembly GCF_900116055.1. Lineage (NCBI taxonomy): Bacteria > Pseudomonadati > Pseudomonadota > Gammaproteobacteria > Pseudomonadales > Pseudomonadaceae > Pseudomonas > Pseudomonas sp. NFACC42-2. The sequence goes on from NZ_FOZO01000025.1 coordinate 54,769, forward strand.
GCATCAGCCAGCGCTTTAACGCGGCCGTGGTACTTGAAGCCAGAGCGGTCGAAAGCCACTTGCGAGACGCCAGCGGCCTTAGCACGCGTAGCGACCAGCTGGCCAACCTTTGTGGCCGCGTCGATGTTGCCAGTGGCACCATCACGCAGTTCTTTATCCAAAGTCGAGGCGCTGGCCAGGACTTTGTTGCCGTCGGCCGAGATGACCTGGGCGTAGATGTGCTGCGACGAGCGGAACACGCAGAGACGCACGACTTCGAGTTCGTGCATTTTCAGGCGTGCTTTGCGAGCGCGACGCAGTCGAGTAACTTTTTTGTCGGTCATTTGCTATGCCCTACTTCTTCTTGGCTTCTTTACGACGGACGACTTCGTCCGCGTAGCGCACACCTTTGCCTTTGTACGGCTCTGGTGGACGGAAGTCGCGGATCTCAGCAGCCACTTGACCTACCAGTTGCTTATCGATGCCCTTGATCAGGATATCGGTCTGGCTAGGAGTCTCAGCGGTGATGCCTTCCGGCAGTTCGTAATCCACTGGGTGCGAGAAGCCAAGGGCCAGGTTCAAAACCGTGCCTTTTGCTTGCGCTTTGTAACCAACACCGACCAGCTGGAGCTTACGCTCGAAGCCTTGGCTTACGCCTTGGACCATGTTGTTTACCAACGCACGCGTGGTACCAGCCATTGCGCGAGTTTGTTGATCGCCATTGCGAGCAGCGAAACGCAGCTCACCAGCTTCTTCAACGATCTCAACGGACGAATGGATATTCAGTTCAAGAGTGCCCTTGGCACCCTTCACCGAAAGCTGTTGGCCTGCGAATTTGACTTCGACACCGGCTGGCAGCTTAACGGGGTTCTTAGCGACGCGAGACATGCTTATCCCCCCTTAGAACACAGTGCAAAGAACTTCGCCGCCGACACCGGCAGCGCGCGCAGCACGATCCGTCATCACACCTTTGTTGGTGGAGACGATAGACACGCCCAGACCGCCACGAACTTTCGGCAGATCTTCAGCGGACTTGTACTGACGCAGGCCTGGACGGCTAACGCGCTTCACTTCCTCGATGACCGAACGGCCTTCGAAGTACTTCAGCTCGATGGACAGCAGTGGTTTGATTTCGCTGCTGATCTGATAACCCGCAATGTAGCCTTCGTCTTTCAGGACTTTGGCAACAGCAACCTTCAACTTGGAAGACGGCATGCTTACGACGGACTTTTCAGCCATCTGGGCATTACGGATACGAGTTAGCATGTCCGCTAACGGGTCCTGCATACTCATGGGCTAGACGCTCCTAATACAAAAAAATTAGCCTTGCGGCTACATATGTCGCTGAGAATCTCCGGGTAAAAAACACGGGCTCAGGCGAGCCGCGTATTTTAGACACACTCCGGAAATGAAACAAGCCCCAAAAGGGGCTTGTTCCAGATTCAGGGTCACCGGCGGTCAGTATCTTTCGATTCGGACCACCTGGACGCTGAAAGTACTTACCAGCTGGCTTTAACCAGACCTGGTACGTCACCACGCATTGCCGCTTCACGCAGTTTGTTACGGCCGAGGCCGAACTTGCGGTAAACGCCGTGTGGACGACCGGTCAGGCGGCAGCGGTTACGCATGCGCGAAGCGCTTGCGTCACGTGGCTGCTTCTGCAGGGCAACTGTAGCTTCCCAACGCGCTTCTGGACTTGCGTTCAGATCAACGATGATTGCTTTCAGTGCTGCACGCTTCTTGGCGTACTTGGCAACCGTGAGCTGACGCTTCAGCTCGCGGTTTTTCATGCTCATCTTGGCCATGGTCCTACTCCAATCAGTTGCGGAACGGGAATTTGAAAGCACGCAACAGGGCGCGACCTTCATCATCGTTCTTGGCAGTGGTGGTCAGGGTGATGTCCAGACCGCGGAGAGCATCGATCTTGTCGTAGTCGATTTCCGGGAAGATGATCTGCTCTTTCACGCCCATGCTGTAGTTACCACGACCATCGAAGGACTTGGCATTCAGGCCGCGGAAGTCGCGAACCCGAGGCAGGGAGATCGACAGCAGACGATCCAGGAATTCGTACATACGCTCACGGCGCAGAGTCACTTTGACGCCGATCGGCCAACCTTCACGGACTTTAAAGCCAGCGATGGATTTGCGAGCGTAGGTCACAACGACTTTCTGGCCGGTGATCTTTTCCAGGTCGGCAACAGCGTGCTCGATGACTTTTTTGTCACCGATCGCTTCGCCCAGACCCATGTTCAGGGTGATTTTGGTAACGCGCGGAACTTCCATCACGTTCCCAAGCTTAAGTTCTTCCTTAAGCTTAGGGGCGATTTCCTTCCGGTAAATCTCTTGTAGTCGTGCCATGGTCTAATCTACCTAGCAGTGTTCAAGCATCAACCGCTTTTTGGGTCGACTTGAAGACACGAATTTTCTTACCGTCTTCTACTTTGAAACCAACGCGGTCAGCCTTGTTGGTTTCGCCGTTGAAGATGGCGACGTTAGAAGCGTCCAGCGGAGCTTCTTTCTCGACGATACCGCCCTGCACGCCCGACATCGGGTTAGGCTTGGTATGGCGCTTGACCAGGTTCAGACCACCGATAACCAGACGGTTATTAGCGAGAACCTTAAGCACCTTACCGCGCTTACCTTTGTCTTTGCCGGCGATCACGATGATCTCGTCGTCACGACGAATCTTTTGCATGTCGGATCTCCTTACAGCACTTCTGGGGCGAGCGAGACGATCTTCATGAACTTCTCAGTACGAAGTTCACGGGTCACTGGCCCAAAGATACGGGTGCCGATCGGCTCTTGCTTGTTGTTCAGAAGAACAGCAGCGTTGCCATCAAAGCGGATAATGGAGCCATCTGCACGACGTACGCCGTGACGAGTGCGGACTACAACAGCAGTCATCACTTGGCCTTTTTTCACTTTACCGCGAGGAATTGCTTCCTTGACGGTAACTTTGATGATGTCACCGATACCAGCGTAACGACGATGGGAGCCACCCAGCACCTTGATGCACATAACACGGCGAGCGCCGCTGTTATCGGCCACATCGAGCATGGATTGAGTCTGAATCATATAATTTCTCCGACCCCTAGTCCTTAGACTTCCACAGCGCGTTCGAGAACATCAACCAATGCCCAAGACTTGGTCTTGGCCAGCGGACGAGTTTCACGAATAGTGACTTTGTCGCCGATGTGGCACTGGTTGGTTTCGTCGTGCGCGTGCAGCTTAGTCGAACGCTTAACATATTTACCGTAGATCGGGTGCTTAACGCGACGCTCGATCAAAACGGTGATGGTTTTGTCCATCTTGTCGCTGACAACACGGCCAGTCAGCGTACGGACAGTCTTTTCGGCTTCAGCCATGATCACTTACCTGCCTGCTGGTTGAGCACAGTCTTCACGCGAGCGATGTCACGCTTAACTTGCGAGAGCAGATGAGACTGCCCCAACTGGCCAGTTGCTTTCTGCATGCGCAGATTGAACTGGTCGCGCAGCAGGCCGAGCAGTTGCTCGTTCAGCTGCTGTGCGGATTTTTCACGAAGTTCATTCGCTTTCATCACATCACCGTCCGTTTAACAAAGGCGGTGGCGAGCGGCAGCTTTGCAGCAGCCAGGGCAAAAGCCTCACGCGCCAGCTCTTCAGTTACACCCTCGATTTCATACAGGACTTTGCCTGGCTGAATCTGGGCTACCCAGTATTCCACGTTACCCTTACCTTTACCCATCCGAACCTCGAGAGGCTTTTTGGAGATCGGCTTGTCCGGGAATACACGGATCCAGATCTTGCCGCCACGTTTAACGTGACGGGTCAGTGCACGACGCGCTGACTCGATCTGACGAGCGGTGAGACGACCACGAGCTACAGACTTCAGCGCGAACTCGCCGAAGCTGACTTTGCTACCGCGCTGAGCCAGACCACGGTTGTGGCCTGTCATCTGCTTGCGGAACTTCGTACGCTTTGGTTGCAACATTTGGCGTACCCCTTACTTAGCAGCTTTTTTACGAGGCGCTGGTGCTTGTGGTTTCAGTTCTTCTTGGCGACCACCAATTACTTCGCCTTTGAAGATCCAAACCTTTACACCGATCACACCGTAAGTGGTGTGAGCTTCGTAGTTGGCATAGTCGATGTCGGCACGCAGGGTGTGCAGTGGCACACGACCTTCGCGATACCATTCAGTACGTGCGATTTCAGCACCGCCGAGACGACCGCTCACTTGGATTTTGATGCCTTTGGCACCAATGCGCATGGCGTTCTGTACGGCGCGCTTCATAGCGCGACGGAACATTACGCGACGCTCCAGCTGCTGAGCTACGCTCTGCGCAACCAGCATACCGTCGAGCTCCGGCTTGCGGATCTCTTCGATATTGATGTGCACAGGCACACCCATTTGCTTGGTCAGGTCCTGACGCAGTTTCTCAACATCTTCACCTTTCTTCCCGATAACGATACCTGGACGAGCGGTGTGGATGGTGATACGTGCAGTTTGCGCCGGACGATGGATATCGATACGGCTTACGGACGCGCTTTTTAGTTTGTCTTGGAGATACTCACGCACCTTCAGATCAGCGAACAAATAGTCCGCATAAGTCCGACCGTCTGCGTACCAGACGGAGGTGTGCTCCTTGACGATTCCCAGGCGAATGCCAATGGGATGTACTTTCTGACCCATCTCTTCGACTCCGTTACTTGTCAGCAACCTTGACAGTGATATGGCAAGACCGCTTGACGATGCGATCAGCACGGCCTTTGGCACGTGGCATGATGCGCTTCAGCGAACGCCCTTCGTTGACGAAAACGGTGCTGACCTTCAGGTCATCAACGTCTGCGCCTTCGTTATGCTCGGCGTTGGCTACGGCCGACTCCAGCACTTTCTTCATGATCTCGGCGGCTTTCTTACTGCTGAAAGCCAACAGGTTGAGCGCTTCGCCCACCTTCTTCCCGCGGATCTGGTCGGCGACCAAGCGGGCTTTCTGGGCGGAGATTCGAGCGCCCGACAACTTAGCGGCTACTTCCATTTCCTTACCCCTTAACGCTTGGCTTTCTTGTCTGCCACGTGCCCACGATAAGTGCGGGTACCGGCAAACTCGCCTAGTTTGTGGCCGACCATGTCTTCGTTAACGAGAACTGGGACGTGCAGACGACCGTTGTGTACAGCGATGGTCAGACCGACCATTTGTGGCAGGATCATCGAACGACGCGACCAGGTCTTAACTGGTTTGCGATCGTTCTTTTCCGCCGCCACTTCGATCTTCTTCAGTAGGTGAAGATCAATAAAAGGACCTTTTTTCAGAGAACGTGGCACTGTCGTATCCCTCTATTTACTTGCGACGACGGACGATCATTTTGTCGGTACGCTTATTACCACGAGTCTTCGCGCCCTTAGTCGGGAAGCCCCATGGCGATACCGGATGACGACCACCAGAGGTACGACCTTCACCACCACCGTGTGGGTGGTCAACCGGGTTCATGGCAACACCACGAACGGTTGGGCGAACGCCACGCCAGCGTTTGGCACCAGCTTTACCCAGCGAACGCAGGCTGTGCTCGGAGTTCGAGACTTCACCCAGGGTCGCGCGGCATTCAGCCAGCACTTTACGCATCTCACCAGAACGCAGACGCAGGGTCACGTAGACACCTTCACGAGCGATCAGCTGAGCCGAAGCACCAGCGGAACGAGCGATTTGCGCGCCTTTACCTGGCTTCAATTCGATGCCGTGTACGGTGCTACCAACTGGAATGTTACGCAGTTGCAGAGCGTTGCCCGGCTTGATCGGCGCCAGGGCACCTGCGATCAGCTGGTCGCCAGCACTCACGCCTTTAGGCGCGATGATGTAGCGACGCTCGCCATCTGCGTACAGCAGCAGAGCGATGTGAGCAGTACGGTTTGGATCGTATTCGATACGCTCGACAGTGGCAGCGATGCCATCTTTGTCGTTGCGACGGAAGTCGACCAGACGATAATGCTGCTTATGGCCACCACCAATGTGACGAGTGGTAATACGACCATTGTTGTTACGACCACCAGTCTTCGATTTCTTCTCGAGCAGCGGTGCGTGAGGAGCGCCTTTATGCAGCTCCTGGTTGACCACCTTGACCACAAAACGGCGGCCAGGGGAAGTCGGTTTGCATTTAACGATTGCCATGATGCACCCCTTCCTTACTCAGCACTGCTGCTGAAATCGAGATCTTGGCCTGGCTGAAGGGAGATAACTGCCTTCTTCCAGTCATTACGCTTGCCCAGACCGCGAGCAGTGCGCTTGCTCTTACCCAGAACATTCAGGGTAGTAACACGCTCAACTTTCACGCTGAACAGGCTTTCGACGGCCTTCTTGATTTCCAGCTTGGTTGCGTCAGTTGCAACCTTGAAAACGAACTGGCCTTTCTTGTCAGCCAGAACCGTAGCCTTTTCGGAAACGTGCGGGCCAAGCAGAACTTTAAATACGCGTTCCTGGTTCATCCCAGCAGCTCCTCGAATTTCTTCACGGCCGACACGGTGATCAACACCTTGTCGTATGCGATCAGACTAACTGGATCGGAACCTTGCACGTCACGTACATCAACGTGTGGCAGGTTACGAGCAGCCAGGTACAGGTTCTGATCAACGGCTTCAGACACGATCAAAACGTCGGTCAGGCTCATGTTGTTCAGTTTGCCCAGCAGATCTTTGGTTTTTGGACTTTCAACAGCGAAGTCCTGAACCACGACCAGGCGATCAGTACGCACGAGTTCAGCAAGGATGGAGCGCAGTGCTGCGCGATACATCTTCTTGTTGAGCTTCTGAGAGTGATCCTGCGGACGAGCTGCGAAAGTGGTACCGCCGCCGCGCCAGATTGGGCTACGGATAGTACCGGCACGAGCACGGCCAGTACCTTTCTGACGCCAAGGGCGCTTACCGCCACCACGAACGTCGGAACGGGTCTTTTGCTGCTTGCTACCTTGACGGCCGCCGGCCATGTAGGCCACGACTGCTTGGTGAACCAGCGTCTCGTTGAATTCGCCGCCAAATGTCAGTTCGGAAACTTCGATCGCTTGAGCGTCATTTACATTTAATTGCATGTCAGCTTCCCCTTAACCGCGAGCCTTGGCCGCTGGACGTACAACCAGGTTGCCGCCAGTAGCGCCAGGAACAGCACCCTTGACCAACAACAGATTGCGTTCAGCGTCGACGCGCACTACTTCGAGGGACTGCACGGTCACGCGCTCAGCGCCCATATGACCGGACATTTTTTTGCCCTTGAATACACGACCAGGAGTCTGGCACTGGCCAATAGAGCCCGGGACGCGGTGGGAAACGGAGTTACCGTGAGTGTTGTCTTGACCACGGAAATTCCAACGCTTGATCGTACCCTGGAAGCCTTTACCTTTGGACTGACCGGTTACATCAACCAGTTGACCAGCAGCGAAGATTTCAGCGTTGATCAGATCGCCAGCCTGGTAGTCGCCTTCTTCAAGACGGAACTCCATGACAGTACGACCAGCTGCAACGTTTGCTTTAGCGAAGTGACCTGCTTGAGCAGCAGTCACACGCGAAGCGCGACGCTCGCCGACAGTGACTTGCACTGCACGATAGCCATCGGTTTCTTCAGTTTTGAACTGGGTGACGCGATTCGGCTCGATCTCAATGACCGTAACCGGAATGGAGACACCTTCTTCGGTGAAAATACGGGTCATACCGCATTTACGACCGACTACACCAATAGTCATGTTGTAAACCTCATGAGTGTACGGGGCTTTCACCCGCTATGGCCGCCCATTTCAGAGCGTTACACGACTAAGACCCAAGTCTTAGCCGAGGCTGATCTGTACTTCCACACCGGCCGCCAGATCGAGCTTCATAAGAGCATCAACGGTTTTATCCGTTGGCTGGACGATGTCCAGTACGCGCTTATGAGTACGGATCTCGTACTGGTCACGCGCGTCTTTGTTGACGTGCGGGGAGACCAGAACGGTGAACCGCTCTTTACGGGTAGGCAGTGGAATTGGACCACGCACTTGAGCACCAGTACGTTTCGCGGTTTCCACGATTTCCTGGGTGGATTGGTCGATCAGGCGATGGTCAAAAGCCTTCAACCTGATACGGATTTGCTGATTTTGCATTGGATTTCAGACTCCGGCTGCTATTCCCAGCGAGCGCAATACGCCCGTTAAAAGGAGGCGCAATTCTATAGACGCCCTAGATAGGTGTCAACCCAATAAAAAAGCCCCCGCTGAGCGGGGGCTTTTCAAAGCATCGAAGCTATCTCAGAAGAGACGCTTACTCGATGATTTTAGCTACAACACCAGCACCAACGGTACGGCCGCCTTCACGGATAGCGAAGCGCAGACCGTCTTCCATTGCGATGGTCTTGATCAGGGTAACTTCCATTTGGATGTTATCGCCTGGCATTACCATTTCAACGCCTTCTGGCAGCTGGCAGTTACCAGTCACGTCAGTAGTACGGAAGTAGAACTGTGGACGGTAGCCTTTGAAGAACGGAGTGTGACGACCGCCTTCTTCCTTGCTCAGAACGTAAACTTCTGCGGTGAACTTGGTGTGCGGCTTAACCGAACCTGGCTTAACCAGAACCTGGCCACGCTCAACGTCGTCACGCTTGGTACCACGCAGCAGAACGCCGCAGTTCTCGCCAGCACGACCTTCGTCGAGCAGCTTGCGGAACATTTCAACACCAGTGCAGACAGTGTTGGTAGTGTCACGCAGACCAACGATTTCCAGAGCATCTTGAACGCGAACGATACCGCGCTCGATACGACCAGTCACAACAGTACCACGACCGGAGATCGAGAATACGTCTTCGATTGGCATCAGGAACGGCTTGTCGGTCAGACGAACTGGTTCTGGGATGTAGCTGTCCAGGGTTTCAACCAGTTTACGAACGGCAGTGGTGCCCATTTCGTTATCGTCTTTGCCTTCCAGCGCCATACGAGCAGAACCGATGATGATCGGAGTGTCGTCGCCTGGGAAGTCGTAAGTGCTCAGCAGATCGCGCACTTCCATCTCAACCAGTTCCAGCAGCTCAGCGTCGTCTACCAGGTCAGCCTTGTTCAGGAAAACCACGATGTACGGAACGCCTACCTGACGGGACAGCAGGATGTGCTCACGGGTTTGTGGCATCGGACCATCAGCGGCCGAGCAAACCAGGATCGCGCCGTCCATCTGGGCAGCACCAGTGATCATGTTCTTCACATAGTCAGCGTGACCTGGGCAGTCAACGTGAGCGTAGTGACGGATCTTCGAGTTGTACTCGACGTGCGCGGTGTTGATGGTGATACCACGAGCTTTTTCTTCTGGAGCGCTGTCGATTTTATCGAAATCAACGACTGCAGAACCGAAAACCTCGGAGCAGACGCGAGTCAGAGCTGCGGTCAGAGTGGTTTTACCGTGGTCAACGTGACCGATAGTGCCAACGTTGACGTGCGGTAGGGAACGATCAAATTTTTCTTTAGCCACGACAATTAACTCCTTGCCTAAAGGACTGAATCAGCCTTGTTTTTTGGATACAGTTTCAGCGATGTGCGCCGGAGCTGTGTTGTATTTTTTGAATTCCATAGAGTAGCTTGCGCGACCCTGGGACATGGAACGAACGTCGGTCGCATAACCGAACATCTCACCCAACGGAACCTCGGCGCGAATCACTTTGCCGGAAACCGTGTCTTCCATACCCAAGATCATGCCGCGACGACGGTTGAGGTCGCCCATGACATCACCCATATAGTCTTCAGGTGTAACAACTTCTACCGCCATGATTGGCTCAAGCAACTCACCACCGCCCTTCTGGGCCAGTTGCTTGGTTGCCATGGAAGCAGCCACCTTAAACGCCATCTCGTTGGAGTCGACGTCGTGGTAAGAACCGTCAAAAACGGTTGCTTTCAGGCCGATCAGCGGATAGCCGGCAACAACACCGTTCTTCATCTGCTCTTCGATACCCTTCTGGATAGCAGGGATGTATTCCTTAGGAACAACACCACCCACTACTTCGTTCACGAATTGCAGACCTTCCTGACCTTCGTCAGCAGGAGCAAAACGGATCCAGCAGTGACCGAACTGACCACGACCGCCGGACTGACGAACGAACTTGCCTTCGATTTCACAGTTTTTCGTGATGCGCTCACGATAGGAAACCTGAGGCTTACCGATGTTGGCTTCGACGTTGAACTCACGGCGCATCCGGTCAACCAGGATGTCCAGGTGCAACTCGCCCATGCCAGAGATGATCGTTTGACCAGTCTCTTCATCAGTTTTGACGCGGAAAGATGGATCTTCCTGAGCAAGCTTGCCCAGAGCGATACCCATTTTTTCCTGGTCATCCTTGGTCTTAGGCTCTACGGCAACCGAAATAACCGGCTCCGGGAAGTCCATGCGAACCAGGATGATTGGCTTGGCAGCGTCGCACAAAGTCTCACCAGTGGTGACGTCCTTCATGCCGATCAAGGCCGCGATGTCACCAGCGCGCACTTCCTTGATCTCTTCACGGGCGTTTGCGTGCATTTGCACCATACGACCCACACGCTCTTTCTTGCCTTTGACCGAGTTGATCACGCCGTCGCCGGAGGCCAACACGCCCGAGTAAACGCGGACGAAGGTCAGAGTACCCACGAATGGGTCGGTAGCGATCTTGAACGCCAGAGCCGAGAACGGCTCGCTGTCGTCAGCATGACGCTCCATCTCTTCTTCCTCGTTATCAGGGTTGGTACCCTTGATAGCAGGAATGTCGGTAGGAGCAGGCAGGTAGTCGATCACGGCGTCGAGAACCAGGGGAACACCCTTGTTCTTGAAGGAAGAACCGCAAACAGCCAAGACGATCTCACCAGCGATAGTACGCTGACGCAGAGCAGCCTTGATTTCCACGTTGGTGAGTTCTTCACCTTCGAGGTACTTGTTCATCAGCTCTTCGCTGGCTTCGGCGGCAGCCTCAACCATGTTGTTGCGCCACTCGTCAGCCAGTTCCTGCAATTCTGCAGGGATAGGCTTGCGAACAGGAACCATACCTTTGTCAGCGTCATTCCAATAGACCGCTTCCATGTTGATCAGATCGATCTGACCCTGGAAGTTGTCTTCGGAACCGATAGCCAATTGGATTGGCACCGGAGTATGACCCAGACGCTGCTTGATCTGACCGATCACGCGCAGGAAGTTGGCACCAGCACGGTCCATCTTGTTTACATAAACAAGACGTGGAACGCCGTATTTGTTGGCTTGACGCCATACGGTTTCCGACTGAGGCTCGACACCCGAGGTACCGCAGAACACAACGACAGCGCCGTCGAGTACGCGCAGGGAACGCTCAACTTCAATAGTGAAGTCTACGTGGCCTGGGGTATCGATAACGTTGAAGCGATGCTCATCTTTGTACTGCTTCTCGGAACCTTTCCAGAAGGCGGTAATAGCAGCAGAAGTAATGGTAATACCACGCTCCTGCTCCTGAACCATCCAGTCTGTGGTCGCGGCGCCATCATGCACCTCGCCCATTTTGTGACTTTTGCCGGTGTAAAACAGTACGCGCTCGGTGGTGGTGGTTTTACCAGCATCCACGTGAGCAACGATACCGATGTTACGGTAGCGGCTAATCGGAGTAGTACGAGCCATAAAGCCCTCGCAAAATTAGTGAAGCTAAGATTAGAAGCGGTAGTGCGAGAAAGCTTTGTTAGCTTCAGCCATACGGTGCACGTCTTCACGCTTCTTAACAGCAGCACCTTTACCTTCAGCAGCGTCCAACAGTTCGCCGGCCAAACGCAGAGCCATAGACTTCTCGCCGCGCTTACGGGCGAAGTCTACCAACCAGCGCATTGCCAGAGCGTTACGACGGGACGGACGAACTTCAACCGGAACCTGGTAAGTAGCACCGCCTACACGGCGCGACTTCACTTCGACCAGCGGAGCGATGGCGTCGAGAGCTTTCTCGAAGATTTCCAGGGGGTCGCTGTTCTTGCGTTCTTTAACCTTTTCCAGCGCGCCATAAACGATACGTTCGGCAACGGCTTTCTTGCCGCTTTCCATCACGTGGTTCATGAACTTGGCCAGAATTTGGCTTCCGTATTTTGGATCGTCAAGCACTTCGCGCTTGGCTGCTACGCGTCTTCTTGGCATGGATAAGCCCTCAAACGGTCTTCAGGTTCGCTCGGAATCGGTGCCCTTTCGGGACGCCTCCGACCTTACTCTTATCGACTCAGAAAATAAGATGATTCAGTTTTACAAAAAGCCGCTACTACTTAGGCTTCTTGGTACCGTACTTCGAACGACCCTGGTTACGACCTTTAACGCCGGAAGTATCCAAGGAGCCGCGTACGGTGTGATAACGAACACCTGGCAAGTCTTTTACACGACCGCCGCGGATCAGTACCACGCTGTGCTCTTGCAGGTTGTGGCCTTCACCGCCGATGTACGAGGAAACCTCGAAACCGTTGGTCAGGCGCACACGGCATACTTTACGCAGTGCCGAGTTAGGTTTTTTCGGCGTGGTGGTATACACACGGGTGCATACGCCACGACGTTGCGGGCAGTTCTGCAGCGCAGGCACGTCGGATTTCTCGACGATACGCTTACGCGGCTGACGTACCAGCTGGTTGATAGTTGCCATCTACTAGCTCCACTGTTGTCTTGCGACGCTATTGTCTTGCAAGAAAAGCAAAATGGCAGGAACGAATTCCCGCCAAATTTAGGGGTACAAGAGTCTAAAGAGGATCTTGCCCCCAGTCAAGGCAAGGCCCCGACCTCCCCTCCCGTCGAACCCGGGCAAAACTGCCTTGATCCGACGAATGGGGCTGCCAGGGCCCAGACTTATTTACCGCAGAACTCAGTTACCGCTTGAGTTCAGTGCTTCGGTCAGTGCAGCTTCCACTTCACTGGCGCTGACGCGCAACGGCTTGTCAGCATCACGGCGACGCTTACGCTCGCTGTGGTAAGCCAAACCGGTACCAGCCGGGATCAGACGACCCACGACCACGTTCTCTTTCAGGCCGCGCAGGTAATCGCGCTTGCCGGTTACCGCTGCTTCGGTCAGTACGCGAGTGGTCTCCTGGAAGGAGGCCGCCGAGATGAACGACTCAGTGGACAACGACGCCTTGGTGATACCCAGCAGTACGCGAGTGAACTTGGAAACGAATTTCTCGTCGCCAGCCAGACGCTCGTTTTCCACCAGCACGTGAGTCAGTTCCATCTGGTCGCCCTTGATGAAACTGGAATCGCCGGATTCAGCGATCTCAACTTTACGCAGCATCTGACGCAGGATGGTCTCGATGTGCTTATCGTTGATCTTCACGCCTTGCAGGCGGTAAACGTCCTGGATCTCGTTGACGATGTACTTGGCCAGCGCACTCACACCCAGCAGACGCAGGATGTCGTGTGGATCGCTCGGGCCGTCGGAGATCACTTCGCCGCGGTTTACCTGTTCGCCTTCGAACACGTTCAGGTGACGCCACTTTGGAATCAGCTCTTCGTACGGATCGGTACCGTCGTTCGGGGTAATAACCAGACGGCGCTTGCCCTTGGTTTCTTTACCGAACGCGATGGTGCCGCTGACTTCAGCCAGAATCGACGCTTCTTTCGGACGACGAGCTTCGAACAAGTCGGCAACACGCGGCAAACCACCGGTGATGTCACGGGTCTTCGAAGTTTCTTGCGGGATACGCGCGATAACATCACCGATCGCGATCTTCGCACCGTCCGCTACACCGACCAGGGCGTTGGCTGGCAGGAAGTACTGAGCGATTACGTCAGTGCCTGGCAGCAACAGATCCTTGCCGTTGTCATCGACCATCTTCACGGCAGGACGGATGTCTTTACCGGCAGCTGGACGATCTTTCGCGTCGAGTACTTCAATGTTGGTCATACCGGTCAATTCGTCAGTCTGACGCTTGATCGTAATACCTTCTTCCATGCCCACGTAGGTCACGGTACCTTTCATTTCGGTAACGATTGGGTGAGTGTGCGGATCCCACTTGGCCACGATTGCGCCAGCGTCGACCTTGTCACCCTCTTTAACCGAAATCACAGCACCGTACGGCAGCTTGTAGCGCTCACGCTCACGACCGTAGTCATCAGCGATTGCCAGCTCACCGGAACGGGACACAGCAACCAGGTGACCGTCCACTCGCTCAACGTGCTTCAGGTTGTGCAGGCGGACAGTACCGCCATTCTTCACCTGAACGCTGTCGGCTGCGGAGGTCCGGCTTGCCGCACCACCAATGTGGAACGTACGCATGGTCAGCTGGGTACCCGGCTCACCGATGGACTGGGCGGCAATAACGCCGACCGCTTCACCGATGTTCACCTGGTGGCCACGAGCCAAGTCACGGCCGTAGCACTTGGCGCAAATGCCGTAGCGGGTTTCGCAGCTGATCGGCGAGCGAACGATCACTTCGTCGATGCTGTTGAGTTCGATGAACTCGACCCACTTCTCATCAACCAAAGTGCCGGCAGGAACAATAACTTCCTCGGTACCTGGCTTGAATACGTCACGGGCAATAACACGACCCAATACGCGCTCACCCAGTGGCTCTACAACGTCACCGCCTTCAATGTGCGGAGTCATCAGCAGGCCGTGCTCGGTGCCGCAGTCGATCTCGGTGACAACCAGATCTTGCGCAACGTCTACCAGACGACGCGTCAGGTAACCGGAGTTAGCCGTTTTCAACGCGGTATCCGCCAGACCTTTCCGGGCACCGTGAGTGGAGATGAAGTACTGGAGTACGCTCAAACCTTCACGGAAGTTCGCTGTAATCGGCGTTTCGATGATGGAGCCGTCCGGCTTGGCCATCAGGCCACGCATACCGGCGAGCTGACGGATCTGCGCAGCAGAACCCCGTGCGCCCGAGTCGGCCATCATGTACATCGAGTTGAAGGACTCCTGGTCAACTTCGACACCGTGACGGTCGATAACTTTCTCTTTCGAGAGGTTGGCCATCATCGCCTTGGACACTTCGTCGTTGGCCTTGGACCAAAGGTCGATCACTTTGTTGTACTTCTCGCCCTGTGTTACCAGGCCCGAGGCGTACTGGCTTTCGATCTCTTTCACTTCATCAGTAGCAGCACTGATGATGCGGGCTTTTTCATCAGGGATAACGAAGTCGTTAACACCGATGGAAACGCCGGAAATGGTCGAATAGGCAAAACCGGTGTACATCAACTGGTCAGCGAAGATCACGGTCTCTTTCAGACCAACCACGCGATAGCATTGGTTGATCAGCTTGGAGATCGCCTTTTTCTTCATCGGCAGGTTGACGACGTCGTACGACAGGCCTTTTGGCACAACCTGGTACAACAGCGCACGGCCAACGGTGGTGTCGACAATACGGGTGCCGCTCACGCTGCCGCCATCACGGTCGTTGACAGTTTCGTTGATACGCACTTTGACCTTGGCGTGCAGTGCGGCTTCGCCGGCACGGAACACACGGTCAACTTCCTGCAGGTCAGCGAATACACGACCTTCGCCTTTGGCGTTGATCGCCTCACGGGTCATGTAGTACAGACCCAATACAACGTCCTGCGACGGAACGATGATTGGCTCACCGTTGGCTGGCGACAGAATGTTGTTGGTCGACATCATCAACGCACGCGCTTCCAACTGGGCTTCCAGTGTCAGCGGTACGTGCACGGCCATTTGGTCGCCGTCGAAGTCGGCGTTGTACGCAGCACAGACCAGAGGGTGCAGCTGGATGGCCTTACCTTCGATCAGTACCGGTTCAAACGCCTGGATACCCAGACGGTGAAGGGTCGGTGCACGGTTGAGGAGAACCGGGTGTTCGCGAATCACTTCAGCGAGAACGTCCCAAACCTCTGGCAGCTCGCGCTCGACCATTTTCTTGGCCGCTTTGATGGTGGTCGCGAGACCGCGCATTTCCAGCTTGCCGAAGATGAATGGCTTGAACAGCTCAAGTGCCATCTTCTTAGGCAGACCGCACTGGTGCAGACGCAGGGTCGGGCCTACGGTAATTACCGAACGACCAGAGTAGTCAACACGCTTACCGAGCAAGTTCTGACGGAAACGACCTTGCTTACCCTTGATCATGTCAGCCAAGGATTTCAGAGGACGCTTGTTGGAACCGGTGATAGCGCGGCCACGACGACCGTTGTCGAGCAGGGCATCGACAGCTTCCTGCAACATACGCTTTTCGTTGCGCACGATGATGTCCGGAGCGGACAGATCGAGCAGGCGCTTCAAGCGGTTGTTACGGTTGATCACACGGCGGTACAGGTCGTTGAGGTCGGAAGTCGCGAAACGACCACCATCCAACGGCACCAGCGGACGCAGATCTGGCGGCAGAACCGGCAGAACGGTCAGCACCATCCACTCTGGCAGGTTGCCGGAACCCTGGAAGGCTTCCATCAACTTCAGACGCTTGGACAGTTTCTTGATCTTGGTTTCGGAGTTGGTTTGCGGAATTTCTTCGCGCAGACGACCAATCTCGTGTTCCAGGTCGATAGCGTGCAGCAGTTCGCGGACAGCTTCGGCACCCATGCGGGCGTCGAAATCATCACCGAACTCTTCCAGCGCTTCGAAGTACTGCTCGTCGTTCAGCAACTGGCCTTTTTCAAGGGTAGTCATGCCTGGATCGATAACGACATAGCTCTCGAAGTAGAGAACGCGTTCGATATCACGCAGGGTCATGTCCATCAGCAAGCCGATACGGGACGGCAGCGATTTCAGGAACCAGATGTGGGCAACCGGCGAAGCCAGCTCGATGTGCGCCATGCGCTCACGACGAACCTTGGCCAGTGCAACTTCAACGCCACACTTCTCGCAGATCACACCACGGTGCTTCAAGCGCTTGTACTTACCGCACAGGCACTCGTAATCCTTTACCGGGCCAAAGATCTTGGCGCAGAACAGGCCGTCACGCTCAGGTTTGAACGTACGGTAGTTGATGGTTTCCGGCTTTTTAACTTCACCGAACGACCACGAACGGATCATCTCAGGCGATGCCAATCCAATACGGATGGCGTCGAACTCTTCGACTTGACCCTGGTTTTTCAGCAAATTCAGTAGGTCTTTCAAGGCCTTTCCTCCTGGCGGAGCAGAGAGCGGGCTAAACAGCCCCGCTCTCGATTCGCGTCACGTGTTATTCGGTTTCCAGATCGATATCGATGCCGAGGGAACGAATTTCTTTGATCAACACGTTGAAGGACTCGGGCATGCCCGGCTCCATACGGTGATCGCCATCCACGATGTTTTTGTACATCTTGGTACGACCGTTCACATCGTCCGACTTCACTGTGAGCATTTCTTGCAGAGTGTAAGCGGCACCGTATGCTTCCAGTGCCCAGACCTCCATCTCCCCGAAACGCTGACCACCGAACTGAGCCTTACCACCCAGCGGCTGCTGGGTAACCAGGCTGTACGAACCGGTAGAACGAGCGTGCATCTTGTCGTCTACCAAGTGGTTCAGCTTCAGCATGTACATGTAGCCAACAGTAACCGGGCGCTCGAACTTGTTGCCGGTACGGCCGTCGAACAGCTGCATCTGGCCGCTTTCTGGCAGGTCTGCCAGTTTCAGCATGGCCTTGATTTCGCTTTCCTTGGCACCGTCGAACACCGGGGTCGCCATTGGAACGCCACCGCGCAGGTTCTTCGCCAGATCCAGGATTTCCTGGTCGGAGAAGGTATCCAGCTCTTCCTTACGACCGCCGATCTCGTTGTAGATCTCGTGCAGGAACTTACGCAGGTCAGCAACCTTGCGCTGCTCTTCGATCATACGATTGATCTTCTCGCCCAGACCTTTAGCCGCTAGGCCAAGGTGGGTTTCAAGGATCTGACCAACGTTCATACGCGAAGGTACGCCCAATGGGTTGAGGACGACGTCGACCGGGGTGCCATTGGCATCGTGCGGCATGTCTTCAACCGGCATGATCACAGAGACCACACCTTTGTTACCGTGACGACCGGCCATCTTGTCGCCCGGCTGGATGCGGCGACGGATTGCCAGGTAAACCTTGACGATTTTCAGCACGCCTGGAGCCAGGTCATCGCCCTGCTGCAGTTTGCGCTTCTTGTCTTCGAACTTGTCGTCCAGCAGACGGCGACGATCAACGATATAGGCCTGGGCCTTCTCGAGCTGCTCGTTAAGAGCATCTTCAGCCATGCGCAGTTTGAACCACTGGCCGTGCTCAAGACCGTCGAGGATTTCGTCGGTGATGTCCTGACCTTTCTTCAGACCTGCGCCGCCTTCAGCCTTGTGGCCTACCAGGGCGGAACGCAGACGTTCGAAGGTCGCGCCTTCAACGATACGGAACTCTTCGTTGAGGTCCTTGCGGATCTCGTCGAGCTGGGTCTTCTCGATGGACAGTGCACGAGCATCACGCTCGACGCCGTCACGGGTGAAGACCTGTACGTCGATGACAGTACCCTTGGTACCGGTAGGTACACGCAGGGAGGTGTCTTTAACGTCGCTGGCTTTTTCACCGAAGATGGCACGCAGCAGCTTCTCCTCCGGAGTCAGTTGGGTCTCGCCTTTCGGAGTGACCTTACCAACCAGGATGTCGCCCGCACCCACTTCAGCACCTACGTAAACGATACCGGCTTCGTCCAGCTTGTTCAGTGCAGCTTCACCCACGTTCGGGATGTCTGCAGTGATTTCCTCTGGCCCAAGCTTGGTGTCACGCGCCACACAGGTCAGTTCCTGAATGTGGATCGTGGTAAAGCGATCTTCTTGAACCACACGCTCGGACAGGCAGATGGAGTCTTCGAAGTTGAAGCCGTTCCATGCCATGAACGCGATGCGCATGTTCTGACCCAGAGCCAGCTCACCCATATCGGTGGACGGACCGTCAGCCATGATGTCGCTACGCTGAACGCGATCACCCTTGCGCACCAGCGGACGCTGGTTGATGCAAGTGTTCTGGTTCGAGCGGGTGTATTTGGTCAGGTTGTAGATGTCGACACCGGCTTCACCGGTTTCAACTTCGTCATCAGCAACACGAACCACGATACGGCTGGCATCAACGGAGTCGATCACGCCGCCACGACGAGCCACGACGCAAACGCCGGAGTCACGGGCTACGTTACGCTCCATGCCGGTACCTACCAGCGGCTTGTCGGCACGCAGGGTCGGTACAGCTTGACGCTGCATGTTGGAACCCATCAACGCACGGTTGGCGTCATCGTGTTCCAGGAACGGGATCAGCGACGCGGCGACCGAAACTACCTGCTTCGGCGATACGTCCATCAAGGTGACGTCTTCCGGCGCCTTGACGGTGAACTCGTTCAGGTGACGAACAGCTACCAGCTCGTCGATCAGGACCTTCTTGTCGTTCATCGTGGCCGAAGCCTGAGCGATCACGTGATCAGCTTCTTCGATGGCGGACAGGAACACGATCTCGTCGGTGACCAGGGCGTCTTTCACCACACGGTACGGGCTCTCAAGGAAGCCGTACTGGTTGGTGCGCGCATAGGCGGCCAGGGAGTTGATCAGACCGATGTTCGGGCCTTCCGGCGTTTCGATTGGGCATACACGACCGTAGTGAGTCGGGTGTACGTCACGCACTTCAAAGCCTGCACGCTCACGGGTCAGACCGCCCGGGCCCAGCGCGGAAACACGGCGCTTGTGGGTGATCTCGGAAAGCGGGTTGTTCTGGTCCATGAACTGCGAGAGCTGGCTGGAACCGAAGAACTCTTTCACCGCCGCAGCCACTGGCTTGGCGTTGATCAGGTCTTGCGGCATCAGGCCTTCGCTTTCAGCCATCGACAGACGCTCTTTGACCGCACGCTCAACACGCACCAGGCCAACGCGGAACTGGTTCTCGGCCATTTCGCCTACGCAGCGAACACGACGGTTACCCAGGTGGTCGATGTCATCGACGATGCCTTTGCCGTTACGGATGTCGACCAGAGTCTTGAGGACCGCAACGATGTCTTCCTTGCACAGCACGCCCGAACCTTCGATCTCGGTGCGACCGATACGACGGTTGAACTTCATCCGGCCGACCGCGGACAGGTCGTAGCGCTCAGGGCTGAAGAACAGGTTGTTGAACAGGGTTTCTGCAGCGTCTTTGGTCGGTGGCTCGCCAGGACGCATCATGCGATAGATTTCTACCAGCGCTTCCAATTGGTTGCTGGTGGAGTCGATCTTCAGGGTGTCGGAGACGAACGGACCGCAGTCGATATCGTTGGTGTACAGGGTCTCGATGCGAACAACCTGCGCCTTGGCGATTTTGGCCAGGATCTCGGTGTTCAGCTCGGTGTTGCACTCAGCCAGGATTTCGCCTGTAGCCGGGTGAACGATGACCTTCGCGGTAGTACGGCCCAGGACATAGTCCAGGGGAACTTCCAGCTCTTTGATACCCGCTTTTTCGATCTGGTTGATGTGGCGCGCAGTGATACGACGGCCAGCCTCAACGATGACCTTGCCCTTTTCATCCTGAATGTCCAGGACCGCAATTTCACCACGCAGACGCGAAGCGATCAGCTCCAGCTTGAGGGTTTCATCCTTCAGGCTGAATACGTTGGTGGTGTAGAACGCATCCAGGACTTGCTCAGTGGTGTAGCCGAGCGCGCGCAGCAGTACCGAGGCCGGCAGCTTGCGACGACGGTCGATACGCACGAACACGCAGTCTTTCGGATCGAACTCGAAGTCCAACCACGAACCGCGGTACGGAATGATCCGCGCGGAGTACAGGAGCTTGCCGGAGCTGTGCGTCTTGCCGCGGTCGTGGTCGAAGAACACGCCCGGGGAACGGTGCAGCTGGGAAACGATAACGCGCTCGGTACCGTTGATAACGAAGGTACCGTTCTCAGTCATCAATGGGATTTCGCCCATGTAGACTTCTTGCTCTTTGATGTCCTTGATCGCTTTGTTCGACGACTCTTTGTCGAAAATGATCAGACGGACTTTTACCCGCAAAGGTACGGCGTACGTAACACCGCGCAACACGCATTCTTTGACATCAAATGCCGGTTCGCCCAGGCGATAACCGACGTACTCCAGCGCAGCATTGCCGGAGTAGCTGATGATCGGGAAAACGGATTTGAAGGCCGCATGCAGGCCCACGTCGCGGAACTGATCTTTGGTCGCTCCCGCCTGCAAGAATTCACGATACGAATCCAGCTGGATAGCCAGAAGGTACGGGACATCCATGACGTCCGGCAACTTGCTAAAGTCCTTGCGGATACGTTTTTTCTCAGTATATGAGTAAGCCATCAGCGTTCCCCAGCTTGGTCACCTGCTTGTTTGGCCCTCCCGACGGGAGCAGCCAGAAAATCTTGCAAACCCCATGGTTTGCACCACCGCATCGGGTGGCTACAGCGCGTTAATGGCGGCGACCGAGTCGACAGCCAAGAACGGAAAAAGGCCGGTGGCAAGAGCCACCAGCCATCAGCCTTCAGCTTAACGCTTGGGCTGGAGACGCAAGGTCGATGCTTACTTCAGCTCGACTTTAGCGCCTGCTTCTTCCAGAGTAGCTTTGGCTTTGTCAGCTGCTTCTTTGGCAACAGCTTCCAGAACCATGGCAGGAGCGCCGTCAACTACAGCCTTGGCTTCTTTCAGGCCCAGACCGGTCAGTTCACGTACTGCCTTGATCACGTTTACTTTCTTCTCGCCAGCTTCGGTCAGCATGACGTTGAATTCGGTTTGCTCTTCAACAACGGCAGCAGCAGCAGCTGGGCCAGCGGAAGCAGCGGCAGCGGAAACGCCGAATTTTTCTTCGAAAGCTTTGATCAGCTCAACAACCTGCAGAACCGACATTTCAGCTACGGCGTTGAGGATATCGTCTTGGGAGATAGACATTGCTGTATTTCCTGAATTGGGGGACGGCCTACGCGGCCATCGAAATAAACAAAAATACGCGAGAAAAGTTGCTCAGCCTTAGGCTGCGGCAGCTTCTTTTTGCTCGCGAACTGCAGCCAGAGTACGAGCCAGCTTGCTGGTAGCGCCTTGAATCACGCTCATCAGCTGCGAAATGGCTTCGTTGCGGGTCGGCAGTGTTGCCAGTACGTCGATTTGGTTAGCTGCGAGGAACTTGCCCTCGAACGCAGCTGCCTTGATCTCGAACTTATCCTGACTCTTAGCGAACTCTTTGAACAAACGGGCAGCAGCGCCTGGATGATCCTTGGAGAAAGCAATCAGAGTCGGGCCGGTGAACACGTCATTGAGGACACTGTATTCAGTGTCAGCAACAGCGCGCTTGAGCAGGGTGTTACGTACAACACGTACGTATACGCCAGCTTCACGAGCCTCTTTACGGAGTCCGGTCATA
This sequence comes from Pseudomonas sp. NFACC42-2, assembly GCF_900116055.1. NCBI lineage: Bacteria > Pseudomonadati > Pseudomonadota > Gammaproteobacteria > Pseudomonadales > Pseudomonadaceae > Pseudomonas > Pseudomonas sp. NFACC42-2. The sequence goes on from NZ_FOZO01000025.1 coordinate 76,933, forward strand.
GCGCCTACTGTCACACCACGGGCATCAGCCACGACAGCGGACAGAGCAGCTTTGGCAGCCTCGTTGACTTCAGCGACGATGGCCTTCTTGTCTTCGAGATTAATTGCCACGGGTTTAACTCCTGCTTGTTACCGTTTCATCTGGCCGGAGCCGGATGTCGTTTTGGTGTCTGATTCGGTAAGGAACCGGGAGCACCATCTGCGTAGGCTTGTTGGTTTAAGACTTGCGTCGCCTACGGTCTTGGATAGCCCCCGCCAGGCAGGGACCCCAATCTTTCAATTGGCGCAATCGCTTACGCCAATTTGTGTCTTATACGTCCAGCGAGCCTTGGTCGATGACCAGACCTGGGCCCATGGTGGTGCTCAGGGTAACGCGCTTGACGTAGATACCTTTCGAGGAAGCTGGCTTGATACGCTTCAGATCGGCGATCAGGGCTTCAACGTTTTCCTTCAGCTTGACGGCGTCGAAGCCGACTTTGCCAACGGAGGTGTGAATGATGCCGTTTTTGTCGGTACGATAACGAACCTGACCAGCCTTGGCGTTTTTAACCGCGGTAGCTACGTCTGGCGTTACGGTGCCAACCTTAGGGTTAGGCATCAGGCCACGCGGGCCCAGGATCTGACCCAACTGGCCTACAACACGCATTGCGTCCGGGGAAGCAATAACTACGTCGTAGTTCAGGTCGCCGCCTTTCATTTCGGCAGCCAGGTCGTCCATACCAACGCGGTCAGCGCCGGCGGCCAGAGCAGCTTCAGCTGCCGGGCCTTGAGTGAAGACAGCTACACGAACAGTCTTACCAGTACCGTGTGGCAGCACAGTAGCGCTACGAACGACCTGGTCAGATTTACGTGGGTCAACACCCAGGTTTACAGCAACGTCAACGGACTCGCTGAACTTGACGGTCGACAGCTCGGTCAGCAGAGCAGCAGCGTCTACAAAATTGTAGGACTTGCCCGCTTCGATTTTGCCGGCGATAGCCTTTTGGCGCTTGGTCAGCTTAGCCATTACACACCCTCCACGTTAAGGCCCATGCTACGAGCAGAACCGGCGATGGTACGCACGGCTGCATCCATATCAGCTGCAGTCAGATCCGCGTTTTTGGTTTTCGCGATTTCTTCCAGCTGAGCACGAGTTACGGTGCCAACCTTAACGGTGTTAGGACGAGCGGAACCGCTAGTCAGACCAGCAGCCTTCTTCAGCAGAACCGAAGCCGGGGTCGACTTGGTTTCGAAAGTGAAGCTACGGTCGCTGTATACAGTGATGATCACTGGAGTCGGCAGACCTGGCTCAAGACCCTGAGTACGGGCGTTGAAAGCCTTGCAGAATTCCATGATGTTCACGCCATGCTGACCCAGAGCTGGACCAACAGGTGGGCTTGGGTTGGCCTGAGCGGCCTTCACTTGCAGCTTGATGTAAGCGGTAATCTTCTTGGCCATGAGGCACTCCAATTACGGGTTCAAGCGCCTCGAAAGGCTCCCCGGTTACTTGCGCGTTTATCCCAGTGACGACAAAACCCCACAGCCTAAGGCTGCGGGGTTGGGATGCTTACTCAGCTAGACCTTCTCGACCTGGCTGAATTCCAACTCTACCGGAGTAGAGCGACCGAAAATGAGCACCGCGACCTGGATCCGGCTCTTTTCGTAGTTAACCTCTTCGACAGTCCCGTTGAAATCAGCAAACGGACCATCTGTGACACGAACAACCTCACCCGGCTCGAACAACGTCTTCGGCTTGGGCTTGTCGCTACCGTCGGCGACGCGACGCAGAATTGCTTCTGCCTCTTTGTCAGTGATCGGAGCAGGCTTATCAGCAGTACCGCCGATGAAGCCCATAACACGAGGAGTGTCCTTGACCAAGTGCCAAGTACCTTCATTCATGTCCATCTGTACCAGCACGTAGCCAGGAAAGAACTTGCGCTCACTCTTGCGCTTCTGACCATTCCGCATTTCAACCACTTCTTCAGTGGGAACCAGAATTTCGCCGAAGCCATCTTCCATGCCTGCCAGCTTTACGCGCTCCAGCAAAGAGCGCATAACATGCTTCTCGTAACCCGAGTAAGCATGCACAACGTACCAACGCTTAGCCACGGGACACCCTTAGCCAACAATCAAGGAAACAAGCCAGCCGAGCAGGGAATCAAGCCCCCACAACAGCAACGCCATAACCAGAACAACAGCCACAACAATCAACGTGGTCTGCGTGGTTTCTTGGCGAGTTGGCCAAACGACTTTACGAATCTCGGTGCGAGCTTCCTTTACCAGGACCGCGAAAGACTTGCCTTTGGCAGTCTGCAGGCCTACAAAGGCAGCTACAGCAGCAAGGGCGAGCAAAACGAGAACGCGGTACAGGATCGGCGAAGCAGAATAGTACTGGTTGCCAACAACGCCCACGACCACCAAAGCGACTACTGCAAGCCACTTGACGAGATCGAAACGAGAGCTTTGAGCTTCAGCCTTAGGAGTCATCTATGAAGATCCTGTGAAAAGAAAGCCAGACACACCACGTGAATCTGGCAGGTCAGGAGGGAATCGAACCCCCAACCTACGGTTTTGGAGACCGTCGCTCTGCCAATTGAGCTACTGACCTAAAACAAAATCAGGCCGACCATTATGCAGACCCGAAAAAGACTTTACAACAACCAACCCCCAAAGACTTGAAATCACTCAACAACAAGCGATCTGAACACCATCAAGCCGAGCCAGCCGTTAAAACAAAGGCAGATATTTTCATATCTGCCTTGTTATATGGAGCTCTTGAGCGGATTTGAACCGCTGACCTCACCCTTACCAAGGGTGTGCTCTACCAACTGAGCTACAAGAGCGAAACACCGTGCACAACCTGCAAACTTGGAGCGGGTAGCGGGAATCGAACCCGCATCATCAGCTTGGAAGGCTGAGGTTCTACCACTAAACTATACCCGCGGAGCTTGCAGCTCACGCTAAAATGGTGGAGGGGGAAGGATTCGAACCTTCGAAGTCGTAGACGTCAGATTTACAGTCTGATCCCTTTGGCCGCTCGGGAACCCCTCCTAAGCGAGCCGGCATTCTACATCACGCCGGCCTTCTGTCAAGCATTTTCTCATTAAAAATATGAGGTTAGCTGCATTGACCTTCGCTTCGCACCTTAGACCTTAAAGGTCTTCACTGCGAAGCGGGCGCCATTCTATGCAAACTATTCGAGAGTTGCAATGCCTTCGCACAGCATTATTTTATGTTTTAACTCATTGAATTCCTTAGCAAGGTTTTCAAAGGGCAGGTCGTCAGCCAGGCGTCGGCTTTCCGGGGCAACTCGAAGCCAGTAACCTTGCGCATCAGGAGCACTCAGCAGCTGTACCTTAACCTTTATATCCAGGCTAGTGAGGCGCTGCTCGAGGAATTGCGCCTGTCGCTGGTCGGCAAAGCCACCAATGTATAAGCAAGTATTTTGCGCATCAGATGCCTTAGCCCGATCCTTGCGCACCACAGCGTCGGAAGACTCGCTCAGCAGGCGAATATCCTGCTGCGTATTCCGATAGAGGCTCAGAGGGGTCACGTCTTTAGCACGCAACGGCGCCTCTTGCTGATGCCATATGTAGTAGAAGGCGTTCAGGATCAATAAAAGCAAAAACAGCCAACGCATAAACACCTCAAGATAAAGGGCACGCCATTGCCAGACCTACGAAAATCAAATCAGGAACGAGTCGAGCCTGAGGCACGGCATCCCTCACCAAATCAGCATCGCCACCCGTCAGGAATACAGTGAAGTTATCACCCCAATAACTTCGGGCCAGCTCAAGCTGGGTCAGCACAAACCCTCTGAGCATCAACGTACAGCCACGCTCTACAGCCTCTACGGTCGTATGCCCTGGCGATAGGCACTCCAAGGCTCTTTCAGCAGCTGCATCGTCGTAACGTATCTTGCGCGTATGCGTGCGCAGCTGATTACGCATGAGGGGCATACCAGGACAGATGAAGCCACCTAAATGCTCTCCATCGCCAGCAACAAAATCTGCAGTAGCAGCCGTGCCGAAATCAAGCACCAGACATGCGCCCGACGCCAATTTGAAGCCGCCCAGCATTGCTAACCAGCGATCAAGACCAAGACGCTCGAAATCTTCGTAACCGTTGCGCACCCCAGCCATTTCTCGCGCAGAAACAGCGCAGGAAACCGCAACGCCAAAGGCCTCCACCAATGCATCAACCAGGTTTTTTGTTTCGTCCAGAGCACGAACACTCACCAACCGGCAATGTGTCAGTAACACACCAGGCAGCACTGACAGGCTTTCAATCAATGCAACATCCGAACTAGCGACACCTTCTGCAGATGCCGTCGCCCGATCCAAATCAAGTACGCGCCACTTGATGAAGCTATTCCCACAGTCGAGCTCAAGAATCATCACGCAACCTCAGGCTTAACTCACCACCACTGTATATTTTCTCAACACCACCGACACTTAAACGCAATGCCCCCTGACCGTCGATACCCAGCACTACCCCATCGACACGGTTGGCGCCCGCTATGAGTGACACCGCCTTTCCCTGCCAGGCATGACCTTTTTCCCACTCATCCCGAAGCGATGAAAAACCTTGCGTCCTGTGTCGATCCAAGTAGCTTTGCAACTGCAAGCACAGGCGTGCCACCAGAGAGTTGCGATCAACTGGAGACCCTGTCTCCAATTGCACTGACGTCCATTGCTGATCAACCTCTTCAGCCTTCTGCATATTCACGTTAATACCGATACCGAGGACAACGTGGCAAATATCCGCGGGATCCCCTACGAGCTCCAGCAAAATCCCGGCAATCTTCTTCTGCCCCACCAGGACGTCGTTTGGCCACTTCAGAGCCGCACCCCGCACTCCAGACTCTCGCAGTGCCTGCATGACCGCTAAGCCAACCACGAGGCTCAGGCCTTCCAGCTGTCGCGGACCATTCTCGATACGCAATAAGAGGCTGTAATACACGTTCTGAGCGAATGGACTGACCCACTTTCGACCACGTCGCCCTCTTCCCGCCGTTTGCTGCTCCGCAAGCACCAGGTACGGCGCCGCCCGCTCAACCCCAACAAGGCGCAGAGCCTCGGCATTTGTCGAGTCGATAGAGTTGTAGATATGGATAGGCCACGCCAGGGAAGACGCATGCTGCGCAATCTGCTCGGAACTCAAAAAAACCAGCGGCGAGGCTAACTGATAGCCCCTCCCACGAACCTTGTGGACCGGCAGATTCAATTCGGCCTCAAGATGCTGGAGCTGCTTCCAGACAGCACTGCGACTAACGCCCAGGGCTGCGCCAAGTGCTTCTCCGGAATGGAATCGGCCATCTTTTAGAAGTTCTAACAACGTCAGCATGCAAGTATCGCCTCACAATGAGGCACGCATGATAGCCATGCGCAGGGTCATTGCATAGAAAGGCCGGACTTTAGCACTGAAGACCCTCCCGAGGCGCCTCTTCGCACTTTTCGAGCGCGCAAAACAAAACCCCATCTGCTCTCGCAAATGGGGTTTCGGA
>NZ_FOZO01000027.1:0-34743 GCF_900116055.1 Pseudomonas sp. NFACC42-2
TGAATCGGCAGCGCGCCCGACGCAGCCTCGCTTGCGCTCGGCAGCTGCTACGGGGGTGGGGCCGTGAGGTGAATTGGTTTTCGTAAGAGCGTGCCCAGGCCTGGCTGCCATCAAATCGTCATCTCCCCACCACCTTCCTGCCACATTCCGCCGTTACTGTCCTCGCCAATGAGATCGATCTCAAGCGAGTAAACATGACTGACCTGAAAGACGTCGCGCGACTGGCCGGCGTATCCCGCGCGACCGCCGCCCGCACTTTTGCCTCCCCCGACCAGGTGCGTCCAGCCACCCGTGAGCAGGTGTTCGCCGCCGCCCGTGAGTTGGGTTTTCGGCCCAACCTGCTCGGCCGCCAACTGCGCCTGCAAACCACCCAGTTGATCGGCGTGGTGGTGCCCAATCTGCTCAACCCGGTGTTCGCCGAACAGTTCCAGGCCATGGAGCGCGCCGCACGCTTGCGTGGCTACAGCCTGGTGCTGGCGACCACCGACTACAGCAGCGAGCGCGAGTGCATCGTAGTGGAAGAACTGCTGCGCCAGCGCGTCGATGGCCTGGTGCTGACGGTCACTGATGCCGAAAGCAACAGCGTGCTCAGCAGCCTGAATACCGAACGGACGCCGTTCGTGCTGGCCTATCACCAACCGAGCAATCCCAACTACAGCGCCGTGTCGGTGGACAACCGCGCCGGCATGGCCTTGGCCACGCGTTACCTGCTGGAGGCCGGCCATCGACGCATCAGCATGGTCGCCGGCCCCGCCTTGCAGTCCGACCGCGCACGCCTGCGCTATGCCGGTTACTGCGACGCGATGAAGGCATACGGTCTCAAAAGCCGCGCGGTGATCGAAATGCCCGCCCATACCCAGGCCGAATTCGCTGCCATCCAGCCGTACCTCAACGGCCCCGACGCCCCCAGCGCCCTGGTGTGCTCCAACGACTTCCTGGCGATCAGCCTGATCGCCGAGCTGCGCCGCAACGCCTGGAATGTACCCGGGCAGTTGTCGGTGATGGGCTTTGACGGCATCGCCCTCGGCACCCAGATGCACCCGACCCTGTGCAGCGTGGTACAGCCCATCGCGCTGCTGGCCAGCACGGTGATTGACCAACTGCTGGCGCAGATCGCCGGCAACGATCCCATTTCCCATTGCCTGCCTTGCCATATCCGGCCGGGCGAAAGTACCCAACCCTTTGAGGAGTCCCTTGATGCGCGCATTCAGTAAAACCCTGGCCGCCGTGCTGCTCTGTGGCGTGGCCAGCCTAGCCCAGGCCGCCGACACCGCGATTTGCTACAACTGCCCGCCGGACTGGGCCGACTGGGGCACCCAGCTCAAGGCCATCGCCGCCAGCACCGGTGTGCAGGTGCCGCTGGACAACAAGAACTCCGGCCAGTCCCTGGCGCAACTGGTGGCCGAAAAGGCCGCGCCCGTCGCCGACGTGGTCTACTACGGCGTGACCTTCGGCTTGCAGGCGCAAAAGGCCGGCGTGGTCGAGGGTTACAAGCCCAAGGGCTGGGAACAGATCCCCGCCGGGTTGAAAGACCCCGCCGGCCAGTGGTTTGCGATCCACTCCGGCACCCTGGGCATCATGGTCAACGTCGATGCACTGGGCGGCCTGCCGGTGCCGCAAAGCTGGGCCGACCTGCTCAAGCCGCAATACAAAGGCATGGTCGGCTACCTGGACCCGTCCAGCGCCTTCGTCGGTTACGTCTCTGCCGTGGCGATCAACCGCGCAATGGGCGGCGACCTGGACAACTTCGCCCCGGCCATCGACTACTTCCAGAAACTGGCGAAAAACGCCCCCATCGTGCCCAAGCAGACCGCTTATGCGCGGGTGCTGTCCGGCGAGTTGCCGATCCTGGTGGACTACGATTTCAACGCCTACCGCGCCCGCTACAAGGACAACGCCAACGTCGCCTTCGTGATCCCCAAGGAAGGCAGCATCAGCGTGCCCTATGTGATGAGCCTGGTGGCCAACGCGCCGCACCGCGCCAATGGCGAGAAGGTGCTGGACTTCGTGCTCTCGGACCAAGGCCAGGCACTCTGGGCCAAGGCGTACTTGCGCCCCGTACGCCCGGTGACCATGCCGGCCGACGTCGCCGCGCAGTTCCTGCCCGACAGCGATTACGCCCGCGCCGGTGTGGTGGACTATCAGAAAATGGCCGCTGTGCAGGAAGCCTTCGCCGCCCGTTACCTGAACGAGGTCAAGTAAGTGGCTGCATCGGCAAAACCGGCGGCCTGGGCGCTGGCCCCGGCCTTTGCAGTGCTGTTCGCGTTCTGGCTGCTGCCGCTGGCGCACTTGATGGTCCTCGGCGCCGAAAGCCGCGACAGCCATGGCAGCGGCTATTGGCAGGTGCTCAGCAGCGCGCAGTACCTGGGCAGCCTGGCGCAGACCTGCGTGCTGGCCATCGTGGTGACGTTCACCGCGTTGTTGATCGGTGGCATCAGCGGCGTATTTCTCGCACGCCAGCAGTTTTTCGGGCGCTCGGCGTTGGTGGCCTTGCTCACGTTTCCCCTGGCGTTTCCGGGGGTGGTGGTGGGCTTCCTGGTGATCCTGTTGGCCGGGCGCCAGGGGCTGCTGGCGTCCCTGGGCCTGCAATTGGCCGGTGAGCGCTGGATCTTTGCCTACTCGCTGGCCGGGCTGTTTGTCGGCTACCTGTACTTCTCGATTCCGCGGGTGATCCTCACGGTGATGGCCGCGTGCGAAAGCCTCGACCGCAGCCTGGAGGAAGCCGCGCATTCGCTGGGAGCAGGGCACTGGCGGGTGGTCTGCGACGTGATCGTGCCGGGCCTGGCGCCGGCGTTGGCGTCCTGCGCCGCGATCTGCTTCGCCACGTCCATGGGCGCCTTCGGCACCGCATTCACCTTGGGCACGCGCCTGAACGTGACCCCGGTAGCGATCTACAATGTGTTTACCAACTACGCCAATTTTGCCGTCGCCGCCGCGTTGTCGGTGGTGCTCGGCGCGGTGACCTGGGCGGTGCTGTTGCTCACGCGACGCCTGGTGAAAAATGCGGGGACAGTCTTGTGAAACGCTCATCGCTGTTTGTAATGCAACTGCTGTTCACCTTGCTGGTGTGTGCCTTCATGCTGGTGCCGGTACTGATGTCGTTGCTGGCCGGGTTGACGCGCAATTTTTTCGTCGGCCTGTCCAGCGGCCTGACCTTCGACTGGTTGATCCAGGTATGGCAGGCCTATTCGCCCACCGTATGGCTGTCGTTGCAATTGGCCCTGGCGTGCGCGGTGTGTGTCTGCGTGATTGGCGTGCCGGCGGCCTATGCGCTGGTGCGCATGAACAACCGCTTCAGCCGTGCCTTCGAAGAACTGATGGTGCTGCCGGTGGCGATGCCGGGGCTGGCCAGTGCGCTGGCGTTGCTGCTCACCTATGGCCAGTTCGGCACGTTTCGCAGCAGCTGGTTGTTCATCCTGGTGGGCCATGTGTTGTTCACCTTGCCGTTCCTGGTACGTCCGGTGATGGCGGTGATGCAACGCCAGCAACTGCCGGTGCTGGAAGAGGCGGCGGCCAGCCTGGGCGCCGGGCCGATCAAGCGCTTTTTCAGCGTGGTGGTGCCCAACTGCCGGGCGGGGATTCTGGCCGGCGTGCTGATGGTGGTGACCTTGTCGTTGGGCGAATTCAACCTGACCTGGATGCTCCACACGCCGATGACCAAGACATTGCCCGTGGGCCTGGCCGACAGCTACGCCTCGGCGCGCCTGGAAATCGCCAGCGCCTACACCCTTATCTTTTTGCTGATGATCGTGCCGCTGCTGATTGCGTTGCAGGCCATCAGCGCTCGTTTGTCCCGTGGAGAGCGTCGATGACCGCTATCACTATCCGCCTGCAAGGCTGTCGCAAGGCGTTCGCCGACGGCACCGTGGCCGTGCATGACCTGAACCTGACCGTCGAAGGCGGTGAAACCCTGGCGATCCTCGGCCCGTCCGGCTGCGGCAAGACCACCACCTTGCGCCTGATTGCCGGCCTGGAACGCCCGGATGTGGGCCAGGTTTTTTTCGGCAGCGACGACGTCACCCGCCTGCCCATCGAGCGCCGCGACGTGGGCATGGTGTTCCAGAACTACGCGCTGTTTCCCAACCTCGATGTGGCCGGCAATATCGTCTACGGCTTGAAGATTCGCGGCATGGCGCCGCTTGCGCGGAACAAGCGCTGTGAGGAGCTGCTGGAGTTGGTGGGCCTGCAACAGCATGGCAAGCGCAGCATTCACGAATTGTCCGGTGGCCAGCGTCAACGGGTGGCCCTGGCCCGTGCCCTGGCGCCGCGCCCTAAAGTGCTGTTGCTGGACGAACCGCTGGCGGCCCTGGATGCGCAATTGCGCGAGCGCCTGCGCAGCGAGCTGAATGAACTGCTGCGCGGCCTCGGTATCACCTCGGTATTTGTCACCCACGACCAGGGCGAAGCCATGGCCCTGGGCGATCGTATCCTGGTGATGGAGCACGGCCGCGTCGCGCAACTGGCCAGCCCACGGCAGATCTACCAGCAGCCGGCGAATGCCTTCGTCGCCGGTTTTGTCGGCAACCTCAATGCATTTGCCGTCACCTCGCGAACGGCCCACGGCCTGGAAGTCTGCGGCGGCGAGTTGCCGTGGCAGGCCGCCGACGTGCCCAACACGGTGTACTGCCGCCCTGAACACCTGCGGGTGATGGAGAGCGAAGGGCACTTGCACGGCCATCTATTGGCGCAGTTTTTCCAGGGCGCCCAAAGTCGCCTGTTGGTGGACGTGGGCGGCCCGCAACCGCTGCTGGTGGACAGCAGCGACAACCACCTGTACGCCGTCGGCGCGCCGATTGCCCTGGCGATTGCGCCGCACATGTTGTTCACCCTGAATGCGTGAGAGTTTGCTTGTGAATCGTCCGTTTCTTGTTGCGCAAATCAGCGACCTGCACCTTAAAGCCGGCCAGCGCCTGACGTATGGGGTGGTCGATACCCTGGGCGCGCTGCGCCGTGCCGTCGACCATCTGAACGCCAGCCACCCACGGCCGGATATCGTGGTGGTCAGCGGTGACCTGGTGGACTTCGGTCGCGCCGATGAATACGCCGTGCTGCACCCCGAACTCGCGCGCCTGCACATGCCGTGCTACCTGGTGCCGGGCAACCACGACACACGCGGGCCGTTGCTCGAGGCATTCCGTGATCACGCCTATTTGCCGTTGTCGGCAGAGGGGCCGTTGGACTGGGTGGTGGACGAGCATCCACTGCGCCTGATCGGCCTGGACTCGACTATCCCCGGCGGCCATGGCGGGCAGTTACTGGACAGCCAATTGCAATGGCTGGATGAGCAACTGGCACGACGCCCGGACGCTCCGACGTTGCTGATCCTGCACCATCCACCGTTTATCAGCGGCATCGGCCATATGGACCGCGAACCCTTTATCAATGCCGCCGCATTGGAAAAAGTCGTGTCTCGCCACCCGCAAGTGGAACGCCTGCTGTGCGGGCACCTGCACCGGCCCATGCAACGACGCTTTGGCGGCAGCCTGAGTTGTGTGTGCCCCGGTACTTCCCATCAGATTGTGCTGGACCTGCAGGACGCCGCGCCCGCGCATTTCAACCTGGAACCGGCGGGGTATCTGTTGCATCGCTGGGATGCGCAACAGGGCTTGATCAGCCACAACGGCGTGTTCGGGGATTACCCGGGGCCGTATCCGTTTTATGACGCTCATGGATTGATTGACTGAGGTTTACGGAGGTTTCACTTCACTCAACTCGCTAACAACTAAGCAACTGAATAACCGTTAACGCCCCGGCCAACTTCACATTTGGCCGACGGCATCCTGCTGCCCATTTTTTGCGCCCGGAACCTGGATTCCGCGCCGGAGTTCGTCCTGATGAAAGCCACGTTGAATGTATTAAGTGTATTGACCGGCGGCCTGGGCATTGCCCTGAGCCCCTTGGCGTCCGCTGACTTTTTGAGCGACAGCAAAGCCAACTTGAGCATGCGTAACTTCTACTTCAATAACGACAACCGCGACGGCACGGCGGCACCGTCGAAGACCGAAGAGTGGGGCCAGGCCTTTATCCTCAACTACCAGTCGGGTTTTACCGACGGCACCGTCGGTTTTGGCCTGGACGCCATCGGCATGCTCGGCGTGACCCTCGACAGCAGCGCCGCGCGCCATGTCGGCAGCTCGATGATCCCCACCGAAGACGGCAAGGCCACGGATAACTGGGCCCGTGGTGGCGCGACGGCCAAGGCACGCTTTGCCAAGACCGAAGCGCGCTACGGCTACCTGCGCCCGAACCTGCCGATCCTGGTGAGCAACGACGGCCGCCTGTTGCCGCAGTCGTTCGAAGGCGGGCAGGTCACCAGCAAGGACATCGACAACCTGACCCTGGTCGGCGGCCAGCTCGAGCACACCACCGGCCGCGGTTCCAGCGACCGCAGTGGCCTGGCAGTGGCGGGCGCTACCCAGGAAAGCAATAAATTCACTTACGCCGGTGCGGACTACCAACTGACCAAGGACCTGATGGTCCAGTACTACTACGCCAACCTCGAAGACTATTACCAACAGCATTTCGCCGGGTTGATCCACGTATTGCCGCTGGGCGAATACGGCTCATTGAAAACCGACCTGCGCTACTTCAATACCCGCTCCGACGGCAAAAACAGCAGCGCCGCCGGCCGTGCCGAAGGCTACAAGCTGGGCGGCTATACCAAGAACGGCAACGGTGAAATCGACAACAACACCTGGAGCGCCGCGTTCATCTACTCCCTGGGCCCACACGCGATCACCGCCGGCTACCAGCAAGTCTCGGACGACAGCAACTTTGCCCAACTCAACCAGGGCGGCCTGGTGAACAAAGGCGAGGGCGGTGCCAGCCTGTATCTCTACACCGACCGTACCGTGCAGACCTTCATCCAGGCCGGCGAACGCACCGCGTTCGCCCAGTACGCCTACGACTTCGCGTCCCTCGGCGTACCGGGCCTGAAGGCCTCGGTGATGTACCTCAAGGGCGAGCACATCCTCACCACCAGCGGCAACGACGCCAGCGAGTGGGAGCGCGACATCTCGCTGGATTACGTGGTGCAGAGCGGCACATTCAAGAACGTCGGGTTCGGCTGGCGGAACGGCGTGTCGCGCAGTGAAGTGGCGCGGGACCAGGACCAGAATCGGGTGTTTGTGAGTTATTCGATTCCGTTGATGTAAGAGCAAGGCAGTAACCGCCCCCCACCTGTGGCGAGGGAGCTTGCTCCCGTTGGGCTGCGAAGCGGCCCTAAAAGACCGTGGTGCTCACGCCACCCGGTTCCTGCCCGCGCCCTTGGCCTCATACAAGCGCATGTCCGCGCGCTTGAGCAATGCCAGGGAGTCGCGGTCAGAAGGCTCGGCCACGCCCACGCCGATACTCACGGTCAGGCGACCCACGCTTGGAAAGACTGCCGCCTCGACAGCCGCACGGATCTTTTCGGCGACCACGTCAGGGCTGTCCGGCGCTTCGACTTCCGGCAGCAGCACGGCGAATTCTTCTCCGCCATAACGGGCAACGAAATCGGTGGCGCGCGTGGTGTTTTCTATCAGGGCTGCCAGTTGGCATAGCACATCGTCACCGATGGCATGCCCGTAGGTATCGTTGACGCGCTTGAAATAGTCGGCGTCGATCAGCAGCAGGGCGAAGGTGCGGCCGGTACGTTGGAACAGCAGGCTGTTCTCGGCGAGTTTTTCGTCGAAGCGGCGCCGGTTGAACACGCCGGTGAGGGCGTCGTGGGTGGCCAGCTTGAGCAGGTCGGCGTTGGCCTGGGTGAGGTCGGCGGTGCGTTGCGCCACGGTGGCTTCCAGGGAGGCGTTGGCGTCTTGCAGTTCACGTTCCTTGGTGAGCAGCGATTGCGTCATGCCGGTGAGCGATTGCCCCAGTTGGGCAATCTCCAGCACCGGGTGTTCCTGGGGGAAGACCGCGCCGGGCTGATGGTCCTGCACCTGTTTGGCGGACTTGGCCAGGCGTTCGATGGGGCGGCTGAGTGAGGAGGCGAGGTAATACGCAGCCACGATAAAGATGATCGCTGCGAGCAGGCCGAACACCAGTAATTTGTACAGCAGGCTGCGCGCCGGTTGCAGGGCTACGTCCAACGGCTGGCGCACCATGATGTACCAGCTCACCCGCGCGTTGGACGGGCTGGGGACGGCGACCGAGGCGGTGACGTAGCCGTTGTCGGTGAACCAGCCGGTTGGCGTGACCAGCTTGTCTTTAGGCATTTGCTCACCGGCGAGGGCTTCGGGGTAAAGCACCTTGCCATCGAAGTCGACAATCAAGGCCTCGATATCGGGGAGGGCGTCTTTCTGCGTCACGGCGGACGCGACGATCTGCGTCACCCAGCGCCAGTGGGCATGGGCGCCCAGCACGCCAATCGTTTCGCCGCTGGCATTGCGAATCGGCGCGGCAAAGTCGATAAAGCGCAGCGGCTCGCCATTCGCCGCACCCGGCAGCAGTTTGGCCAGCAGCACTGCCTCGTGGGGATCGCCGGTGTACTCACCGCGCAGGCCGGCCTGGAACCAGGGGCGTTGCTGCACCGATTGATTGACCAGCAGCCCATTGACCGCCTGGCGCACACGCCCGTCGGCGTCGGCAACCCCCATCCACGCGTACTCGGCGCGCGATTGGGTGCGCAGTTCCATCAAGGCCAGGATATCCGGCGCGTCCAGATCGCCACGGCGAAACAGCGGGGCCTTGCTGAGCAAGGACACTTCCAACTGCCGTTCGCGCAATTGCACAGCCAACAGTGCCGCCGTCGAGCGCGCAGTGCTCAACAGCGCGTTGCCACTGGCCTGTTTCATCTGCTCAGTGGCGATGTGCCCTACGTAAAAACCCACGCCCATCAAGATGAGCAGCGATAACCCGGCAAACCACAGGGTCAGGTGACTACGCAGGCTGGCTTTGATCATGAGTGCTCATTTGAAGGGTTATTTCGGGCCATGGTATGCGTAATAGATAGGCCGCGACCAGTGGTGGGTGATCTGCAGTGGAGTGCGATTCATTGCAGCCGCTCATTCCCTGGAATTTGCGCGCATTGGACGCGATCAGTGAAACTGAAGAAGGCGCGGGAAGCGCTCTGGAAGAGCGAACTCGGCGAAGCCGGCATGTGTGCCGTTGTTCGTAAACTTTCGTCATAGAGTCTGAGGAACGAATAACGCTGAAGTACGACGTACCGGGAATACGTCACAGCCGAGGACACTACGTTGAACGTTAATCCGAATGCCTACTCAAGTGCTTTTATACCACCCCATCAGCCCAGCGACAGCGTCGACCAAGCCAGCAGTAAAACGGCATCTGTACTTTCCAGAGGAAAGCGAGGGGTCGCTACTCAAGATGGACTGTGGCCGCAACATTCAACTCTAAAAATTTCCATGGCGGGCATGACCGAGGAGCAAAAGAAATTCACAAGAGACAACATCAATAAATGGGCGCCTCACGTTAACTTGAAGTTCGACTTCACTGACAAGCCCGGTGGGGATATCAGAATTGAAGGGGGGGACGGCAATTGGTCAGGGTTGGGCACTGAGTCGAAACGTCAAGACGCCGATAAACCAACCATGCTCATCAACTTCAAGAACGGGATGAATACAGGGAGTGCAGCCACGATATTGCATGAGTTTGGCCATGCCCTAGGGTTGTATCATGAACACCAACATCCGGAAAACACCTTGGATTTGAACATGTCGCAGATTTACCCAGCCCTGGCCAGCCAATCTGATCGAGAAGGGGTTGACTACAATATGAAAAAAATAACTGAAGGTGTCGTCAGTGCTCCCTACGATCAAAAATCCATTATGCATTACGGTTTTGCTGCCAATTGGCTCAACGACGGTAAAGCCATCGAGAGAAATAGCGAACTCTCAAAGGGTGATATCAGTTTTATACGTTCACTCTATCCTCCCAAGATAAGAAAGCCCGCCTCCTCCCCATGGTGGGACTACCGTGGCCTTTACAAGCGTTCTTGAGATGCTCCAGCGGCACAGGGCGGTGGCTGTTGAGGTGTTGCTGGTGAGTATGAATAAAAATCTTGTTCATCAGAAATAAAATGAGTTTGTCTCATTATGCTGTGCTGTCGACAATAGCTCCCATCCCAACCGCTTGGAGTTTTTTGTCATGGCAGTCGCTCATTCCCTCGGATTTCCGCGCATTGGACGCGATCGTGAACTGAAAAAAGCGCAGGAAGCGTTCTGGAAGGGCGAACTTGACGAAGCCGGCCTGCGGGCCGTCGGCCGTGAATTGCGCAAGACCCACTGGGATCTGCAGAAACAGGCCGGTATCGAGTTGCTGCCTGCCGGCGATTTTGCCTGGTACGACCAGGTGCTGACCCACTCGCTGATGTTCGGCGTGATTCCCGAGCGTTTCCGCCCGGCCGACGGCAACGCCACCCTGCACACGTTGTTCGCCATGGCCCGGGGCGTCAGCGACAGCTGCTGCGGCGGTGCCCATGCCCAGGAAATGACCAAGTGGTTCGATACCAACTACCACTACCTGGTGCCTGAATTCAGTGCCGACCAGCAGTTCCACCTCGGTTGGGACCAACTGTTCGACGAAGTTAAGGAAGCCCGCGACTTGGGTCACACCGTCAAGCCGGTGGTGATCGGCCCGCTGACCTACCTGTGGCTGGGCAAGGCCAAGGGCGCTGACTTCGACAAGCTCGACCTGCTTGAGCGCTTGCTGCCGTTGTACGGCCAGATCTTCCAGCGCCTGGCCGACCTCGGCGTGGAATGGGTGCAGATCGACGAGCCGATCCTGGTCCTCGACCTGCCGCAGGAATGGAAGAACGCGTTCGAGCGTGCCTACAACCTGATCCAGCGTGACCCGCTGAAAAAGCTGGTGGCGACCTACTTCGGTGGCCTGGAAGAGAACCTCGGCCTGGCCGCGAACCTGCCGGTGGATGGCCTGCACATCGACCTGGTGCGTGCGCCGGAGCAGTATCCGACCATCCTCGACCGCCTGCCCGCTTATAAAGTGCTGTCCCTGGGCGTGGTCAACGGCCGTAACGTCTGGCGTTGCGACCTGGAAAACGCCCTGGCCACCTTGCAGCACGCCCATGAAAAACTCGGTGATCGCCTGTGGGTGGCGCCATCCTGCTCGCTGCTGCACAGCCCGGTGGACCTGGGCCGTGAAGACCAGTTGGATGCCGAGTTGAAAAGCTGGTTGGCATTCGCCGTGCAAAAATGCGCCGAAGTGGCGGTGCTGGCGCAAGCGGTTAATCAGCCTGAAGCGCCCAACGTCCTTGCTGCCCTGGCCGAAAGCCGCGCGGTGCAGGCGGCCCGCGCGGCCTCGCCGCGTATCCACAAGCCTGCGGTACAAGCGCGGGTGGCGGCGATTACCCGTCAGGACAGCCAGCGCCAGTCGCCGTTTACCCAGCGTATCGAGAAACAACGTGCGGGCCTGAACCTGCCATTGTTCCCGACCACCACCATCGGTTCGTTCCCGCAGACCGCATCGATCCGCCTGGCGCGGCAGTCCTACAAACAGGGCAAGTTGAGCCAGGCCGAATACGTCGAAGCCATGCACAGCGAGATTCGTCACGCCGTCGAGGTGCAGGAAAACCTCGGTCTGGATGTGCTGGTGCACGGGGAAGCCGAGCGCAACGACATGGTCGAATACTTCGCCGAGCAGTTGGATGGCTACGTGTTCACCCGCTTTGGCTGGGTACAGAGCTACGGTTCGCGTTGCGTGAAACCGGCGGTGATCTTCGGCGACTTGAGCCGCCCGAAGGCGATGACGGTGGAGTGGATCCGCTACGCCCAGGGCCTCACCCGCAAGGTGATGAAGGGCATGCTGACCGGCCCTGTGACCATGCTGATGTGGTCGTTCCCCCGCGAAGACGTGGGCCGCGAAGTGCAGGCCCGCCAACTGGCCCTGGCGATTCGCGACGAAGTGGTCGACCTGGAAGCCGCCGGCATCCAGATCGTGCAGATCGACGAAGCCGCGTTCCGCGAAGGCCTGCCGTTGCGCCAGGCGCAGTGGCAAGGCTACCTGGACTGGGCCACCGAAGTGTTCCGCCTGTGCGCCTCGGGCGTGCGGGATGAAACCCAGATCCATACGCACATGTGCTACAGCGAGTTCAACGATGTGATCGAGTCCATCGCGGCCATGGATGCCGACGTGATCACCATCGAGACGTCACGCTCGGACATGGAGCTGCTGGATGCGTTCGAAGCTTTCGCGTACCCCAATGACATTGGCCCAGGCGTCTACGACATCCACTCGCCACGCGTGCCGGATGCCTCGGAAATGGCCAACCTGCTGCGCAAGGCCGCCCGGCGGATTCCTGCCGAGCGCTTGTGGGTAAACCCGGATTGCGGGTTGAAGACGCGGGGGTGGCCGGAGACGGAAGCGGCGTTGATCCATATGGTCACCGCAGCTCGCCAGCTACGGGCCGAGTTGGCTTAACCTCTCGATCGTTCCGACGCGCTGCGTGGGAACGATCATCCATGTCAGGTCAGAGGTATTTAAGCCACGCCAGGTCGCGCCGCCGCGCCTTGAGCGCGGCGAACCAGCGCACCGGTGGGTAGAGCGCCAGGGGTAATGCCAGCGCCATCAGCCACACCGCACCGATACTGTCGAAGCCAAAGTAGTTGCCATGGTTCACGCCAAACAGCGCAACACAGGCGACATACAGCACTTTCAGCACATACAGGTGCAGCAGGTAAAAGAACATCGGCACCGAACCAAACACCGCCAACACGCCGATCCAGCGTCGATGCCCCGCGCGTTCAAACGCCAGCAACAGCAACAGCCCAATCCCCAGGGTCAACGCCAGGAACAGCAGCGAAGGCGGGTACTTGGTGACGTTGAAAAAGCTCATCAGTGTCTGCACGCCGTTGTCATATGCCTGCCAGGGTTTCTCGCCGTAGCCATTGAGCCCACGCAACAGCACAAACCCCAGCAACGCACCCAAGCCTCCGAGCAGCAAATACCGCTGGCGCACGGCAGGCCGCATGGCACTGGCAAACCACGGTCCCAGGCCGTAACCCAGGGCAATCACGCCGATCCACGGCAGTACCGGGTAGGTCGTGCGCAGGCGCAGGGTGTCGGACACGTCAATCCAACTGCGTTCATGCAGGATCGTCCACGGAATATGCAGCGCCGAGCCTGGGGCGAAGTGCAGGCCATCCAGCAGGTTGTGCCCGCCGATGATCACCAGCGCCAGCACGATCAACAGCGGGCGCGGCAACCACACCAGGGCGGCGAGGGCGAGCATGCTGATGCCAATCGCCCAGATCACCTGCAGATAGATCACGCTGGGCGGCAGTTGGAAGGTCCAGGCGAAGTTGACCAGGGTGAATTCCAGTACCACCAGGAACAACCCGCGCTTGAACAGGAACGCCGACACATCGCGGCGGCCCTGGTATTTCTGGCCGTATAAAAACGCGGATAACCCCGTGAGCAACACAAACACCGGCGCGCACAGGTGGGCGAGGGTGCGGCTGATAAACAACGCGGGCTCGGTGCTGTCGATGCTCATCGGGTCGCTGACCTGGCGATGCAGCAGGAAGGTTTCGCGTACGTGGTCGAGCAGCATGAACAGGATCACCAGGCCGCGCAGGGCGTCGATGGAGAGCAGGCGTTGGCGCAGGGGAACGGCATCGGTCATGGGCGGAATCACAGGGCAGGGCGGAAAATTGGCGTTATCCTATAACATTAATCAACGCGTTGCCCTCCGTTGATCCCGCTTCTGATACCTTCAGTGAATTCACACCCGGAGCCCCTGAGCATGAGCACCCCTCAAACCGTCATCGACTTCTGGCGGCACGCCGGCCCCAAGCGCTGGTTCGCCAAGGACGATGGGTTCGACGCCACCTTCCGCGACACCTTCCGCGCCACCCACCTGCAAGCCGCCCGGCGCGAGCTGGAAAGCTGGCTGGATTCGGCCGAAGGCGCCTTGGCCTTGTTGATCCTGCTCGACCAATACCCACGCAACGCCTTTCGCGGCACTGCGCACATGTTCGCCACCGACCCGCTGGCGCGCCTGTACGCCCAGCGCATGGTGGACGCCGGGCTCGACCAGCAGGTGGAGCCGGCATTGCGCGCGTTCTGTTATTTGCCGTTCGAACACTCGGAAGACCCAAGGGACCAGCAACGCTCCCTGACCCTCAATCAGCAACTGGATGCCAACACCTACCGCTGGGCCAAGGAACACGCGCAGATCATCGAGCGCTTCGGGCGCTTTCCCCATCGCAATGCGGTGCTGGCCAGGGTCACCACCGATGAAGAGCGCGCCTTTCTGGACAAGGGCGGGTTTGCCGGTTAACCCGCTATTCCGCTCGGGAATGCCCCCATAAAAACCGCGCATTGTCTTTCTTGGCGCGCATCTCGTAGCGTAGGGCTTCACCCAAGGAGCCCCGTTATGAACCAGCCCCCGTTGCGCCTCTACGTTGATTCGCTCTACACCAGTCCGTACGCGATGTCGGTGTTCGTTACCCTGCGGGAAAAAGGCCTGGCCTTCGACCTGGTCACCCTGGACCTCGACGCCGCGCAGAACCAGACGGCCGACTTTGCCCAGCTATCCGTGACCCAGCGCGTGCCGACCCTGGTAGAAGGCGATTTTGCCTTGTCGGAATCCTCCGCGATTACCGAATACCTGGACCAGGCCTACCCCGAGACCCGCGTGTACCCGGCCGATCCAAAACAGCGGGCGAGAGCGCGACAGGTACAGGCGTGGCTGCGCAGCGATTTGCTGCCGATTCGTCAGGAACGCTCGACGATGGTGGTGTTCTACGGGCAGAAGATGCCCCCACTGACCGCCGTGGCTGAAGCGGCTGCTGCCAAGTTGATCAGTGCGTCGCAGGCGCTGCTGGCGGGTAATCCGCCATACTTGTTCGGTGAGTGGTGCATTGCTGACGTGGATTTGGCTGTGATGCTCAATCGCTTGATCCTCAACGGCGACAGCGTGCCTGTCGAACTGGTGGCGTACGTACAGCGCCAATGGCAGCGGCCGTCGGTGCAGGAATGGGTCAACCAGCCACGTCCTGCGCTGTAGCGTTTGCAGTCATTTGCGCCACGCGCCGGTCCAGGTCTTCCCAATCGGCCATGCCCAGCACCCGGGTGGTGTTCAAGCCACGCAGGTAACCGCGCAATTGCTGGGCACTGGCGTGCACCTGGTCGGCCTCTGACGCCTCATCCAGCAGTACCTGTTCATACTCGACCAGGTAATCGGCGACCCGCTCGCGAAACTCCGGCAAGACGGCTTCGCGGATGCGGTCGAAGGTTTTCTGGTGAGGCTTCATGGCGTGGTCCTTATAGGTTTTATGTGAGCACTATCGGTTCAGATAATAGTCACCATCATGCAACGCAAGTTCTGTTTTTTCAGGAAAAGCGCAAAATCGCCTGCATCGAGACGCTGTTCAAGGAAATGCGCGATGAGGACGTTGATTCAGCTGGGTTTAATGATGCTGATGCTGGGCACTGTGATCGTCAACAACGCAGCGATCGCTGATGAATTGCGTGCAGGCCATTTGCTACCTATCGTCGGTAGCGTAGACTCCCTGCAGCATGCGCAATCGGTGGGGGTGTTGTTAAGCGATAACACCCGCGACAACCTCAGCTACCTTGAACGCTACCACGACATGGCCTTGAACGGCGCCAGGGATGCCCTTGACGCAGGTATCCGCGAGGCGTTCGTCAACAGCTCCGACCCGGAACTGGCCATTGATTGGTTGATGAGCTCGCTGCAGGGAACCTTTTTGTCGGTGACGGTCTACGACAACCTGGATGCCCTGGTGCAGGCTCGCCCCGATGTGGTGGTGATGCTCGATACCCATAACCAACTGCTGACCCAGCGCAACGATCAGGTCGAGGCGCGTTTTATCGCACGGTTTTATGACGCGAACCTGCAATACATCGCCAAGGCCGAAGGCTCGGTGCACAGGCAGGTGCCCTCGGTGTGGGTGCACGACAAGGCCGCACCGGAGATTGCCGCGCGGATCGAGCAGCAGCGGGATGTGCAGCTCGATGCGCTGAAGCAGTTCGATGCCTCGCTCAAGGCGCTGGTTCGCGCGGGTTGATGTGAACCTTTATTTTTAGACTCGGGATTTTTTCATGCGCTCTTTTTTCGTACCGGTCGCGGCCCTGTTGCTGGCCGGTTGTGTTTCCGCTCCCAATAATCCGACCTTGACCCTGCAAACCGGCAAGAGCCCGGATGACTATGTGCAATGCCTGCTTCCCAAGCTGGAAAAGCACGGCATCACGTCGACGGTGACCCAGAACTCGCGCCACGCCAAGCTGGTGTTGACCAGCAAGATTGCCGCCGATGACGTGCTGGAGGTCTACAAGGCGGGGGACGGCGGCAAGGTGTTTTTGTACGAGCGCAAGCCGCTGGCGTCGACCATTACGCCGTCGCGGCTTGAACAGGTGGCGCAGGACTGCAGATAACCAATGTGGAAGAGGGCAAGCCCCTCCCACATTTGAATCCGCATAAGGCCTAAGGTCTGGCTTCGTTGCTGAAGCTGTTAACCGTTTTCACCAGCCCTTGAGCCGCCAGCACCACCAACTCCCCACCTTTCTCCACCGTCGCCAGCGCCGGGTCCGAGCCCATGCGCCCATCGGGGAAGCGTGCGCGGAAGTCCAGGGCTTCACGGATCGGCCCGGTGTTGGCGATCTGCGGGGAGTAGTCGGCCGACTTGATCGCGTCCGGGTACGCCCACTGCGTCACCGCGATTTCCGAAGGCGTCGCGTGGCTGCCATGGCCTACCGGGAATTGGCGGTGCGCCAGGTCAGTGACGCCTTCCAGGTCCCACCAGTTCACCAGCTTCAACGCAAACCCGGCAGGGCGACGGCCGAAGCTCGCCTCGGCGTACAGCTCGGAAAACGCTGCTTCAATCGTGGCGATATTGCCGCCGTGGCCGTTCAGAAACAGGATCTTGTCGAAACCATGCCCGGCCAGCGAGCGCACCCAGTCGCCGATCGCAGCGATAAAGGTGGAAGGGCGCAGGGAAATGGTGCCGGGAAAGCCCAGGTGATGCTGGGCCATACCGATATTGAAGGTGGGGCCGATGAGGATGTCGGCGTGCTTTTGCGCCTCATGGGCGATGATTTCCGGGCACATCCAGTCGGTGCCCAGCAGGCCGGTGGGGCCGTGTTGTTCGTTGGAGCCGATGGGGATCACCACCGTGCGGCTGCGTTCCAGGAACTGCCCGATCTCGATCCAGGTCGATTGATGTAGAAGCATGCGAAGCTCTCTTTTATCTGTGGGGACAGGCTAACCGCCACGGATTGTACGACTACTCGCCACCTGCTGGGGTTTGCAATTGAGGTACGTCGAGGACTTCAGCCAACGTTGGTCGGGGTACCACGAAAACATGAACTGCCCATCCTTGAGCTTGTCCACCACCTGGCGTGCCACCTGCGGGCGCACGGCCGGGCAACCCTGGCTGCGGCCGATGCGGCCTTCGCGCTTGCTCCACAAGGGGCTGACGTAGTCGGCGGCGTGAATCACGATGGCGCGGTCGCGGGCCTGGTCGTTGAACCCCGGCTCCAGGCCGTCCATGCGCAGCGAGTAGCCATGGGTGCCCAGGTAGCTTTCCTGGGTGCGGAACAGGCCCAGGCTGGATTGATGGCTGCCTTCCAGATTGGAGAATTGGGTGGCGAAGTTTTCCCCGGACTTTGCGCCGTGGGCCACCAGGTCGCGCAGCACCAGGGTTTTCTTGCGCAGGTCGAAGATCCACAGCCGACGGGCGGTCGAAGGCTGGGAGTAGTCAATCACGGCCAGGCGCTCGGAGCGTTCCTCGCCATTATTGACGGCGCATTGCACGGCGTTCAGGGCGCTTTTCAGTACCGTGGGATTGAGTTCTGGAGCCGAGCGCGCCAGGCTGCTATACAAGGAAGGAGGGTTGCCATTGGCGGCGAGCGTAATAGTGCTCAGTAAAGCCAGGCCCACGGTGACCAAACCGAGGCGGCATATAAAAGTCAGCATCTACAGTACATCCCCCCACTGTGGATTGGAGCAAAGCTATTGTTCAAAAAACACGCATGTTACTTGAGCATTTGCCTGCTCGTTGCACCATTGGTCGCCACAGCCGACGTGCTGCCGGTCGAGCCATTGCCGGTCACCACGCCGGCGCCGGTCGAACTGGCCCCGCTGCAACAGGCAATGGCGCAACTGCCGGGTGTCTGCCCCAGTCTTGCCGCGCAGATAGACGCCGCCGCCCAACTGCGCCTGCAAGCGTTCTACCAGCAGCAGGGTAATGGGCCGCTGTGGTCCGCCAACGATCGCCGCGAGGCACTGCACGCCCAATTGCAGCTGCTCGCCGATGACGGGCTCGACCCCACCCACTATAGTCTGCCTGCGGCGGATGCCATGGCCAATGTGCTGTGCAGCGACATCGACATCAGCCAGCACTACCTGCAAGCCCTGCAGGATCTGCATTACGGGCGCCTGCAGCAATCGCGCTTCGAACCGCTGTGGCATTCGCAGCCGCCCACCCGCGACCCCGACACCGAAGTGCTGGCCCTCGCGGCCCTCGGCCTGCAAAACATGGCGCAAGCCTTTGACCAGGCGCGCCCCAGCGCCGACCTGTACCGCAGCCTGCGCAACGCCTATTCCACGGTGCGCCTGCAACCCTTGCCCCATTGGGATCCGGTCGGCAGCGGCCCGTTATTGCGTCCCGGCATGGACGACCCGCGCGTCCCGGAACTGACCCGTCGGCTCCACAGCGGTGGCTACCTGTCTGTCGAACCCAAGGGCGCGGGCAAACAATACGGTCCGGAACTGGTCGCGGCGGTGAAGGCCTTCCAGCTCAGCCACTCCCTGCAATCGGACGGCGTGATCGGTGCCGGTACCGTGGCCGAACTCAATATCAGCCCGGCCATGCGCCGCGAACAATTGCGCATCAACCTCGAGCGTTTCCGCTGGCTGGCCCAGGACCTGGAGCCCGAAGGTGTACTGGTCAACGTCGCCGCCGCGCAGCTGAGCGTGTACCAGAGCGGTATCCCGGTGTGGCAGACCCGCCTGCAAGTGGGCCGCGCCGAACGCCAGACGCCCCTGCTCAAATCTCGCATCACCCGGCTGACCCTCAACCCCACCTGGACCATCCCGCCCACCATCATGCGCGAGGATAAACTCCCGGCCATCCGCCTCAACCCCGAATACCTGCGCCAGCAGAACCTGCAAGTGCTCGACGCCGAAGGCCACCCGCTGGCGCCGGAAAATATCGACTGGGCGCGCCCCGGCAACATCCTGCTGCGTCAGGAAGCCGGCCCGCGCAATCCACTGGGCAAGATCGTGATGCGCTTTCCCAACCCGTACTCGGTGTACCTGCACGACACCCCCAGCCAACCGCTGTTCACCAAGGGCCCGCGCGCGTTCAGCTCCGGTTGCGTGAGGGTCGAACAACCGCTGCTGCTGCGCGACCTGCTGGTCAGCCCGGCCGAACGCGCGCGCACCGATGAACTGCTGGCCACCGGCGTGACCCATGAATTCCGGCTGGCCACCCCGGTGCCTGTGTTGTTGGG
The DNA here is from genome assembly GCF_900116055.1 of Pseudomonas sp. NFACC42-2. Taxonomy (NCBI): domain Bacteria; kingdom Pseudomonadati; phylum Pseudomonadota; class Gammaproteobacteria; order Pseudomonadales; family Pseudomonadaceae; genus Pseudomonas; species Pseudomonas sp. NFACC42-2. The sequence continues at coordinate 19,435 of NZ_FOZO01000027.1, forward strand.
CTACTGGACGGTGCAGGTCGACGGCCAGGGTGACCTGGTGTATGCGCCGGATATTTATGGGCGCGACCTGGTGTTGATGAAGGCGATGGGGAGTGTGCTCTGAGGCCCCCATTGCAGAAGCGGCTGATTGTTTCGTTGAGCCGAACGAGTTTCCCCTGTGCCTTTACCTCAGGATGAGACCTTATGCAGACCTCGCTGGATCATCTGGTTATTGTCGCGCCCACGTTGGAAGCGGGTGACGACTTCGTGAGTCAGCGACTGGGTGTGCCACTTCAACCAGGTGGTTGTCATCCGCTTATGGGAACCCACAATAAATTGCTGCGACTGGGCCCGGATTGCTACCTGGAAGTGATCGCGGTTAATCCTGAGGCCCCACCTGTGGATCGGCCGCGGTGGTTTGATCTGGACAGGCTGGCGCACAACGCTTCTGCTCGGCTGGCGCATTGGGTCGCGAAGACCGACACCTTGAAAACGCTTGACCCGATGCTGGCAACGCTCGTCGGCCAGGCGCAGCCGATGAGTCGAGGGGAGTTGCGTTGGGATATTACAATTTCAGCAGACGGCAAACTGCCTTTGGAGGGAGCCGCGCCCAGTTTGATTAAATGGAGACAGGCGGCACACCCTGCGACGATGCTTGAAGATAAAGGTTGCTTATTGCAAAACCTGGATATTTTTCATCCTGCACCCGAGAGGATCTATCACCTGCTGGATGCCATGAATTTTTCCGGGCCGGTGCGACTTCATCGGTGCGACAGCGTCGAGGCGTCACGTTTGGTGTCTTGTATCCAAACGCCAAGCGGCCTCGTAAGTTTATAAGGTGCGTCCAGGGTAACCCCCAGGGGCAGGTGTTCATTTCGGCGTGTCGGCCGCAAGGTTCAGGTGTGCCAGGATCATTGCGACTGACTCTGCCGCCGCTGAAAGTGCGGTGTCGATCGTCAACGGCGTTTTTTCCCAACGCTCATATTCATGCGCCGATACGGACTGCCACGTTGGCGGCGTCAACCCAGGAATGTCGCCCGTACGGGTTTCCACCCGGCGCCGGTGTTCCTGTGCGTCCGTACACACCACCTGAATATTGACCAGCGCCACGTCTGCCGTAGCGGCCGTCGCTGTCCAGGCTGCCCGACTTTCCTGCACCGGGTTCACGCAATCGGCCACCACCCTACGGCCCAACTGCAAGTTACTCAGCGCCAGCGCATTCGCCACGCCGTAGCCGCTGGCACCGACATCACCCGCCAATACGCCCGCGTCGCGAATCGCCTGCTCGATCACATCGATGCGCAGGTAAACCGCACCGGTCTGGCGCGCCAACTCGCGGGCAATCGTGGTTTTGCCGGTGCCGGGCAGGCCGCTGAAGACGATAAGCATGCTTGACTCTCGATAAGGTTGGGTCGGTTCAGGGTATCCTCCAGTTCCCCCACCGGTCGACCCCAGGACAGCCCATGACCTTGCCGTTCACAAAAATGCACGCCCACGGCGACGATTTCATCATCATCGACCGCCGTGGCCTGGACGACCCTGTCACCCCCGAGGTCGCCCGCCGCCTGGGCAATCGCCACACCGGTATCGGCTTTAATCAATTGGCCGTGATGCTCGACTGCGAAGACGCCGCTGCGCGCATCAAGTTCTGGAACCCCAACGGCACGCCGCTGCAAACCTGTGGCAGCGCCACGCGCGGGGTGGCCGACCGCTTGATGCATGAAACCCGCAGCGATTCGGTTGTGCTGCGCACCGACCGGGGCCTGCTGACCTGCGTGCGGGTAGCGGATCGTCAAGTGTCGGTCGACATGGGCGCGCCGTCGCTGGATTGGTCGGCCATACCGCTGGCCGAGGCCATGGATACGGGTACGTTACCGCTGGCGGGCAACCCGGCGGCGTGCAGCATGGGCAACCCCCATTGCACGTTTTTTGTGGCCGACATCAACGCCATCGACCCTGCCGCCGTCGGCCCGGCGCTGGAAATTCACCCGCTGTTCCCGGCCAGGACCAATGTGCATTTCGTGCAGGTGCTCGACCGTGGGCATATCCGCCTGCGCATCTGGGAGCGTGGCGGCGGCGTGCCGCTGGGTTCCGGTTCGTGCTGCTGCGGCGCGGTGGTCAATGGCATCCGCCGTGGCTTGCTGGATGCCACGGTGCAGGTGCAGTGCGACGGCGGTACGGTCACGGTGCAATGGGACGGGCAGGGCGGTGTGGTGTTGACGGGCAGTGTGGAACCGATCATGCAGGGCAGCGCCTACCTGTTCTGAAACGTCACCGTGAAGGTGGTGCCGGCCGTGGCACAGGAACTCACCGCCACATCGCCGCCATGGACCTTGGCCAACTCCCGCACGATATACAGGCCCAGGCCCACACTGCGCACGTCGCTGCCCTGGTCGGTGCCACGGGTCATGGGCTCGAACAGCCCGGCCAGCAAACCTGCCGGAATCGCCGTGCCGTGGTTGTGCACCGCCACTTCGCAAGCGCCGGCACCCAGGCGCGAGGTGATGGTGATCGGCCGTCGCGGGTCACCATAGGCCACGCTGTTGGCCACCAGGTTGCCGATGATCTGCTGCACGCGATCGGCATCCAGGCAGGCGTCGCCGCTGCCTTGTGCTTGATGCTCCAGGGTTGCCTTGGGGAACGCCACGCGCAGTTCGTCCACCGCGCGATGGATCACCTCGTGCAGGTCCAGCGGCGCCGTCTTGATGGTGATGCCGTGGCCGACCCGCGCCTGGGTAAAGTCCAGCAGGTCGGCGATCATGCGTTGCGCGCGCTCGGAGGACTGGCCGATGTGCCCCAGCAGTTGGCGCTCCTTGGGCGTGCGTTCGCCACGGCTGAGAAAGTCCGAGGCCATGCGGATCGCCGTGAGCGGGTTTTTCAGGTCATGGCTGACAATCGCGACCATCTGCTCGGCAAACAGGGCGCGACGCTGGGCGATGGCGTAGGCCTCGTTCAGTTCGGCCTGGGCTTGTTGCAGCGCGATTTCGGTGGCGGTTTTTTCCTGCAACAGCGCTTCGGCCAGGTGGCGCGCGTTGAGCAGCTCGCGCTCGTACTTGTCGCGGTCGGTGGTGCCGAACAGCGCCAGGTCGTACACCACCGAGCCGGCCTGTTCGCGTTTGTTGCCGTTGAGCAGCACGGTCAGCTTGTGGCCGTCGCGGTGCAGCAGGTCCAGCTTCACCTCGGTGACGCTGCCGTGCATGCGCAGCATGGGCGCCAGGTGGGTCTGGTGGAAGATCCTCCCGCCCATGCTCAGCAGGTCCTGGAAGCGCCGGCCCTGCAGCTCGGCGATGCTGAACCCCAGCCAGTCGCTGAAGCGTGCGTTGGCCTGCAGGATCGTGCCCTCTTCCGTGGTGACAGCCAGGGCGCAGGCGGCGCTGTCGAACAGATCAGCCGGCACGTGCTGCCATCCACGGCGCCAGGAAGGCATCCATGGCCGCCGCGCAGGCCTGCGGTGCGCTCATGTGCGGGCAATGGCCGACGTTGTCCACCAGGCAATAGGTGCTGTTGGGTAGCACGCTGTGCAGGTATTCACCCACGGCCACCGGGGCGATCAGGTCGTCACTCGATTGCAGGATCAGCACCGGGGTGGGCAGGCCGATCACGTCCTGGCGGTTGTCCGACATAAAGGTCACGCGCGCGAACTGCCTGGCGATCTCCGGCTCGGTGCGGCAGAAACTTTCGGTCAACTCGTCGCTCAGCGCCGGTTGGCCGGGGGCTCCCATGATCACCGGGGCCATGGCGCTGGACCAGCCGAGGTAGTTGCTGTCGAGGGTGTCGAGCAGGTCGTCGATGTCGGCGCGCTTGAAACCGCCCACGTAGCCATCGTCATCGATATAGCGTGGCGACGGGCCGATCATCACATGGGCGGCGACACGCCCGGGGGCCAAGCGGTCGGCGAGGGTGCCGATCATGGCACTGACCGAGTGCCCCACCAGGATGACCGGGCCCTCGGCAAAGGCCTCGATGATCTCGTTCAAGTCGCGGGCATAGCCGTCCAGCGCGCTGTACTTGGCCTTGTCAAAGGCGTTGAGGTCGGACAGGCCGGCGCCCGTCAGGTCATACATCACCACGCGAAAACGCTCTTTGAACTGCGGCGCGAGGTAGTTCCACATGGCCTGGTTGCAGCCAAAACCATGGGAAAACACCAGGGTCGAGGGCCCGTCACCCATCACGTTGACGTTGTTGCGCTGGAGTAGGCCCATGGGGATCTCGAAGTTATGGCGTATTGCTAGGTGTGCTGCAGTTTAGATAGTCGATGGCTTTGGGTCACGCGTTATAGCGCCGATAGGGTAAAGTCGGCGCCTTCAGGAAGAAACTTCAGGTAACAAACATGATGCGGTGGTTGCGGCAATCCGTCTTGAGTCTGCTGGTATTGATGTCCGCCGGCCTGTTTATCACCGCCCAGGCCGAGACGTCGCCCATCGGCGTGGCCCTCGACCAGCGGGTGATCGACCTCACTAACACCCTCGACGCCGCCACCACCACCCGTCTGCAAGACCAGCTCGCCGCCCTTGAGCAGCGCAAAGGCGCGCAGGTGGCGGTGTTGCTGGTGCCCACCACCCGTGGCGCGAGCATCGAGGACTACGCCAACCAACTGTTCCGCGCCTGGAAACTGGGGCGCAAGGATGTCAACGACGGCATCCTGCTGGTGGTGGCCAAGGACGATCGCAAGGTGCGCATCGAGGTGGGCTATGGCCTGGAGGGCACGGTGACCGACCTGCTGGCCCACCGGATTATTGAAGAACACATCACCCCGGCCTTTCGCCAGGGCGACTATGCCGGCGGTGTCGAGCAGGGCGTGAACGACCTGGTTGTCCTGGTGGATGGCGGTGACTTGCCGCAAGTGGCCGGGCAGGGCGGCAGTCTTGAGGCGCTTGCGGTGTTGCTGGCGTTCGTGTGCGGTGCCGTCGGTGGCGTGCTGGTCGCGGCGCGCAAGCTGGGCTGGCGTGGGGCGTTGATCGCCACGGCAGCCGTTACCGTGGCGCTGGTGGCATTCGCCGGTGGCCGGGAATGGCCGATGTACCTGCTGGTACTGCCCCTGACCCTCCTGATCGGCGGCGCCACCTTCGGCGCCTTGTGGCTGGCGCGCACGGCGTTCTACTGCGTGATAGGGCTGTTGGCCTATGTCGTCGGGGTGGTGATCGCCAACCGGTTCGTGGAAGTCAGTTATATCCATTGGCTGGTGTGGCCGTTTGGCGCGGCGTTGGTGCTGGGCTTGTACCTCGGGTTGTTCTTCGTCATCAGGGCATCCTGGAAAAAGCGCCCGCGCTTTTTCCTCCTGCGTGCGCTGGCGGTCATGGCCATCTATGTCGCTGCGGGGACACTGCTGGGGCACGGGTATCAGGGCTGGATCGTGGCGATTCCAGTGGCCTCCTTCGTGGCGTTTATCGTGTTTGTGCAGAGCATCGCCAGTTCCGGCTCGGGATCCGGTTCGGGCGGTGGCTCCGGTTCGGGTTCCAGTGGCTCCAGCTCCAGCAGCAGTTCCTCGGGGGGCGGCGGGTCCAGTGGCGGTGGCGGGGCGTCGGGGAGTTGGTAATCGGAGGTTGTTCGGCGTGACGCCAGGCTGCAAACGGCTGCCTGGCAAAGCCCTGGACGTTACAGCCGCTTGGACAGAAACACGCGACTGCTGCCTGCCGGTTCACACGGGACCTCCCCGAACCGCACCCACCCATGCTTTTCATAAAAGCCCGGGGCCTGAAAACTGAGGGTATACAGCACCGCGTTCGCGCAGCCGCGACGCCGGGCTTCGTGCTCAAAGGCTTGCAGCAACCGGCTGCCGAGGCCTGTGCCGCGCAGGGCCTCGGGCAGGTGGAACAGGTCGAGAAAAGCCATGCCCAGGGTGGTTTTGCCGGTGATGCCGCCGACGATCTGCCGGGTATCGGGATCTTTGAGCAATACCGTCAGAGGCAGGCGATCGTTGTAGCCGGCGATACCTTCGTTGAACGCCGCCAGGCCGTTGCCGAGCATACGCTCGGCATCGGGGTTGGCCTGGTCGCTGATTTCCATAAGCGCAGCGGTCATTGCAAAACCCTCCGTTGGTTAAAGCGTCATCACCATCTCATGCCAGGCCATGCCGCCATGATCCGAGGGCGACGGCTGGACATAGGTGTAGCCCATGAGCGCGTACAACGGCACATGCCGTTCCTTGCACATCAGGTGAATCGTGCGCTTGCCCATCGCGCGCATGCGCTGCACGAACTCGCTCATCAGCACCTTGGAATACCCCTTGCCCTGATGCGCCGGGTCGACCACCACCGACATGATCACCACATTCGGCGCCTCGGCCGAATGCCCCACCAGTTCCTTGAACGCCTCGTCCGACATCACCACTTCGTGGGCACAGCCGCTGTTGATAAAACCTGCCACTTCGCCATCGGCTTCCAGGATCAAAAAACCTTGCGGGTATAGGGCAATGCGCGTGGCGATCTTTTCCAGGGTCGCGGCTTCGTCGCCCTCGTAGGCGGTGATTTCAATTTCAAAGCAACGGGCGGCGTCGTCGGGGAGGGCGTTGCGCAAGGTGAGGGCGGGCATGGGCGTTTCCTGGGGCGTTGAGCGAAAGGCCACATCATAACGGCCTCGCTGGGACTTTGCGCAGAACACAGATCGAAATTGTGGGAGGGGGCTTGCCCCCGATGGCGGCGTGTCAATCAGCCCATCTATAACTGATCCACCGCTATCGGGGGCAAGCCCCCTCCCACAGTTTTGTCTGCGCCAGGCTTGGTGGTGGGTGCTGTTTTCGATGTATGTTGGTCAGGGGCACGGCATTCAAGAGGCAGTGTGGAGCCCGCCAAAGCGGGAGCAAGCTCCCTCACCTCCGTTATTCATTCACCCGGGCGGGCAACGGAAATCCATGAAGGAAGGACCCCATGCTGGAAATAAAACGCGCCACCCCCACCGACGCCAACGCCGCTTTTGACATCCGTCGCGCAGCCATCCGCAGCCAATGCATCGGCGCCTACACCGCCGAACAAATGGCGCTCTGGACCCGTGGCAAGGCCGAGGACGGCTACAGCGCGCTGATGGAAAAACCGTTCTACCTGGGCTGGTTGAACGGTGAGCCGATCGCCACTGGCATGCTCGACCCGGCCAACGACGAAGTCGGCGCGCTGTTCGTGTTGCCCGCATTCACCGGACGCGGGTATGGCAAGGCGATGCTGGATCACCTTGAGCAGGTCGCGCGGGAACTGGCGATTGAAGAGGTGGTGCTGGACGCGACGTTGAATGCCGCGAGTTTTTATCGCGCGTGTGGCTACGTGGGGGATGAGCAGGCGATTTACCACTCGCCATCGGGGTTGCAGTTGGCGTGTATTCCGATGAAAAAACACCTGCATCAGTGACGCAAATGCACGCGCAAGTTGCCGATAACCTGCGCGACTGAAGGCCCGTGGATCACCGGTGGGATCAGGCTCTCACCAAACTCCCTCCACACAAACAGCGTCAGTTCCGCACCATCGGTGAGGGTTTTTGCCTGGTCCTGGGAACCCAAATCCTGCAACCGCCGATAACGCTCATCACGCCAGAACGCGTTTTCCACCCAGTCGTACACCGGGATGAAATGAAAGTGCAGCGGGAACCCCGGCAGATGCCCATAGCGGCTGATATACAACCACTTGGGCTTGAGTTGCGCCTCCATGACCCGCTGGGTTTTCGCCAGCAGTCCACCCAGTTCGGCCAGCGCTGCATCCGGCATGTCGGCGAGGGAATCAACAGGCGCCTTGGCACCCAGCATCAGGTAACCCGGCAGCTTCGAAGCCAGGTGATGGTTGAGCAGCCAATGCTCGGTCTCAAGCAGGAGGTAGGCGGGGTCGATCTGCATCAGTGCGCGTCCTTGGGAGCAAGGTCGGCAGGATAACAAGCACGCCTGTATCCCACAAAGCCACGGGATCTGTGTCTACCCCATGCAGCCTCAGCCCGATAGCTTCCCGTCACGACCACCCACGACCGAGCACACCATGGAACTCACCGCTGTCCCGTTTGGCATCACCGACTGGTCCACCGTCGAATCCGAGCTTCACCCCGGCATCAGCGGCAGTGCCTCATGGCGCACCTGCCACTTCGGCACCACCCGCGTGCGCAGGGTCGATTACAGCCCCGGCTACCTGGCCGATCACTGGTGCCGGCGCGGGCATGTGCTGCTGTGCCTGGAAGGCGAGTTGCACACCGAGCTGGAAGACGGCCGCCGGTTCACGCTGACGGCCGGGATGAGTTACCAGGTGGGCAATGACATGGAGGCGCATCGTTCCTCGACGAGTGTCGGGGCGAAGCTATTTATCGTGGATTGAAGGGTGACCTTTGTGGTGAGGGAGCAAGCTCCCTCGCCACAGGTACGGTGTTCGTCCTTAATTGACTGGCATTAGGGTTTGCCACAGGAACAGGCCCCCCAAATCCGCTGCATCAATGCATCTTGCTATGGTCCATGCCATCCAGCCCACGCGCCGTGGCCTGGACCTCAACGGTCTGCTTTTCGCCCTTGGCGTCCTGCACTGTCAGGGTCAGCGGCACCTGGTCGCCTTCCTTGATCTGCCCGGTCAGGCCCATCAGCATCACGTGGTAGCCGTCCGGGTCGAGCTTGACCGCCTTGCCCGCCGGCAGGGCCACCGAGTCCACGGGGCCCATGCGCATCACGTCGTCCTTCATGCTCATCTCATGGATCTGCACATCCTTGGCCACCGGCGAGGCCACGCTGAGCAGCTTGCTGTCGCTGTCGGCGGTCACGGTCATGAACGCGCCGCTGGACGGTTGGCCCGGCACCGAGGCGCGCACCCAGGCGTCGGTCACTTGCACCTGGGCGCTGGCGTGGGCGGCGAAACCCAGCAGGGCGAGGCTGAGGGTGAAGCGCTTGAGGTGTTGAACGGCAGTCATTAGCAGACCTCCATGACGGTGAGCAGGTCTTCTGCGCACTCTTTAGCGGTAAGGGATGCCTGCAACCCCAGGCGCAGGTTGCCACGGGTGTCGAAGACAAAACTGGTGGCCGTGTGGGACAGGGTGTAGGTGTCGCCGGCGGGGATCTTTTCATAGAAGATCCCGAACTCCTTGGCGGCCACGGCGATTTCTTCCGGGGTGCCGTACAGCGCTTCGAAGCTGGGGTCGAACGCCTTGACGTACTTGTCGAGGATCTCCGGCGTGTCGCGTTCCGGGTCCAGGGTGATAAAGATCACCTGCATGATCTCGCCGTCACGGCCCATCAGCTTCTTGGCCTGGGCGGCGCGGGCCAGCGTGGTCGGGCACACGGCCGGGCACTGGGTGAAACCGAAGAACACCACCGGCATCAGGCCACGGTAGGAACTGAGGGTGACAGTGTCGCCCTCGGTGTTCTTGAGCTTGAAGGTGCGGCCCATGATCTTGTCGCTCAAGTCCTTGCCGTACTTGAAATTCAATTTCGGGCTGTTGTCACAACCGGCCAGCAGGCCCAGGCCCAACAGGCCCATGCCGGTCAGGACCTTGCGGCGGGTGAATAACGTACTCATCAACGGTGCATCCTGTGAAACGCCCGCATTGCGCGAAATCAACTCGGCGGGCTTTGAATAGGAGTAAACGAGGAGGGCGCCAAGTCTACCAACCCTGGCCAGCCCGCGTAATCTGCGACGTTCTGCCACAGGGGCACGCTGGATTTCATCCTTTTGCACCGCTGGTGGTAGAGTCGCCGCCATGAAATCGAGCCGCCCCGACCGTTCCCTGATCGTCTGGACCCTGTACTTCTGCGTGCTGATGAACCTGTTCGTGTGCGGTTTGGGCCATGGTCAGATGACGGGCCAGCAGCTCAATGGGATCGGTGGCGCGTTCTGCGCAGTGGACGGCAAACAGCCGCCACTTTCCGACAAAGGGCTGGGCGCCCCGTCTTCCAGTAACATCTCGAACTACTTTGCCTGCCCGGTGTGCAACGCCGTGACCGTCGCGCTGGTGTTCCTGATCGGCCTGGCCTGGTTGCTGGGCCTGGGGCAGACCCCGCGCGCGGCCCATGAGCGGCGCAATAAGGCGCCGCCGCGTTATTCCTGGCCTTCGGCCAACCCCCGCGCATCCCCCGCATTCTGACGTGTGCCCTGGGCCTCCTGTGAACAGGGGGCGTTCTATCGTCACGACTGTGAGTGCGCTTTATGAACCATCACTTGCCTGCAGGCGCCAGCCGCCTGGTCAGCCAGGCGTCCCGTCGCCTGCGCGCGGAACCGGCACGCCCGGACTACCCAAGCAATGCCCGCTGCTTTGTGCACCTGGATGCACGCCTGTTGCCGTATTGGCACACCGTGTTCGACATCTGCCCGACGCTGCTCAAGCTCGACCCGCCCGAAGGCCTGAACCTGTTTCGCAGCTTCATGACCTGGGCCTATCGCAACCAGCCGGCCCAGGACTGGACCTGGCACCTGAACGTGTGCCGTTGGCTGCTGGCGTCGCCGTATCGCGGGCAGATTGATGAAGAGCCCATCGAAACCTTCATGGCAGCAGCAGCGGCGCGTTGGATCAGTACGGATGACAGCCAGGCCCAGGGGGTGGCCCTGGCCTGGCAAGGCTTGACGGTGTTCGATTGGAAGGGCGCGCGCATTGCCGCCGCCGAACAACAGGTACTCCCGGCCTCGGAATGGGACTTTGCCTGGTGTCCGCTCGCCTTCCCAGGAGTACTCCAGGGCTGGTTGCCGGTGCCTTGAACGAGCGGGATTGTTACGTAAACCGCAAAAGTGATTGACGGTTTTAGCGGCTGTTTCCCCAAGGCCCAAGGCTATACCGTGCGCGCACCCGTTGAATGCAGCACCACCCGACCGACAAACAACAGGGTTGGGCTGTAACGGGGTCGCCTCAATCACTTCACGGAGCCTTCATGAAACACACCACGTGCCTGGCGCTCGCCGTCTCCTTCGGCGCCGCGCAGCAGGCGGCTGCATCGGGTTTTATCGATGACAGCAAAGCCACTCTCGACCTGCGCAATTTCTATTACAACCAGGACACCCGCAACACCAGGGCGCCGTCGGACAAGGAGTGGGGCCAGGCCTTCATGTTCAACTACCAGTCCGGTTTCACCGAGGGCCTGGTGGGCTTCGGCCTGGACCTGCAGGCCATGTATGGCCTGCGCCTGGACGCCTCTGGGCGTGCCGGCAAGGCCGGTGAAGACAACACCCCCGGCAGCGTCTTCCCGTTGTCCGATGGCAAGGCCGCCCATGACTTCAGCAAGACCGGCGCCACCGGCAAGGTGCGCATCTCACAAACCCAGCTCAAGGTCGGCACCCTGATGCCGAAGATGCCGGTGCTGATGTCCGAAGACGGCCGCTTGTTGCCGCAGACGTTCCGTGGCTATCAGGTCGACTCCAAGGACCTCAAGGACTTCAACCTGATCGCCGGCAAAATGGAGCAGGTGCTCGACCGTAACTCCAGCAACGGCCAGGGCCTGTCGATCGCCGGGGCCAACGACCCGGCCAAGGGCAGGTTCAGCAACCAGTTCTACTACGGCGGGGTGGATTACGCCGTCAGCAGGCAACTGCAAGTGCAGTACTACTACGCGACCCTGGAGAATTTCTACCAACAACATTTTGTCGGCCTGGTGCACAACTGGCAGTTGCCGGTGGGGCAGCTCAAGACCGATCTGCGTTATTTCTACAGCACCGCCGACGGCAAGAACGGCAGCGCCGCCGGGCGCGATGAAGGCTATGTGAGTTCCGGGTATTACGCGCCGGGCGTCAACTCGGGCAAGGTCGACAACCGCCTGTGGAGCGCGATGTTGACCTATGGCGTGTACGGGCATTCCGTGGGCCTGGGGTATCAGAAAACCACCGGCGCAAGTGACTTTCCCCACATCAACCAGGGCCAGGGCCGTTCGCTGTACCTGATCACCAACGCCCAGTCGTTGAAGTTCGTCAACGCCGGCGAGCAGGCCACGGTGGGCAACTACACCTATGACTTTACCGGCCTGGGCGTTCCGGGCCTGAAGTCGAGCGTGACCTATATCCACGGCAGCAACATCCGCGCGGCGCGTCGCGACAACAGCGAGTGGGAGCGCGATTTGCGTGTCGACTACGTGATTCCCACGGGCACGTTCAAGGGCCTGGGCCTGACCTGGCGCAGCGCCGTGCTGCGCGGCAATGACACCGCCGACAAGGATGAGACGCGGCTGATCGTCAGCTACAGCCTGCCGTTGCTGTAAGCCGAGCAGGAGCAACGCTTGACCGGCATCAAGGCCGCCCCGTGCGCCAGCCCGCACACTGGGCTCCCCACGGCCGGTCCCTCTGCGAGGCTTGCATGCTCTACCTCCTGTTGCTATTGGCCCACCTGTTCGCTGCGCTGATCTTTATCGGCACGGTGTTCTTCGAAGTGCTGATCCTCGGGCACCTGCACCAGCACTTGCCGATTCGGGTGATGGTGCTGGTGGAGCAGGGCGTCGCCCGGCGTGCCCGGGTGTTGATGCCGTGGGTGTTGCTGGTGCTGTTCGGCGCCGGGCTCGGCATGGTCTGGCTGCGCTACCTGCCGGCGTTGTCGGCCCCGCTGGCGTCCTCGTTCGGCACGTTGCTGGGCCTCAAGTTGATCCTGGCCGCCAGTGTGCTGCTGCACTTCCTGGTGACCATGGCGCGGATACGCTGGGGCAAGGTCAGTGCGCGCTATAGCCATTTCATTCACCTGAGCCTGTTTGTGCACATGGTCGCCATTGTGCTGCTGGCCAAGGGCATGTTTTACCTCAGCTGGTAACGACCTTGATGCATATCAAGGTGCGCGCAGCGGTCGCACCGGACAATGGACCACCGCCGCCCGTTCCGGAGTCCGCCATGCGCACCCATCTTCATCCCACCCGCTTTCGTCAGGACCAGGGCGTGCTGGACCTGGCCCGCCAGACGGACACGCGCCGCTTCCATGCCGGCGTCGGCTCCCTCGACCTGCTGCGCGCCCTGCGCGACAGCCGCCAGCGCCAGCGGCCCCTGGCGCTGAACCTGCACTGGCCGGCAAGCGATGCCGGCGCTGAGTACCTGCAGAGCCTCACCCAGGAAATCCAGCTGATCGGCTGTCAGCTCGGCCCGCGCCAACCGGTCGAGCACTTTCACCTGCGCGGTACCACCCCGACGATCGAGCAGGTGTGTACGTTGCTGGAACACCTGCACAGCCGCTTCAACTTTCTCGACCACGACCGTGGCGACTACCGAATCGACCTCGACCCCTGGCACATCGACTGGGCAACCATGGGCCTGTTGCGCGACCAGGGTTTCAACCACGCCAGCATCGGCGTACCCGACGCCAACCGGGACGGGCCGCTGTCCCAGGCACGCTATCAGGACCCGGCGCCCATCGAGTCGCTGGTGGATGCGGCGCGGACCTTCGGGTTTCGCTCAGTGAACATCGACCTCGGCTACGGCCATGCCTGGCAGACGCCGGCCAGTTTCGAGCAGAAACTGGCCAGCCTGATTGCCCTGGAGCCTGACCGCCTGCAGCTGTTCGATTACGCCCAGCCACCGGTGCGCTACCAGGGCCGCCAATCCCAGGCGTTTTGCAGCAAGGCGGATAAACGCGCGATGCGCCGCCTCGGCTTTGAACACCTGGCCGCCGCCGGGTATCACTACATCGGCCTGGGCCAGTTCGCCCGCACCGACGATGACCTCAAGCAGGCCCAGGAGCGCGGTCGCCTCAGCCGTAATTGCGAAGGCTTCACCCTGCACGGCTACTGCGATCACATCGGCTTTGGCCTGGGGGCCATCAGCCAGATCGACACGCTGTGTGTCCAGAACACCCTGGATGCCCGTGAGTACTGTGCCCAACTGAGCAATGGCCAGCTCGCCACCTGTTGTGGCGGGTTTCACGAAACCGCCGACCCGGCGCGTCTGTACGTCACCGAGCCCCTGACCACCCCCGTCAGCGCCAACGACGAGGTGATCGACCATGACGGCATTTGAGTTCGACCGTGCCCTGGTGCACAAATACGACCGCCCGGGGCCGCGCTACACCTCCTACCCGACCGCGCCGCAGTTCAACAGCGCGTTTGCCCTGGACGACTATCACCAGGCCGTGCGCGCCAGTCACCAACTCGCCGCGCCCAAGGCGTTGTCGGTGTACATCCATATTCCGTTCTGCCAGAGCCTTTGCTACTACTGCGGCTGCCACAAGATCATCACCCGCAAGACCCATCGCGCCGTCGAGTATGTGGCGTACCTCAAGCGCGAGATCCAGATGCAGGGCGCGCTGTTCGAGCGCTCCCGACGCCTGACCCAATTGCACCTGGGCGGCGGCACCCCGACGTATCTGGACGATGCGCAACTGGCCGAACTGATGGCCTGCCTGGCGGACAACTTCAGCCTGGATGACAGCGACGCCCATGAGTTCTCCATTGAGGTCGACCCACGCACCATCAGCCTCGAGCGCATCAACACCCTGCGCCGCTTGGGCTTCAATCGCCTGAGCTTCGGCGTGCAGGACTTCGACCCCGACGTCCAGGCCGCCGTCAATCGCGTGCAAAGCGAAGCGCAGATTCTGCAACTGGTGGCGGCGGCCCGCGAGGCTCGCTTCAAGTCGGTGAGTGTCGACCTGATCTACGGCCTGCCCCTGCAAACCGTGGCCAGCTTCGACGTGACCCTGAGCAAGCTGATCGCCCTGCGCCCCGACCGCGTGGCCGCCTACAGCTACGCGCACCTGCCGAGCCAGATCCGCGCCCAGCGCATGATCCGCCCCGAAGACATGCCACCCCCGGCGCGCAAGCTGGAGCTGCTGGAACTGACCATCCGCCGCCTCACTGAGGCCGGGTATGTCTACATCGGCATGGACCATTTCGCCCTGCCCGACGATGAACTGGCCTTGGCCCGCGCCAACGGCAGCCTGCAACGCAACTTCCAGGGCTACTCCACCCATGCCGATTGCGACCTGATCGGCCTGGGCGTATCGGCCATCGGCAAGGTCGGTGACAGCTACAGCCAGAGCGTCAAGGAGCTGTCCCAGTACTACGCGCGCATCGATGCGGGCATGCTGCCGGTGCAACGCGGTTACCGGCTCAACCCCGATGACGTGCTGCGCCGTGAGGTGATCAATGGGTTGATGTGCGACGGCCGCGTCGATGTCGCCCAGGTGGAAGCGGCCCATGGCATTCGGTTCAATGAGTATTTTGCCCAAGCGTTGACGCAGTTGGACGAGCAAGTGGCGGACGGCTTATTGCTGGTTCGGGACGACGCGCTGCAACTGCTGCCCAAGGGCCAACTGATGGTACGCAGCGTGGCCATGGCCTTCGACGCCTACCTGGGCGGCGCCCACAAAGGCCAATTCTCCCGCACCGTCTGACACACCACGCACTCCGATAGCAGTGTGTCAGCCAACACCTCTACCAACTGTGCCGCCGCCATCGAAGCCTCGCTAAAGCTCGACATCTCCCACAGGGGA
>NZ_FOZO01000027.1:35523-74375 GCF_900116055.1 Pseudomonas sp. NFACC42-2
AGATCTACAGCCGGGCCACTTTCTACCTGCCAACCGCGATCAAATGTGGGAGGGGGCAAGTCGAATCGTCGCACCGCCCCTCCCACATTTTTTTGACCGCGCTCAATGCGATGTCCCTTCCGCAAACTCCACCTTATTGCCCACGTTGTACTTACCCGACGGTTTATTCATAGGGATACGCTTCACCTCCTCGAGCGTCTGGCTGTCATACACAATCAACGCCCCCTCCGTGGCCCAGATGCTCAGCAACACATACCGCCCATCCCGGGTGAATTCCACATGGGCTGCCGTCTTGCCCGGCACTGGCCTCAGGGTGTGGGCGATCTCGAGGGTCTGCTTGTCGATCAGGTGAATCGCATCATTGTCCGGCCCGAAAAACACGTCGCTCCACACATAGCGCGAGTTCACATGGCTGCGCATGAAAAAGCCCGGCCCGAGGGTGGGGATCTGTTTGATCAGGGTCCAGGTCTTGAGGTCGATCACCGAGATTTGCCCCTTGCTGATGTTCGGCGTGGCAAACACCCATTGCCCGTTGCGTTGCCAATACGTCCCGGAACTCAGGTGCGGCATGCCGGACAGCGGGATATCGGTGACCACACGGCCGCTGTCCAGGTCGATCACCTGGCCGCCGCCGGCCTTGCGGGAGGTGGCGATCAATTGGCGGTAATCGGGCGAGAACGAGAAGTCGTCGAGCACATCCTGGGCCTGGATGCGCCGGGGCTCGAAACTGGGGCGGGCATCTGCATAGGGCAATTCCCAGACCTCGTTCACGTCCTTGAGCGCGACGATAAAGCTGTTGCGCGGTGGCGCGGTGTACACCGCACTGACCCGTGAGCCGGTGTCCAGGGTCTTGACCAGCGACAGGTCGCGGGCATCCAGCAGCACCAGGTTGCCCGGCAGGTAATTGCCCGCCAGCACCCAGCGCCCATCCTTGCTCACCGCCAGGTTGCGGGTGTTGAGGCCCACGCGGATCTCGGCGATCAGCTTGAGGTTGTGCAGGTCGTACTGGCTGATCCAGCCGTCCCGCGAGGCGAAGTACACAAAGCGTCCGTCCGGGGAGAATTTCGGCCCGCCGTGCACCGCAAAGTGGGTGGGGAAACGGTCCAGCACGGCAAAGGTGTCGCCATCGACAATATCCATGTGATGGTCGCCGGACTCCACCACCACAAACAGGTTGAGCGGGTCGGCGTGATGCTGCGGTGTGGTCGGCAATTGGCGCAGGTCCGCCAGCACGCTGTGGCTGTTGCGGATGTCATGCTCGTTCCACGTCGCCGGTGAGTCAGGCGGCTGTTGCAGAAGCTGCGCCAGCCCATCGATCTGCGCAGCGCTCAATTGCGCACTGAACGCCGCCATCTGGCTGGCGGGCCGGCCCTGTTCGATGACCTTGCGCACTTCATCCGGCTTGATCCGCCCCAGGCTCTCCGGCAGCAGCGCCGGGCCGCTGGCGCCGATGCGATTAAGCCCGTGGCAGCTTTCGCAATACTGGCGGTAATCCTGCACTGGCGTAGCGTGTGCGGCCGTCGCCCAGAGCAGCGGCACCAGCAGCAGGCGCTTCATACCGCCACCGCTTCACGGGCCGGTGCCAGGCTGGCGGGGAAGTGCAGGGCGGCGTCGGCAAACAGGTTGACGACGTGGCCGATCACCGTCAGCGTCGGCACGCCGGGTTCGCAGTCGGCGGCCAGGGTGGGCAACTGGCGCAGGGTGCCACGGGCCACCTGTTGATCGGCGCGCGCACCGTTGCTGATCAGGGCGGCCGGTGTGTCTGCGGGCAAACCGGCCGCCACCAGATGCTCGGCGATCAGTGCCAGGTTCGACAGACCCATGTAGAACACCAAGGTCTGGCTCGGCTCGGCCAGGCTGGCCCATGGCAGTTTCAACGCGCCGTCGCGTTGCAGGTGGCCGGTGACGAAGCGGCACGAATTGACCAGGTCGCGGTGGGTCAGCGGGATACCGGCATAGGCGCTGCAGCCGGAGGCGGCGGTGATGCCCGGCACCACCTGGCACGGGATACCGCGCGCAAGCAGGTATTCCAGCTCCTCGGCGCCGCGCCCGAAGATAAACGGGTCGCCGCCCTTGAGGCGCACCACCCGCTGGCCCTGGTCGGCCAGCTCGGCGAGCAGTTCATTGAGTTGATCCTGGGGCAGGCTGTGGCAACCGCTGGCCTTGCCCACGTAATGACGGGCGCAGGTCAGCGGGATCAGTGCGAGCAGTTCGGCACTGATCAGCCGGTCGAACACCACGGCGTCGGCCTGCATCAACAGGCTCCAGGCGCGCAGGGTCAGCAGGCGCGGGTCACCGGGGCCGGCGCCCACCAACGCGACTTCGCCGGGGTGCAAGGGGCTGTGCAGACTGGCCGGCAGGCCAGTGGAGGAGTGGGCAGTTGAAGTGTGCATGCGACGTCCTTGGTTCATCATCAGGTAGGCGGCCCTCGGTTGTGTCACCGGGTAGTCGAGCAAGGGATCAGGTTGAGGGGCTGGCGCGCGATCTCGGCGTCGCTGAAGTAGCAACCGGGGTCCGGGCCCCACAGGTCGCCATCGGCCCAGGCGCGGGTGCGGGTATTGCCGTTGCAGATCGCCAGCCAGCGGCACTCGGCACAACGCCCGCCGATGCTGCGCGGGTGTTCGCGCAGGCGCAGCAGCAACGGGGCGGGCTGTTCCAGCCAGAGTTGGCGGAAGGTGGTGTTGCGCACATTGCCCACCGATTGCTGCCACCAGTAGGTGTCCGGGTGCACCTCACCGGTGTTGTCGATATTGGCGATGCCGCTGCCCGAAGCATTGCCGCCCCAGGCATGCAGCAGGTGCTCAAGCTGCGGGTAATGTTCGGGCAGGTGCTGGTGCACCCATTGCAGCAACAGCACGGCGTCGGCGTCGTTGTTGCCGCTGACGAAATCGCTGTCCACGCCGTGTTGAATATCGCTCCAGGCCTGCTGGAAAATCAGCGCCATGGCCTCGCGGCTCATCTGCCGGTGCGCATCCAGCTGGCGGCTGCGCTTGCCGCGCCCGCTGTAATTGAGGTGCGACAGGTAGAACTTCTGCACGTCATAGGTGCGCATCAGCGCCAGCAACTGCGGCAGCTGCCCATGGTTGTCCTGGGTCAGGGTGGTGCGCAGGCCCACGCGAATCCCGGCTTCGCGGCACAGGCGGATGGCGTGCATGGAGCGCTGGAAACTGCCGTGCAGTTGGCGAAACGCGTCGTGGGTCGCCTCCAGGCCGTCGATGCTGATGCCCACGTAGTCGAAGCGCGCGTCGGCGATCTGCTGGATGTTGTGCTCATCGATCAGCGTGCCGTTGGTCGACAGTGCGACGAAAAAACCTTTGTCACGGGCATAGGCGCTCAGCTCGAAGAGGTCTTCGCGCAGCAGCGGCTCGCCCCCGGACAGGATCAACACGCGAACCCCGGCGTCGTGCAAATCGTCGATCACCCGCAATGCTGCCGGGGTGTCGAGTTCATCGCGAAACACGCTGTCGGCGCTGGTGGCGTAGCAGTGCTTGCAAGTGAGATTGCAGCGCCGCAGCAGGTTCCAGATCACCACCGGCGGCCGTTCGCTGCCAGGGGGCGAGGTGCGCGGCGGCGGGCATTGGCCGGCGAGGGTACGCAGGTACTGACTGATTCGCAGCATGGGCTATTCCTTTGAGTGCGCCGGCGTCAGGCGCAGGCCGGTCTTTTTCAAAATGCGGCTGCTTACCAGCATCTCGTCGGCGCGGCAGGCATTCCCCAGCAGGAAGCGCAGGTGCTCGCGGTAGCTGTCGATTTCTTCGCGGCTGCGGCCATGCACCATGGCGAACAGGTTGTAGGGCCAGTCCGGGCGCCGGGGGCGACGGTAGCAATGGCTGACAAACGGCTGGGCGCCGAGCAGTTCTCCCAGGCGCGGCAGGTGCACATCGGCCACGTCCCACACCGTCATGCCGTTATGCCGATAGCCCAGGCGGTAGTGGTTGGGCACCGCTGCGATACGCCGGATCGCGCCTTCGGCCTGCAGGCGCTTGAGCAGGTCGAGGGTCGACTCGACGCTGATGCCCAGTTGCTCGGCGAGCCAGGCCCACGGGTCTTCCACCAGCGGCAGGCCGCTTTGGGTGAGGGCGACCAGCTGCAGGGCCAGGGTGTTGTCAGACCGGGAAATACAGACCGACATGGTAGGTGTGCTCCTTCGGCAGGTTGAGCACCGCCAGCCCGGTGAGGGCCTCGATGCGCGACAGGGTATCGGCCAGCTCCTGCGCGGTGGCGCAGGCCAGCACGAACCACATGTTCCAGCGGTGTTCGCGGCGGTAGTTATGGGCCACCTGGGGCAGGGCGTTTAGCTGCTCGGCGACCGCGTCAAAGCGCGCCTCGGGTACGGCAAGCGCCGCGAGGGTGAAAGCGCCGCCGAGACGCTCGATATCGAACATCGGGCCGAAGCGCGTGAGCATGCCGTCTTCGAGCAAGTCGTGCAGGCGGTCGAGCAGTTCGCTCGGAGGGCAATGCAGTTCCTCGGCCACCTGCTGCCACGGCTGGCGCACCAGCGGCAGTCCGTGTTGCAGGCGGTTGATCAGTTGTCGATCCAGCTCATCCATGGGCCCATACCTGTGACGGCGGCGGCGCGAAACGCCCGCCGCATTGCTTGAAGGCGCGGGTGCTGAACAGCAGTTGGTGGGGCAGGTCGCTGAGCAGATGCCGCTCCAGCAACGCCTGGATCTGCGCCTCGACCACCGCGCGCTCGCGCCCGTGCACCATGCAGAACAGGTTGTAGCGCCACTGCGGCAGGCGCCGTGGGCGCTGGTAACACAGGTTCACGCCGGGCGCGCGGCCCAGGCGTGCACCGACTTCATCGACCAGCGCATCCGGCACATCCAGCACCAGCATGGCGTTGGCCACATAGCCCAGGGCGCGGTGATTGAGCACCAGGCCGACACGACGGAACAGGCCCTGGTCGTGCCATTGCTGCATCTGTTGCAGCACCTGATCGTGGTGGGCACCAATCTGCTCGGCGAGCTCGTCGTAGGGCCGTGGCACGATGGGCAGGCCGCGCTCCAGGCACTGGCGCAGGTCGAGCATCTGCTCGTGGTTCAGTGGCGCGATCACGGCTGCTCTCCCAAACTACCCACCTCAAAAAAATCTCTCGTAGCAGCTGCCGAGCCTTGGCGAGGCTGCGTTTGCGGTGTGTCTGACCCACTGCTGACGCAGCCTCGCCAAGGCTCGGCAGCTGCTACGTGCGGGGCTTCTCCTGCTTCGAGGGGGAAACCGAGGTCGATGCGATAGGCCGTGAGCATCGGCAGGTCCAGGGGCGTGAGGCCGGTGTCTTGCTCCAGCTCATCAAGGATTTGCTGCAAGTGCTGGCGGTGGGGACCGGTGAGCACGAACCACAGGTTGTAACGGTGCTCGCGGGCATAGTTGTGATTGACCTCCGGGTACTGGCTGACGCGCGCGGCCACTTGTTCCAGACGCTCGATCGGTACCGCGAGGGCGGCCAGGGTGCTGGCGCCGGCGCGGGTGTGTTCGAACACCGGGCCGATGCGCGACAAGGCGCCGGCCAGTTCCAGGCGTTGCAGGCAGGCCATCACCTCGGCCGCGCTGCAACCCAGCACCTGGGCCATTTCGCGGTAGGGCTCGGCGCACAGCGGCATGCCGTGCTGGAAGCGTTCGATCAATTGCTGGCTGAGCGAATCAAGGTCCATTTCAATACCCCATTTTTTGCGCGCGCAGGCTGAAGAAAATCCCGCTGGGACTCTTGGCCGGTAAGGTTTTCAGCAGGGTCAGGCGGTACGGGTCCCACACTTGCAACTGTTCGCCGTCGCGCACCGACAGCCACAGCTGCTCGCCGCGCCCGCTGAATTCCATGTGCAACACGCCGGGGCCGGGACGCAGGTCGGCGACCACCTGGTGGGTTTCGGTGTCGAGCACCTGCACCCGGTCGTTGTCCGGGTAGGCGAAGTTGACCCACAGCTGGCGACCGTCGGGGCGCGCAGTGACAAAGATCGGCTGCCCGGCCACCGGGATCGCCGCCGTCTGCTGCCAGGTGCGTGCATCCATCACCAGCACCTGGTGACGCCCCACCGCCGGCACGAACGCCTGGTCATCGGCGACGGCCCAGCCCTCCAGGTGGGGCATCTTGTACACCGGCAGCTTGGCCTGGCCGCGCCCATAGTCCTTGAGCACACGCAGCACGCCGCGCTCCGGGTGCCACAGGTCGAGCTGGGCCATGCCGTCTTCACCGAACAGCCCGGCCATGTAGTAGCGGCCGTCGGCGGTGATCAGCGCGTCATAGGGTTGCTCGCCGACGTCCTTGAAGCGGGTGATGCGCGGCGGGTTGCCGTGGCTGAAGTCGGCGCTCCAGATCTCGCCGGTGTCGAACAGGCTGAACACGAAGCGCTGCCCGGGCGCATCCACCAGGCCGACCACCCGCGAGCGTTTGCCATCGGCCATGGCGGTCGCGGGGATGTCGGCGATGAGGGTCAGGTCTTCTGCATCGAACACCTTGACCCCGCCCGGCACGTAATTGGACACGGCGATCAGGCGCCCATCCTGGCTGATGGCGCCGCCGATGCTGTTGCCGCCCTGGACGATGCGCCGCTCGATGCGTGGGCGCAGCAGGTCGATCTTGGTCAGCCCGCCATCGCGGGCAAACACGTAGGCATAGCGCTGGTCGCGGGAAAACACCGCCGAGGCGTGGGACAGGTCGCCCAGCCCCTCGATACGGGCCAGTTCGGTCATGCCGGTGCTCTCGATAATCTGCACGCTGCCACTGGCGCGTTCGATCACCAGGCCCAGGTCGCCGCTGCCGCGCAACGCGGGTTGGGCACAGGCACCCAGCAACAGGCACAGGGATAACAGGGTAGGACGCATCATGGTGGGGGGCTTCCTTGCAAAAGGCGGTCGACCAGCCAGGCAATATCGCCGGCACTCAGCAGCGGGCCCCAACCGGGCATGGCGCGGGCAGGGCGGCCGTAGGTCACGGTGGCGATCAGGCTGTCGCGGCTGTGGTCGGCGAGGGCTTGCGGTGTGAGGGCCGGGCCCAGGCCGCCGGTGAGGTGCAGGCCATGACAGGCCCCGCAATCCTGGGTCAACAGGTGTTCAAGGCGGGCAGCGTCCGGGGTGGCCGCTGCCCGCGCGGGAATCAGCAGGAGCAGCGCCATGGCCGTACCGATCATCGATGCTTGCATGGCGTGCTCCTTGTGCTTATTTCAAGGTCAGGACCCAATCGGCCAACACCTTGGCTTCATCATCGGTGACCTGGTTCGGCGGCATCGGCACCGGCCCCCAGTTGCCCTGGCTGCCGTTCTTGATGTGGCTGGCCAGAGTCGTGGCCGCGTCTTTCACACCGGCATTCTTGGCGGCGACGTCCTTCAAGGCCGGCCCCACCAGTTTGCTGTCGATCGTGTGGCAGCCCACACAGGGTTTGCTGTTGAACAACCCCGGGCCGTCTTGTGCCAATACCGGTTGCAGGCTGAGCGCAGCGGCGGATGCCAGCAGTGCGAGGAGAGTATTTTTCATTCGGTGACCTCGTGTTGATGGGGCTCAATAAATGTCGTGTTGGGTGTTGTAGACGTTGAATTTTCCGGTCGGCGTGATCAGGCGCTTGTCGCGGATCACTTGCTTGAGCTTCAAGGTCTTGTCGTCGATCACCACCAGCGCCGACTCTTCGGTCTGGCCGTTCCACACCGAGAACCACACCTCGTCACCGGCCTTGTTGTATTCCGGTTGCACCACCCGCAGCGCGCCTTGCTTGATGCCCGAATACTCGGCAATCGGCAGCACGGTGTAGCCCTTGTCCAACTGGTTGATGTCGAACACCGCCACTGACTGGCTGAGCTTGGCGTCGGGGTTGAGGGTGGTGTCGACATACAGGTGATGGGAGTTGGGGTGGGTCTTGATAAACAGCGAACCGCCGCCCTGGCCCTTGAGGGATTCCACCTGTTTCCAGGCGTATTGCGGGTGCTTGACCGGGTCGGTGCCGATCACCGAAATACCGCCGTCGCCCAAGTGGCTGGTGGCCCATACCGGCCCGTATTTTGGGTGATTGAAGTTGGCGCCACGGCCGGGGTGCGGGGTCTTGCCGACCTCTACCAACGCGGTGAGCTTGCGCTCCTTGGAGTCGATCACCGCGACCTTGTTGGCGTTGTTCGCGGCGGTCATGAAGTAGCGGTGGGTGCTGTCCCAGCCGCCGTCATGCAGGAACGGCGCGGCGTCGATGGTGGTGATGGTGAGGTTCTTGATGTCCTGGTAATTGACCAGCATCACCTTGCCGGTTTCCTTGATATTGACGATGAACTCCGGCCACTCGTGGGAGGCGATGATCGCCGCCACGCGGGGTTCGGGGTGATATTCCTGCTTATCGACGGTCATGCCCCGCGTGGACACGATCTGCCTGGGCTCCAGGGTTTCGCCATCCATGATGGTGAACTGCGGCGGCCAGTAGGAGCCGGCAATCGCGTACTTGTCTTCATAGCCCTTGAACTTCGAAGTCTCCACCGAGCGGGCCTCGATGCCCACCTTGATCTCGGCGACTTTGGTCGGCTCCAGGGGCCACAGGTCGATCATGTCGATCTTGGCATCGCGGCCGATCACCAGCAGGTAGCGGCCAGACGCGGAGATACGCGAGATATGCACGGCGTAGCCGGTGTCGATCAGCTTGATGATCTGCTTGGTGTCGCCGTCCACCAGGGCGATCTTGCCGTCGTCGCGCAGGGTGACCGAGAACAGGTTTTGCAGGTTGAGGGTGTTCAGTTGTTTTTTCGGCCGGTCTTGGGGCTTGACCAGCACTTTCCAGGTCTTGAGGGTTTCGGCCATGCCCCATTCCGGCGGGGTGGGCGCGGTGTGCTGGATGAACGTGGCCATGCTGGTGATCTGCGCCTTGGTCAGCGCATTGGACGTGCCCCAGTTGGGCATGCCGGCCGGGGAGCCGTAGGTGATCAGCGCTTCCAGATAAGCCTGGCCGCGGGCCTGGGTGATGTCCGGGGTCAGCGGCTTGCCGGTGGCGCCTTTGCGCAACACGCCGTGGCAGCCGGCGCAGCGTTCGAAGTAAATCTGCTTGGAGGCGTCGAACTCCGCCTGGCTCATATCCGGCGCGCCGGGGCTTTTCACCATCCCGGTCGGCGCGTCGCCATGAGCGTTGATGGGCAATGCGAGGGCCAGGGCGCAGCTCAGGCTGGCAAGACTCAGGACCCAGGGTTTTCTGTTGCGAGTCAGCATTCCATATCTCCTCAGGCAAGACCTTTGCGATGCCCGGCGAAGGCGGGGTAGAGCGCAGGTTCTTAGTGCCAGGCAAGACTATGTTGCAGTGGCGCAAGGCTCGCTTGACGGCGATCAAGTTTGCCGTTGTACGCGCTTGCCAGGTTGTCGCAGGGGCCCTTAGCGTGGGGGCCGAACCCGTTGCGAGTACGCGTGATGACCGAGCCCTTCTACCAACCGCAGGACAACGAACAGCAGCTGTTCGAACACGCCTGGCGCCACCACCTGCCGGTGCTGATCAAAGGCCCCACGGGCTGTGGCAAGACGCGCTTCGTGCAGCACATGGCGCACCGCCTGAACCTGCCGCTGTACACCGTGGCCTGCCACGACGACCTCAGCGCCGCCGACCTGCTCGGCCGCCACCTGATCGGCACCGACGGCACCTGGTGGCAGGACGGCCCACTGACCCGCGCCGTGCGCGAAGGCGGGATCTGCTACCTCGACGAAGTGGTGGAAGCGCGCCAGGACACCGCCGTGGTGCTGCACCCGATTGCCGATGAACGCCGCGAACTGTTCCTGGAACGCACCGGCGAAGTGCTCAAGGCGCCGTCGTCGTTCATGCTGGTGGTGTCGTACAACCCCGGCTACCAGAACCTGCTCAAGGGCATGAAACCCAGCACCCGCCAGCGCTTCGTGGCGATGCGTTTTGGTTACCCGCCGGTGGCCGACGAGGAACGCATCGTCGCCCGCGAGGCCGGTGTGGATGTGGCGCTGGCCGCCCAGGTCGTGCGCCTGGGCCAGGCGCTGCGTCGGCTTGATCAGCATGACCTGGAGGAGGTGGCCTCCACCCGGCTGCTGATCTTCACCGCCCGCCTGATCGGCGCCGGCATGAGCCCACGCGAAGCCTGCCTGGCGTGCCTGGCCGAACCGCTGAGCGACGACCCGCAGACCGTCGCCGCGCTGATGGACGTGGTGGATGTGCACTTTGCCTGAACCGCGCCGGCTGCCAGGCGACCTGGCGATGTGGTTTTTCATCCTCGCCGAGCTGTCGGTGTTCGCGCTTCTGATCCTCACGTTTGCCGTGACCCAGGCGCTCAAGCCCGAGCTGTTTGCCGCCGGGCGCGCACAGCTGGATACCTCGACCGGGTTGGCGATGACCTTGAGCCTGCTGACCGCGGGCTTGTTGGCCGCGTTGGCGGTGCAGCAGGTGCGTTTGGGGCATTCGCGTCGGGGCGCTTGCTTGTTGTGGGGGGCGTTGTTGGTGGCGCTGGTGTATGTGGGGATCAAGCTTGGCGAGTACTCGCACCTGATGAGTCTCGGGCTCGGACTTGAGCGCAACACGTTTTTTACCTTGTACTGGATGCTTACCGGGTTTCACTTTTTGCATGTGCTGCTGGGCATGCTGATTCTGGGATGGCTGGCGTTGCGCTGTTGGCAGCGGGTTTACCGGGTGCCTGGCTTGAGCGGGTTGGAATCCGGGGTGCTGTATTGGCACATGGTGGATCTGGTGTGGGTGGTGCTGTTTCCGCTGGTCTATGTGATTCGCTGAGGTGTGTATGACGGGTTCCCAGACGCTGATCCTGTGTTGGCTGATGTTGGTGGTGCTGAGCGTTGGCACTGTGCTGACGGGGGCATCCGGGTTGTGGTGGGGGGTGTTGTTGCTGGCGGTGCTCAAGGGGTGGGTGATTGTTGATGGGTTTATGGAATTGCGGCGTGGGCCAGTGTTGTGGAGATTTTTGATGCTGGGGTGGGGGGGGGTTGTGGTCGCTTTACTGAGTACATATCCGTTATTTGCGTAGCGGCTGCTTACGAGGCTCGGTATGCCCTCACTCCAGATCAAAATCCAAGCCGCAACGGCCTTAGAGCCGACCGGTGTTGGGTCTGATGTACTCGGTAAAAAATGTGGGAGGGGGCTTGCCCCCGATTGCAGTGGGTCAGTACCAAATCCATCAACTGACACTCCCTCATCGGGAGCAAGCCCCCTCCCACATTTGGATCTCCATCCAGCAGGTAGGCCTCAGCCTGCTTTTGCTCTGCTTTTGCTCTGGCTTTTGATCTTGATCCTGGGCGCCCCGTCAAACACGCTGGCCGAACGCAGGCTTGAATCCGTGGGTAACCCGGCAGGACGCCGGGTTAGCCGTCCTGGGCCAAGGATGGCCCATGACGGCGGCCCACGGATTCAAGCCTTCGTTCGGGCATGCCGAGCCTAGGCGAGGCACCGAGTGTTGGGGCAAGAGCCCTTTGGTTACTTTGGGCTGGGCCGGCATTCCGGCTCTTTTCCAAAGTGACCCGCTGTAAGAGCGGAACCATAGGCCGCCGTTACCTAAATAACGGATATGTACCCAACCCAACC
The DNA here is from genome assembly GCF_900116055.1 of Pseudomonas sp. NFACC42-2. NCBI lineage: Bacteria > Pseudomonadati > Pseudomonadota > Gammaproteobacteria > Pseudomonadales > Pseudomonadaceae > Pseudomonas > Pseudomonas sp. NFACC42-2. The sequence continues at coordinate 47,021 of NZ_FOZO01000027.1, forward strand.
CAACCCCCCCCAAAAAAAAATACCCCACCAAAACCATCAACATTTCTTGATCGCCATCAAGCAGTTTCCACCCCCCACCTCCCTATCATCCCCTGGCCAAGCAATGAGGAAGCGACCATGTCAGAGACCTTCACCAAGGGCATGGCCAGGAATATCTACTTCGGAGGAAGCGTGTTCTTCTTCCTGATTTTCCTGGCCCTGACCTACCACACCGAACAAACCTTTCCCGCCCGCAGCAACGTCGACCAACTCAGCGAATCCGTCGTTCGCGGCAAGGGCGTCTGGGAGCGCAACAACTGCGTCGGCTGCCACACCTTGCTGGGCGAGGGCGCTTATTTCGCGCCGGAGCTGGGCAATGTGTTCAAGCGCCGGGGCGGCGAAGAAGGGTTCAAGCCGTTCCTGCATGCCTGGATGAAGATGCAGCCCCTGGGTGTACCGGGGCGGCGGGCCATGCCGCAATTCAATCTCAGCGACCAGGAGGTGGACGATATGGCCGAGTTCCTCAAATGGAGCTCGAAGATCAATACCAATAACTGGCCACCGAACAAGGAGGGCTGAGCCATGCGCAGTGCCAATCCATACTTGAAATTCCAATCCCAGGCCGTGGCCAAACCCTACTTTGTGTTCGCCTTGATCCTGTTTCTCGGTCAGGTGCTGTTCGGTTTGATCATGGGCCTGCAATACGTCATCGGCGACTTTCTGTTCCCGTTGATCCCCTTCAACGTGGCGCGGATGGTCCACACCAACCTGCTGATCGTGTGGCTGCTGTTCGGCTTTATGGGCGCGGCCTACTACCTGGTGCCCGAGGAGGCCGAACGCGAGCTGCACAGCCCGAAACTGGCGATCGTCCTGTTCTGGGTGTTCGCTGCCGCCGGGGTGTTGACCATCCTCGGCTACCTGCTGGTGCCGTATGCCGCGCTGGCCAAGTTGACCCACAACGAGCTGCTGCCGACCATGGGGCGCGAGTTCCTGGAGCAACCGACCATCACTAAAATGGGCATCGTCGTGGTGTGCCTGGGCTTTCTGTACAACATCGGCATGACCCTGCTCAAGGGCCGCAAGACCACCGTCAGCATGGTCATGATGACCGGGCTGATCGGCCTCGCGGTGTTCTTCCTGTTCTCCTTCTACAACCCCGGCAACCTGGCGCGGGACAAGTTCTACTGGTGGTGGGTGGTGCATCTTTGGGTCGAAGGCGTGTGGGAGCTGATCATGGGCTCGATGCTGGCCTTCGTGTTGATCAAGGTCACCGGCGTCGACCGCGAAGTGGTGGAGAAATGGCTGTACGTGATCATCGCCATGGCCTTGATCACCGGGATCATCGGCACCGGTCACCACTTCTTCTGGATCGGTGCGCCTGAAGTGTGGCTGTGGGTCGGTTCGATCTTCTCGGCCCTGGAGCCGCTGCCGTTCCTGGCGATGGTGATGTTCGCCTTCACCATGGTGAAGCAACGTCGGCGCCAGCACCCCAACCGCGCGGCCACGTTGTGGGCCAAGGGCACCACGGTCACGGCGTTCTTCGGCGCGGGCGTGTGGGGTTTCCTGCACACCCTGGCACCGGTCAACTTCTACACCCACGGCACCCAACTCACCGCCGCCCACGGGCACCTGGCGTTCTTCGGTGCCTACGCAATGATCGTGATGACCCTGATCAGCTACGCCATGCCCCGCCTGCGCGGTATCGGTGAAGCGCCGGACGCGCGTTCGCAGACCCTCGAGATCTGGGGCTTCTGGATGATGGTGCTGTCGATGGTGATGATCACGCTGTTCCTCACCGCCGCCGGGGCCGTGCAAGTCTGGCTGCAACGCTGGCAGGTGGATGGGGTGGCCTTGCCGTTCATGGCCACGGTGGAGCATTTGCAGGGACTGTTCTGGGCGCGGTTGGTCAGTGGGGTGGTGTTCCTGCTCGGGCTGGTCTGCTACCTGTGCAGCTTCCGGCAACGTGCCCGGACGGCTGGAGCACCGGTACCGATCGTCCATTGAAGTAACGCGGTGCAAATGTGGCAGGGGGCTTGCTGTGGCAAACGGGCCTGCTGTGGTGAACGGGCTCGCTGTGGTGAGCCGGCTTGCTGTGGTGAGCGGGCTTGCCCCGCGCTGGGCTGCGCAGCAGCCCCCTCCCACATTTGCACCGCAGTGTACCCGTCGAATACCCACTAGTTGGAGCCCCTCCCATGGCCTTCACCCTTGAGCTGGAAGAATGGGTCGGCAGTGCCTGGCACCGCTTTATCACCCGCCGCGCCAGCGTCGATTTTCCGCACGCGCGGGTCGAGCTGGTCGACCGCCAGCGCAGCCTCGCCGTATTGTTTCGCGCCCTGGGCGGTGCCAGCGGGATCGCCCTCGAAGCCGCCAGCGAACGCGACCTGCTGCTGCGCCGCAACCTGTTGATGCGCATCGCCGGCACCTGCAAGCATGCACCCCTGGCCTCCTGCGATGGTAACCGTCTGCGCCTGCCGTCGAGCCTGGCGGTGTACCCCACGGTCGCGTTGAACCGGGAGCTGTACCGCTGGCTGGCGCTGCTGGCCGCCCATGCAGGCCCCATGAACCATTGGGCCCGGGACAACCAGCGCTGGACCTGGCTGCTGCTGCAACGCTACCCGGCGCTGCTGCCCAGCTACCAGCGCCTGGTGGACGCCCATATCCCGCTGCGCCCCGACCCCGCCAGCCTGAGCCCCGCTGAAGCCGCCCTTGAAAAAGCCTTGCGCAAGGCCCTGCGCGAGCCCGGCAGCGTGCGCCATTTACCCCGCAGCGAACGCGCCGCCTGGCCGTTGCCCTTATGGCTGTACCCGCCGTTGCACCTGGACACGCCCCAGGCCCTCGATCTTGAAGACGACACCGACGACCTCGCCACCCCGTCCGGGGAGCAGCAGGGCGCGCCCAAACGCGCCAGCCGTGTGGATGATCACAGCCGTGATGGCGGCCTGCTGGTGGTACGCCTGGAAAACCTGTTCAGCTGGAGCGAGCACGTCGACCTCGATCGCTGGGCCGACGACAGTGAGGACCCGGACGCCGCCCGCGTCGCCGAAGACCTCGACCAGTTGAGCCTGTCGCGCCAGCGCGTGCGCAAGAGTGGCGGCTTGAAGCTGCACCTCGACCTGCCGCCCGCCGATGTGGATGACATCCCCCTCGGCGAGGGCATCAAGCTGCCCGAGTGGGACTACCGCCAACAATGCCTTCGACCCGGTTTCGTCAATCTGCAACGGATGCAGCCACGTGCCGATGCACCGCAACCGTTACCGGCCCGATTACTCGGCCCGGCCCAGCGCCTGCGCCGTCAATTCCAGCAGCTGCGCACCGACCGCCAATGGCTGCGCCGGCAACCCCAGGGCGCGGAGCTGGACCTGCAAGCCTGGGTGGATTTCCAGGTGCAACGCCAACATGGCGCCTGCACCGAACGCGGCTTGTACCAGGAGCAACGTCACACCCGACGCGACCTGGCATGCCTGCTGCTGGCGGACCTGTCGATGTCCACCGACGCGCATTTGAACGACGAGCAAAAGGTCATCGACGTGATCCGCGACAGCCTGTTGCTGTTCGGCGAAAGCCTGGCCGGGCTGGGGGATGCGTTTGCGTTGTATGGCTTCTCGTCCCTGCGCCGCCATCAGGTACGCCTGCACCAGCTCAAGACCTTCGAGCAAGTCTATGACGACCGCACGCGCGGCTGCATCCAGGCCCTCAAGCCGGGGTACTACACACGCATGGGCGCCGCGATTCGCCAGGCCACCCAGTTGCTGGGCGCGTGCAAACAGCGGCGCAAGTTGTTATTGCTACTGACCGATGGCAAACCCAATGACCTGGATCTGTATGAGGGCCGCTACGGGGTCGAAGACACCCGCCAGGCGGTGGCCGAGGCGCGGCGCCAGGGCCTGATTCCGTTCTGCATCACCATCGACAAACAGGCCGGGGACTACTTGCCCTACATGTTCGGTGCCCATGGCTACACCCTGATCCGCCGGCCGGAGCAGTTGCCGCTGCGCTTGCCCCAGTTGTATCGGCAACTGACCGAGGGTCAGTAGAAGTCGCGCGGCAACCAGAAGAACATCGCGATGCAAAACAGCGTCAGGCCCAGGCAGAACCACTGGAAACGCCGCAAGCGAAGGGCCTGTACGCCGGCGTCCGAGGCGGGCAGGGCCATGCCGCAATCCGTGCACTGCTGGTGCTTGTCGGCATTGCGCTGCTGGCAATACAGGCAGGTTTTCACTCGAATTGCTCCAGGCGCAGCCGGTCCAGAATGGCGATCTGGCGTCCGTCCTGGGTGATGATCTTTTCATCGATCAGGCGCCGGATAATCCGCGAAAAGGTCTCCGGCTGGATCGACAGATGCCCGGCAATCAACTGCTTGGCCATCGGCAGTTCGAAGGTGGCGCCGGTGCTGTGCAGGCGCATCAGTTGGGTCAGCAGGTAGCGCACCACGCGGAGGGTGGCGTTTTTCAGCGACAGGGTCTCGATCTCGTTGACCCGCTGGTGCAGGCGCACGCACAACGTGCCGAGCAGGGCGAAGGTCAGGCGGCTGTTGCTGTGCAGCAGGCGCATGTAGGTGGCGTTGGACAAACGGTACAACTGGGTGGGGCACACCGCTTCGGCGCAGGCCACGTAGTTGGGGGTGTCCATCAGCATCATGGCCTCGGCGAAGGTCTGGCGCTCGCCGATCACTTCGAAGACCTTCTCCTGGCCGTCGGGGGTCAAACGGTAGATCTTCACCGCACCGGCAATCACGAAGTAAAACGCATCGGCCGATTCGCCCTGGCGGAACAGCGGCTCGCCTTTGTCGATGCTGAGCAACTGGCTGTTGCCCATCAGCTCGTCGAGTTCTTCGTCGTTCAGCGGTTCGAACAGGTGATGGCTGCGCAGGATCTGGTGGTGCACGCGATGCAGCACCATGCCAGGTTCCTTGAACAGCAGCGGGGCGTTCACACCAGCACCAGCGAGAGCCCGCTGGCGGCGGCCAGCATGGAGCCGAGGATCACAAACCAGGCGAGGGGGACATAGGCGTTTTTCATCATGGCTCCGGGGTGCGGTGTGGATATAGGCGCGAGGGTAATCCCTTGGCCCCGATAGCGACTTGATCTACGACAAGGGCAACACGCAGGTATCGGCGCAAGATTGCCGCAGTCCTGAAGGGAGACCGTGTCATGCAAGTGCTCGATCGGCGCAAGGCCATGTCGATTACCCCGTTGTTTCGCCTGGCCTTCCGGCCATTCTTTCTCGGCGCCTGTGTATTGGCAGCGCTGGCAATCCCCCTGTGGCTGCTGGCCCTGGGCGGGCACCTCGGCACCTGGCAACCCGCTGGCGGCTGGCTGGCCTGGCATCGCCATGAGCTGCTGTTCGGCTTCGGCCTGGCGATCATCGCCGGGTTCCTGCTCACGGCAGTGCAGACCTGGACCGGTCGCCCAGGCATCAGCGGCAATGCCCTGGCGCTGCTTGCCGGCGTGTGGCTGGCGGCGCGCCTGGGTTGGTTGTTCAACCTGCACTGGCCGCTGCTGGCGGTGCTGGAGCTGACCTTTCCCCTGGCCGTGGCCGGCGTGATGGGCTGGACCCTCTGGCAGGTAAGACAGAAGCGTAATTACCCGATTGTGCTGGTGCTGGCGCTGCTGACCGTGGCTGATGCGCTGTCGCTGTATGGCTTGCTGCGCAATGACCCAGGCCTGCAACGCCAGGCGGTGCTCACAGGCCTGTGGCTGGTGGCGGCGATGATGGGCTTGATCGGCGGACGGGTGATTCCGTTTTTCACCCAGCGCGGTTTGGGTCGGGTCGAAGCGGTCAAACCCTGGGTGTGGCTAGACCTTATGTTGCTTGGCGGCTCGCTGCTGATCGCCGTGCTGTATGCCGCAGGGCCCGCGTTGGGCGCCAACCTGTGGATCGGCCTGCTGTTCGCCGCCCTCGGGCTGGGGCACCTGGTGCGCCTGGTCCGCTGGCATGATCGCGGCCTCTGGCGCGTGCCGTTGCTGTGGTCATTGCACCTGGCGTATGCCTGGCTGGCCGTGGCCTGCCTGGGCATGGCGCTGTGGCACTTCGGCGCGCCGCTCAATCCCAGCCTGGCCGTGCATGCATTGACCATCGGCGCCATGGCCGGGCTGATCCTGGGCATGATCGCCCGCGTCAGCCTGGGCCACACCGGCCGCCCGTTGCAGCCGCCGGTCGGGATGACCCTGGCCTTTGGGCTGCTGAACCTGGCGTGTGTGTGCCGGGTGGTGCTGGTCCTGCTGTTGCCGATGGCCGCGTTGTGGCTGGCGGGTGTGTGCTGGACCCTCGGGCTCGGCCTGTACCTGTGGCGGTATGGCCCGATGCTGTGGCAGGCACGGGTCGATGGGCATCCGGGCTAGGAGGACGTCATGCTCTATTCCACCTTGTTGATCGTGCATCTGCTGGCAGCGATTGCGTTTATCGGCACGCTGTTTTTCGAAGTGGTGATCTGGCACAGCGCCCGTGAGGAACTGGCCTGGTCGGCGCAGTTCACCTCCGACCACGCCATTGCACGGCGTTCGCGCCAGGTACTGCACGGCGTGGTGGTGTTGCTGTACGGCGCCGGCATCGGCCTGGCCTGGCACTATCGCGGGCTGTTGGCGGTGCCCTGGGCCAGCCACTTCGCCGCGCTGCTGAGCCTGAAAATCCTGCTGGCCCTGAGCATCATCGGCCATTACCTGTGGCTGGCGTACCTGCTGAGTCACCAGCGCTTGAGCCCCCGGCGTGCGACGTGGATTCGTCGCAGCATCCTGGTGCATATGGTCGTGATCGTGATTCTGGCCAAGTTGATGTTGCGCTGATCAGGCGGCCGGATTGAGCACCCTGATAAACAACACGTCGTCAGCAACAGCAACGCGATCCGTTGTGTAGCCCCCCACACCTCAAGCAATCACATGCGGCGTCATGCCACGGGCGAATGTTGATCGCGGTCAAGGGATAAATGCGCGGAGGTTCCCACACTGTGGCGAACTTTCTGGAGGACTGCGCCATGCCACTGTCTCTTGCGCAATTGCGCCGCAACTACACCCTTTATGGCCTGCGTGATGACTTGGTGCAGGACGATCCCTTGGTGCTGTTCGGCCAGTGGCTGGATCAGGCGCGTAAAACCGAGGTGCCGCCGGCCGAGGCCAATAGCATGGCCTTGGCTACGGTCGATCATGACGGGCATGCCCACTGTCGCATCCTGCTGCTCAAGGGTTTCAGTGCCGAGGGCTTTTTCTTTTTCGGCCATTACCAGAGTGCCAAGGGCCAGGAGTTGGCGAGCAATCCCCATGCGGCCATGACGTTTTTCTGGCCGGGGTTGGAGCGTCAGGTGCGTATCGAAGGCCCGGTGGTTCGAGCGGATGCGCAGTTGTCGGACGATTATTTCGATGCGCGCCCGGCCGCCAGTCAGTTGGGCGCCTGGGCGTCGCCGCAAAGCCAGCCCCTTAGCCATCGCAGCGAGTTGGAAAGCCGCCTGCGTGACGTCACCGAGCGTTTCGCCGGGCAGCAACCGCCACGGCCCGAGCATTGGGGCGGTTACCGCCTGCAGCCGCAGCGCATCGAGTTCTGGCAGGGCCGGCCCGACCGTCTGCATGACCGTCTCGACTACCGCCTGCACGCGGGCATTTGGCAGCGCACGCGCCTGGCCCCCTGAACGAGATACCTCCTTGGAGGAATAGGCCCTGCGCCCGTTGCGGCGCAGGCTGACGGCAACTTTCTTGACGCCTGGAGCCTTGATCATGGCCCATTTGAAACAACGCAATTTCGTGCCCCTGAACATCGCCGTGCTGACCATCAGTGACACCCGTACCCTCGACACCGACACCTCCGGCCAGACCCTGGTGGACCGCCTCGAAAGTGCCGGGCATGTGCTTATCGACCGTGGCCTGGTGATCGACGACATCTACCAGATTCGTGCGCAAGTCTCCCTATGGATCGCCGATCCCGAGGTGCAAGTGGTGCTGATGACCGGCGGTACCGGTTTCACCGCCCGCGACAACACGCCCCAGGCGGTGTTGCCGTTGCTGGACAAACATGTCGAAGGCTTCGGTGAGCTGTTCCGCCAGGTGTCCCTGGCCGAAATCGGCACTTCCACCTTGCAGTCCCGCGCCCTGGCCGGCATCAGCAACGGCGTGCTGGTGTGCTGCATGCCGGGCTCGCCGGGCGCATGCCGCACCGGCTGGGACCAGATCCTGGCGGAACAGTTGGACAGCCGCACCGGCCCGTGCAATTTCGTGCCGCACCTCAAGCCCCAGCCTGAGCAAATCCTGCAAGCCTGCGAGTCGCGTTCATGAGTGTCTCGGTGTGTGACAGCGGCCACCTGATGCCGGTGGACGAGGCCATTGCCACGCTGCTGGCCCAGGCGCCGCCACCGCCGAGCAGCCAGGTGATTGGTCTGGAGCAGGCGCTGGGGCGGGTGGTCGCCGAAGAGCTGTTCTCGCCCCTGGATTTGCCCGGTTTCGACAACAGCGCCATGGACGGCTACGCCCTGCGCGCCGAGGACGTGCCGGCCGAAGGCGGCTACCTGATGCTCGCCGGGCGCATTGCGGCGGGGCAGCACAGCAAGGTGAGGGTGCAGGCCGGGCAGGCCGTGCGCATTTTTACCGGTGCGCCGCTACCGCCTGGCGCTGACACGGTGGTGGCACAGGAGCGTTGCCGCCTGTACGGCCAGCGCATCTGGTGCCCGCCGGTACGTCTCGGCGAGCACGTGCGCAAGCAGGGTGAAGAGCTGCAGCGCGGGCAGACCCTGATCGCCGTCGGCAAACGCCTGCGCGCCCAGGACATCGGCTTGCTCGCCTCGGCCGGCATACCTCGGTTGAAAGTCTATCGCCCGTTGCGGGTGTGCCTGCTCAGCAGCGGCAACGAGCTGCGTGATCCGGGCGAGGCGCTGGTGCCGGGGCAAATCTACAACAGCAACCGCTATGCCCTGGCCGCGTTGTTGCGTGGCTGGGGCGTGGACGTGCACGACTACGGGGTGATGGCCGACGAGTTGGCCGCCAGCCGCGATGCGCTGGCCCTGGCCTCGTCCGAGTGCGACCTGTTGCTGACCTCGGCGGGGGTGTCGGTGGGGGAGGAGGACCATCTCAAGCAGGCCATCGAAGAACTCGGTCGCGTGGACTTCTGGCGCCTGGCGATCCAGCCCGGCAAGCCCCTGGCGTTTGGCGAAGTGGCGGGCAAGCCGTGGCTGGGCCTGCCCGGTAACCCGTCGGCGGCGCTGATCACCGCGCTGGTGGTGGTGCGTCCGTTCCTGCTGCGCGCCCAAGGGGTGGAACGGGTGCTGCCGGTGCCGATCCAGGTGCCGGCCGCATTCGAATGGCTCACGCCCAACAAGCGCCGCCAGTACCTGCGTGCACGCCTGAGCCCTGGCGAGGACGGGCAATTGCGCGCCGTGCTGCATCCCCAGCAAAGCTCGGCGATGCTGACCGCCGCGTGTTGGGCCGATGGCCTGGTGATCGTCGAGTGTGAGCACCAGGTGCTCAAGGATGAACCGGTGTCGTTTGTGTCTTTCGCTGAATTTCTCTGAGGAGCCCCCATGCAACTGGTCTGCCCGGCAGGCAACCTGCCTGCGCTTAAAGCCGCTGTGCGCCAAGGCGCCGATGCGGTGTATGTCGGTTTTCGCGATGACACCAATGCCCGGCATTTCGCCGGGTTGAACATGGACGACAAACAGTTCGACGGTGCCGTCGCCTTTATTCGCCAGCACCAGCGCAAGCTGTACGTGGCGGTCAACACCTACCCGCAACCGAAGATCTGGGCGCGTTGGCAACGCGCCGTCGACCGCGCGGCGGACCACGGCGTGGACGCCCTGATCGCCGCCGACCCCGGCGTGCTCGACTACGCCAGCCGCCAGCATCCGCACATGGCCTTGCACCTCTCGGTACAGGGCTCTGCCACCCACGCGGCGGCGCTGAAGTTCTATGCCGAACGCTACGGCATTCGCCGCGCGGTATTGCCCCGTGTGCTGTCCCTGGCCCAGGTCAAGCAGGTGGCTGCGAGCAGCCCGGTGCCCATCGAAGTGTTCGGTTTTGGCAGCCTGTGCATCATGGCCGAGGGGCGTTGCCACCTGTCTTCCTATATCACCGGCGAGTCGCCGAACCTGTGCGGCGTGTGCTCGCCGGCCAAGGCGGTGCGCTGGAGCGAAGATGCCGAGGGTTTGAGCGCGCGCCTGAGCGACGTGCTGATCGACCGCTATACCGCCGACGAACCCGCCGGCTACCCGACCCTGTGTAAGGGCCGCTTCCTGGTCGGCGGCAAACGCTTCCATGCCCTCGAAGAACCCACCAGCCTCGACACCCTCGACCTGCTGCCGGAACTCAGCGCCATCGGCGTCGAAGCGGTCAAGATCGAAGGCCGGCAACGCAGCCCGGCGTATGTGGAACAAGTCACCCGGGTCTGGCGCGCCGCGCTCGACGCCCACCGCAGCGCACCGGCCAGCTTTGTGGTCAAGGACCAATGGCGCCAGGTGCTGGCCGGGTTATCCGAAGGCAGCCAGACCACACTCGGCGCCTACCATCGTGCATGGCAGTGAGGAGACACAGATGAAACTCAGCCTGGGACCGGTGCTGTTTTATTGGGATAAGGAACACCTGGGGCGCTTCTACTCGGACATGGCCGGCTTGCCCCTGGACGTGATTTACCTGGGCGAAACCGTGTGCGCCAAGCGCCGCGCGTTTTCCCTGGACCGTTGGTTGGGCCTGGGCCGGGAACTGCAAACCTGCAGCCCGGCGCAGATCGTGTTGTCGAGCCTGACCTTGATCGAAGCCGCCTCCGAACTCTCGAGCCTGCGCCGCCTGTGCGACAACGGCGAGTGGCTGGTGGAGGCCAACGACATGGGCGCGGTGCAGATGCTGATCGAGCGCAAACTGCCCTTTGTCGGCGGCCCGGCGCTCAACCTCTACAACGGTCACGCCCTGGTGCAACTGCTCGACGCCGGCATGCAGCGCTGGGTGCCGCCGGTGGAGTGCTCCCAGGGCCTGATCGCCGACGTGCTGGAACAGGTGCGCGAATTGGGCCGGCCGTTGCCCGAAGTGGAGATCTTCGCCTACGGCCATTTGCCCCTGGCCTACTCGGCGCGTTGCTTCACCGCCCGCGCGGAAAACCGCCCGAAGGACGATTGCCAGTTCTGCTGCATCAACTACCCCGATGGCATGCCACTGACCAGCCAGGAAGGGCAGGCGTTGTTCACCTTGAACGGCATCCAGACCATGTCGGCCGACGTTACCAACCTGCTGGCCGATTACCCCGGCCTGGTGTCCAGCGGTGCCGACCTGTTGCGCCTGAGCCCCCGGGCCGAGGGCATGGTCGAGGTGGTGCGTGCCTACGACCAGGTACGCCAGGGCGCTACGCCGCCGCTGTATGTCGAAGGCTGCAACGGCTACTGGCATGGCCAGGCGGGCATGTTGCGGGTTGAGGAGGTGGGCCTGTGCTGAGTCGTAAACCATGGCTGCTCAAGGGGGCCGACCGGTTGTTGCCATTGATTCGCCGTGTGCCGTTTGGCGTACAGCGCCTGGTCTTGCAGCAGGCCCTCAACCGCTGCCTGGCCGAACCCCTGCGCGACGGCGGGTTTGACCTGCTGCGCGGGCGTTGGCTGTGTTTGCGTATTCCTGACCTGGGGTTGTGCTGGTACCTGACCCTGGGGCGGGATGGGTTGCGGATTGCGCAAAAGGCTGAGGCGCAGGTGAGCATCAGTGGTAATTGGCGGGATTTTCTGTTGCTGGCCAGCCGCCAGGAAGATCCTGATACGTTGTTCTTTCGCCGCCGGTTGGTGATCGAGGGGGATACGGAATTGGGGCTGGGGTTGAAGAATCTGATCGACAGTTTGGACCCGGATGTGTTGCCGCCCTGGTTGTGGCGGAATCTGGAGCGGGCGGGGCGGGCGTCAGCGGTCCACAGCGGGCACTGATCAGCCGGCCTGATAGCCCATCAACTGTTCTTCGCAGAGGATTCGAATGGTGCGCCGCTGCACCTCGATCAACCCGCCTTCCACCAGCCGGTGCAGGATCCTTGAAAAGGTCTCCGGCTGGATCCCCAGCTTCGACGCCACCAGGCGCTTGGGCACTTGCAGCACCACCTCGCCACTCAACGCATCGCGCTCCTGGAACAGGAAGTTGATCACCCGGCGGCTGGCGTTGGCCAGGGTCAGGGTGTCGATGTCCTTGAGACGCTGATGCAGGTGGATGCTCATGCTGGCCAGGATCGCCAGGCAAATTTTCGGCTGGTCTTCCAGGGCCCGGCGGTAGTGCTGGCCTTCGATGCTGACCAGCACGCTGTCTTTGAGCGCGGTGGCGCTCACCGGATAGGCCTTGGCCTGGGTGAACAGCAGCGCTTCGGCAAAGGTCTGGCCGGGCTGGATGACTTCCACCAGGTGTTCCTGGCCTTCGCCCGTGACCCGATGCAACTTGATCTGGCCGCTGACCAGCAGGAAGAAACGCTCGGCCGCGTCGCCCTGGTGCATCAACGGCACATGGCCGGGCAGGCGCTTGAGGTTGGCCAGGGTGCAGACGTCCTGGAAGGTTTTTTCCGGGAGCTGGCTGAACAGGTGATGGCGACGCAGGGTGAGCACGATGTGGGGATGGGTGAGCATGGTTGGGCCTCCGCAATGGGGTAGCGTAGGGGGCTTGGCGCGGGGTTGATATGCCTCTGTGGGGGTACCTCTTGCGGGGTTTGTGTGAAAAATGTGGGAGGGGGCTTGCCCCCGATGAGCATGAGTATCTACACAACTTTTCAGCCCCTGACAAATCTCCCTGTGGTGAGCGGGCTTGTCCCGCGCTGGGCTGCGTAGCAGCCCCAAAACCAGTGTCTACAGAGTGTCTGATACACCGCATTCTTCTGGACTGGGGCTGCTACGCAGCCCAGCGCGGGACAAGCCCGCTCACCACAACAGCCCTATCTGCCGCGCGTTCAGCCTCAAACAGCCTCACCCCGCCTGCCGCAAATGCTCCATCGCCCAGACCGCCGCCTCCACCCGCGACCGCAACCCCAGCTTATGCAGCAGATTCTTCACATGCACCTTCACCGTGCCCTCGGTAATCCCCAGTTTGTGCCCGATCACCTTGTTGCTGTGCCCACTGGCAATCGTCCTCAGCACCTGGCGCTCGCGCTCGGTCAATTCCACTGCCGCATGGGGCTGCGGCGAGCGCAGGGCCTGGGCCAGTACGCGGGTCAGGCCGGGGCTGATGACCAATGCGCCATGCAACGCGTCACGGATGTACTGGATCAACAACTCCGGCTCCATGTCCTTGAGCAGATAGCCATTGGCATCCAGGCGCAGCGCATCGCGGATGTCGTCCTCGGCGTCGGACACGGTAAACAGCAGCACCTTGCCGGCATAGTTTATGGCCCGCAGGCGGCGCAGGGTTTCCAGGCCGTTCATGTGCGGCATGTTGTTGTCCAGCAGGACCAGGTCCGGTTGCAGCCCGTCGATCTGGTCCAGGGCTTCCTGGCCGTTGCCGGCTTCGCCGACCACTTGCAGGTCATCTTCCAGTTCAAGCATCTGGCGCATGCCGTGGCGCATCATCGGGTGATCGTCGACCAGCAGGATACGGTGGCGGGTGAGGGTGTTCATGAGGCGGTGCCTTGTAGGGAGTGGCCGAGAAATTCCGGTTGGAAACGCAATTGCACGCAGGTGCCCTGGGGCTCGCGGGGGCTGATGTCGAGGCGGCCATGCAGGCTGCGGGCGCGCTCGTCCATGATGGTCAGGCCGTGGTGTTCGCGGGTGTCGACCTCACCGCAGAAGCCCCGGCCGTCGTCCTCGATGCTCAGGCTCACGGTCTCGCCTTCCTGGCGCAGTTGCAGCCAGGCGTTTTGCGCATGGGCATGGCGCAGGCAATTGGACAGGGCCTCGCGGGTGACCTGCAACAAGTGGATCTGTTCGCTGGCCGACAGTTGGAAGGCCAGGGCGTCCACATGCAGGTGCACCTGGAACTCGCCACGCCGCGAGAATTCCTCGGCGGTGTCCTGCAGCTCCTGCACCAGCCCGGCATCGTGGATTTGCAGGCGGAAGGTGGTGAGCAATTCGCGCAGTTGGCGGTAGGCGTTGTTCAGGCCGTCGCGCAGTTCGGCGGTGACGGTGGCCAGGGTTTCCACCGGTTCGCCGCGGCGGATCAGGGTTTGCATGCGGCTGACCTGCAGCTTCATGTAGGACAGCGCCTGGGCCAGGGAATCGTGCAGTTCCCGGGCGATGATGGTGCGTTCGTCGAGCAGCAGCAGACGATGGTCCTGTTCGCGCTGGCGCTTGAGCGACAGCGAGGTGCCGATCAGGTTGGCCAGGGCCTGGATCAACTGTTTCTCCCAGTCCTGGGGCGCATGGCCGTCGAGGAAGTGCGCCTTGAGTTCGCCCAGTTCCGAGCCCTGGTTGCTGATGCTGAATACCTGGGGGAGTGCCACTTTCTGTTTTTGGCACGTTGCGCAATCACCGATGGCGCAGACGTTGCGGCTATCCCCTCCATTCAGGGAGAGCATCTGCTGGGCCGGCGCCAGGAAGTGCCCTTGCAGGCACAGCGACAGGCGCAGCCCCGGCAGGCGTTTTTGGAAGCGCCGGATCAGTTCATCCAGGCCCTCGGCGTTCGCCAGGCGCGTGGCCAGGCTGCGGCTGCTCTGGTAGAGCAGTTCGAGGGCGGCGTTGGCTTGTTGCAGGTTGAGGGTTTTCTGCCGCACCTGGCTCTCCAGGGTGCGGTGGGAGTGTTCAATGGTTTCGGCCATGGTGTTGAAGCTCAGGGCGAGTTGCCCCAACTCGTCTTCGGAGCGGTGGTTGACCCGAGTCTTGAAGTCGCCGTCACGAAAGCGCCGCGTCGCGTGCACCAGTTCTTCCAGCGGGTTGACCACCCCGTACTGCAATTCGTACAGGCCGATCAGCAGGATGATCAGCGTGCTGAACAGTGCCAGGCCCTGGATGCCTTGCTGCCAGCCCTGTTTCTGTTCGCTGTGTTGTTGCAGGAGGCTGACGAATTGGTTCAGTTGCTCGACGAACCCCGGTGCGCTGGCCTGGAACAGCATCGCGTCGCCGCGTGCCAGGGCCGGACGCAGGTCATCGTTCCAGCGCTGCTGGATCTGTTGGTAGCTCTGCAGCAGGGCGCTGCGCGGGCCGTCTTCGAGCACCGCCTTGAGCGATTGGCTGTCGAGGCGCCCTTGCAGGCTGTGGGTGATGGCGTCGATCTCGTCGGCAGGCGCGCCGGCCGCCAGTTTCCAGCTCAGGTGGTAGGTCTCCATGCGCACCGAGCCGGCGGTGTTGATGGCGGCGGCATCGCCCTGGCTGAACCAGGCGATCAAGCCGGCGCTCAAGGAACTGGCGAGGGCGAGGATGGCGATCAGGATCACCGCCAGCCCGGCGCGAGCGGGCAGGGAGCTGCGCAGCCAGTTAAACATGGCGGCGTGATCGAAGGGGGTTGAGAGCCTGCATGGCGGCACCTGCAAAGGGAAAAGGGCTGAAAAACCGCAATCCCTGGCGCACTACCTCTAAAGAGTTGCCGGCAAACCCTCCCACGGGAAAACGCCGGCACAAGAGACCAATCCATTGATAAATAAAGACTTTCTCTTGTTGTTAGGACTACCTCCTTAGAGGTATGTGGGGCCAGCATAGCCCCATACCCCCCAGGCGGACGTTGACCTGGGTCAAGTTCCACGGGGGTGTCGCCCCTAACCTGCGCCCATGGAATCACTTTCTGGAGCGCATACCGTGACTCAACCCCGTATGAGACAAGGCCTGGTGCTGGGCATGAGCACACTCGCCTTCACCGTCTGCTTTATGGTGTGGATGATGTTCGCCGTGTTGGGCGTACCCATCAAAGAGCTGTTGCAACTCAACGAAACCCAGTTCGGCCTGCTGGCCGCCACGCCGGTGTTGACCGGTTCCCTGGTGCGCCTGCCCCTGGGCCTGCTGACTGACCGCTTCGGTGGGCGCATCGTGTTCTTCCTGTTGATGCTCGCCTGTGTGCTGCCGCTGTACCTGATCACCTACGCCACCGCCTATTGGCAGTTCCTGGTGCTGGGCCTGTTCGTCGGCCTGGCCGGCGGTTCGTTTTCGGTGGGCATCGCCTACGTGGCCAAGTGGTTCGACAAAGACAACCAGGGCTTTGCCATGGGCGTGTTCGGCGCCGGCAACGCGGGCGCCGCCGTCACCAAGTTCCTGGCCCCGGCGCTGATCGCCCTCGGCACCTGGCACCTGGTGCCCAAGGTGTTCGGCGCGATCCTGTTTATCACCGCGCTGCTGTTCTGGTTCCTCACCAGCGAGAACAAGGCCCACCGCAGTGCCGGCGGCGCCAGCCTGCGCCAGCAGTTGCTGTGTCTGAAAGACCCGGCCGTGTGGCGCTACTGCCAGTACTACTCGATTGTGTTCGGCGGCTATGTGGCCCTGGCGCTGTGGATGACCAAGTACTACGTGCAGGAATACGGCTTCAGCCTGCAAAGCGCCGCGCTGCTGGCCGCGTGTTTCTCCCTGCCCGGCGGCGTGCTGCGTGCGGTGGGCGGCTGGATGTCCGATCGCTGGGGTGCCCAGAGCGTGACCTGGTGGGTGCTGTGGGTGAGCTGGATCTGCCTGTTCCTGCTCAGCTACCCGCAGACCCAATTGCAGGTGCAGACCGTCAACGGTCCCCTGGATTTCCATATCGGCCTCAACGCCACCCTGTTCACCGTGCTGCTGTTCGTGATGGGCATCGCCTTCGCGTTCGGCAAGGCCTCGGTGTTCAAGTACATCGCCAATGACTACCCACAGAACATGGGCGCGGTGTCCGGCATCGTCGGCCTGGCCGGTGGCCTGGGCGGCTTTGTGCTGCCGATCCTGTTTGGCGCCCTGGTGGACCTCACCGGCGTGCGCTCGTCCTGCTTCATGTTGATGTACGGCGTGGTCTGGGTGTCCCTGACCTGGATGTACTTCAGCGAAATGCGCAAGCAACCGCTGTTGGGCAAAACCGCCCAACCTCTCCAAGGAGAATGAACATGTCCATCGCGCAAAAGCCCGGCTCGGGGCCGGTGATCCACGACTGGCGCCCTGAAGACCCGGCGTTCTGGGGCGCCAGCGGCAAGAAGACCGCGACCCGCAACCTGTGGATCTCGATTCCTGCGCTGTTGCTGGCCTTCGCCGTGTGGATGGTGTGGAGCACGGTGATCGTGCGCCTGAACGCCATCGGCTTTACCTTCACCACCGACCAGTTGTTCTGGCTGGCGGCGTTGCCGGGCTTGTCCGGTGCCACTTTGCGGGTGTTCTACTCGTTCATGGTGCCGATCTTCGGCGGCCGCCGCTGGACCGCCCTGAGCACCGCGTCGCTGCTGCTGCCGTCGCTGTGGATGGGCTTTGCGGTGCAAGACCCCAACACCCCCTACAGCGTGTTTGTGCTGATCGCACTGCTGTGCGGTTTCGGTGGCGGCAACTTCGCCTCGAGCATGTCCAACATCAGCTTCTTCTACCCCAAGTCGCAGCAAGGCACGGCCCTGGGCCTGAACGCCGGCCTCGGCAACCTGGGGGTGTCGGTGATGCAGTTCTGCGTGCCGCTGGTGATCACGTTCGGCGTGTTCGGCCTGGTGGGCGGCCAACCGCAGACCTTGGCGGATGGCAGTCAACTCTGGCTGCAGAACGCCGGTTTCATCTGGGTGCCGTTTATCCTCACCGTCACCGTGGCGGCCTGGTTCGGCATGAATGACCTGTCCAGCGCCCGCGCTTCGTTCAGCGAGCAGGCGGTGATCTTCAAGCGCAAGCACAACTGGCTGATGTGCTGGTTGTACCTGGCGACTTTCGGCTCATTCATCGGCTTTTCGGCGGCGTTCCCGCTGCTGATCAAGACCTCGTTCCCCGATGTGGTGGCACTGAAATTCGCCTTCCTCGGGCCGCTGGTCGGCGCCCTGGTACGCCCACTCGGCGGCTGGCTGGCGGACAAGCTGGGCGGCGCACGGGTGACCTTGTGGAACTTCGTGCTGATGATCGTGATGGTGTTCGGCGTGCTGCACTTTTTGCCGGTGAACGGGCAGGGCGGCAACTTCTACGGCTTCCTCGGCATGTTCATGCTGCTGTTCATCACCACCGGCGTCGGCAACGGCTCCACCTTCCGCATGATTCCGGTGATCTTCCGCACCCAGCACGAGAAGGCCAGTGCCGGTAAGTCCGCCGCCGAGCGCGAGCAGGCGATCAAGGATGCCGGTAAGGAATCCGCCGCCGTGCTGGGCTTCAGCTCGGCCATGGGCGCCTTCGGTGCGTTCTTCATTCCCAAGTCCTTCGGCACGTCCATGGCCGCCACCGGCAGCCCGGCGATGGCCTTCTACATGTTTGTCGGTTTCTACCTGAGCTGCATCGTCGTGACCTGGTGGTGGTACGCCCGCAAAGGCTGCGCCACACCCTGCTGATCGACCACGAATTCGCGGGGCAACGCACCCCACGGCACGCCTGATGAGGAAAGCATCATGAGTCACTTACTGGATCAACTGCGGTTCTTCAACCGCAAGCAAAACGAATTCTCCGACGGTCACGGCGAGACCCGCAAGGAGTCCCGCGACTGGGAAAACGTCTACCGCTCGCGCTGGCAGTACGACAAGATCGTGCGCTCCACCCACGGCGTGAACTGCACCGGCTCGTGCTCGTGGAAGATCTACGTGAAGAACGGCCTGATCACCTGGGAAACCCAGCAGACCGACTACCCGCGCACCCGCAACGACCTGCCCAACCATGAGCCGCGCGGCTGCCCGCGGGGTGCCAGCTACAGCTGGTACATCTACAGCGCCAACCGCCTCAAGTACCCGAAGATCCGCAAGCCGCTGCTCAAGCTGTGGCGTGACGCGCGCCAGACCCTGTCGCCGGTCGAGGCGTGGGCGAGCATCGTCGAGGACAAGGTCAAGGCCGACTCGTACAAGAGCAAACGCGGCATGGGCGGTTTCATTCGCTCGAACTGGGAGGAGGTCAACGAGATCATCGCCGCCTCCAACGTCTACACCATCAAGCAATACGGCCCGGACCGCATCGTCGGCTTCTCGCCGATCCCGGCCATGTCGATGGTCAGCTACGCGGCGGGTTCGCGTTACCTGTCGCTGATCGGCGGCGTGTGCCTGAGCTTCTACGATTGGTACTGCGACCTGCCACCGGCCTCGCCGATGGTGTGGGGCGAGCAGACCGACGTGCCCGAATCGGCCGACTGGTACAACTCCAACTACATCATCGCCTGGGGTTCCAACGTTCCGCAGACCCGTACCCCGGACGCACACTTCTTCACCGAGGTGCGCTACAAGGGCACCAAGACCGTGGCCATCACCCCGGACTATTCGGAAGTGGCCAAGCTCACCGACCTGTGGCTCAACCCCAAGCAGGGCACCGACGCCGCGTTGGCCCAGGCTTTCAACCATGTGATCTTCAAGGAATTTCACCTGGATAAACCGAGCGCCTACTTCACCGACTACGCCAAGCGCTTTACCGACTTGCCGGTGCTGGTGATGCTCAAGCCGATGACCGGGTTCGCGCCCGGCGCCGGTTTCCAGCCCGACCGCTTCCTGCGCGCCTCGGACCTCACCGGCAACCTCGGCCAGGACAACAACCCGGAATGGAAAACCATCGCCCTCGACGAAAGCGGTGAACTGGTGTCGCCACAAGGCTCCATCGGCTACCGCTGGGGCGAGAAGGGCAAGTGGAACATCCTCGCCAAGGAGGGCGGCGATGGCCGCGCCATCGACCTCAAGCTCAGCCTGATCGGTGACGACGTCGCCGAAGTGGCCTTCCCGTATTTTGCCGGCGAAGCCCACGAGCACTTCCAGCACGTGGCCGGCGATGCCGTGCAGTTCCGCCGCGTGCCGGTGCACAGCGTGACCCTGGCCGACGGCAGCGTGGCCAAAGTGGCGACGGTATTCGACTTGTCCGCCGCCAACCTGGCCATCGACCGTGGCCTGGGCGGCCAGAACGTGGCCAGGGACTACGACGACGCCAGCGTGCCGGGCACCCCGGCGTGGCAGGAAGCGATCACCGGCGTCAGCCGCGAGAAAGCCATCCAGATCGCCCGTGAGTTCGCCGACAACGCCGACAAGACCAAGGGCCGTTCGATGATCATCGTCGGCGCGGCGATGAACCACTGGTACCACATGGACATGAACTACCGCGGGCTGATCAATATGCTCATGCTCTGCGGTTGCGTCGGCCAGACCGGCGGCGGCTGGGCCCACTACGTCGGCCAGGAAAAACTGCGCCCGCAATGCGGCTGGCTGCCCCTGGCCTTCGGCCTCGACTGGAACCGCCCGCCACGCCAGATGAACGGCACCAGCTTCTTCTACGGCCACAGCTCGCAATGGCGCCACGAGAAGATGAGCATGCACGACGTGCTCTCGCCCCTGGCCGACAAGTCGCAATTCCCGGAACACGCCCTGGACTACAACATCCGCGCCGAACGCGCCGGCTGGTTGCCGAGTGCGCCACAGCTCAACACCAACCCGCTGCACATTTGCCGTGATGCCGCTGCAGCCGGCATGACGCCGAAGGACTACGTGGTCAAATCCTGGCAGGACGGCAGCCTGCGCTTCGCCTGCGAACAGCCGGACAGTCCGGTGAACTTCCCGCGCAACATGTTTATCTGGCGCTCCAACCTGCTCGGTTCCTCGGGCAAGGGCCATGAGTACATGCTCAAGTACCTGTTGGGCACCAAGAACGGCGTGATGAACGAAGACATCGGCCACAGCACCGAATGCAAGCCCACCGAGGCCGAATGGGTCGAAGACGGCGCCATCGGCAAGCTTGACCTGGTGACCACCCTGGACTTCCGCATGTCCTCCACCTGCGTGTATTCCGACATCGTCTTGCCGACTGCCACCTGGTACGAAAAAGACGACATGAACACCTCGGACATGCACCCGTTCATTCACCCGTTGTCGGCGGCCATCGACCCGGCGTGGGAGTCGCGTTCCGACTGGGAAATCTACAAGGGCATCGCCAAGGCGTTCTCGGCCATGTCGGTCGGCCACCTGGGCGTGGAGCAAGACCTGGTCACCGTCCCGTTGATGCACGACAGCGTCGGCGAACTGGCCCAGCCGTTTGGCGGCACCGACTGGAAAAGCGCCGGTGTGGCGCCGGTTCCGGGCAAGAACGCGCCGAACATGGCGGTGGTGGAACGGGACTACCCGAACATCTACAAGCAGTTCTCGTCCCTGGGCCCGATGCTGGAAAAACTCGGCAACGGCGGCAAGGGCATCAACTGGAACACCGATGAAGAAGTCGAGTTCCTCGGCGAGCTGAACCATCACGAAAGCGCTGCGGGCATCAGCCACGGCCGGCCGAAAATCGACACGGCCATCGACGCCGCCGAAGTGATCCTGTCCCTGGCCCCGGAAACCAACGGCAAGGTCGCCTTGAAAGCCTGGGCCGCGCTGTCGGAATTCACCGGCATCGACCACAGCCACCTGGCGATCTCCAAGGCCCACGAAGCGATTCGCTTCCGCGACATCCAGGCGCAGCCGCGCAAGATCATCTCCAGCCCGACCTGGTCAGGCCTGGAAGACGAGCACGTGAGCTACAACGCCGGCTACACCAACGTGCATGAAAACATCCCATGGCGCACCATCACCGGCCGCCAGCAGTTCTACCAGGATCACCCGTGGATGCAGGCGTTCGGCGAGCAACTGATGAGCTACCGGCCACCGGTCAACACCCGCACCATCGAAGGGGTGAAGGGCAAGCGCAGCAATGGCGAGACCGAGATCGTGCTGAACTGGATCACCCCGCACCAGAAGTGGGGCATCCACAGCACCTACAGCGACAACCTGCTGATGCTCACCCTGAGCCGTGGCGGACCGATCGTGTGGCTCTCGGAAATCGACGCCAAGCGCGCCGGCATCGAAGACAACGACTGGATCGAATGCTTCAACGTCAACGGCGCATTGACCGCCCGTGCGGTGGTCAGCCAGCGCGTCAAGGAAGGCATGGTGATGATGTACCACGCCCAGGAACGCATCGTGAACGTGCCGGGTTCGGAGACCACCAAGACCCGTGGCGGCCACCACAACTCGGTGACCCGCGTGGTGCTCAAGCCGACCCACATGATCGGCGGCTATGCCCAGCAGGCCTACGGTTTCAACTACTACGGCACGGTCGGTTGCAACCGCGATGAGTTTGTCGTGGTGCGCAAGATGGCCAAGGTCGACTGGCTCGATGGCTCCAGCGGTGATGATTTGCCGCGCCCATTGCCGACTGACATCGAGGAGAACTGAGATGAAAATTCGCTCACAGATCGGCATGGTCCTCAACCTGGACAAATGCATCGGCTGCCACACCTGTTCCATCACCTGCAAAAACGTGTGGACCAGCCGTGAAGGCATGGAATACGCCTGGTTCAACAACGTCGAGTCCAAGCCCGGCATCGGCTACCCCAAGGAGTGGGAGAACCAGGACAAGTGGAAGGGCGGCTGGGTGCGCAACGCCAACGGCTCGATCAACCCCCGCATCGGCGGCAAGTTCCGCGTGTTGGCGAACATCTTCGCCAACCCCGACCTGCCGAGCCTGGACGACTACTACGAGCCGTTCGACTTCGACTATCAGCACTTGCACACCGCGCCATTGGGCGAGCACCAGCCGACCGCACGCCCGCGCTCGCTGGTGTCCGGCAAGCGCATGGAAAAGATCGAGTGGGGCCCGAACTGGGAGGAAATCCTCGGCACCGAATTCGCCAAGCGTCGCAAGGACAAGAACTTCGACCAGATCCAGGCCGACATTTATGGCGAGTACGAAAACACCTTCATGATGTACCTGCCGCGCCTGTGCGAGCACTGCCTCAACCCGGCCTGTGCGGCATCCTGCCCGAGCGGTGCGATCTACAAGCGTGAAGAAGACGGCATCGTGCTGATCGACCAGGAGAAGTGCCGGGGCTGGCGCATGTGCATCAGCGGCTGCCCGTACAAGAAAATCTACTTCAACTGGAAGAGCGGCAAGTCCGAGAAGTGCATCTTCTGCTACCCGCGTATCGAAGCCGGTATGCCGACCGTGTGCGCCGAAACCTGCGTGGGTCGGATTCGCTATCTCGGTGTGCTGCTGTATGACGCCGACCGCATCAGCGAAGTGGCCAGCACCGCCAACGAGCAGGACCTGTACGAGAAGCAACTGGAGATCTTCCTCGACCCGAATGACCCGGCGGTGATTCGCCAGGCCCTGGCCGATGGCGTGCCGCAGTCGGTGATCGACTCGGCCCAGCGTTCGCCGGTGTACAAAATGGCCGTCGACTGGAAGTTGGCACTGCCGCTGCACCCGGAATACCGCACTTTGCCGATGGTCTGGTACGTGCCGCCGCTGTCGCCGATCCAGAACGCCGCCGCGGCCGGCACCGTGGGCATGAACGGGGTGATCCCGGATGTGGACAGCCTGCGTATTCCGCTGCGCTACCTGGCGAACATGCTCACCGCCGGCGATGAAAAACCGGTCAAGCGTGCACTCAAGCGCCTGTTGGCGATGCGCGCCTACAAACGCTCACAGCAAGTCGATGGCGTACAGGACCTGCAAGTGCTCGAAGACGTCGGCCTGAGCGTTGAACAGGTGGAAGAGATGTACCGCTACCTGGCCATCGCCAACTACGAAGACCGCTTCGTGGTACCGAGTGCGCACCGTGAAGACGCCATGAGCGACGCGTTCGCCGAACGCTCCGGTTGTGGTTTCAGCTTCGGCAGCGGTTGCAGCGGCAGCTCCGACACCAACATGTTCGGCGCCAAGAAGGCCAACCGCCGCGACGTGCTGAAAACCGTCCAGATCTGGGAGGACTGAGCCATGCGCATTCTTAAAGTGATTTCGTTGCTGCTGGACTACCCCACTGAAACCTTGGTGAACGGCCGCGACGAACTGGAACAGGCGATTCTCGAATCGCGGGAAATCAGCCCCAAGCAGCGCGGTGCGTTGTTTGAGCTGCTGGAACTGATCTGCGCCAATGACCTGATGGACGGCCAGGAACACTACGGCGCGCTGTTTGGCCGGGGGCGGTCGCTGTCGCTGTTGTTGTTCGAACACGTGCACGGCGAGTCCCGCGACCGTGGCCAGGCCATGGTCGACATGATGGCCCAGTACGAAGAAGCCGGCTTCGCCATCGGCGTCAAGGAGCTGCCGGACTACATCCCGTTGTACCTGGAGTTCCTGTCCACCCGCGAAGACATCGAGGCCCGCGAGGGCCTGGCGGATGTGGCGCACCTGCTGGCCTTGCTCGCTGCGCGTCTGGACGAGCGTGAGAGCGGCTATGCCAGTTGTTTCCGTGCGCTGTTGCAGATTGCCGGCGCCGAGCCGCACCAGGCCGTGGCCGAACTGCGCGCCCAGGTCGCCGCCGAACCGCGGGACGACTCCCTCGAGGCCCTGGACAAAATCTGGGAAGAGGAAGCGGTGGACTTTATGCAGGCTGAGCAACAGGACCGCTGCAGCTCGATGCCGAGCAGTCCGGGCAAGGCCCGCGAAGAAAGCGCGGTGCCGTTGCACTGGGTGGATTTTCAGCAAGAAGGCCGGGCCGCAGCGCCAGCCGGGGAGGTGGGTAATGTCTAAGTGGAATTTGCTGGTATTCGGGGTGTATCCCTATGTGGCCCTGGCGATCTGCCTGTTGGGCAGTTGGGCGCGGTTCGACCTGTCGCAGTACACCTGGAAGGCCGGTTCCAGCCAGATGCTCAACAACCGTGGCATGCGCGTGGCGAGCAACTTTTTCCACATCGGCGTGCTGTTCGTGCTGGCCGGGCATTTTGTCGGCCTGCTGACCCCGGCGTCGGTTTACCACCATGTGATCAGCACTGAGCACAAGCAGTTGCTGGCGATGGTCTCGGGTGGCTTCTTCGGCCTGCTATGCCTGGTGGGCCTGCTGATGCTGGTCAAGCGTCGCCTGGGGGACCCGCGCGTGCGGGCGACCTCGAGCCCGTCGGACATCCTGATCCTGTTGGTGCTGCTCGCGCAGTTGCTGCTGGGCCTGCTGACCATCGTCGCCTCCACCGGGCATATGGACGGCTCGGTGATGGTGATGCTCGCCGACTGGGCGCAGAACGTGGTGCTGTTGCGGCCGGTGGAAGCGGCCGAGTCGATTGCGCCGGTGTCGCTGATCTACAAGGCCCACGTGGCGCTGGGCTTGACCCTGTTCGTGCTGTTCCCGTTTACCCGCCTGGTGCACATGGTCAGCGCGCCGATCTGGTACCTGGGGCGTCGTTATCAAATCGTGCGGCAGAAGTATTGAGGAGAACGTCATGACTACTGGATGCGGATGTGGTGGCGGTAACGGCGGCAGCGGTGGTTGCGGCTCGTCGGCCAAGGAACCGGTGATGGCCGAGGCTGTGGCCCAGGCTTCTTTCGAGGAGATCAAGGCGCCGGAATTGATCGCCAGCAGTGAACAGGAATGGCCGATCATCAGTGTGAACGGTGTGGCGGTCACGCCCGAGGCCATGGCCCTGGAGTTGCAATACCACCCGGCCGACAGCCGCGAGGAAGCGGTGTACCTAGCTGCTCGCGCGCTGGTGATCCGCGAGCTGTTGCAACAGCGGATCGCCGAGCTGGGCCTGGCGGTGGAGATCGCCGCCGGCGAGAACGAAGAAGAAGCCGCCACGCGTTTGCTGCTGGAGCGCGAGGTGACGGTGCCCGACTGCGACGAAGCCACCTGCGTGCGCTACTTCGAGAACAACCGTGGGCGCTTTCACAGCGCGCCGTTGCTGGCGGTGCGGCATATCCTGCTCGAGTGCGCGCCGGACGACGCCGAGGCACGCCACCTGGCGCACACCCAGGCCGAAGTCCTGCTGCTGAGCCTGGAAGAACAGCCCGGCCAGTTTGCCGAACTGGCGCTCAAGTACTCGGCCTGCCCGTCCAAGGCCCAGGGCGGTTCGTTGGGCCAGGTGAGCAAGGGCCAGACCGTGCCCGAGCTGGAGCGCCAGCTGTTCACCCTGGCCCCGGGCCTGGCCGCCAAGCCGCTGGAGAGCCGTTACGGCTGGCATGTGATCAGTGTCGACCAACGTATCGAAGGCCAGCCGCTGCCGTATGAAGCGGTAGCCGTTGCGATTCGCACCCAGTTGCAGCAAGGGGTGTGGCAAAAGGCATTGGTGCAGTACCTGCAAACCCTGATCGGCGCAGCGGACATCCGCGGCATCGCGCTGCAGGGCGCCGACTCACCGTTGGTGCAGTGACATGAGCCTGGTGGATGGGGTGGGCCGTTCTATCGATTACCTGCGCTTGTCGGTGACCGACCGTTGCGATTTTCGCTGTGTGTACTGCATGGCGAAAAACATGACATTCCTGCCGCGCCAGCAGGTGTTGACCCTGGAGGAACTGCAACGCCTGGCCGCGCTGTTCGTGGGGCAGGGCGTGCGCAAGATCCGCCTCACCGGGGGCGAGCCGCTGATTCGCCCGGGCATTGTCGGGCTGTGCCGCAACATCGCGGCACTGCCGGGCTTGCGTGAACTGGTGATGACCAGCAATGGCTCGCAGTTGGCGCGACTGGCGCGGCCGTTGGTGGAGGCGGGGGTCAAGCGCATGAACATCAGCCTCGACAGCCTGGATGCGCAGCGGTTTCGTGGGATCACCCGCAACGGTGATCTGCGCCAGGTGCTGGACGGTATCGAGGCCGCGCGGGATGCGGGGTTCGAGCGGATCAAGCTCAACTGCGTGGTGATGAAGGGGCGCAACTTCGACGAGGTGCCGGCGTTGGTGCGGTACGCCATCGACCAGGGTGTCGACATCAGTTTTATCGAGGAAATGCCCCTGGGGGACGTGGGGCGGTCGCGGGGCGAGACGTTCTGCTCCAGCGATGAAGTACGGGCGGTGATTGCCTGTGAGCATGGGCTGATCGATAGCACCGAGAACAGCGGCGGGCCGGCGCGGTATGTGCGGTTGGCCGGGCATCCTGGGACGCGGGTCGGGTTTATTTCGCCTAATTCGCATAATTTTTGTGGCAGTTGTAATCGGGTACGGATGACGGTGGAAGGGCAGTTGCTGTTGTGCCTGGGGCAGGAAGATGCGCTGGATTTTCGCGCGTTGTTACGGCGCTATCCGTTGGAGGATGGGCCGTTGGTCGAGGCGTTGCACAGGGGGTTGAAGGGCAAGCCGTTGCGGCATGATTTCAGTGGGGAGGGGGAGGTGCAGGTGGTGCGGTTTATGAATATGAGTGGGGGGTGAGGGGTGTGTGGGGTGGTGTGGTACTGAGTACATATCCGTTTCTTCGGTAACGGCGGCTTAGGGTTCCGCTCTTACAGCGGGTCACTTTTGGAGGGACCCAAAAGTAACCAAAAGGTCCTCGCCCCAACACTCGGCACCTCGCCTAGGCTCGGTGTGCCCTCACTCCGGCTTTGGAGCGTGGGCCGCCGCGATGGGCCATCCTTGGCCCAGCGCGGCTAACCCGGCGTCCTGCCGGGTTACCCACGCTCCAAAGCCTGCGTTTGGCCAGCGTGTTTGACGGGGCGATTTGAGATCAAGAGCCAAAGCGCGGCGGCCTTAGAGCCGACCGGAGTTGGGTCTGGTGTACTCGGTAAA
>NZ_FOZO01000024.1:0-86154 GCF_900116055.1 Pseudomonas sp. NFACC42-2
TGATCCCATCCCGAACTCAGCAGTGAAACGATGCATCGCCGATGGTAGTGTGGGGTTTCCCCATGTGAGAGTAGGTCATCGTCAAGATTAAATTCCGAAACCCCTGTTTGCTAACGCAGACAGGGGTTTCGTTTATGTAGAAGTCCATGAATTTCATCGGCACGTTGCTAAAGCAACGCTCCGGTACACAGAATTTCTTGACGACCATAGAGCATTGGAACCACCTGATCCCATCCCGAACTCAGCAGTGAAACGATGCATCGCCGATGGTAGTGTGGGGTTTCCCCATGTGAGAGTAGGTCATCGTCAAGATCAAATTCCAGAACCCCTGTCTGCTCATGTAGACAGGGGTTTTGTCGTTTAGAGGGTTTATGAACTCTGTAAGCGAGCAGCAACTACACCTACCCAACTCCAAAATCATGTTCATGGCACTGACCTGCTTCAAGAGCACCACACAGGTAGTAGGAAAGAATTTTTTACTTCTAAATCTTGTACGACAACCTTTGGTCGGTTTCCTACGTAAAAGGGCGATTCATCCCACAATTCCCTAAGCTTTCCTCCAGCTTGGCCGAAAGCCTGATGAGCCATGCGTGCACCGAAATAGAGCGGCCCGAGACGCCGCCTATACCGTTACATGGAATGTTCCTCTCGGCACGCTCACCCCCATTTGGCAAAAAGAAGTCGATGAAATGAATCTCAAATTCAGTCATAAAATTCTGTTGGCTGCGTCAGGCGTTGTGGTTCTGGCCTTCGCGTTATTCACGCTTTACAACGATTACCTGCAGCGCAGCACCATCAAACAGAA
This sequence comes from Pseudomonas sp. NFACC42-2, assembly GCF_900116055.1. Lineage (NCBI taxonomy): Bacteria > Pseudomonadati > Pseudomonadota > Gammaproteobacteria > Pseudomonadales > Pseudomonadaceae > Pseudomonas > Pseudomonas sp. NFACC42-2. The sequence goes on from NZ_FOZO01000024.1 coordinate 806, forward strand.
TCTGGAGTCGTCTATCCAGCAGTCCGGTGAGCTCACCGCGAGTAGTGTGCAGAACTGGCTTAGCGGTCGAATACTGGTGCTCGAAAGTCTGACGCAAAACGTTGCCCATCAGGGTAGTGCTGCTGATCTTCCAGGGTTGGTCGATCAACCGGCGTTCACCTCGAACTTCCAGTTCACCTACGTTGGCCAAACCAACGGTGTGTTCACCCAGCGCCCGGACGCAAAAATGCCTGACGGCTACGATCCTCGTCAGCGTCCTTGGTACAAGCAAGCCGTGGTTGCCGATAAACCCATGCTCACGCCGCCCTATATGGCCGCCGTGGGTGGGCAGATCGTGACTATCGCTATGCCGGTGAAAAAGAACGGTGAGTTGCTCGGCGTGGTCGGCGGAGACCTGAGCCTGCAAACCCTGGTGAAAATCATCAATTCGGTGGACTTCGGCGGCATCGGCCATGCGTTTCTGGTCAGCGGCGACGGCCAAGTCATCGTAAGTCCTGACGAAGACCAGGTGATGAAAAATCTCAAGGACATCTACCCAGGCACTAACGTCCGTATTGAGAAAGTTAATCAGGACGTAGTTCTCAAGGGCCAGGATCGCATCCTGTCGTTCACACCTATCAGTGGCTTGCCCGGTGCAGATTGGTATATCGGCCTGTCGATTGATAAAGACAAAGCCTACGCGCCGTTGGGCAAATTCCGTACGTCTGCATTGATCGCCATGCTGATCGCCGTAGTCGCGATTGCCGTGCTCTTGAGCCTGTTGATTCAAGTGTTACTGCGGCCCCTGACCACCATGGGCATTGCCATGCAGGACATTGCCCAAGGTGAGGGCGACCTGACCCGCCGCTTGACGGTCACCAGTAAAGACGAGTTCGGTGAAGTGGGCAGCGCGTTCAACCGGTTCGTGGAGCGTATCCACGCCTCGATTTCCGAAGTGTCTTCTGCAACACGTCAGGTGCATGATCTGTCTCAGCGTGTGATGGCGTCATCCAACGCCTCGATCATCGGCTCTGATGAGCAAAGCGCACGCACCAACAGCGTGGCCGCCGCAATCAACGAACTGGGGGCTGCCACTCAGGAAATCGCGCGTAACGCCGCCGATGCTTCACAGCACGCCAGCGGTGCCAGCGAGCAGGCCGATGATGGGCGTAAAGTGGTCGAGCAAACCATCCTGGCAATGTCGGAGCTGTCGCAGAAAATCAGCCTGTCCTGCACTCAGATCGAAACCCTGAACGCCAGCACCGACAATATCGGCCACATCCTTGATGTGATCAAAGGCATCTCCCAGCAAACCAACTTGTTGGCACTGAACGCTGCGATTGAAGCAGCACGCGCCGGGGAAGCCGGACGTGGGTTTGCCGTGGTCGCCGACGAGGTGCGTAACCTGGCTCACCGTACCCAGGAGTCGGCTGAGGAGATTCATAAAATGATCACTTCGCTGCAAGTGGGGTCGCGTGAAGCAGTGACCACCATGAATGCCAGCCAGACCTCCAGCGAGGAAAGTGTCCAGGTGGCCAACCAGGCCGGTGAGCGCCTGGTCAGCGTAACGCAGCGAATTGTCGAGATCGACGGCATGAACCAGTCCGTCGCTGCGGCCACCGAGGAGCAAACTGCGGTGGTGGAAACCCTCAACGTCGATATCAACCAGATCAACCTGCTGAACCAGCAGGGTGTGACCAACCTCAACGAAACCCTGAAAGACTGCGATGCGTTGTCGCAACAGGCCAATCGGTTGAAGCAGCTGGTCGACAGCTTCAAGATCTGAGCCACTGAGTGTACGAGTAGGAGCGAGCCGTTTCGCTCCTACTGCTTACCCAGCAAGCGGCGAACATTGTCCAGCGCGCTGTCTGCGAAGCCTTGTACAAACTGTTCAAATCCTTCCTGTGCCGTCTCCAGGGGGTCGGCAATGATGGTCCAGGTTACCTTGGAGCAGTGTGCTCCAAGCGCTTCCACTTTGATTGCGGCCCACAACCTGGCCACGCCCAGGGTGTTGTAGATCGTGGTCCAGGTCATGTGCATCGCTTGCTCATCCCGGCTATTGAGTTGTTCTACGACGCGGTTGCCATCGCGGAAAAATTTCGTGCGTAAAGCGCCCACTCCGGTGCCGATCATTTCGATATGCGTCAAGGAAGGGATGAACGCATCGAAGCCTGCAAACTGCCCCACCATGTTCCATAGACGATTGGCATGGCAGTCGATCACGACAGAGGACACTATCGGCTGGCCGTTCGGGTTATGAATTAACGTATCGGGTTGCAGCGGTTTCATGAAGTTGTCCTGAAGCGGTTCAAAGAAAGCCGATGGCCTTGAGGTAGTTGCAGCCTTTACTCAGCAGTGCCGGGTCTTTTTCGGGGTATTGCTCACCCATCTGCTGAACGCCGCGTTGCGCGTTGTGATGGAGGATCATCGAGGTGTCACCGATGTCTTCATCCAGTCGATCAAGGTAAAACCCGAGTACACCAAACATCGCATTGTCCTGGCTTACCGTTCGCAGTGCCTGCTGCCAATGCGCAGTACTGACCCGCTCGAACCGGTGGCCCGCCCGCTTGAATGCATCCAGGTAGTGCTCCCAGCTCAGTGGTTGTGGGTTATGCAGGTTGAATACGCTTCTATCGGCTTGAAAGCGATTGCAGTGGAACGCAATGAAGCGAGCCAGAAAGTCCACGGGCATCAGGTCGAAATTCAAGTCCAACCTCGGCAGCATGCCCAACTGCAGCGAGCCCTTGAGCATCAGCATCAGGCGATTTTTCTGTGGCTGGCAGACACCGTTACGGCTGTTGAAGCTGATATTTCCAGGGCGATGGATGTTCACCCAGGCCCCTTGCTCGATTGCACGCCCCAGGACTCGCTCGGCGACCCACTTGGACAGGTTATAGCCATTTCGGATGTACAGCGGCAGGGTGGCTGCCGCCGGAGCTTCGAGCACATGCCCCGTCGTGCCGATGCTGCTGGCGGCCGACAACGTCGAAACAAAGTTGAAGACTTTCTTGCAGCGGGTTTCGCACAGGCGCAGGCATTCGAATATAGGGTCGACGTTGTCCCTGGCCAGTGAGGCGTAGTCCATCACGTGGTTGACCCGTGCTGCGTTGTGCACCAGCGCGCCAAAGTCTGCGGCGAGTACGTCATACGCGTCACAGGCCAAACCCAATCGCGGCAGGCTGACATCGGCGGCGAAAACTCGCACCCGGCTCAAGTCCAGATGTTCCAGTTGGTAGTCACGCAACGCCTGGGTAAAACGAGCCATCGCAGGACTCCCCGGCAAGTCACGCACCAGGCACGCCACCTCGGTGGCACCGGCGTTCAACAACGCCTCGACAATATGGACGCCGACGAAACTGTTGGCCCCCGTCACGATCACCTTGTGCGGATTGCCTGCGCGGTCCCCTTGCAACGGATTGATTTCCCACTCCCGTTGAGCGTCGATGGCCGCTTGGGCAGAGGATGCGTCTGGCAGTTCACCCTCCTCCATCAGCGTTGCGAGCGTACGAATAGTCGGTACTTCAATGAAATGGCTCAACGCGAAACTACGGCCAAATTGCTCGCGAACGCGCAACAACAGCGTCGACAGCAAAATCGAATGGCCGCCCAGTGCAAAGAAGCTTTCATTGATGGGCAACTGGCTGGCGGGCAAGCCCAGCAGTTCACCCCAAAGGTCGCTCAATCGCGCTTGAAGCGGCGTGCGCGTGGCGCGGGGAGTGGCCTGTAAAAGGGGGAGGAAGGGGCGCGACAGCAGCCCCTTGCGGTCGACCTTGCCGTTGTCGCTGTGCGGCATGGCTGGCAGTTCCACCCAGAAACCAGGTTGCATGTAGTCCGGTAGCCACTGGCGTGCATGCTGCTGCAAGGCCACCAGGGTAGCGTTGGGTTCAGGCTGGGCGACAAAGGCGCAGATCCTGCTTTCATGGTCGATCACCACGGCCAGCTCGCGATACAGCCTGCTGCTGCGCAGGCATTGTTCAATCTCCCGGGGGTCGACCCGAAAACCGCGGATCTTTACCTGGTCGTCGCGACGCCCACCCAGCACAATCCCTTCGGCGGTCCACTGCGCCAAGTCACCGCTGCGGTAGGCCCGCAGCGTTTGGCCGCCCGGCACCAGCAGTTCGACGAACGGGCTGTCAGCCTGCGGCGACGCATTCACATATCCCAGGCTTACTCCGGGCCCGACGATGTATAGCTCGCCCATCACCTGCTCATCCACCGGTTGCAGATCGTCATCGAGGATCAGCACCTGGCTATTGGCGATGGGGTGGCCGACATTGCGATTATTGTCGTCGGGGGCGAACGTCCGGTGCGTAATCAATACTGTGGTTTCGGTGGGACCATAGAGGTTGTGCAACTGGCACTGTCCTGCCAGCCGCTCGATTACATGGGGTTCGCAGGCATCGCCACCGGTGAGCAGATGCGTCACGCCCAGGGGGGAATCCGGCGGCAGGATATTGAGCAGCGCAGGCGGCAGGAAGGCATGAGTGACACGCTGTCGGCGGAGCAATTCCAACAGTTGGCCAGGGTCGCGTCGCTGTTCCTCACTGGGCACGATCAACTCGGCGCCGGCAATCAGGGCGGGGAAGATTTCGATCAATGACGAGTCGAAACCCAAGGGCGAAAACTGCAGGACGCGGCTCCGTTCATCCTGCGTCATGCAGGACCCGAACCAGGTCGTGAAATGCGCCAGGTTAGCTTGGCTGAGCAGCACACCCTTGGGCTGGCCCGTACTGCCCGATGTATAGAGCACCATGCACGGCATATCCGAGCAGGGGCGATCGTGCATCAGCGAGGACGGGGAGTTGGCGTTGTGCGGCTCGACTGTGCTGACATCCAGTGAAATGAAACGCTCCCGTAATGGATGTTGGCCGGCATCCAGCAATACGCGGGCCCCGGCGTTTTCGAGCATGGCCCGATGGCGTTGTGTGGGTTGATCAGGCCCCAGTGGCAGGTACACCGCGCCACTGCCCAGTACGGCAAGAATGCTGGCATACAACGCCATGGATTTTTCCAGGCATACAGCGATCACCGGTGGCGCCTCAAGCGCCTCCAGCAGCGGGCGCAATCGCAGCTGAATCGCCATGGCCTGTAGGTGCAGTTGGCGGTAGGTCACGGTGTGCCCCGCAATGTTCAGCGCCGGCCGATCGGCGAACAGGTCAAGGCTGGCCTGCACCCGTTCGATCACCGGTACCTGGGCTTCCTGGATCAGGGCAGGGTTTGCCGTACGATTGAATCGATGCATAAATGCCAACGGCTCAAGCCCGTGCAGGCCGTGCTCGGGCCAGTCAGTGGCAATCGCGCTCGTAGACAGAGACTCGGGGTCACGTGAGAAGCCACTGACCAGCAGTGCGACCCAATCCACCAGCGCGGTTGTTGCCTGCTGACGCAATCGCTGGCCGTTGCCACTGGGCTCCTCGGCGATGTCCAGCACGGCGAACAAGCGTCGGTCATGGTCATAGGCGCGCACTTGCAGCGCAGGCAACCCACCGTCGCTCAACGTGCTAATCCCCAGGCGCAGACTTATACAGGTGGTTTCGCCCACGTCATCCGGCAACGGCAGGCTGCCGTCTTCAATCCACAGGTCGGTGGCCTCATCCCCTGAAACATGGCCGTACTGTTCCAGCATTGGCCTGATTTCGCCCAGTACCTTGCTTGTGCCGCACCAGCCGATGGTCAAGCACCTCATGGCGACACCGACAGGTAGTCGTTCAGCACTTGTCCCACACTCGGCGTTTGCAGCAAGCCGCTGTGTTGCAGGAAGCCCATGATATTGGCCATCAACGGGTGCTGGCGGGTGATGGGGAACGTCAGCGCTGATATTTCATCGCGCAGCACACCGCGCAGGCGCTCGCTGATGTCCAGGTGTTCGATCAGGCGCAGGTCGAAGTTTTTCTGCAGGTCGTTGGTCAGGTAATGCGCTAGGAATGTCGGCAGTACGTGAGCGATGCTGTCACGGTCCTCCGGGCTCGCGGCTTGCCAGTAGATGCGCACCAGCCGCGTCCAGAACTGCGCGTGGCGACCTTCGTCAAACAGGTGGTCGTCCATCAAGCCTCTTATGGAGGCCTTGACACTGCGGTCCTTGGAAAACGCTGCGACATCGTGGGTCACGGTGTTTTCGGCGATGGCTACGCCAATCAGCTCCACAGCATCGCTCAGGTGTTCCGGAGCCTGCGCCTGCGCCGCCGGCAGCGCGCGACTCAGTTCGATATGCCCGGGCAGGTCAATCGGTTGTATGCCCGTCATTGCGACAGTCTGTTGCATGAAATCCAGGGCCACCAAGGCGTGGTAGTCCTCGTCTACCACAACCGTCATCGCATCAACGCGACAGGCAAGCGGGAAGGGCACCGAGAAGCGATTCTTGGCAATGCTGCGCGCGGCCTTGTCGACGATTTCGGTTTCGAAAATCACCACATCGTGGATGAACTTATAGAAGCTTTGCACCAGCACGAAGTCGCGCCATTGCGAGCAATGTTCCATGAAGGTCGAGTTGAGTACCAAGGGCTGACGGCACAGTGGGTAGATCAGCTTGTCGTCGTCTTCCAACAGGCGGCGAGGGCGGGTTCGGATGGTGGCGCGGCGTTCCCAGTCGTCGGCGATGGTGGTGTATCCGGCGGTATTCATGGGTGCACCTCGTGCAGCGCGGCGCGCACCTCGTCCCAGAACGTGATACGGCTTTCTACGGCGGCAAGGGCTGCGTCGTGGGCCTGCTGCGGATAAGTCGGGTCGGCACCCACCAGGCGTTCGAGCAACTGCTCTGCTGCTCGCCCATGATGCTCAGTGTCCACCTCAATGTGGCGCTCGAAGTAACCACACAAGGCGGATGCCTGGCGATGGATGAGCGTGTCGGGCTGCAGGAGGTGTTCGAACATACTTGGGATGACGCGCTCACGCCCATGAAGGAATGCGGCTGCTACGCAATGGGTAGGGGCTTCCAGCGCCATGCGCAGCGTGTCACTGACGAAGCGCGCTGCGCCAGCAGGAACCTCGGCCATGCGCAGGGCAGTGCTTGCTTCCACGCCTTGGTGCTGCAGTGCAATGAAACGGTGTATCGCCGAGGTGCTGGCGCCGACTTCGACCATGGCTTCCAGGTACCACTCGAAGTGGCTGCAATGGCCTTGCCTGGGGTGAGAGTCTGATTCTTCGCCCAGCACTATCTCATTGATCAGGCGTGCGGCTTGAGGATCGGCCGGTGGCAGCCAGGGCAGCCGTGTGCAGGTCAGGTCCTGCTGCAGGCGTTTGGTGAGCGTCATGAAGTCCCAGACAGCGAATACATGGTTCTCCATGAACAGTCGTAACTTTTCCAGCGAAGTTATTTCCAGAAATAACGGATGGCTGCACAACAGCCGTTTTCTTTGTTCCAGTAAAGGTGGGTACATGGTTGATGCCTATAAATTATTGCGTCGCCGCTAAAACAACGTTGGGCTTTTGTATGCCGCAAGAAGATAAAAAAGATGTAAACCAGGCTTTGCGCGCACGCGCGCTCACGCAAGTGGGACTGCACGGTCGAATTAAGTGACTGATTTAGTAATGAAAGATGATAAGCGGGTTAAACAAGTTGGCCAGTATATGAATGCATTAGATGTTTTTCTAAATAATATAAGCTGTCGGCAACTTACTTTATAAGAGTGGGAAGTTTCTTCTGCGCGGGGCGCTACTTGGCCAGGTAGGGAACCCCGCAGTGCTCGACGGGCAAGCCGAGCGACCTTACGCCTTGTTAGAGCGTCTTCTTTGCGGCGGCGTCGAGATTATCGAGATAGGTTGTGATCACTTCCATCCCGCGCATCAAGTGATTACGCAGCGTCAGGATGCTTTCCTCGACCTTCTTTTGTGCCACCAGGTTCAGCAGTTCACGGTGGTCTTCCTGGGAAGTCTCGCCCAGCCCCATCGCCTCGAGGTTGAAACGCAGGAAGCGCTCCTCCTCATTCAGCCCGTGCTCCACCAGCTTAAGCAGCCGCTGGTTGGGGGCCTTGCCATACAGGGTCATGTGGAACAGGCGATTGAGACGGCCAATCTCGGTGTAGTCTTTTTCCTGTTCCAGGGCACAGATGAGCGTGTCTGCCTCGGTGATATCGGCTTCGGTCAGCAAGGGAATCGACAAACGCAGGGCTTCAGACTCCAGCAACATTCGCAGCTCATAGGTCTCAGCCGAATTGTCTTCGATCAACGGTGCAACCACGGCGCCCTTGTGGGTGACCACATGCAGCAGTGACTGGGCCTCCAACTGGCGCAAGGCTTCACGCACCGGCATGCGGCTGACCCCGAACAGGCTGGCCAGCTCCTGCTGACGCATGGCGGTACCGCAGGGCAAGCGGCCATCAAGGATGGCATTGCGCAAGGTTTCTTCAATCACGGAGCGAGCAAGATGGGCGGGAATAGGGCCGGTGATCTTGATGCTGTTCAACGGGTTCGGCTTCTGCGTCACGGTTACGCTATCCTCCTTATTAAAATAGTGGTGGCTAATTGGATCCAATGCACACTAGAGGCTGTCCATAGGCTTGTCAAACGAGTACGGTTTCGGCTTGTAAGCGTTTCAACGCGCGACTCTGGTGGCCCACGCACGGGTTTTGCCAGGTCTGACACGCCGCTGACTTATTGCGACATTACCGCATATATATATTCTCTAACGGTATTTAAATTACCGTTCTTATGCCTATAAAGTCACTCTCCTGTCTGACCGGGAGTGAACTCATGTCCGCCACCTCTACTGTTCCAACAGCGACCCTTACCGCCCAAACGTTCGAGATTCGACCACTGCCCGGCAGCGTCGGTGCCGAGATTGTTGGCCTGGATTTGTCCCGGCCAGTCAACGACCAGGATTTCGCCCGTATTCATCGCGCGCATCTGGATCACCACGTCGTGGTGTTCCGCGACCAACGCATCACCCCCGAACAACAGATCGCTTTCAGCCGCCGCTTTGGCGTCCTGCAGATCCACGTGCTCAAGCAGTTCCTGCTGGCCAACCACCCGGAGATCCTGATCGTCTCCAACATCATCGAAAACGGCCAATCCATCGGCCTGGGTGACGCAGGCAAATTCTGGCACTCGGACCTGTCCTATAAAGAGTTGCCGAGCCTGGGCTCGATGCTTCACGCCCAGGAGCTGCCGTCCGAAGGCGGCGATACCCTGTTTGCCGACATGCACAAAGCCTGGGACCAACTGCCCGAGCACCTGCGCAAAGCTGTTGAAGGCCGCAGTGCTGCACACTCCTATACCGCGCGCTACAGCGAAACCAAATTCGAAGGCAACTGGCGCCCGACGTTGACGCCCGAGCAGCTTGCCCAAGTCGCGGAAGTGGTTCACCCCATCGTGCGCACCCACCCGGAAAACGGCCGCAAGGCACTGTTCGTCAGTGAAGGCTTCACCACCCGCATCGTCGGCCTGCCGGAAGACGAAAGCCGCGACCTGCTGGCCCAGCTCTACGCCTACAGTGTGCTGCCGCACAACATCTACCGCCACCAATGGCAGCCCCACGACCTGGTGTTCTGGGATAACCGCTCGCTGATCCACCTGGCCGCCGGTTGCCCGAGCCATCTGCGCCGCAAACTGTTTCGCACCACCATCCAGGGCGACGCGCCTTTCTGATTCGGAGCATGAGCATGTCCAGGAAAACCCCATTTGCACGGCTGGCCACGACCGTCGGCCTCGGTATCAGCCTGTTGGCCGGCAGCCTGGTGGCGCCGACGGCTGCGCAGGCCGAAGGCGAGATCCGCATCGCCGAACAGTTCGGTATCGTCTACTTGCTGCTTAACGTAGTGCGCGACCAGAACCTGATCGAAAAATACGGCAAGCAGGAAGGTCTCGACATCAAGGTCGATTGGACCCAGCTGTCCGGCGGCGCAGCGGTCAACGACGCACTGCTCTCCGGCTCGATCGATATCGCCGGTGCCGGCGTCGGCCCGCTGCTGACCATCTGGGACCGCACCCATGGCAAGCAGAACGTCAAGGCCGTGGCCTCCCTGGGCAACTTCCCCTACTACCTGGTAAGTAACAATCCCAAGGTCAAGACCATTGCCGACTTCACCGACAAAGACCGTATCGCCGTGCCGGCGGTGGGCGTGTCGGTACAGTCGCGCTTCCTGCAATACGCCGCCGCCAAGCAATGGGGCGACAAGGAATTCAATCGCCTCGACAAGTACACCGTCGCCGTCCCGCACCCGGATGCCACCGCTGCCCTGATCGCCGGCGGCACCGAACTGACCGGGCACTTCTCCAACCCGCCGTTCCAGGACCAGGCCCTGGCCAACCCGAACGTGCATGTGGTGCTGAACACCTACGACCTGCTGGGGCCGAACTCGCCAACGGTACTGTTCGCCACCGAAAAATTCCGCAACGACAACCCGAAGACCTACAAGGCATTTGTCGACGCGTTGACCGAAGCCGCGCAATTCGCCCAGAACGATAAAGGCGCGGCGGCCGACACTTACATTCGCGTCACCAAAGCCAAGATCGACCGCGCCGAATTGCTGAAAATCATCGACAACCCGCAGTTCGAATTCAGCGTCACGCCAAAAAACACCTACCCGCTGGCGGAATTCCTCTACCGCGTCGGCGCCATCAAAAACAAGCCTGAATCGTGGAAGGACTACTTCTTCCAGGATGCCAAGCCCCTGCAAGGAAGTTGAGATGAACGCGCCCTTGCAAGGCCACACGGCCAGCAACCTGCACACCGCCGCACCATTGCTGGCGGTGGATAACGTCAGCCTGGAATACCGCACCCCCGAGCGCGTGGTGCGCGCCACGCACCAAGTCAGCTTCGAGATCGACCCGGCGGATCGCTACGTGTTGCTCGGCCCATCGGGTTGCGGCAAATCCACGCTGCTCAAGTCCATTGCCGGGTTCATCAAGCCCTGCGAAGGCGAGATCCGCCTGCTGGGGCAAAAGGTCGAACAGCCGGGCCCGGACCGCATCGTGGTGTTCCAGGAATTCGACCAGCTGCCGCCGTGGAAAACCGTCAAGCAGAACGTGATGTTTCCGCTGCTGGCGTCGAAGACCTTACCGCGTCGCGAAGCCGAAGAACGGGCGCTGCACTACCTCGACAAGGTCGGCCTCAGCGCCTTTGCCGACGCTTACCCGCACACCCTTTCCGGCGGCATGAAAGCCCGCGTCGCCATCGCCCGCGCCCTGGCCATGCAGCCGAAGATCCTGCTGATGGACGAACCCTTCGCCGCCCTCGACGCCCTGACCCGGCGCAAGATGCAGGAAGAATTGCTGCTGCTCTGGGAAGAAGTGCGCTTCACCCTGCTGTTCGTCACCCACTCCATCGAAGAGGCGCTGGTGGTGGGTAATCGCATCCTGCTGCTGTCGCCGCATCCGGGGCGTGTGCGCGCGGAAATCCACAGCCATCAATACGACCTGCACAGCCTCGGTGGCGTGGAGTTCCAGGCGTCGGCGCGGCGGATTCATCGGCTGTTGTTCGATGAAGCGCCCGAGGCCGAACGTGAGTTGGGTTTCGCCGACATCCGCATCGCTTACTAAGGGGACAACCCAATGCGCCAGGAATACGAAATCAACCTTGAGCCGCTGCTCAGCGTCCCCGTGGAACGCGAACTGCCCCTGCGCCAACGCCTGTGGCAGCAAGGCTGGCTGCGCAAGGGCCTGATCCTGATCGTGCTCGCGATCCTTTGGGAAGCCGTCGCGCGCTACCAGAACAACGACCTGCTGCTGCCGAGCTTCCTGCAGACCTTTCACGCGCTCTATGACGGCCTGCTCAGTGGCGAACTGCTGGGCAAGGTGAGCATCTCGCTGGTGGTACTGATCAAGGGCTACCTGATCGGCATCGTGCTGGCGTTTGCCCTGACCACCCTGGCGGTGTCGACGCAACTGGGCCGTGACCTGCTGAGCACCCTGACCTCGATGTTCAACCCACTGCCGGCCATCGCCTTATTGCCGCTGGCGCTGCTGTGGTTCGGCCTGGGCCAGAACAGCCTGATTTTCGTGCTGGTGCATTCGGTGTTGTGGGCGCTGGCGCTCAACACATATTCCGGGTTTCTCGGTGTGTCCGAAACCCTGCGCATGGCCGGTCGCAACTATGGCCTCAAGGGCATGCGTTTCGTGCTGTTCATCCTGATCCCGGCGGCACTGCCGTCGATCCTCGCCGGGCTGAAAATCGGCTGGGCCTTCGCCTGGCGCACCCTGATCGCCGCCGAGCTGGTATTCGGTGCGACCAGCGGCAAGGGCGGCCTGGGCTGGTACATCTTCCAGAACCGCAACGAGCTGTACACCGACAAGGTATTCGCCGGCCTGGCGGTGGTGATCCTGATCGGCCTGTTGGTAGAAAACCTGGTGTTCGACACCTTCGAGCGGCTCACCGTGAAACGGTGGGGCATGCAGCGCTGATGCACCCAGCCTGCTACGATTGCGGCCAGCTCACTCCCGACTGACCACGAGTGCTTGGCATGCAACTACCCGACATGAACCTGTTGGTCGCCCTCGACGCCCTGCTCGATGAGGGCAGCGTGGTGGGCGCCGCGCGGCGGATGAACCTCAGCCCGGCGGCCATGAGCCGTACCCTCACACGTATTCGCGAAGCGGTAGGCGACCCGATCCTGGTGCGCGCCGGTCGCGGCCTGGTGCCGACGCCCAAGGCCCTGCAGCTGCAAGGCCAGGTGCGCAACGTGGTGGAGCAGGCGGCGTTGCTGTTTCGCTCGGCGGATCAGGTTGATTTGAGCACCTTGCGCCGTCGCTTCAGTGTGCGCGCCAATGACTTTTTCATCGGCGTGTATGGCGGTCGGCTGTTCGACACAATGGAGCGCATGGCGCCACTGTGCGAGCTGTGTTTCGTGCCTGAAGGCGACACCGATGATGAAGCCCTGCGCGAAGGGCGGCTGGACCTGCGCGTGAGCAACACCATGCCGGTCACCCCGGAAGTGAAGGTGCAGAACCTGTTTTCCACCACCTTCGTGGGCCTTGCGCGGGAGGACCACCCGTTGTTTGACGACGAGATCACCGCCGCGCGCTTCGCCAGCTATTCCCATATCAGTATCTCGCGGCGTGGCATCGCCCGTGGGCCGATCGATACCGCGTTGAATGCCCAGGGCCTGGAGCGGCGGGTGGCGATGATTGCGCCGGGTTTTCACGGTGCGATGTTCATGTTGCCCGATTCCGACCTGATTCTGCCGGTGCCCAAGGAAGCCCTGTTGAGCGCCAACCGCTTGAAGCTGCCACTGCGCGCGTTTGCGTTGCCGATCTCGCTGCCGACGTTGGTATTGGCTCAATCCTGGCACCCGCGCTTCGACAAAGATCCGGCTCATAAGTGGCTGCGCGAAACCATGCGCGAAAGTTGCCACGCCACCTGGCTGGAAGCCCAACCCACCTGATCTACAAGCCATGCACGGTCAAAATGTGGGAGAGAGCAAGTCCCCTCCCACATGGGATTTTTGACGGATTCAGGATTGTGTTTCGTGCAGTTATAAGCTGCCAATAAGTAACTTTTTGTCATGCATGTGCCTGATTAAACTGCTCGGGTATTTCTAATCCCGAGCTGCCTGTTCATGACTTCCCTCGCTGCCCCCACCCTTGCGGCCGCAGCCAGACCCACCGCCATCACCCCGCCTGTATTCGGCCCGCGCATCATCATCGGCCTGGTCGGCGTGTTGCTCGCGGTGCTGGTGTCCGGCCTCAACGAGATGGTCACCAAGGTGGCCCTCGCGGATATTCGCGGCGCGCTGTACATCGGCTTTGACGAAGGCACCTGGCTGGTGGCCGCGTACACGGCCACCTCCGTGTCGGCCATGGCTTTTGCGCCCTGGTGTTCGGTGACGTTTTCCCTGCGGCGCTTCACCCTGTGCGCCATCGGCCTGTTCACCGTGCTCGGGATCCTGTGCCCGTTTGCGCCGAACTACCAAAGCCTGCTGCTGCTGCGTACCGTGCAAGGTCTGGCCGGCGGTGCCTTGCCGCCGATGCTGATGACCGTGGCGCTGCGCTTCCTGCCGGCCAACGTCAAGCTGTATGGCCTGGCTGGCTACGCACTTACCGCCACGTTCGGGCCGAGCCTTGGCACGCCGTTGGCGGCACTGTGGACCGAATACGTCGGTTGGCAGTGGGCGTTCTGGCAGATCGTCGGGCCGTGCCTGCTGGCCATGGCCGCCGTGGCCTACGGTTTGCCGCAAGACCCGCTGCGCCTGGAGCGCTTCAAGCAGTTCAACTGGCGCGGCCTGCTGCTGGGGTTTCCGGCGATCTGCATGCTGGTGATCGGCATTCTGCAGGGCAATCGCCTGGACTGGTTCGAGTCGGGCCTGATCACCTTCCTGCTATGCGGCGGCAGTGTGCTGCTGGTGCTGTTCATGCTCAATGAATGGTCGCACCCGATGCCGTTTTTCAAATTGCAGATGCTCGGCCTGCGCAACCTGGCGTTTGCCCTGATCGTGCTGGCAGGCGTGCTGATGGTGCTGACCTCGGTGATCATCATCCCCTCGAGTTTCCTCGCTCAGGTCCAGGGTTATCGCCCATTGCAAACCGCGCCGGTGATGCTGCTGATGGCGCTGCCGCAATTGATCGCGCTGCCGCTGGTGGCGGCGTTGTGCAACCTGCGCTGGGTCGATTGCCGCTGGGTCCTGGGGATCGGGCTGGGGATGTTGGTGCTGTGTTGCGTGGGCAGTGCGCACCTGACCTCGGCATGGATTCGCGACGATTTTTACGGCCTGTACCTGCTGCAAATCTTCGGGCAGCCCATGGCGGTGTTGCCGCTGCTGATGCTCTCCACCGGCAGCATTCAACCGGCGGATGGGCCGTTCGCCTCGGCCTGGTTCAACACCGTCAAAGGCCTGGCCGCCGTGATTGCCACCGGCGTGCTGGATGCGCTGACCACCCAGCGCCAGCACTTTCATTCGACCATGCTGGTGGACCGCCTGGGTAACTCGCCCCTGGCCGACGGCGATGCGCCGGGCCTGGCCCACCGCCTGCACGAGCAGGCCGTGGTGCTGACTTCTTCGGATCTCTATTACGTCATGGCCGCTGTCGCGGTGGCGTTGATCCTGCTGATTTTCTGGATGCCCACGCGGATTTTTCCGCCTCGCGCACCGACCTAGCCACAAGGACTTCCCATGAAACGCAAAGACAAAATCGCCGTCTCCGTTATCGCCGTGTTTGCCGTCGGCGTGCTGGTGTACCTGGTCGCGCCCGGCCTGTTGGGCAACAAGCGCCAGGCCACCAACGACGCCTTCGTCGCCGCCGATTTCACCCTGGTGGCGCCACGTGTGGCGGGCTTTATCAAGGAAGTGCTGGTGGAAGACAACCAGCGCGTCAAGGCCGGCCAACTGCTGGCGCTGATCGACGACCGCGATTTTCGCGCCGCCGCCCAGGCCGCCGACGCCGACACCCTGGTCGCCCAGGCCCAGCTGAAAAACGCCACCGCGACCCTGGAGCGCCAAACCTCGGTGATCGCCCAGGCCCAGGCCACCGTGGCGGCAGACCGCGCCGAAGTGGCCTTCGCCGAACACGAGCTGAACCGCTACAACCACCTCGCCGGCGTGGGCGCGGGTACCGTGCAGAACGCCCAGCAAGCCAAGACCCGCATTGACCAGGCCACCGCGCGCCTGGCTAACGCCACGGCGGTGCTGGCGGCCGAGCGCAAGCAGGTGGAAATCCTCACTGCCCAGCGCGATGCGGCCGAAGGTGGACTCAAGCGTGCCCAGGCCGCGTTGGAAATGGCCAGTTATCAGCTGTCCTACACGCGCATCGTCGCGCCGGTGGATGGCATGGTCGGTGAGCGTGCGGTGCGGGTCGGTGCCTATGTGACCCCGGGCAGCAAGATCCTCGCGGTGGTGCCGTTGGCCGAGGCCTACGTGGTCGCCAACTTCCAGGAAACCCAGCTTTCCCATATGCACGCCGGCCAGGCCGTGCAGGTGCGGGTCGACAGCCTCGACGGGGAGTTGCTCAACGGCCACCTGGAGAGCCTCGCGCCCGCCACGGGTGTGACCTTTGCATCGGTCAAACCGGATAACGCGACCGGCAACTTCACCAAGGTGGTGCAGCGTATCCCGGTGAAGATCGTCCTCGAACCCAACCAACCGCTGACCGAGCGCCTGCGGGTCGGTATGTCGGTCGAGGCCAGCGTCGACACCCAGCCGGTCGCGCCGCAGCGTGAGGTGGCCCAGCAATGAGACACCTTGCCTGGCTCACCCTGAGCGTTATCAGCCTGAGCGCCTGTACCGTCGGCCCGGACTTTCAGCGCCCACACACTTCGCAAGCCACGCAATGGAGCGAACCTCAGGGCCGACAAGCCGCCAGCCGCGCGGTCAGCGAGCCGCTGCAAGAGCGCTGGTGGGACGTGTTCCACGACGAGCAACTGTCGGCCCTCACGCGCCGCGCGCTCACCGATAACCTCGACCTGAAACTGGCCAGCAGCCGTCTGCAACAAAGCCGCGCCGTGCGCCAGGTGACCACCGCCGAGCGCTATCCCACTGTCGACGCCACGGGTGCCTACCAGCGCAAACGCAACAGCGGCAAAGGCTTGAACGACCCCTCCGGCGAAAACGGCCGTTCCGCGTTCAACCAGTGGGACGCGGGCTTCTCGGCGTCCTGGGAGCTGGACTTCTGGGGGCGGGTCAAACGCGAAACCGAAGCCGCCGACGCCACCCTGCAAGTGGCGGAAAACGACCGCCGCGCCGTGCTGTTGTCGGTACTGGCCGAGACCGCCCAGGACTACATCCAACTGCGTGGCGTGCAAAATACCCGCGCGGTGACCGAGCAAAACCTCGACGTCGCCCGCCACAGCCTCAAGCTCTCGCAACTGCGCCTGGCTGACGGCGTGGCCACCGACCTGGACGTCGCCGAAGCCGCCGCCCAGGTCGCCGCCATCGAAGCGCGCCTGCCGGATCTGCAGCAACGCCAGGACCAGTTGATCAACGCCCTCAGCCTGTTGATGGGCGAGCCACCCCAGGCCCTGCACGCGCAATTGTCCAAGGACGCCGCCGTACCGCAGACCCAGCGCCAGGTCGCCATCGGCCTGCCGTCGGAACTCGCCGAACGCCGTCCGGATATCCGCCAGGCGGAAGCGCGCCTGCACGCCGCCACCGCCAGCATCGGCGTGGCCAAGGGCGATTTTTACCCGCGCATCACCTTGTCCGGCAACCTCGGCTCCCAGGCCATGCAACTGTCGGATTTCGGCTCCTGGGGCTCCCGCGCGTTTGCCTTCGGCCCGCAAGTGAGCCTGCCACTGTTCAACGGCGGCCGCCTGCAAGGCATGCTGGACCTGCGCGAAGCCCAGCAACAGGAAGCGGCCCTGGCCTACCAGCAAACGGTGCTGCGTGCCTGGCATGAAATCGACGACCAACTGACCCGCTACAACGCCAGCCAACTGCGTCGCGACAGCCTCGCCGAAGCCGTGCGCCAGAACCAGATCGCCCTGACCACCGCGCAGCACCAATACGTTGAAGGCGTGGTGGATTTCGTTAACGTGCTCACCGTGCAGAGCGCGCTGCTGGCCACGCAGGAGCAGTGGGTAGAGAGTTCTACCGGCGTGTCGTTGGCCATGGTCGGCCTGTACAAGGCATTGGGCGGGGGGTGGGAATCGGTGTATCCGCTGCAAACCGCCGAGCGCTGAACCACAAAGAGTTTTGCCAGCCGCGAAACAAGGTGTAATGATAATTGCTCTCAATAATGTATCTGAGCTTTTCATGGACACCGCGACTGACGGCCAGCAACAGCTTCACCTCCTGTACCGCGACCATCACGGCTGGCTGCAAGGCTGGCTGCGCAAGCGCCTGGGCGACCGCGAACACGCCGCCGATGTGGCGCAGGACACCTTCCTGCGCCTGCTGGTCTCCGGTCGCTACCCCGGTGACAAGGAAAGCCGCAGCTACCTGGTGCAGATCGCGCGCAACCTGGTGATCGACCAATGGCGCCGCCTGCGTATCGAGCGCGCCTACCTGGAAAGCATCGCGCACCTGCCCGAGCCCGAGTCGCCGAGCCTGGAAACCCGTGCGCTGATTCTCGAAACCCTGATGCAGATCGACGCCATGCTCGACCGCATGCCCGACAACGTACGCCGCGCGTTCCTGCTCTCGCAGTTCGAAGGCCTGAGCTACGCGCAGATCGCCGAGCGCCTGGGCGTCACGGTCAGTTCGGTGCAGAAGTACATGACCCGCGCGATCATCGCCTGCTATCAGGTGGTGTACGCAGAATGAGGCCCGACGCCCCCATCGCCCCGGCCATTGTCGAGCAAGCCAGCGAATGGCTGATGCTGCACTGGAGCGGCGAGCTGCAAGACGAGCAACGCCAGGCGTTTGTGCAATGGCAGGCGGCGGATCCGGAACACCGCCGCGCCTGGCAACGTCTGCAGCACCTGCAACAAACCCTTGGCAGCGTGCCCGTGGACAGCGCCCGTGCGGTGTTGCGCGACACCCCGGACACCCAGCGCCGCGCCGCGTTGAAACTGCTCGGCCTGCTGCTGGTGGCGGGCGGCAGCGGCTACCTGGTGCAGCGCAGCGAACCCTGGCAGGCAGCCTTTGCCGACTACCGCACCACCACCGGCGAGATTCGCCACGTGACCCTCAGCGACGGCACGCGCCTGGACCTCAACAGCGACAGTGCAGTGGACCTGCGTTTCAGCGCCAGCGAGCGGCGCATTCGCCTGATCCGTGGCGAGATCCTGTTGACCAGCGGCCACGACCCGGTGCGCCCTTTGATTGTCGAAACCCCGGCCGGTGATGTGCAGGCGCTGGGCACCCGTTTTGCCGTGTGCGAACTGCCCGACGGCAGCCGAGTCGACCTGTATGAAGGCCGCGTGCGGGTCACCCCGTTGCAGGGCCCTGCGGTGCAGATGAATGCCGGCGACAGCCTGTGGTTCAACTCGCGCCAAAGCTCGGCCTTGCCTGCGGTAAGTGCCAATGCCAGCAGTTGGACCGCGCATCGGCTGATCGCCGAGCGCCAGCCATTGGGCGAGTTTGTCGCGCAACTGAGCCGCTATCGTCCAGGCCTGTTGCGTTGTGATCAGGCGGTGTCTGGCCTGCTGCTGACGGGGGTGTTCCCGTTGAACGATACCGACGCGATCCTTGCGGCCCTGGAGCGTTCGCTGCCGGTGCAGGTGCAGTCGGTGACGCGCTACTGGGTGACCATCAAGGCGCGGGCCTGAAAATTTTTTTATCGATGCTTGTCGGTTTGCGCGCCCCGTTCGGGATACCTCTTGAAAGCCAATCAAGAAGCGTTCTCACGGGGAGTCCTGCAATGCCGCACCACCCAATCCAACCCTTGGCCCGCGCCTTGCGCGGTGGCCTGTTTGTCAGCCTGCTGGCGACGGTGCCGCTGCTGCCGACCCAGGTGCATGCCGAAGACAGCACCGAAGCGCTGCGTGCCTACAACATTCCGGCGGGCAGTCTCGATCAGGCCTTGAACCAGTTCGCCAGTGCGTCGGGCATCTTGTTGTCGGTCGATGCCTCCCTTACCCAAGGCAAGCGCACCACAGGCCTGCAGGGAAGTTATGGCGTCGGGTCCGGCCTGGAGCGGCTGCTGGCGGGCAGCGGCCTGGTGGCGGTGCAGGCCCAGGGCGGTTGGTCGTTACAGGCGATGTCATCCGCCGGGCCGTTGCAGCTCGGCGCGACTCAGATCAGCGCCCAGCAGGCCGAGGAAAGCGCCTGGGGCCCGGTGGACGGCCTTGTCGCCACGCGCAGTGCGTCCGGCAGCAAGACCGATTCGGCATTGGTGGAAATCCCCCAGACCATCAACGTGATCACCGCCGCCGAAATCAAGGCACGCGGCGCCCAGAGTGTCACCCAGGCGTTGCTCTACACCCCGGGCATGACCGCCGGTGGCTTTGCCGACCGGGTCAAGTTATTCGACGAACCCACCTCGCGCGGCTTCACCCCCACGCCCTTGTACCTTGACGGTTTGCACCTGCCCTACGGCGGCGGCAGCACGGGTGGAGCGCTGCAGATCGAGCCCTACTCCCTGGAGCGCATCGAAGTGCTCAAGGGCCCGGCCTCGGTGCTGTACGGGCAGAACCAGCCGGGCGGTCTCGTCAATATGGTCAGCAAGCGCCCCAGCGAAACCCCGGTGCACCAGGTGGTGCTGGAAGCCGGCACCTACGAGCACAAGAGTGCGGCCATCGACCTCAGCGGCCCGCTGGATGAACAGGGGCAATTCCTCTACCGCCTCACCGGCCTGGCCAACGACGGTCAGGACGAGATCAACTACGTCGAGAACAAACGCCAGTTCATCGCCCCCAGCCTCACCTGGCGCCCCAACGACGACACCCGTGTGACGCTGTTCGCCCAATACCAGAAGGACAAGGGCGTGCCCGAGGCCCAAGGGTTGCCGGCGTCCGGCACCTTGTGGGCCAACCCCAACGGCAAGATCAAGCGCGATGTGTTTATCGGCGAGCCCGGCGTCAACCAGTACAACCGCGAGCAGTACGTGCTGGGCTACGAGATTTCCCATCGCCTCAACGATACCTGGACCCTCAAGCAGAACGCGCGCTACGCCGAGGTGGACGACCGCTACACCGCACCGCTGCACGGCTACCGCTTCGTCGCCAACCCGGCCACCGGTGTGCAGGACCAACGCTATCTGCAGCGCTTCGGCGTGGACTGGGCGCAAAACAACAAAGTGTTTGGCGTGGACAGCATCGCCCAGGCCGAATTCGACACCGGTGCGTTGTCCCATACGGTGATCGTCGGCCTGGATTACTACCACTCCGGCTCGCTGTTCCATGGCCTGTATGACCGCAACCCGCCGGTGATCGACCTGTTCAAGCCGGTCTACGGCCAGCGCCTGAATTTCGGCCAACCGTACCGCTGGGACCGCACCCTGAGCCAGACCGGCCTGTATGTGCAGGACCAGATCAAACTGGATAAGTGGGCCCTGGTGCTTGGTGGGCGTTATGACTGGGCCAGCGTGGTGAACAAGGAGCCGCTGCAAGGCACGCGCTTTGCCAGCAAGGACGAGGCCTTCACCGGCCGTGCGGGCCTGGTGTACCTGTTCGATAACGGCCTGGCGCCTTTTGTCAGCTATTCCGAATCGTTCCTGCCGCTGACCGGCACCGACGCCCAGCGCAAACCGTTCGACCCCTCCACCGGCAAGCAATACGAAGTGGGCATGAAGTACCAGCCGCCGGGCCAGAAGAGTTTCGTGCAGGTCGCGGTCTACCAGCTCGACCAGGAAAACGTGCTCACCACCAACCCCAACGACACCTTCAGCACCCAGAGCGGCGCCATGCGTTCCCGCGGCGTAGAGCTGGAAGCCAAGGCCGCCCTCAGCGACGCCTGGGAGATCATCGCCTCGGCCGCGCGCAACGACATCAAGTACACCAAGGACGAAGAAGGTCGCCAAGGCCGCCACCCCGCTGGCATCTCGCCGCTCACGGCGTCGATGTGGGTCAACTACACCGTACAGGGAGACACCCCGCTCTCCGGCCTCGGCGCCGGCCTGGGCGTGCGCTACGCGCGCCAAAGCCTGGGCGACTACTACGAAGGCGCGTTCAGCGTGCCGTCGTACAGCGTCTACGACGCCAGCCTGAACTACGACCTGGGCGCCTCGCCGCTCAAGCTCAAAGGCGTGAAACTGGCGATGAACGTGCAGAATCTCACCAACAAGACCTATGTCTCGCAGTGCACCAGCGACCTGGATTGTTACTACGGGGAAGGGCGTACGGTGGTGTCCAGCCTGACCTATGACTGGTAACCACCTTCCAATGTAGGAGCGAGCTTGCTCGCGAAAAACGTTAACGATGACGCGGGTCTTTCTGAATGCTCGCGGCAATCTCAGGTTTTCGCGAGCAAGCATCCATCAAGGATTGCGTAAAAACACCACATACCCCCGAAACCACTCACTCCCCTGCAAATACCCCGGCTCCTCCCACTCTCCACCCTGAATCAAACCGATCTTGAACGGCAGCCCCATCCGGTTCATCCGTGGCAAATACGCCGCGTAATCCGGGATGCTCTGGCGCCCTTGATAGGTCTGCACCACCACCTCATCCACCACGTCTTTGAGCTGGGCGATGGCGGTGGGGTCGGCGTTGCTGCTCCAGTCCATCAGGCCGGTGATGCTCAGTTTCAGATCGGCCGGCAGGCGTTGGCGCAGGTCGCGCAGGAAGTCGGCGTATTCGTGCAGGTATTGGGTGCGAGCATCGAAGTCGATCTGGATGCCGACCACCGGGTTGCCTGCGTCGCGCCAGCGTTGTACCTGGCCGAGCAGTTGGGTGTAGACCTGTTCGGGCCAGCGCAGGGTGTGGGCGCGGTAGACCACCCAGACGTCGCCGCGGGTGAGGCGCGGCACGCTGATGCCTTGGGCGATCAGCTGCACGCCGCGCTGGGGCGCGCGGCGGGTGGCGTTGATCTGGCCCTGGAGGATGTACAGGGTCTTGGCCTGCTTGAGTACCGGCTGAGGCGTGACGCCGCTCCACAGCCAGAAGGCGTCGTAGTCGCGGGCATCGACGGCACCGAATGCCGGGCTTGCCAGCAACAGCATGCCCAGCCACAGGTGCTTCACCAGTAGTACTGCAGCGATTTGCCCCACTGGGTGTCGGCGAAACCACTTTTCAGTTGGCGGAACCAGGCTTTGCGCACGGCAGGTTCGACGTCCTTGCCGCCGCAGCTGTTGTAGCCGGCCGGCGCGTAGCAGTTGATGGCGCGGAACAGGGCGTAGGCCTTGTCGTTTTTCGGCGCCTTGGCGTTGCCGATGACCTGTTGGTAACCGTCGAGCCGCGAGAAGGTTTCACCCTTGAAGTCCGAGGCGGTGCTGCCCAGGCTGCCGGCGGCGCGGGCCTGCTCCAGAGGCATGCCGTCCAGGCCGTTGCGCAGGATGAATTCGCCGAAGCAGTTCAAGGCCTGGGGGTTCTTCGCGTCGGTCTGCAAGGTCGCTGCGGTTTGCGCGATGCTCGGGCAGGCGTAGCCGGACTCGGCCTTGTCGCCGTTCCACTGGAACAGCTTAAGCGTCTGGCTGGCGCTGTAGACATAACCCAGGCTGGTGCCCAGCTTGTCCTCGGGGGCCTGGGCCGGCAGTTGCTTGAGGTCCTCGGCGAAGGTGGCGAACTGGCCGTGCAGCAGGTCTTTGTAGAGCAGCACGAATTGCGCGGTCTGGCGTTCCAGCGGATCGCTCGCCTGGGCGATCTGCTGGCGCAGCAGTTCAGGCCCGGCGATGTTGCGCAGCAGGATGTAGCGCACTTGTCTGGCACCGATCGGCGAATCGCTGGCGAACACCTTGGCCAACTGGCCGCTACGCTCGTAGTTCATGGCCAGTGCCAGCTCCAGCTGGTCGCGTTGCAGCGGCAGTTTTGCCAGCGGCAACAGTTGCAGCCACAGCGCTTCGGCGCCTTTCCAGTCCTGCTTGGCTTCCAGGGCCAGGGCGCGCAGGGTCTGCTGGCTGAAGGCGAAGTAGTTCAGGTTCGACGGCACGTTCTGCGGCAACTGCTTCAAGGCGGCGTCCGGTTGATGCTCGATGTACAGCGCGCACACGGCCAGCAGGTAGTCATAGAACTCTGGCTCGCTGGCGAACGCGGCCTTTTGCTTCTCGAGGTCGGCGCGGCTGAGGGCTGGCTGGTTGCCGCCGCGCATCACCATCAGGTCGCTGACGAGCTGAATCATCGGGGTCTTGACGGTATCGCTGTTGACCATCAACAGCTTGAGGTCAGCTTCTTCTACCAGCTGATCCTCAGACACATTGCGCTGCTCGTCGGTGGCCGTCAGTGCCCAGGCGAACGCGTCGGCGAGCTGGGTGTTGTCGTCGGCCAGCCAGTACACCCGGCGCAGCAGGCCGTGGGCCGAGGCCGCGTATTCGCCCTGTGGATAAGTCTTCAGGTAGGCCTTGAAGCCCTGCTCGGCCATGGCCAATGCGGGTTTATCCACACGGTCCAGGTGCGGTACGCCGTCTTCGTCATAGGTGTCGGCCTGGGCCTGGTTGAGCGCTGTGCGGGCGGTCATGTACAGCGCGGTTTCCTTCAGCCACGGCGACTGGGCACTGCCGACGCCAGCAAAGCCTTGCGCGGCCTCGGCGAAGCGGCCGCTGTAGAAATCGGCGGCGGCTTGCAGGTAGGTGCGAAACAGTTGGCCGTCGGCTGACTGGATCTGCTGCGCCTCGGCGATCACCGGGCCATCCCAGGTGCAGGTGGTGAGCAGTTGCAGCCGCGCCTTCGCCAGCAGCGCGCGCTCGGCCGCCGGCATGTCGGCCTTGACCACCTGGCGGATAAACGCCGTGGCGCTGTCATCGTCGTTGCTGCGGCAGCGGCTGCCTTCGCCATTGAGGAAGGCTTCGCCAGCGGTTTTGTACGCCTCGCGCTTGATGCCCAGAGGCGTCAGCAGGGTGTCCAGCTCAGCGGTAGGCGAATCGTTCGAGTCGGGCTCGGTCTCTGCACTGGAGGCAGCGGCCAGGCGATACACCGGGAACGGCACCGGGCCGAATCCCTGGGCCAGGTCATCTTCGCTCAACGCCCTGGGCGCCAACGGCGCGGCTTTTTTGTCCGCCAGCAACAAGCGCAGGTTGGCCCGGCTGTCATTGCCCGGGCTCAGGAACGGCACGTTGTTGCAAGGGTCGAGGCTGTCACGCGAGACACGCCAATCGGGGTAGCACGAATCGTCGGAACTGGCCTGGGCCTGCTGGGAAATACCGGCCAGCAGGGCCAGTGCCAGGGGGGAGAGAAAACCGATACGCATGACGTGTCCTTGATCCTGGGTCCTTGGAGGGCGGCAATCATAGCGTGTTCCTGCGGGCGCTTCGGTGAAGCCCTACACAAATTGCTGATTTGTCCGATTCCAGAAGCGAACCGGGTGCTTTTGTCCTAGAGTGGCGGTGTTTGCGCTGAGGCACTCAAGGCAACAGCGGGGGAATCGAGGTGCGCCGGTCTGTGGTAGAGCAAAACGAAAAGGTCGGGGCGTTGCCCGCATTCAATCGTCTGACGTGGGAACGCGTCGGTTGGCTGAGCCGACTGTGGTGGGTGCCGATCCTGGGACTGGCCATGGCCCTGCGGTTTTACCGCCTGACATCGGCGGCGATCTGGGGCGACGAGGGCTCCAGCCTGCTGCTCAGTGAATACGCCGCTGCCGACCTGTGGTTTCACGCCGCTCACGATGTGCACCCGCCGTTGTACTTCTTCATGCTGCGCGGTTGGATCGAGCTGTTCGGCGACAGTATCTGGTCGATTCGTGGCATGAGTGCCATCCCCGGCGTGGTTGCGGTGGGCCTGGGTGTCTGGCTGACACGGCAACTGTCTACCCGGCGTGCTGCCGTGCTGGCGGGGATCCTGCTGGCGCTGCTGCCCACGGCGGTGCGCTACAGCCAGGAAGTGCGCATGTATTCGCTGCTGGGCGTGTGGCTGCTGGGGGCCACGCTGGCGCTGGTGTACTGGCTGCGCCAGCCCGAGCGGCTGCGCTACCTGGCCATGTATGTGGCGTTGATGAGCGCCGGGTTCTACACCCATTACTTCACCGCCCTGTGCGTGCTGGTGCATTGGGCTTACCTGGGGGTGCTGTGGCAGGCGCAGCCGCGAGGCCGACGGCTGATCGCACGCCCGGCCTGGTGGGTAGCCAATGCCGCGATTGTGCTGTTGTACGTACCGTGGCTGCCGAACCTGCTGGACCTGGTGCAGCACGTCGAACAACTCAAGGTAGGCGGGGACATAGGCTGGGAAGAACCGGTCAGCCTGTTTTCCCTGCCTTCGATGATCTGGCAGTTCGTGTTACAGGATGAAGGTATCGGCTTCTGGCCACCGCTGTTCTGGTTTGTCCCGCTGTTACTGATGGCCGTGGTCGTGATGACTGCCGCGCGAGACCGCGAACGCCATCGGCCCGCTTGCCTGCTGGCGCTGTTTTTCCTGCTGCCGCTGTTGCTGGTCTACGGGGTGTCGTTTATCTCCCCGGTGTTCATCGAGCGCTACCTTACGGTGTACGCCTTGGGTTTGCCGATCCTTGTCGCCATGGCTATCGACCGCCTGCCTGCGCGCTGGTCGCTGCTGGGGGCGGCGCTGTTCGTGCTGTTTGTCGGCGTGGAGCTGGTGGGCCTCAAAAACAACTTCACGGTGGATGAGCACGACCAATTCAACGTGCCGGTGGAGTTCGTCAATCGCAATTACCAGGAAGACGATCGCATCGTCCTCAGCGACATGATGTGGTACCTCAGCTATGTGTATTACGACCAGACCGACGCCCAACTGCAGCTCTACACCCCGCCCAAGCCCGATGGCACGCCGACCCGGCCCAACGCCTACGGCTTCGGCACCCTGGTGGACCAGGACGGCGGGCGCATTTACCTTGACCGTCTGTCGGCACTGCCCGCCGACACCCGCCGCGTATGGCTGATCAGCAGCAACGAAGTGCCGGACGATTTCGCGCCACTGCCCCAGGGCTGGCGCGAACTCAGTCGCCAGGACGGTGGTGGTGCCAGGGCGCGTTTGTTCGTGTTGTGCAACGTGCCGCCACCACAACCCGAGGGCTGCCGCTAGACTCGGTTAAATACCTTTTTTCAGGAGCCCGTCATGGAATCGCCCGTGCACAGTTTGCCGTCACTGTTCAAACAGCTTGGGCTGCCGGATGACCCGGTCAGTATTGATCAGTTTGTGACCGCCCACTCGCCACTCAAGCCGGATTTGAAGTTGGCAGAGGCGTTTTTCTGGACAGACAGCCAGAAAGCATTTTTGCGTGAGGAAATCTTGGACGATGCGGATTGGGCGGAGGTGGTGGATGAGTTGAATCTGATGTTGCGGGGTGGGCGAGGGGTGTAAAAAAATCTTTTGAAAATCGTGTTTTTGTAAAAAAAAGGTGAGCAGTAAAAAAATCTGGGTTTTGATCGCCTGAGTGATTTTTTCTGAGGTCGCGCGATGGCCTGGACATGGTGGGCCAAAAACAGCGCCGCCTGGATGGCCAGGCTGCACAGCAATCCTGAAGCCGACACCGACCCAAATGTGGGAGGGGGCTTGCCCCCGATGGCGGTGGATCAGCTAATGAATCGGTTCATTGACACTCCGCTATCGGGAACAAGCCCCCTCCAGCATTCGTCCTGCGGTGTCGCCACTGATATCGCTCCACCCATCCGCTAAATTGTTTCAAAACTTGACGCAATTCGATCCCTCGGCCATATTGATAGTTAGCAAACTAACTGTATGCGAACTATCCAGTGCCTCAATCCCTCGAACAACTCCAGATGAACCTCAGCAGCAGCATGGTGGTGGGCGCCCGTAACTGGCGCAAAATCTGCCAGAGCACGCTGGTCAGCTATGGCATCTCCGAAGCCTGCGCCGTGCCGCTGTTGATGATCGGCCGCTTGGGCGACGGGGTGCACCAGGTCAAAGTGGCCCAGGCCTCCGGGATGGAAAGCCCGTCCCTGGTGCGCCTGCTCGACCGGCTGTGCCATGACGGCTATGTGTGCCGTACCGAAGACATCCACGACCGCCGCGCCAAGGCCCTGAGCCTCACCGAGCGTGGTCGCGAGTTGGTGCAGGCGGTGGAGGTACAGTTGGTGCGCCTGCGCCGCGAAGTGCTGGCGGACCTTCCAACCGCCGACATGGAAGCCGCGCTGCGCGTACTGCGGGCCTTTGAGGCGGCGACGCTTTGAACGGATTTTTTACCGGCTTTCCGCCCGCCCGTGACTGGTTCTATGGGGTTCGTACCTTCGCCGCGTCGATGATCGCGTTGTACATCGCCATGCTGATGCAAATGCCGCGTCCGTACTGGGCGATGGCCACGGTGTATATCGTCTCCAGCCCGTTTGTCGGGCCTACCAGTTCCAAGGCGTTGTACCGCGCCATCGGCACCTTGATGGGGGCGGCGGCGGCGGTGTTTTTTGTGCCGATGTTCGTGCAATCGCCGTACATCCTGGCGGTGGTGATCGCATTGTGGACGGGCACCTTGCTGTTCCTCTCCATGCACCTGCGCACCGCCAACAACTATGCCTTGATGCTCGCCGGCTACACCTTGCCGCTGATCGCCCTGCCGGTGGTGGATAACCCGCTGGCGGTGTGGGATGTGGCCGAGGCGCGGACCGAGGAAATCTTCCTCGGCATTGCGGTCGCGGCGGTGGTGGGCGCGATGTTCTGGCCGCGGCGGCTGATGCCGGTGTTCGATGGCGCGGTGGCCAAGTGGTTCAGCGACGCCCAGGTCTACAGCCAGCGTTTTCTTTCCCGCAATGTGCAGCCGGAAGAAGTCAGCGCCCTGCGCGGCGGCATGGTCGCCACCTTCAATACCCTTGAATTGATGATCGGCCAGTTGCCCCACGAAGGCGCGCGGCCGCAGACGGTGCGCAATACCAAGGAACTGCGCGGGCGCATGATCCACCTGCTGCCGTTGGTGGAGGAACTCGACGATGCGCTGTATGCCGTCGAACAGCGTGCGCCGCAGTTTCTCGAGCAACTGACGCCGCTGCTGGAAGCTACCCGGCAGTGGCTGGAAAACACCACCGAAAGCGCACCGCTGGAACGCTGGCGCGCCCTGCGTGACCAGGTCGACGCCCTGCAACCCCAAGGCGAAGCGCTGGACGAGCGCCACACGCTGTTGTTCTCCAACGCCCTCTACCGCCTGGGCGAGTGGATCGACCTGTGGCAGGACTGCCGCAGCCTGCAAGCCGCCATCCAGTGCGAAAGCCAGGACACCTGGCGTGCCGTGTACCGTCACTGGCGCCTGGGCCGGCTCACACCGTTCCTCGACCATGGCCTGATGCTCTATTCGGCGTTTTCCACCGTCACCGCGATCATCGTCGCGTCGGTGCTGTGGATCCTGCTGGGCTGGACCGATGGCGGCAGCGCGGTGATCCTGGCAGCCGTGGCCTGCAGTTTTTTCGCTTCTATGGACGACCCGGCGCCGCAGATCTATCGGTTCTTTTTCTGGACCGCCATGTCGGTGCTGTTCGCCAGCCTCTACCTGTTCCTGGTCCTGCCTAACCTGCACGATTTCCCGATGCTGGTACTGGCGTTCGCGGTGCCGTTCATCTGCATCGGCACGCTGACCGTGCAGCCGCGTTTTTACCTGGGCATGCTGCTGACGCTGGTGAACACCTCGTCGTTCATCAGCATCCAGGGCGCCTACGACGCGGACTTCCTCAACTTCGCCAACGTCAACCTGGCCGGGCCGGTGGGCCTGCTGTTCGCCTTTGTGTGGACGTTGATCGCCCGGCCCTTCGGCGCCGAACTGGCGGCCAAGCGCCTGACCCGTTTCAGCTGGCGCGATATCGTCGGCCTGACCGAGCCCGCCACCCTGAACGAACACCGGCACCTCGCCGCACAGATGCTCGACCGCCTGATGCAGCACCTGCCGCGCCTGGCGATGATCGGCCAGGACACCGGCATCGCCCTGCGCGACCTGCGCGTGGCGCTCAACCTGCTCGACTTGCTGGCCTATTCGCCGCGCATCCTCGGCGTGCCGCGGGTGCTGCTCAACCAAGTGGTGGAAGGCGTGGGCGGTTACTTCAAGGCCTGCCTCAAGGCGGGTGAACGCTTGCCTGCGCCCAGCGGTCTGCTGATGACCCTCGACCGCACGCGCCGCGCCCTCAACGGCCAGGGCCTGCAAGACGAAGACGATACCCGCCTGCACCTGCTGCACGCGCTGGCCGGCCTGCGCCTGGCGTTGTTGCCGGGTGTGGAATTCATTGGCGGCACGGAGATGGAAGCGCCGCTACCCGATGGAGCGCCTTTATGATCGGTGATCTGGATATCAGCGGGGTGTTCCTGCCCACGCTGCTGGTGCTGATGGGCATTACGTACGTGTTGTTTCTGGTGGTGCACGGGCTGTTGACCCGCGTTCACTTCTATCGCCTGGTCTGGCACCGGGCATTGTTCAATGTGGGGCTCTACGCGCTGTTGCTGGGCGCGGTGGACTCACTCAGTCGATACCTGATGACATGAAAAAACCTTTTTTGACCATCGGCCGTGTAGTCCTGACGTTGTTGATCGTGAGCTTCGCGGTCGTCGTTGTGTGGCGCATGGTCATGTACTACATGTTTGCGCCCTGGACCCGTGACGGTCACATCCGTGCCGACATCGTGCAGATCGCGCCGGACGTGTCCGGGCTGATCCAGCGCGTCGATGTGCACGACAACCAGCTGGTGACCAAGGGCCAGGTACTGTTTGCCGTCGACCAAGACCGCTTCAAGCTGGCCCTGCGCCAGGCCCAGGCCGCCGTGGCCGACCGCCAGGAAACCCTGGCCCAGGCAAGCCGCGAGTACAAGCGTAACCGTGGCCTCGGCAACCTGGTGCCCAGCGAGCAGCTGGAAGAAAGCCAGTCCCGCGTTGCCCGCGCCCAATCGGCCCTGGCCGAAGCGCAAGTGACGGTGGATTCGGCCCAACTCAACCTCGATCGCTCGGTAATCCGCAGCCCGGTGGACGGCTACGTCAACGACCGCGCACCGCGTACCCAGGAGTTCGTCACCGCCGGGCGGCCGGTGCTGTCGGTGGTGGACAGCAATTCCTTCCATATCGACGGCTACTTCGAAGAGACCAAGCTCGACGGCATCCACGTCGGCATGGGCGTCGACATCCGTGTGATCGGCGACAACGCCCGCCTGCACGGGCATGTGCAGAGCATCGTCGCCGGTATCGAAGACCGTGACCGCAGCAGCGGCTCGAACCTGCTGCCCAACGTCAACCCGGCGTTCAGCTGGGTGCGCCTGGCCCAGCGGATTCCGGTGCGTATTGCCTTTGACGATGTCCCGGCGGACTTCCGCATGATCGCCGGGCGTACCGCCACGGTGTCGATCATTGGCGACAAACCCAATGAGGGAGCCAGGCCATGAAGCGGCTGTGGGCAACCGCTGCGCTGGGGGTGTTGCTGTCGGCCTGCCAAGTGGTGGGGCCGGATTACCAGCTGCCGCAAACGTCTGCCGTCAACCGCGCTGACCTGCAAGGGCAACTGGCGGGCAAGGGCGGCGACGTGGTGTCGGCGCCGGTGCCGGCGGACTGGTGGAAGCTGTACAAAGACCCGCGCCTGGACGAGCTGGTGCGCCAGGCCATGGCCTCCAACACCGACCTGCGGGTGGCCGCAGCCAACCTGCAGCGCGCCCGTTATCAGACCCAACAGGCTGAATCCGCCGGCGGCTGGAGTGCCGGCGCCAAGGCCGAGGTGCAGCGCCTGCAGGAATCCGGCGAAGCGTTTTTGCAGGCGGACAAAGTGCCGGTGGATAACATCGGCAGCGTCGGCATTACCACCTCGTATCAATTCGACCTGTTCGGCACCTTGCAACGTGGCATCGAAAGCGCCCAGGCCAGCGCCGATGCGGCCCAGGCCGCCGCCGATACCGCACGCATCACCCTGGTGGCCGATGTGGTGCGCTCCTACACCCAGGTCTGCGCGGCCAACGAAGAACTGGCGATTGCCAACGAATCCCTCGACCTGCAAGCCCAGAGCACCAAACTGACCCAACGCCTGCGTGACGCGGGCCGTGGCGATGAAACCCAGGTCACCCGCTCGCAAACCCAATACAAATCCCTGCGCGCCGACATGCCGCGCTACGAAGCGGCGCGCCAGGCCGGGCTGTTCCGCCTGTCGATGCTGCTGGCCAAGCCAGTGGACCAACTGCCGGCGGGCACCGGCACCTGCGCCGAGCTGCCGCACATCGCCCAGCTGTTGCCGGTGGGCGATGGTGCGGCGCTGCTTAAGCGTCGCCCCGACGTGCGCCAGGCCGAACGCCAACTGGCCGCTGCTACCGCGCGTATCGGCGTGGCCACCGGCGCCTTGTACCCGGACATCGCCATCGGCGCCACGGTGGGCACCGTAGGTCTGCTCGACAACCTCGGCCAGCCGGCGACCAACCGCTGGGGCTTCGGCCCGATGATCAGTTGGACGGTGCCGACCAACGGCGCCCGTGCACGCATCCACGAGGCCGAAGCCGCGACCCAGGGCGCCCTGGCGCATTTCGACGGGGTGGTCCTCAACGCCATCCGCGAAACCCAGACCGGCCTGGCGCAATACACCGCCGTGCTGCAACGGCGCGAGGCGCTGGCGGACGCCGAGCGCTCGGCCCAAGAGGCGGCAGACCAGACCCACCGCTTCTTCCAGGCCGGCCGCGAATCGTTCCTCGCCGACCTGCAAGCCACCCGCACCTACACCGCGATGCGCGCGCAACTGGCGGCGGCCAATACCCAGGTTGCCATGAGCCAGATCGATCTGTTCCTGGCCCTGGGCGGCGGCTGGGAAAGCGGACGAACGCAAGCGTCACAGCCCGGCAAACCCTGAGCGAATAGCTATGCTTGGACAGGCGGGTCGCCGTGACGACTCGCCTGACACTGCTCGCGTTTGCTCATGGGGATTCCAATAATGAAAAACCCTTATGCTCCCGCTTTCTGGTGCGTGCTCTTCGCACTGGTGTTGTTATCGGCCGCGTATTTCTACGGCGTCATGCTCGCCCATCAACTCGACAAGGCCATGGTGTTTCTCGACAGCGCCTGCCTGGTGATCGGCTCCCTGTCCATCGGCGTGGTGGCCTGGGCGTCCTACCAGAACCAGCGCGTGAAGAAAAAACTCCTCGAACAAGGCAAGACCCGCGTAGCGATCTGGGACACCAAGGTCGCCCTGCGTCGGGTCGAAACCGTGTTCGACCGCTATTTCTGGGGCAGCTATTGGCAGCCGGGGCGCACCTTCCAGGAAGTCATGGGCGACCTTACCGGCACGCCCCTGGAAAAAAGCCTCGAAGTCCTGAAAAAACAGTGTGTGGCCCTCGATCGGCAGGTCGCCGATGGCCGGCATTGGCTGAATAATGCGCGGGAATTGTCCGACGTCGCCACGCAGATGGCCCGGGAGCGCTACCAGCTGGACTTCTGCGACCCCAAGTCCGACACGCCCGGCAATGCGGTGATACACCGCGAGTTTGAGGTGCTGGTGTACACCTGGACGGCGCGCCTGAAGAGTTTTGACCACCAGCTCGACGAGATCGAGTTGGAGTATTCCTGACGTAGCAGTGGTCGAGTAGAACGAGGCCGCGTTCGAGGACGAAGTCCTCGTAAAACCAGCACGCACGGTTTTTGATAAGCCAAGGTGCCTGGTTTTACGACTGCTTCGCAGTCGAACGCGGCCTCGCTGTGCTCGACCGCTGCTACGGAGCCTATGCTAACCTCTCCCGGATTTTTCGGCGGGCTTGAGCCAACCCTTACGGGGTTCAAGGAAGACAGCCCACTTCTCACAGGATTTGATCAGGTCACTTCATGAATAAGCCAGCAGTCGTTCTTTTGGGTTTAGTTGTCGCCGTAGGCGTCGTCAGTGCAGGCGGCGCCTGGTACACCGGTAAACAACTGGAACCGGTGCTGCAAACCGCGATCCAGAACGCCAACAAGGAACTGCAGACCTCCATGGCCGGCGTCGACGGCACCGTGGCCCTGGAGCTGGTGTCCCTGGAGCGTGGCGTGTTCAGCAGCACCGCGCACTACCGCCTGAAGGGCCAAGGCTCGGTGTTCGGCGAAGAAAACCCCAATCCCGAATTGCTCTTCGTCGACCATATCGAACACGGCCCGCTGCCGTTCTCGCGCCTGGTGACGCTCAAATGGCTGCCGGTCATGGCCACCAGTCACTACGAACTGGAAAAGAACCCCACCACCGAGAAGTGGTTCGCCGCCGCCAAAGACGTGTCGCCGCTCAAGGGCGTGGCCAATATCGGCTACAGCCGCTCGGTCAACGGCAACATCGAATTGCTGCCCCTGGCGTTCAAGGACGACACGTCTTCGGTGAACTTCTCCGGCGCCAACATGAATTTCGACAGCACCGCCGAAGGCCAGAAGGTCAAGGCCGACGGCTTCATGAACAGCCTCAAGATCGCAGCGGTAGATGCCAAGGGCGACGCCTTCGAGGCCGAACTGGCTGGCCTGACCATCGCCAGCAACCTGGAAAAATCCACCTTTGGCTTCTACACCGGGCAAAACACCGTTGAGCTGACCGACAGCACATTCACCTTCGGCCCGCAGAAAGCCGTGCTGACGGTCAAAGGCTTCGAGCAGAAAGACTCCAGCGAAACCAAGGACAACAACCTGGCCGGCCGTGTCGACTACAAGATCGACGAGATCGGTTACCAGGGCAAACCCGTGGGTTCGGCGGCCATGGCCCTGAGCATGAAGAACGTCGACATCCCGGCCATGCTGGTGTTGACCAAGCTGTACCAGGACAAGATGCAGCCGGTGCAAGCCGCTGCCGCAGCGGGCCAGCCAGCGCCTGAGCTGCAATTGACCGAAGCCGAGCAGGCCCTGGCCGAAGCGAACGTCAACCAGGTATTGGCCGCCAAGCCGCAGATCGCTGTGGAAAACCTGTCGCTGAAAACCACCCATGGCGAAAGCAAGTTCAACCTGCTGGTGGACCTGGCCAAGCCGGCCTCCATGGAGTTGCCGCCGGTTGAGCTGGGCAAGCAGATGATTGCATTGCTGGATGCCAACCTGACCTTGTCCAAGCCGATGATCGGTGACGTGGCTGCCCTGCAGGCGCAACTCGGTGGCGTGACCGACCCGAAAGCCATCGAGCAGCAGTCCCAGATGGCCGCCGAGATGGTCAGCGGCATGGCGGTCGGTACTCAGTTGGCGACCCTGGTCGGCAGCGATGTGGTGTCCAAGTTGCACTACGCCAACAATGAAGTGACCTTCAACGGCCAGAAAATGACCGTCGAGCAGTTCATTGGGTTTGTGATGGCCAAGTTCGGCGCGGTCAGCGGCGCGCAGTAAAGATTTCGCCATCGCCCGGAAATAAATAATGTGGGAGCGGGAGTGCCCGCGATAAGGGTCAAACAGTCGACGCACCTGTCGGCCGGCACCCCGTTATCGCAGGCAAGTCCGCTCCCACATTCACATTTCAGGCGGGCCGCGCAATTCTGAACAATTGTTCCGGATTGGTCTTTTTCCTACTTTCCTGAGAGATAGTTCACACAGGAAAGCTAGGCCGGGTCATTGGACGCCGGCACCCTGCGGCAATTCGCTCAGGACCACCTATCGTTACAGCTTTCCGTGTGTAAGGAAGCTCACGATATGTTGCGAAACCTACCACTCAGTGCATCAGGCCGGTTGCGACTGCTCGTCGGGGCCGCCTTATGCAGCCAATTACTGATGCCCGCCTTCGCCATGGCCGATCCGGCCTATGACGCGCTGATCATTCAGGCGCGCAACGGCAACTTCACCCCGGCCCTGACTCAATTGCGCCAACTGTCCGCCGAGCGCCAGACGCCAGGCCAGGTCAGCGATCATGTGGTGATCGCCGGTTGGGCCGGCCAGGACGCCGAAGTGCTGAAGGTGTACGAGGCCCAGGGTAAACATCGCAACCTCAGCACCCAGGCGCTCGCCACTGTCGCGCGGACCTATCGCAACCAGAAGCAATGGGCCCAGGCCGAGGCGGTCTATCGCCAGGCGTTGCTGCGTGAGCCGAATAACATCGACCTGCAACTGGGCCTGGCCCTGACCCAGGCCGACGGCGGCAAGGCGGACGAAGCGGTACAACGTACCCGCGCATTGGTCGCCGCCAAGCCCGATGACCCCAATCGCCGCATGGCCCTGGGTTATGCACTGACCCGTGCCGGCTTGAACTACGACGCGCTGTTCGAGTTCGACCAGGCGTTTATCCGCGCCGGCGACAAGCCTGACGTCGCCCGCGAATACATCGTCGCCCTGCAAAAGGCCCGCCTGCCGGAAGCCGCGTTGCGCCTGTCGGCCCAGCGTCCTGGCCTGCTGGACCCGGTGACCCAGCGCCGCCTGGAAGGCGACCTCGCTGCCGAGCGTGTGCGCATGGCCGAGTTCGCCACACGCAGCGAAAAAGAACGCTACGTGATTGCCGACCGCGCCCTGGCGGATTACGACAAATTGCTCGCCCGTTGGACCCCGGACGCCAGCGCCCATGACGACGTGGTGCGCTGGCGCATCGACCGTCTCGGTGCACTCAAGGCTCGGGCGCGTACCGCCGAGGTGATCCGCGAATACGAGACGCTTAAGGCCGAAGGCGTGCAACTGCCGACCTACGCCGTGCGTTGGGTGGCTGCGGCCTACCTGGACCAGCGCCAGCCGGAAAAAGCCGAGCCGCTGTATCGCCAGGCCCTGAGCGCCCCCGACGCCGAGCCCGATGATCGGGTCGAAGACACCACTGCGCTGTTCTACGCCTTGCAGGAAAGCGATAAAGCCGAGGACGCCAACGAGGTCGCCAAGGGCCTCGCCAACAGCCAGAACCCGCGGGTCGAACTCAAGGGCTTGCCCATCGGCAACCCCAACGACGCGTGGATGGACGCTCAGCAACTGTCGGCCCAGGCCGGCGTCTACGGCGGCGACCTGCCGGGCAGCGAAGCCGGCCTCGAAGCGCTGGTGGCGAAAGCCCCTGGCAACGTCGGCCTGCGCCTGGCCCAGGCTGACATGTACCGCGCCCGCGACCTGCCACGGCGTGCCGAAGGCATCCTGAAGGAAACCGAAGCCCAGGCCCCACGGGATATCGGCCTGGAAGTGAGCCAGGCCTACACCGCCATGGACCTGCAGGAGTGGCGCCAGCTCGACGTGCTCACCGACGATGTGCTCGCCCGCAACCCGGACAATCGCCAGGTGCAGCGCCTGAGCCGCCTGCGCGACGTGCATGACATGGCCGAACTGCGTGTCGAGGCGTATACCGGCAAAAGCTTTGGCGGCGGCAATGACAGTGACGCGGGCGCCGTTGCGGGGAGCCGCGATTGGGGCATTGAGAGTCGGATCTACACGCCGCCCATCGACGAAGACTGGCGTGTATTCGCCGGCGCCGGGTACGCCAAGGCCGACTTCAGCGAAGGCACGGGCCAGCATCGCTGGCAGGTGGTGGGCGTGGAGCGGCGTACCCGCGACATGACCATTGAAGCCGAGGTGTCCAACCACTCCTACGGCGATGGCGCCAAACAAGGCGCCGCGGTGTCGATTGCCCGTGACATCAACGACAACTGGCAATACGGCGGCAGCCTGGGCTACCTCCTGAGCACCACGCCGCTGCGGGCCTTGAATGACGGTGTCACGGCCAACGGTGGCAGCGGCTTTATCCGCTGGCGCGCCAACGAAAGCCGCGAATGGAAACTGACCCTCAGCCCCTCCCATTTCAGCGATGGCAACGACCGCTTCGAAGCCTTGCTCAGCGGCCGCGAAGGCCTCTACAGCTCGCCGAAAGTACAAGTGGACCTGGGCCTGGAAGTCGGCGCCAGCCGTAACAGCAAGGAAGACACGGTGTACTTCAACCCGAAGTCGGATTTCACCGTGCTGCCCGTCCTCAACATCAACCATGTGCTCTATCACCGCTACGAGACCCAGTGGAGTCAGCAGTTCCAGGTCGGTGCGGGTACCTATAGCCAGCGGGATTATTCCACCGGTGGCATCGGTCTGGTGGGCTACGGCCAACGCTTTCGCTGGAACGACGTGCTGGACGCCGGCGCCAACCTGAGCCTGATCAGCCGACCTTATGACGGGGATCGCGAACGCGATCTGCGTCTGCTCGTCGACCTCACTTACCGTTTCTAAAAGAGCCTGACCATGACCTTCCTCAGCCGTTGCTTGTTGGTTCTGGGCGTATTGCTGGCCAGTGCCTGCGCCCAGCAACCCGCGCCTTTCACTCCACCCGCCGAGCGGCCGACACCGGCCAACGAGACGGCGTGGCCGAAAAACCATTTCCTGGGTATTGCCTACCATGACGTGTCGGACCGTGATCCTGACCAGGCCGTGGTGGCGGTACGCACCGAGCGATTGATCGAACAGTTGGCCTGGCTGCGGGAGAACGGCTACCAGGCGGTCAGCGTCGACCAGATCCTGGCTGCCCGCCGTGGCGGCCCCGCGTTGCCGCCCAAAGCCATCATGCTCAGCTTCGATGACGGCTATTCGAGCTTCTATACCCGCGTGATGCCGATCCTGCGCGCCTATCGCTGGCCGGCCTTGCTGGCGCCGGTGGGCTACTGGATCGACACGCCGATGAACAAACCGGTGGACTTCGCCGGCTCGCCACGGCCGCGCGGCGAGTTCCTCACCTGGCAGCAGATCCGCGAAGTGTCCCAGTCCGGCCTGGTGGAAATCGCCGCGCACACCGATGCCAGCCACACCGGGATCCTCGCCAACCCCCAGGGCAACCTCGAGCCGGCGGCGACCTCGCTGCGCTATGACCCGGCCACGGGCCGTTATGAAAGCCAGGCCCAGTTCCAGGCGCGGATGCGGGCGGATGTCTCGGCGATCTCCAACAAGATCCAAACCGTGACCGGCAAGAAACCACGGGTATGGGTGTGGCCGTACGGCGCCGCCAAGGGCACCTCGCTGGCGATCGTCGGCGAGCAGGGCTACCAGATGGCCCTGACCCTGGAAGACGGCCTCGACAGCTCCAGTGATCTGATGAACAGCCCCCGCTTCCTGGTGGCCTCCGACCCGGACGGCGAGCATTTCGCCAACAGCATCGTCGCCGTGCAAACCCCGGCACCGCTGCGGGTGTTGCATGTGGACCTGGACAACGTCTACGACCCGGACCCGGCCCAGCAGGCGCGCAACCTCGACCAACTGGTGCAGCGCGTGGTGGACATGGGCGCCGGTACGGTGTTCCTGCAAGCCTTCGCCGACCCCAAGGGGGATGGCCTGGTGCACGAACTGTACTTCCCCAACCGTCACTTGCCGGTGCGCGCCGACCTGTTCAACCGCGTCTCCTGGCAGTTGCACACCCGTGCCCATGCCGCCGTGTACGCGTGGATGCCGGTGTTGAGTTTTGCCCTCGATCCCAAGCTGCCCCGCGTGACGCGTTGGGACCCGGAAACCGGCCAGGTCGGCACCGACCCTGACCAATACAAACGCCTGTCGCCGTTCGACCCGCAGGTGCGCAGGATCATTGGCGAGATCTATGAAGACCTGGCGCGCAACAATGCCATCGACGGCGTGCTGTACCACGACGACGCAGTGCTCTCGGACTTCGAAGACGCCAGCCCCGCCGCGCTCAAGGCCTATGCCGCCAACGGCCTGCCGGGCAGCATCCAGGCCCTGCGCGCCGACCCGGCCGTGATGCAGCGCTGGACGCGCTTCAAGAGTCGCTACTTGATCGACTTCACCAAAGAGCTGACCGCCAAGGTCCACGCCATCGGTGGGCCGCAGGTGCAGACCGCGCGCAATATCTTCGCCGAGCCGATGCTCAACCCGGCGAGCGAGGCCTGGTTCGCCCAGAACCTCGATGATTTCCTCCAGACCTACGACTGGACCGCGCCGATGGCCATGCCGCTGATGGAAGGCCAGGAGTACAAGACCTCCAATGCCTGGCTGGAGAAGCTGGTGGCGACGGTCAAGGCGCGTCCCGGCGCGATGGACCGCACCGTATTCGAACTGCAGGCCAAAGACTGGCGCACCAAGGCCGCGCCGGATATCGACGCTGTGCAGATGGCTGAATGGATGGGTGTGCTCAAGCGCCAGGGTGTCACGAGTTTTGGCTACTACCCGGACAACTTCCTGGAAAATTCCCCGGACCTGAAGACTGTGCGTCCGGCCCTTTCCAACCAATGGAATCCTTGACCATGTTCGACAGAATCCTGGCGTTATTCGTGCTGGCACTGGTATTAGGCGTGCCCCTGGGCCTGATCTTCCTGGTCACCGGGCAGTTCCTGATGGACTTCGTGTTTTTCTACCCGCTGTTCATGTCGGCGCTGTGGATCGCCGGTGGCTTGTACTTCTGGCTGCATTGGGAGCGCCACTGGCCCTGGGAGGAAGACACTCCGGCACCGACCCTGGCCGGCAACCCGCTGATCTCGATCATCATCCCTTGCTACAACGAGGGCGATAACGCCGCCGACACCATTCATGCGGCGCTGGGCCAGCTGTACCCGAACATCGAAGTGATCGCGGTCAACGACGGCTCCAAGGACAACACCGCCGCCGTCCTCGACGCCCTGGCGCTGGAACATCCGCGCCTGCGGGTGCTGCACCTGGCGCAGAACCAGGGCAAGGCCGTGGCCTTGCGCATGGGGGCGGTGGCCTCGCGCAGCGAATATCTGGTGTGCATCGACGGCGATGCGCTGCTGGATAAAAACGCGGCGGCCTACATGGTCGCGCCGATGCTCGACAACCCGCGCCTGGGCGCCGTCACCGGCAACCCACGCATTCGCACACGCTCGACCTTGATCGGCCGCGTGCAGGTGGGCGAATTCTCCTCGATCATCGGCTTGATCAAGCGCACCCAGCGCGTGTTCGGGCGGATCTTCACGGTGTCGGGTGTGGTGGTGGCGTTCCGTAAAAAGGCGCTGGACCGCATCGACTACTGGAGCACCGACATGATCACCGAGGACATCGATGTCAGTTGGAAGCTGCAGCTCGATCACTGGAGCATCTTCTACGAGCCGCGCGCGCTGTGCTGGATCCTGATGCCCGAAACCGTCGGCGGCCTGTGGAAACAGCGCCTGCGCTGGGCCCAGGGCGGTGCCGAAGTGCTGTTCAAGAATATCCGTGGCATCTGGCAATGGCGCCATCGCTACCTGTGGCCGCTGCTGTTCGAATACTGCCTGTCCACCGGTTGGGCCTTCACCTTCCTGCTCTCGGTGATTTTCTGGGGCCTGGGCAAATTCATCGTGCTGCCGCCGGCAATCACGGTGGACTCCCTGGTCCCGCCGGCCTTTACCGGCCTGGTGCTGGCGATGGTGTGCCTGGTGCAATTCGCGGTGAGCATCCTGATCGACCGCCGCTACGAGAAAGACCTGTGGAAAACCCTGTTCTGGACCGTGTGGTACCCGATGGTGTTCTGGCTGGTCAGCCTGTTCACCACCCTGGTCAGTTTCCCCAAGGTGCTGTTCAACCAGCACCAGAAGCGCGCGCGCTGGGTCAGCCCGGATCGCGGTATCAAACCTGTTGAAGAGGAGGCGTGAGCATGAAACTGGTCAGAACTCGCCAAAGTACCGTGATGTGGATCATCGACGTGATCCTGACCTTGATGGCCTGGGCCGGACTGGTCTGGCTGCTGGCGCGCGGGATCACTTCGATGCTTGAAACCCACGGCGGCCCGCGTATCGAGGCGCCGATTTTCGCGGCGCTCAATACCTTGCAGATCTACCTGTGGATCGCACTGTTCAACGCCGTGATCCTGGTCACCTGGGCACGCTACCAGCAACGCAAGGGGCGCAAGTTCGCCCAGCGCCGCGCCGAAGCCAAGGCTCTCACCGACAAGAACCTGAGCGAGAGCTTCAGCCTCGCCGAGGGTGACCTGGAGCAACTGCGCCGCCCGGGCGTACTGGTGATCCACAACGACGAAGACGGCGGTGTGTCGGAAGTCAAAGCCCACGTCTCCCGCGACGTGGAAAAACCAGGCTTGACCCTCGTGCCTGGCGCGCCTCAGAACAAAGACGCCAGCTAGTGGTGTAAACCACAATCCAATGTGGGAGGGGGCTTGCCCCCGATTGCGGTGGATCAGCTAATGAATACTTGGCTGACACCCCCTATCGGGAGCAAGTCGAATCGTCGCACCGCCCCCCACATGGGGCTCTTACCCTTCCGATCCCGATTATTGGGATCCAATTCACAAAACCCCCGCGAACTTATCTGCTTTTTTCGGTACTAACTTATCGCGGCAAGAACTTGATGGCCAAATAATGGCAACTTATAAGTTCTCCGACGAATCGCTATCAGAACAGCTGCCGCCTGTCGGAATAATACTTCCAGTTTCAGGCCGTGTATCTTTTTGATGATTTTTATTGTTATTAATCAATATGTTGCGTGAATAACTAGCACGGGCATGCAATTGACTCTGTTTCTTGGGTTACTGCTAGTTCGATGTTAGTTTCGCGGCCCCTGATTTTCGACGGACCGAACATGTCTTTTTTATTGCCACGGACTCGGTACTTGCTATGCACTTTGCTGCTTGCTTATTTGAGCGGCAACAGTGCCTTGGCCGCCCCTACGCCAGGGGATCAGGACCTTATCCGCGACCGCCAGAACCGGCTTCTCGAAGAGCAGCGTCGGCGCCTGGAAGAGCTCCAGGACCTGCCCGGCAAGAGCAATCAGCCACAGGCCCCGGCACAGCCTGCTGACACCCGCTGCTTCCCCATCCAGGACATCGAACTCAAGGGCGCCGACAGCCTTTCCGCTGCCGACCGTAACCGCCTGCTCAAACCCTATATCGGCCAATGCCTGGGCGTTACGCAGCTCAATGAACTGCTCAAGGTCATCACCGATTACTACATTGCCAAGGGCCGCGTCACCAGCCGGGCCTACCTGCCGCAACAGGACCTTTCCAGCGGCCACCTGCAAGTGCTGGTGGTCGAAGGCAAACTCGAAGGCCTGAAGGGCGCCCAGGGCAGCACGGTCACCGACCGCGAGCTGGCCATGGCGTTTCCCGGCAAGGTCGGCGAGGCCCTCAATCTGCGTGAGGTCGAGCAACTGGTGGATCAACTGAGCCGCCTGCCTTCCAAGCAGGCGCAAATGGAACTGACCCCCGGCACCCAGATCGGCGGCAGCGAAGTGCTGGTCAAAAACCAGCCGCAAAAACCCTGGCGCGCCAGCCTGTCGCGCAACAACGACGGCCAGAAAAGCACCGGTGAACAGCAGTGGGGCGCTGGCCTGGAATGGGACAGCCCACTAGGCCTGGCCGACCAACTGATCCTGCGCGGCGGCCACGACGCCATCAGCGACCACCAGAAAACCTCGAAAAACAGCATGCTCTACTACAACGTGCCGTGGGGCTGGTGGAACTTCAGTTACACCTACAGTGAGAGCGATTACCGCACCCCGGGCAGCGTCGATGACTTCAAATACAAGCAATGGGGCGACAGCCAGAATCACCAGCTGCGCGCCGAGCGCGTGGTGCATCGCGATGACGTGAGCAAGACGTCGGTCAATGTCGGCCTCACTCATTTGCGCACCAACAACTACATCAACGACACACGCCTGGGCGTCAGCAGCAACCGCCTCAGCGAATTCCAGGTGGGTATCAGCCACGGGCGCCGTATTGGCAGCGCGTTCGTCAACCTTGATGTGGGCATGCAAAACGGTATCGGTGCCTTCGATGCGCAAAAGGATGAGCAGACCCGTATCCGCGGCAACCTCACGCCCACGCCGCGCTACCGCAAATACACCGCCACCCTGAGCTACCTGCAGCCGTTCACGCTGTGGGGCGAGTCATTGAGTTTTTCCAGCCTGGCCACCGGGCAGCGCAGTGAAGACGTGCTGTACGCGCCGCAACGCATGAGTCTTGGCGGCTCGTACTCGGTGCGGGGTTTCAAGGACCAGCAGTTGAACGGCGACAGCGGCGGCTACTGGCGCAACGAAGTGCGTTGGGCGCGCCCGGTGACCCTCGACTGGATGCGCCCGGCCTTCGCCGAGTACGGCGCCAGCGTCGGCTACGACCAGGGTGTGATTCGCAACGATCGCTACAACGATGACCAGCACGGCCGGGTATCGAGTAACTCCCTGGAGCTGTTTGCCCGTGGCAAGCACGTC
This sequence comes from Pseudomonas sp. NFACC42-2, assembly GCF_900116055.1. NCBI lineage: Bacteria > Pseudomonadati > Pseudomonadota > Gammaproteobacteria > Pseudomonadales > Pseudomonadaceae > Pseudomonas > Pseudomonas sp. NFACC42-2. The sequence goes on from NZ_FOZO01000024.1 coordinate 44,031, forward strand.
AGCACCAGCGTGACGTTCGCCCATTCGCTGGAAAGGCCTGGCGTCGTGACCGAGCGCGAAGCGCCGATCTATTTCCGCCTGGATTTCTTCCTGTAATTCAACACCGCTGCCTTGAGATTTTGAATATGGACGTTCGCCCTGTTACTGCCCTGAAAAGCCTGAGCCAACGCGGCCTGGCCCTGATCCTGGCCAACGCGTTGTTCTGGCAGCCGCTGCTGGCCCAGGCCGAGGGCATTGTGGTCAGCGGCCCCGGCACTACCCTCGGGCAGGCGGGCAACGGCGTTCCGGTGGTGAACATCGCCACGCCCAATGGCAGCGGGCTGTCCCATAACCAGTTCAAGGACTACAACGTCGGTCCCAACGGCGTGATCCTCAACAACGCCACGGGCATGGTGCAGAGCACGCAGCTGGGCGGGATCATCGTCGGCAACCCGAACCTCAAGGGCGGCGCTGCGAATGTCATCCTCAACGAAGTCAACGGCGGCAGCCCCAGCCAGTTGCGCGGCTACACCGAAGTGGCGGGGCAGTCCGCCAAGGTCATCGTGGCCAACCCGTATGGCGTGAGCTGCAACGGTTGCGGCTTTATCAATACCCCCAACGTCACCCTGACCACCGGCAAGCCGATTCTTGACCAGGCCGGGCGCCTGGATCGCTACCAGGTGGACGGCGGTGCGGTGACCATCGACGGCCAGGGCTTGAACGCCAGCAACGTCGACCGCTTCGAGATCATTACCCGTTCGGCCAAGATCAACGCCAAGATCAATGCGCGCCAGCTCACCGTGATTGCCGGACGCAATGACGTCGACGCCCAAAGCCTGAAAACCACCGCGCGCGCCGACGACGGCAGCACCAAGCCGGAACTGGCCATCGACTCGTCGGCCCTGGGCGGCATGTATGCCGGTGCGATCAAACTGGTGGGCACCGAAGCCGGCGTGGGCGTGAAGCTCGACGGCACGCTCGCTGCCAGTGCTGGCGATATTCAGCTCGACGCCAACGGCCACCTGAGCATGGCCCAGGCCGCCGCCAGCGGTGCGGTGGACATCAAGGCCGCGAGCCTGGAGACCAAGGGCGCCGTGTACGCGGGCACCACCCTCAAGGCACAGACCAAGGGCACCCTGAAAAACAGCAAGACCCTCGCCGCCCGCGACAGCATCACACTGACCAGCAACGGCCAACTGACCAACAGCGGCATCGTCGAGGCCGGGGTCAACGCTGATAACACGCGCAACACCGTCGGCGACGTCAAGCTCGAGGCCCGGCACATCAGCAATACCGGCACGGTGATCGCCAATCGCGAGCTCGGCGCCACCGCCAATACCCTGGACAACCAGGGCGGTACCATGAACGCCAAGCAGGTACTGAACGTCACCGCCGCCAGCGTCGACAACCGCAACAACGGTCGCCTGCTCAGCGACGGCACGCAGACCCTCACCGTCAGCGGCCTGCTGGACAACAGCCAGGGCGGCATCATCGACAGCACCGGTGCCTTCACTCTGCACGGCGATACCCTGGACAACAGCGCCGGCAGCCTCACCGGTGGCGGCGCAATCACCCTGGACCTGATCGGCGACCTGATCAATCGCAACGGCAAGCTGGCGAGTGCCGGCCCGTTGCTGATCCAGCGCGCCGCCCACGTTGACAACCAGGGAGGCAAGCTCGCCAGCCAAGGTTTGCTGACCCTGTTCGCCAACAGCATCGACAACCGCAACAACGGCACCCTGGCCGCCAACGATGGCCTGACCCTGACCACCAGCGGCCTGCTGCAAAACGGCGGCAACGGCCTGATCCACAGTGAAAAGTCCGGCGTGACCATCACCGCCGGTACGCTCGACAACGACGGTGGCCGCATCGCCGCCAAAGCCGGTGATGCGCAGATCGACGCCACGGATTTCAACAACGGCAGCGGCGCGCTGTTTGCTCGGGATCGCGTGCACCTGACCGGTATGAATGTGGATAGCGGCGGCGAGATCGCCGGCAACCGGATCGACGTCAGCCTGACGGGGGCCCTGGTTAACCGTGGCCTGATCGAGAGCGCCACCGCCCTCGACGTCGACACTGCCAGCCTCACCAACAGCGGCCAGATGCGCGCCCTCGGCACCACCGGCAAGACCCGCTACGCCATCGGCGGCCTGCTCAACAACAGCGGTAGCCTCGAGACCGCCAACGACCAATTGAGCCTCGCCGCCACCCGCTTCCAGAACACCGGCGGCAAGGTATTGCACGTGGGCACGGGTGCACTCGACCTCAGCGGCATCAGCCTCGACGATGTCGGCGGCAGCCTGGTGACCAATGGCGACCTGATCCTCGATAAAGCCAACTGGACCAACAGCACCGCGATCCAGGCCGGGCGCCTGACCGTCAACGTCGATAACCTGCAACAGACCGCCACCGGCAAACTGCTCGGCACCCGCGCCCTGGTCGGCAGTGGCAAGGACTGGGCCGTGGGCGGCAGCGTCGCCAGCCAGGGCAGCCTGGATCTTTCGGTGGACAACCTGCTCAACGACCACGGCCTGATCTTCAGCGGCGGCGATATGAACCTCAAGGTCGACCGCCTGAAAAACCTCGGCGCCGCGATCTACGCCATGGGCAACCTGCGTGTCGACCGCGACGGCCAGGGCGGCCTGGCCACCAGCATCATCAACAGCTCGGGGACGATCGAGAGCGAGCGCAACCTGATCCTGGCGGCCAGCACGATCCAGAACATCCGTACTGTGCTCACCACCGAGTCCGGCATCTACAGCGCCTCCATCACGCCCATCGCCTGTATCGACGGGGTGACCGGTGGCGACTGCGAAGGCGGCAAGCAGAACCGGCCGTTCCAGATTACCCAGCGTGATCACTTCATCGTCAGCGATGCCACGGCAGCGTCCAGCATTACCTCGGGCGGCAACATGCTGCTCACCGGCGGCGAGCTGCTCAACAGCAGCAGTAGCATCGCTGCCGGTGGCGCCATGACCGTGCGCGTCGACCAACTGAGCAACGTCGGCCTGGTGACCCACGACACCCAATACGACCGCATCTTCACTTCCGAGCGCGAGCGCAAGCCGGGGGGCTGGAACCGCGAGGCGGCGGCCTTCACCCAGCGCTATTCGGCGGGCAACAACATGGACGGTGTGGAAGCCGCCATGGCCGCGTTCATCGGCAAAATGGAGAGCGAAAAGACCGACCTGCGCAAAACCACCCAACTGATGGTGCCCGACCAGAGCTACGCCGCCGTCATCCAGGCCGGCGGCAGCGTAGACGTGAAGGCCCAGGCCGGCATCGACAACAGCGTCGTGCAAGGTGGCTACACCTACGTCGGCAGCGGCGCCAACACCAAAGCGCCGGGTTACTCGACCCAGGTCACGCTCAACCCGCAATTGCCGCCGGACGTTGCCCAGCAACAGGTCAACCCGCTGGGCCTGCCCGGCTTCGACCTGCCCACCGGCCAGAACGGCCTGTTCCACCTCAACGACCGCGATGGCGCAACCGGGCTGCCCACCAGCCAGTTCGCGGCCAACCCGCACAAGTACTTGATCGAAACCAACCCGCTGCTCACCGACATGCGCCAGTTCATGAGCTCGGACTACATGCTGACCAAGCTCGGCTACGACCCCGACACCGCGCAACGTCGCCTGGGCGATGGCTTCTATGAACAACGCCTGATTCAGCAAGCCGTGCTCGCCCGCACCGGCCAGCGCTTCATCGATGGCCAGACCAGCGACGCCGACCTGTTCAAGCACCTGATGGACAACGCCATCAGCAGCAAAAGCGCGCTGAATTTGTCCGTAGGCGTGAGCCTCACCGCCGAACAAGTCGCCGCCCTGACCCACGACATCGTGTGGCTGGAAAACGCCACCGTCGCCGGCCAACAAGTGCTGGTGCCGGTGCTGTACCTCGCCCAGGCCAGCAACCGCCTGGCACCCAACGGCGCGTTGATTTCCGGCACTGACGTCAACCTGATCACCGGCAGCCACCTCAACAACGCCGGCACCTTGCGCGCTACCGGCAGCCTGCTGGCGAACGTCGGCGGCAACCTCACCAACAGTGGGTTGATGGAAGCCGGTGGTCGCCTCGACCTGCTCAGCGGCAACAATCTGACCAACCGCGCAGGCGGTGTGATCAGCGCGGGCAACGTCAACCTCGCCGCCGGCGCCGACCTGCTCAACGAACGCAGCGTCACCACCCACGAAAGCGCCAGCAGCTACCGCACCGAACGCAGCGACTTCGTCGACAGCGCCGCGCGCATCGAATCGGCCAACGATCTGGCCATGCAGGCTGGCGGCAACATCAACAACGTCGGCGGCGTGCTCAAGAGCGGTGCCGACACCACGGTCAAAGCCGTGGGCGACGTCAACATCACCGCCTCGAAAAGCCTCGACAGCGGCGCCATCGGCAACCGCTCCAGCTTCACCACCATCGCCCAGCAAGGCTCGGTGGTCGAGGCCGGCCGCGACCTGCATGTGATTGGCGGGCGCGACATCAGCGCCGTGGCCAGCCAGATCAATGCCAAACGCGACGTCAACCTGATTGCCACCCGCGACCTCAACGCCATCGCGGCGGCCAACGAGCAGCACTCCACGACCAACACGAAAAAGGTCAAGAGCATCGAAGACCACGTGCAGCAAGTGTCCAGCGTGATCAAGGCCGGCGGCGACGCCACCCTGAGCGCCGGGCAGAACCTGCAACTGGTCGCCAGCCAGGTCAATGCCGGCAACGAGGCTTACCTGGTCTCGGGTAAAAACCTCGAGCTCAAAGCCGCGCAAGACCAGGACTACAGCTTCTACAGCAAGACCAAGAAAACCTCCCAGGGCAAGAAATTCCGCCTGGATGAAACCGACGTCGTGAACAACGTCGGCAGCCTGGTCAGCGCGGGGACGAACAGCACCGTCGTCGCCGGTGCAGACCTGCTGCTGGCCGGCAGTGCCGTCACTGCCGAAAAAGGCGCCACCCAACTGGTCGCCGGCCAGGACGTGAACATCCTCGCCGTCAGCAACGCCGACAGCGCCCGCCACGAACGCAAGGAAAGCAAAAGCAGCTGGGGCGGCCTGAAGTCGAGCAAAGTCCAGGACAAAGTCGACGAAAAACGCACCACCGCCCTGGGCAGCATGGTCTCCGGCGAAACCGTCACCGTCGCCGCCAAGCGCGACGCCACGGTCACCGGTTCCAACCTGGTCAGCACCGGCGACCTCGCCGTCCAGGCCGGCCGCGACCTGACCATCGACGCGGCGCAGAACACCTTCGCCCGCACCGACATGCACAAGGAAAAAAATCGCGACCTCACCGGCGTGCTGACCGGTAACAAGCTCGGTCTGGATGACATGACCGGCAACCAGAAGCTGTACATAAACAGCTCGAAGCACAACGGCACGGCCAATGAAATGACCTTGACCGGCAGCACTATTGGATCGAGTGCGGGCAATGTGTCGCTGACGGCAGGGCGTGAGTTGAAGGTGGTGGCCAGTGATCTGGTGAGCACCAAGAACATGGAGTTGGGTGGGGCGAATGTCACCGTTACTTCAGGGATGGAGACTGCCAGTCAGACCAGTAAGGACAGCTCAAGAAGCTTGGCGGTTGGGCGAGTGATTGCGGGCACCGTGGTCGACACCGCCAACAGCATCCGCGACGCAGCCGAGGCGGCGCGCAGCTCCGACGATCCACGCCTCAAGGCCGTGAAGATCGCCCAGGCGGCGCTGTCGATGTACAACCTGAATAACCAGGCGGGCGATCTCGCTAAACAAAGTACCGGCTTCAAGGACAAGACTGGTGGCTCTGCCGGCAACGGATCGCTGATCAAGATCGGTACCGAACTGGCCAACACCCGTACCAAAAGCAGCAGCGAATACACGGCGCAGACCTCTCACCAGAGCAACCTCAACGCCGGGGGCAAACTGTCGATCATCGCCGCGGGCGATGCGCCGGGCACTGTGGGTGACTTGACGATTACCGGCAGTACGTTGAAAGCCGACAGCACGTTGCTGTCCGCGAAAAACAACATCCTGATGCAAAGCGCACAGAACACCACCGACTGCAAAAACGACGGTTCACGCAACAGGACCGCTATCGGTGCCAGCTTCAACATAGGCGAGCAAAACGGTTTCACCATCGACCTCGGTGCACAAACCGCCAAAAACCTTGGCTCGGGTGGCTCGGTTACCCAGGTCAACACCACTCTGGACACCGGCTCGCTGGTGCTGCGCAGCGGCCAGGACACCAGCCTGATCGGCGCGCAGGTACGCGCTGACCGTATCGATGCCAACATCGGCGGCAACCTCAACATCCTGTCGCGCCAAGACACCGAAACGTCCAAGAGCAAGCAGAACAGTGCGGGCTTCGGTGCGAGCATCTGCATTCCGCCGATCTGTTATGGCTCCCCAGTAACCGCGTCCGCGAACCTGGCGGCGTCGAAGATGAACAGCGACTACCAGGCGGTGACCGACCAGAGCGGCTTCTTTGCCGGTAAGGGTGGCTACACCATCGATGTGGCGAAAAACACCACCCTGCAAGGTGCGGTGATTGCCAGTGAAGCCACGGCCGACAAAAACCTGCTGCTCACCGACCGACTGCTTGTCAGCGACATCAAGAATAAGAGCGAGATCAAGAGCCAATCGGCCGGCGTCAGCGTCTCCGGTTCCTACAGTGGCGGCGCGACTACCCTCACGCCGGGTGCCTTGTATGGAATGTCGCTGAACGATTCGGACCACAGCTACACGCGCAGTGCCGTCAGCGAAGGCACGATCGTGGTGCGTAACCCCGAGGGTGCGGGTGATCTGGTCGGCCTTAACCGTGACACGGCCAACGCCAACCAGCGTCTCGACAAGCCTGATGAAAAGGCCATGCAGGAACGCATGGATCTGATCAAGAGTTCGATGGAGTTGACCAAGGGCATTGGCGATGCGATTGCTGCGGCGCGGATCAAGGCCGCCAACGATCCAAACAGCGACGTCAGTAAAGCTACGCGGCAGAAGCTGATTGAGGACGGTATCGCCAACCCGACACCGGAACAAGTCAGCCAGCGTGCCCAACAGGATTACGGCGTTGGCAGCAGCTTCCAGAAGGCCAGCCAGGCGGTGACTGCCGTGGTGCAAGCGGCGATGGGCGGCAGCGTGGGCGGTGCGTTGGCGGGTGCGGCAGCGCCGTATCTGGCGCAGACGGTCAAGAAGATGACCGATGGTGACCCGAACGCCAACTTGATGGCTCACGCAGTGTTGGGTGCGGTGTTGGCGCGGGCCGGTGGTAACTCCGCGCTGGCAGGAGCAGCCGGGGCCGTGGTGGCGGAGAAAACCGCACAGCTGATCAAAGAGACGCTGTATGGCGATGTCAGTAACGAAAATTTGACCCAAGAGCAAAAGCAGACGATCTCCAGCCTATCGACGTTGGCGGCTGGACTCTCCGGATCGTTGGTTGGCAAGGACGCGCTGAATGCGGTGGCAGCCGCGCAGGTTGGGAAGAATGCGGTTGAAAATAACCTTTTGAGTCCAGCCAACGAATCTTTGCTTCAAAAGGCTCGCGATGCGATCAAACGCAACAAGTACACCTCCGAGGACGCAAAGACGCTGATTGCGCTCGATCAACAAGATCAGATTTCAGATGCTTTGGTTGAGCGCCTGCGCCGCAACCCAGACTCGATGTCGGCTGCCGATAAAGCCGCGGCGCAGGCGTATCTCGCGGATTACGCAAACGCACTCGTTGTGGCGTACGGGAAGGATGAGGCAGCTCGTCGCATCTACGCGCTTATGCGACCCGGTCCTCTGCGGCAAAGCAACGATGTGGCGTACGCAGCTGGGAATTCCATCAAAGACGCTTCCCTGGAACGGCTCTATCCCGGCGATCTGTCGGCGCAGATGAACCGCTCTCCTAGCGAAAACGAACAGCTTTACCGCGAAGCGCAACATATATGGCGCTTCGAACAGAACTATCAGGCAGAAGCTGCAGTTGGCACTCCTGCCTTGTATGCATTGGGCGGGTCGGTAGGCTTGGCAATACGGTTGGTGACTGCTGAAAGTGGGATATTGCAGATCACTTATGGTGGAGTACAGGCCAGCAACGGTGATGCGGGTGACGGTACCAAGAACATTTTTCTTGGGCTTTTGAACGCGTCGGCTGCGGGGTTGCCAAGTTTGTTTAAGGGACAGTCAGTCGCTGGCAGCACGAAGGTGACGATACCCAAAAATGAGAGCGTGGTTGGGGCAATACCCGACGCAGAGCTCGGCATTCTGGTTGATAGAAACGTTCTGCAAGCAGGCCCAAATTTCGCCAAGGGTAGCCTTGGTGCTGAAGGTGTTTTTCTTCCTCCTCAGGTAGTAGGTAGCCCTTATTTCATTCGAATCGATCCCATTAAAGGTCAAGGGCCGATGGCGATTGACTCATCTTTATTTACGTCCGGTCCAAAAACGATGGATGGAGGCGTTCGGAACTCCAAACAATTCTGGGCGGAGTGGAAAAATAACTACGGTGATACCCTTAGTCCACAAAACTTACTCCGTATTGAGGCAAAGCAGTCTCCAGTGGTCGATCAGCATTGGGTGGATAAATTTCCGGAACATCAGTCTTTTCTTGATGAAACCATTATTCACCACCATTTGGACTATGGTAAAAACGCGATTCCGCTCCCTAGCTCGGTTCATAGTAAGCAACCGGGATGGGGTATTTGGCATCCCGAACATTCAGGTCAATAGGTCACGTGATGATTAATGATTTAGATGGACTAATAAAATATTCCGAAAAAATGGCTGCTAGGTTTTCCGTCATTGCCTCAGAAATAAAGCTGTGTTCTCCTGGTTACTCAAAGAATTATTTGTCCTCGCTGAGGGAGGATGGACAACATTTTCCTGATGACTATCTGGTGTTGCTTGAGCGCGTGCAAGTGCTCGGCGTTTCAATCGGCCAATTGAATTTATGGCCAGTACCTTACGGGCGGCGCGAGTTATCGTCAGTCCTGATAGAGGCAAACAGAAGCCCTGAAAATCCATGGCTTACATTTTACAATGATAACGAAATTGTTGAGGTTGCACGTTGGGAAGCCAATATTATTTGTTTAGGGCGAAAAGACTCCAGTAATAACAGCAGGGCCTACTTCTTGGATATAAGTTCTGGTCATAAATTGAGTTTGCGGCCAATGGCAGACTCTTTTGAACAACTGATTATCGTCGCGGGCAATTTGCATGAGGTCTCAATGGATTATGAGGAAGAACCAGAATCCGGCGTGCAGGAGTTTTCTTTGCGCTTAGTGAATCTTGGAATTAAGGCGGATGCTTCCGCTTTATGGCTTGAGCTGTTGAATGAGGCACTTTACTAACGGAAAGTCGCCCGTCGGTGTCTTTTTCTAGTTGATAGGTCGAGAAATCAGAAGTCGGGGGGCAGACCACATTTTTATAAAGCTTCCAAATAAGCGGGAAAATTTTCTTGGTGGCGTGGCGGGCGTAATTACTGTAGTTATTGATGCTCTTTAAAAATCCATTTTTTTAAATTGTTTTTCGTGATTTTTATATGCGGCTATGCTTAAGTCTCTGAAATTTTAAGGGGTTAATGTTGGGATAGGGATCAGGCCACGATTAGTGCACCAATGTATATTGGCGGTTTGCCCCCTATTTCTGCTGCGGTACGGCAGAGTGTATTTCATCGGGTGCCAATATCGATCTGGTTGATGCCAATACGTTGAAATGGATAAAAGCGGCCGATGCCAAGATAGTCTCCGATGTTGGAACGGCCATGGGTGGCATAGCAGTATTCACGACGGGAGGCGCAGCCGCTGTAAAGGTATTCCTGTCAGTGAGGCTGCGAGAGTATCCAATGCACTGGGTGTTGCTAAAGTCTGAGATGAACTGGCCGAAAGGGATATTGGTGCTTTCAAGGGAAATTAGTATGAAGTCGGCTTTGTACAAATACCGGTATCTATTGGGGGCATTGTTGTTGATCGCCGCGTTACTCAATTGTTTTCTTCGTTTTTGGGGCGATGCAAGGCCATTTTTCAGCGCTCTGATGCTTCAGTTGTGGTTTGGGCAAGCTGTGTTTGCATATCTGAGAGGCGGCTGGATCTCTATAGGTCCAGGTGGTTTAGGCAAAGATGCAAGCCCTGTGGGGCGGGCATCACTGGCGTGCGTGTCTTTTGTTATTTATTTGTTGGGGTTTGTATTGGAATTTAGTCAATGAAAATAGGGGGCAGACCACGGTTACATTAATGGTGGTTTGACCTCTATTTCCCTGCTTCTAACAATCATGTTCCCTATGCAGACTAAAATATGAATATGTCTATCGTTCGGAAGGGTGTTGTTGTCACTGGCGAATATTCTGGCTGGGAAATTGTTGTTGCGGACGACCGTGATGGCGATACCGGTGGGTATTATCTTTACTTGAAAAAAGGTGATATTGAAGGGTTTGAATATTGGTTCGAGCGTGAGGCAGGTCTTCAGGCTCAGTTAGTTGATTTTGAGGTGAAGTGGATAGTTTTATAAGTTTAATTCGCATGGCTTTTAATTTACCTTCGGCACGAAATCGGGGTCCCGAAATCGGAATCAGACCACGCTTTAATGATGGTCTGAGCCCTATTTCTCCTGTTTCAGTTCCTACGGATTTGAATGCAAAAACTTTGACAAAGCAGGCCAAAGAATTTAACTCTTCTCAGTCGGATTGTTGGACGTTGCGGGCTCGGAGCGGGAGTAATTAGGCGTGGATTATTCGAGAATAATTAATCTTATTGGAGAGTCGGAATTCGTTGAGTTTTCTGATTGTGGTGACGAGATTGCTGATGAGTGGATTTATAAAGCTGAAACTCGTCTTGGGTTGAAACTGCCTGATAGCTATAAATGGTGGCTGAAGTGTTATTCTGGCGGGGAAATATCTGGGGAGGAGATTTATAGTATTTACGAAATGGATTTTGACAGTGTAAATGGTGGTGATATCGTTTATATGTCAATCGTTAACGGTCGAAATGGGTTGTGTGGGAAGGAGAGGCACGGACGATGGTCTTAATGATGGGGAGTATCCTGTTTATAGGCTTGATCTTTCTAATCAAGCTTCTAGTGTGTACGCGAAAAATTTTATCGATTTCTTAGAAAAAAGAATAATGGCTTACAGTTGATTAATGATTATGGAGAAAGGGAAATCAGGGCACCACCGTCACAATCCTTAGCCAGTTAACGGCGATTAAAGGTTATGTGGATTGGCGAGCCCAGCAGTAATATGCGCGGCGCCAGCATTTGCATTATTAAGGATGATCAATGAAACCCGCAAAATTCTCCCTCCAGGCCTTCCTGATGGCCTGCCTCATACCCGGCTGGGGCCTGGTGTATGTAGGCCGTACGCAGTGGGGTATCCGGGTCGCAGCGTTGTTGCTCGGCGGGGTCGCGCTGATGGGCGCCTTGGGGTTGGTCACTACGCCCCTTGGGCTGTATGCATTCTTCGCTTTCGTCATCACGGTCAAACTGACCTCTGCCATCGTGTCCGCCGTGTTGGCCCGTCGCTACAGCGGTCCGCCCAATGTGCCGCGTAAACGCTTCCACGCTCTTTACGTCGGTGTGGTGGTGATCCTGGTGCTGACGCTCGACGTCTTTCGGGTGCCGTTGCTGGGCTTCAAAAACTATTACATTCCGTCGGGGTCGATGGTGCCGACGTTGTCGATTGGCGACTACATCATGTCGGACCTGCGGGCTGGCGTGCCCAAAGTGGGGGATATCGTGGTGTATCGCTGGAACGGCACCGAGGCGGTCAAACGGGTGGCGGGAATCGGTGGTGACACTCTGGCCATCGTCCATGGCGAGCTGATCCGCAACGGTGAGAACCTGGGTTTGTTTCACGCACCGGCTGAGCGCGTCAAAAAGGACTACTCCCTTGAGTTGGCGCCACTCCAGGTAGCGCCGGGGCATGTGTACCTGTTGGGCGACAACCGGGATGTCAGCAACGACAGCCGCTTCATGGGGCAGGTCGCGGTTGAGGATGTGGTGGGCAAGGTCACCGGCATCTGGTTCTCGAATGAACGAGCGCGTATCGGCACGACGTTCCCATGAGCTTTTCGAGTATCGGCTGTCGGATCGCCCAGTGGCTGTGCCTGCTGCTGATGTGCGTCAGCGCCATCGCATTCATCCTGGCCTGGGCCTACCTCGATCGTGATTCGTCTTGGTTGGGCACGGCCGCGGCGGGTTTCGTCTGGGGTGGGATCGGGTTGTTGTTCGCGTGTGTGTTTGAACGGTCTCGAACCGCCGCCGCCACGCTGCGATTCATGCTGACTTGGACATCGGCGTTGCTGGTGTTTGCGGCCGGGGTGGCCTATCTGGTTGGCCTGCTGTGGGTCGGGCCGGAGCAGGACTTTATGGACGCTCAGCTAAAGGGCGCGTCGTGCGGTAAGTACACGGGCACGATTGAGAAGGGGTGGGAGCAAATCTGCGCCCGTTCACATTCAGAACCGCCACAAACGCCGTGAGGTTAGAGCCACCGCGTATGGACGCGAGCGGGCATGTACAACGTGTGCCGTCCTCGATGACATCTCTTCGACTTTTGGATAAATGACGGTATGAGCGAATCAGTATCGGCCGCAGGCACCTGGAACCTCGCCAGCCCAGGCAAGCGCCTGCTCGGCTATTTCATCGATATGGCCGTGGTGCTTTTCCTGCTGTTTTTGAACCGAAACCTGGACTATGCCTATTTCTATCTGGGCTCTGCAGGAGGCCCGGCATTGTTTGATGGCCTCCACTATGTGCTGCTGTTTTCAGCCTTCGGGTACTACCTGTTTTGCGATGCCTTGCCCAATGGCCAGAGCCTGGGCAAGCGGGTGTGCCGCACGGCCGTGGTGGGTTATCCGTACCCCATGAACTGCACGTTGTTCCAGTCGTTCCTGCGCAATGTTCCGAAGCTGCTGTTCAGTGTGCTGGACGGTCTTTTTGTACTGTTCGGCCTGCGTCGTCGCTTGGGCGATATGTTGGCCAAGACGATTGTTATCAATGCCTGAGCAGGGCGGCCTGGACGGGCCGCCCGGTTTAACTCAGGACGGGTTGGCGTTCAGCCTGCGACTGATCGCATCCAACAAATCACAGCCGTCGCGCAGCGGAATCGCCAGCAGATGGGCAAAGTCCTGCAGCACCACGGCATCGCTGCTGAGCTGATCGCGGAAGGCCAGGTTTTCCAGGAGTTGGGTGACGGCTTGGATGCGGTGCACGGCGGCGTCGTGGAGGACGTCGAGGGGGGCTTGGGTGTCGATGAGCAGGGCGGGGACGGTGCAGTCGTGGCCGGTCAGGGGCATGTATCGGTTCATAATTGGCACTCTGTTAAGTGGTTGAGACCACCACTCAATCGTCGCCAAACGAATGGGTGGCAGCTGTACGCAGGTTGGCGAACCGGCAACAGAGTAAACCGGCAGACCCGAAGGTCTCCCGCGCACAGCCGCCATAAAAGGCACGGCTTTGCGGGTGCAAAAACACCTGCATGAAAGCGGATTGCTTTTGCACTCTGTTGTCAGGTCGCCAAACCTGATCGCCATTTGGACGACGGCCGGACTATAAGCCCCTCACCCAAAACCGCGCAAGGCATCAGGGTAGTGGCACAATGCCTCATGCAATGCCACCCACTGCCGACACACTGGCGATGCCCAGACGCATCAAAAATCTGAATCGGCCTTCGCCAGCGTTTTCGAAACCGCCCCACCGCTACCCACAAGGAAGAAATACATGATCAAGTTGTTCTGCAAAGCCGCTGTCCTTCTGTCCCTGGCCACGCTGTTTGGCTGTTCTTCGACGCCGTCGGTAGAGAAGATGCAGGCTGACGTGGCGAGCTATGCGCTGCCCAAGGCTGCCGTGGCCGATAAAGGCCTGGTGTATGTCGTACGCCCTAGCAACGTCGGGATGCTGGTACGGTTCAACGTGTTCCTGGATGACAAGGAAGCCGACTCGGAGATGGGTTACAACCGTGGTAACCAATACATCTATTTTTTCGTGACGCCGGGCAAGCACGTGATCAGCTCCAAGGCTGAAAACTGGGCGGACATGCCAATCGACGTCAAGGCGGGTGAGGTGGTTTACCTCAAGCAGGAAGTCGAAATGGGCTTCGCCGTGGCGCGCAACAGTCTCAAAGTGCTGAGCGATCTGGAAGGCCGTTATCTGGTCAAGGATGCGTCCTTGGGCACCGTGGCAAAAGAAAGCAAGTAACTAAAAACGCTTAAGACGGCCGGGCCCGAGCTCGGCCGTTGTCGCTGTTCATCCGCCCTGCACACTTAGCTTGGTAAGGGGCTGACACGCGATTCTTCAACTCTCGTTGATTGACCACGACATAAGCCGGAGTGGCACCGTATGGACGCAAATCCCCCGCTATGCGCCTGACCTTTCCGGCCCGCAATTATTTAGACCCAAGGAAGCTGTCAATGAAACTGTATCGTCTGTTTATCTCACTCACTGCACTGGCGACCTGCACCAGCAGCTTCGCCGCGGCGCCTGCCCTGCAAAGTTTTCTCGCCTGCGACCAGAACTCCCTGGCGGTGGTAAGCCAGTCAGGGCTCAAGGAGCGTGTTGCCCATAAGCTGGAGAACGGCAAGATCACGCTCAGTGGCGGCACAAAATCCGATATGGGCCAGCGTTGGATGTTCGATACGCCGCTGACGCTTGACGGTATGACCTTGACCGGCTTTTTCGCCGAAGACCAGGACCTGATGGGTTCGCGCATCATCAACTGGGGTTTCTACACCGAGCAGGCGCCCGACGCGCTTTACGCACAGCTGAGTAAAGTACCGGGTACGGCGTTGGAGAAAGCCAACGGTATCTACGCGCGTGCGCAGATCTGGTCGCACAAGCAATCAGCCTGGGTGCCGGAAGGCGGCGATGACAACGCGGGCAAGCTGGTCACCGATACGGCCGAACGCATCTTGATGGTCGAGCCCGCACCCGGTGACCTGGCCAAGACCAGCAAAGGCATGATCACCTGTTCGGTTCAGGGGGCGGTGAGCGCAGCGATGCTCAAGACCACTCGACCTGACCTGATCAAGTGAGCTGAGGCTGGCAACGATACCGCGGGCATGTTGAATGCCTGCGGTGTTCTCCGGTTTTTCGCGAGCAAGCTCGCTCCTACAGGGGGCGGGGTTACAGCAACTTGCGCTGCACCGCTTCATCTAGCGTACTGCGCGTCAGCGCCTCGACCACTTCCCGCGTGTCCGCCTGGAACGGGATGCCCACGATCAGTACCAGGTGCATCCAGGTGCGCACTGATTCGCTCTTTTTGACGCGGCCCAGCTCCTTGCCATCCTTGTCCTTGAACACTGTCTCCAGGGTGAAGGTGTTTTTCGCTGTGCTCGGGATGATGAAGAACGTCGCGCCGGTGATGATCGCCGAGGCCATGCTGAACTGTTCGTTGTTGTGCAGCGTGGCATCGACGTAGATATCCGATTCGACCTTGTCAGTGCTCACCCGCGAGAAACGGTTGGACTGGCGAAACGAATCGGCCACGGCCTTTTCCCACAGCGCCACCGGGGCGCCGACTGCCGCGTTGCCAGGGCCGCCGTTGACGTGGTTCTGCGCGGTGGTGTGCACGTACGCCGTGGGCTTTTGCGCCGGCGCGTTGGCGGTCGGTGGCCAGGTCTGTACGGCGGGCAATTCGTGCTGCGAATAGGACACGCAGCCAGTCAGCAGGACGGCGGCGAGTACCAGGCTGTGTTTGATCAATCCTTTCATGCATCACTCCTTGAAATTACGGTTTGGCCAGGTTGGCGGTGGCGGTGTCGAGCAGTTGCCCGACCAGTTTGGTCAGCTGTTGGCCGCCCATCGACGGTGCCCAGTATTGGCCGCTGTAAAGCCCGACGTTGTGTTCGAATTTGATCGAATCCTTGGCCTTGGCCAGTTCCTTGCCGTTGCGGTCGACGATCACCAGGTCGCCGGCCACCTCGAAGCTGTCCACGTAGATCGGGCCGTTGACCCAGATCCAGATGGTCAGCGTCAGCAGCGCACCGGGTACGTACGCCGGGTGTGGCGCGCGATGGCCCTTGAGGGCGGTCATGTTGAATTTGAGCGTCACGTCCTGCTCGCCCAGGCGCACCGGGTACTCGGTTACCTGCTTGAAGTAACCCCCGGTGCGCACGTACTGAGTGATCTGGGCCGTCAGGGAGCTGCTGATGGCGGCCTTGTTGGCTTCGTTGACGTCGGCGGCGCTCACCGTCACATCGGCGATTTGCGCACTGCGCGGGCTGCTGACAGCGACCGGGTGGAGCGGGGCGGCGATGGGGCCGGTGACGGTGTAGGAAACGCAGCCGGTCATCGACAGCGCAGCGGTCAGGGCCGTAGCCCGAAGCAGAGTGTTAAGCACGCAATGTCCCTATAAGTGAGCAAGCCAAGTTACTGTTTCGACCCGTATCCCTATAACTTGAGGGAATGTGCGCCACCGCACGGCAACCGACGAAACACCTTGAGAACCGCTCTCAACTCCGTAAAATGCCGCGATTGTTTAAAGCACGATACTTTTCAGGGACGAATCCAGACATGCGCATGTTTGCCGTATTCCTCGTCGCCTGCCTGATGGCGGGCTGCGCCTCCAAGCCGGAGTACTACATCTCGCCGGCACCGGTCACCATTCCCAAGAACGCCACGTACTGGCTCGACACGTTTGATGTTGAGGTGGTGGGCAAGAACGAGCGCTTCCTGCCGGATGACAAGGTTCGCCAGCAACTCGGTGTCGATCTGGTCGACCGCCTGCTCAGCGCCAAGCGTTATGCATCCAGCAAGGAAAAGGCCGATTACCTGTTGGATATCAGCATCGTCTACACGCGCCATATCCCCGACTCAAAAGGCGGTCTCTCGACGTTGATCGTTGATGACAACACCATTCTGGCCGCTGTCGATTTCAGCTATCGGGTCAAGGTCAAGAAGGGCGCTGGCGAGGTCCTGCATTTTGCCAAGACGCGAAACAACCTTGTGCCCGCCGGCGTGATGGGTGAAGCGCAGAAATGGAAAACCATGGGCGGGATCATCACCAACTCCGGTAACTCGAGCGTCGAGCGTTTTTATACCGGCCTGTTGAGCCGCGACATCGTCGATGATCTGCGCGACATCCCGTCTCGCTAACGTTGCCCACTACCGATTTACCACCCCCAGGAGCACCCTGTGAACACACTGTCCAAAATCCTGCTGTCCGGCCTCACCGCCGCAGCGCTGTTGACCGTGGCCGGTTGCGCCACGGAGAGCAACCGCGCCATGCCGGTGGAACAGGTCGCCAGCGCCAACGTCGCCTATTCCGGCGTGCGCGTGCCCATCGCCGTGGGCAAGTTCGACAACCGCTCCAGCTACATGCGCGGCATCTTCTCCGACGGCGTCGACCGCCTCGGTGGCCAGGCCAAGACCATCCTGATTACCCACCTGCAGCAGACCAACCGCTTCAGCGTGCTGGACCGCGACAACATGGGCGAAATCTCCCAGGAAGCCGCGATCAAGGGCACTGCGCAGAAGCTCAAGGGCGCTGACTACGTAGTGACCGGCGACGTGACCGAATTCGGCCGCAAAGAGACCGGCGACCGCCAGCTGTTCGGCATCCTCGGCCGTGGCAAGACCCAAGTGGCCTACGCCAAAGTCGCACTGAACATCGTCAACATCAGCACCTCCGAAGTGGTGTATTCCACCCAGGGCGCCGGTGAGTACGCGCTGTCCAACCGTGAAGTGGTCGGTTTCGGCGGCACCGCCAGCTACGACTCCACCCTCAATGGCAAGGTCCTCGACCTGGCCATGCGCGAAGCCATCAACCGCCTGGTCGACGGCATCAACGCCGGCGCCTGGAACCCGCGCAACTGATCAGCAACCCCTCAAGGAGCAGTACACGGATGAGCAAGGCAGTGAAGTTGGCGCTGATGCTGACAGCAATCGCGGCGGTCGCCGGGTGCCACACGGCGCCCCAGCCCCTGTATCAATGGGAAAGCTACCAGCCGCAGGTTTACGAGTACTTCAAGGGCGAGCCCAAGGAAGCGCAGGTCGAGGCGTTGGAGCGTGATCTGCAAAAGATCAACGCCAGCGGCCGCAAGGCGCCGCCGGGTTACCACGCGCACCTGGGCATGCTGTACCTGAGCATGGGCAAGGATGACCAGATGGTGCAGGAGTTCCGCACCGAGAAGGCGCTGTTCCCCGAGTCTGCCTCGTACATGGACTTCCTGTTGAAAAACGCCAAGACCGGAGTGGCCACCAAATGAGCCTGTTGAAACTCACCGGCGCCCTGCTGGCCCTGGCCTTGCTCGGCGGTTGCGCAGCGCCCAAGACCATTGACTACACCGCGTACAAGCAGGCGCGGCCCAAGTCGATCCTGGTACTGCCGCCGATCAACGAGTCGCCGGAAGTGCAGGCCTCGTACAGCCTGGTCTCGCAAGTGACCTACCCGTTGGCCGAAGCCGGCTACTACGTGCTGCCGATTGCCCTGGTGGACGAAACCTTCCGCCAGAACGGCCTGACCACCGCCAACGATATCCAGGGCGTGCCACCGGCCAAGCTGCATGACATCTTCGGCGCGGACGCGGCGCTGTACATCACCGTCAGCGAGTACGGCACCAAGTACATGCTGATCTCCAGCGACACCGCCGTGACAGCCTCGGCCAAACTGGTGGACCTGCGCACCGGCACCACCCTGTGGACCGGTTCGGCGCGTGCCTCCAGCGAGGAAGGCAACAACAACAGCGGCGGCCTGGTGGGCATGCTGATCACCGCGGCGGTCAAGCAGGTGATCAACAGCTCCACCGATGCGGCGCACCCGATTGCCGGCATCACCAGTGCACGCCTGCTGTCGCCGGGCCAACGCGCGGGGATCCTGTACGGCCCGCGTAACCCGAAGTACGGCACGGACTGAGTTCATCGCCTCGGTTCAAATGTGGGAGGGGGCTTGCCCCCGATAGCGGTAGATCAGTCAGTACATGTTTGACTGACCCACCGCTATCGGGGGCAAGCCCCCTCCCACATTTGAATGTCTGTGTTATTTGAATCAGAGTTAACCCGAACACCCCGCACCTTGCGTCTGACCTTGTGAACGGATCATTCACTCACGAGGTTCAGCCCATGTCCCGTCCTCTGCTCTTCCTGCGTCCTGCCGCCCAAGGCTTTGTCGTCACCCTGGTGGTGGCGCTGGCCGGGTGTGGGCTGTCTTCGTCCCCTGAGTTGGCCGAACCGGCCGAGCCCGTTGCCGAGCTGCAACGCGCGTCGCCCCAGGGCGCCATGGTCAAACGCATGGCAATGCCCGCGCCAATGCGCATGCAGGAATCAGCGGCGATGGACTACCGCAGCGAACCCCGCGAGCAATACGCCAACCTGCCGGACAACCCGGTGCATCGCGTGGCCGAAACGCCGGTGTCCACCTTCAGTGTGGATGTCGACACAGGCAGCTACGCCAACGTCAGACGCTTCCTCAACCAAGGCAGCCTGCCGCCCGAAGGCGCTGTGCGACTGGAGGAAATGGTCAACTACTTCCCCTACAACTACGCGCTGCCCACCGACGGCTCACCGTTTGGCGTGACCACCGAAGTCGGCGCCACACCCTGGAACCCGCACACCCAACTGCTGCGCATCGGCCTCAAGGCGTCCGACCGCGCCGTGGCGGACCTGGCGCCGGCCAACCTGGTGTTCCTGGTGGATGTGTCCGGCTCCATGGACCGCCGCGAAGGCTTGCCGTTGGTGCAAAGCACCCTGAAATTGCTCGTGGATCAATTGCGTGATCCGGACCGGGTTTCATTGGTGGTGTATGCCGGTGAGTCCCGCGTAGTGCTCAAGCCCACATCGGGGCGCGACAAGGCCAGGATCCGCAATGCCATCGATCAACTCACCGCCGGCGGTTCCACGGCAGGCGCATCCGGCATCGAACTGGCCTACCAGATGGCCCGCGAAGGCTTTATCGACAAGGGCATCAACCGCATCCTGCTGGCCACCGACGGTGACTTCAATGTGGGCGTCAGCGACTTCGACAGCCTCAAGCAAATGGCCGTCGAGCAGCGTAAAAGCGGGGTGTCCCTGACCACCCTCGGCTTCGGTGTGGATAACTACAACGAACACCTGATGGAACAACTGGCCGATGCCGGCGATGGCAATTACGCCTATATCGACAACCTGCGCGAAGCCCGCAAGGTGCTGGTGGACCAGCTCAGTTCAACCCTGGCGGTGGTCGCGCGGGATGTGAAAGTGCAGGTGGAATTCAACCCGGCACAGGTCAGTGAGTATCGACTGCTGGGCTACGAAAATCGCGCGCTCAAGCGTGAGGATTTCAACAACGACAAAGTCGATGCCGGTGAGATCGGCGCAGGGCATACCGTGACCGCGCTGTATGAAATTGTGCCGAAGGGCCAGAAGAGCTGGTTGGAGCCCTTGCGCTACGCCACTGCGCCTGCGGCCGAAGGTAAATCCGATGAACTGGCGATGCTGCGCGTGCGCTACAAGCCCGCCACGGGTGGTGACAGCCGCTTGATCGAACGGCCCATCCGCCACGAAACCACCCAGGCCAGCGACGACCTGCGCTTCTCGGCGGCGGTGGCCGCCTTCGCCCAACAGCTCAAGGGCGATGGCCGCTACACTGGCAGCATGAGTTTGAAGGACACCGCCGCACTGGCCCGCTCGGCCCGGGGCGATGACCCGTTCGGCCTGCGCAACGAGTTCGTGCAACTGGTGGAACTGGCCCAAAGCCTGAAACCCTGATCTCAAACAGGACACTGATCAAATGTGGGAGGGGGCTTGCCCCCGATGGCAGTGGGCCAGTCAATACATCTGTTACTGATACACCGCTATCGGGAGCAAGCCCCCTCCCACACTTGAACAGCGTTAACTTTACAAAAGGAGTTCGCCCCCTGCATGGCTGTTCCAGATGATCCCTCCAGCGACGAATCGCTGCTGGCCCGTTACCGCGCCGGTGACGCCGCCGCGTTCGAAGCCTTGTACGCGCGGCATCGCCAAGGCCTCTACCGCTTCCTCGTGTCCCTGAGCAACAAGGCCGAACTGGCCGAGGAAATCTACCAGGACACCTGGCTCAGCCTGATCCGCAGCACCACCCAGCCACAAGGCCGGGCGAGTTTTCGTACATGGCTGTTCCAGATCGCCCGCAACCGCCTGATCGACCACTGGCGCAAGCACGGCATCCACAACCCGCTGCACGACAGCTACGATGAGCAATTGCACGCCCAGGCCGACGACAGCGCCGGCCCCGAGCAACAGCTGAGCCTGAGCCGCGACCAGGCGCGCCTCGACGCCGCCCTGCAAGGCTTGCCCGAAGACCAGCGCGAAGTCTTCCTGCTGCGCCTGCACGGCGACCTCGACGTGCCGCAAATCGCCGCCCTCACCCAAGCCCCGCTGGAAACCGTCAAAAGCCGCCTGCGTTACGCCCAGCAGAAACTGCGCCGCCTGCTGGCCGAGGAGATACTTGCATGACCGACTCCCGACATACGCCCGACACCGACGACGTGCTGATCCAGCATTACCGTCAACACAGCAGCGGCGAGCCGCCCGCGTCCCTCGACGCCTTCATCCTCGACGCCGCCCGCCGCGAAGCCCCGGCACCGCCACCGAGCCTGTGGCAACGCTGGCTGCACGCCTGCCAACGCCCGCGCTGGCAAATGGCATTCGCCACCGTGGCCGGCTTGGCGCTGATGATCGGCGTGGTCACGCGCTCACCCGTGCCGCAACCCGAAATCTCCACGGCGACCTTCTCCGCCCTGCACGAGGAAACCGCCCGCCCGGCACCGCAAGCGTTGTCCGCACCGGCGCCGATGGCGCGCATCGCCGCCGCGCCCAAGGCTGAACGTGCGCCGGTTCAGGCTGAGATGGCAGGTGCGCTGGCAGATGAATCGAGCGCCAGGCTCAGCAAGCGCGCACCGTCAGCGTTGCCGTCGCTGGAGCAAGAGTTACAGTCGATCGTGCGCTTGCGTGAAGCGGGTGAAAGCAAAGCCGCGGATGAAAAATTGCTGGCGTTGCACGCGCGCTTTCCCGAGGAAGACCTGCCCGCACGGCTGGAGGCGCTGCGCAAGCATTGACCAAGAAAGAATGGGCCACCGGTAACCTGTAGTGAGCGGGCTTGCCCCGCGCTGGGGTGCGAAGCACCCCCAATGAAGACAAATGCGGTATACCCGATAGCGCACAGCGTCTGGTTTTGGGGCTGCTGCGCAGCCCAACGCGGGGCAAGCCCGCTCACCACAGTGCCCTCAAGGCCCATCTTCAACGCCGCGCATCAAAAACCATGCGCACCGCCAGGCCAGCCAGCACCGTCCCCATCAGCCAGCGCTGCACCAGCTGCCATACCGGCTTGGCCGCCAGGAACGTCGCGATGGAACCGGCCATGATGGCGATCACCGCATTCACGCTCACACTGATCATGATCTGGGTAAACCCCAGCACGATGGATTGTGTCAGCACGCTGCCGTGGCCAGTGGGGGAGATGAACTGGGGCAGCAATGACAGATACATCACCGCGACTTTCGGATTCAACAGGTTGGTCACAAAGCCCATCATGAACAGCTTGCGTGGGCCGTCCCTGGGCAAGTCGCGCACATGAAACGCCGAGCGCCCGCCGGGCTTGACCGCTTGCCAGGCCAGGTACAACAGGTAAAGCGCACCGCCGAGCCTGAGTGCGTCATACGCATACGGCACTGCCATCAGCAACGCGGTAATCCCCAGCGCCGCGCACAGCATATACACGACGAAACCCAGCGCCACGCCGCCCAGTGAAATCAACCCGGCCAGCGGCCCCTGGCAGATCGAGCGCGAAATCAGGTAGATCATGTTCGGGCCGGGCGTCAGCACCATGCCAAGGGAAATCAGACCATACGCCAGCAGGCTCGACAGTTCGGGCATGGGTTAACTCCTGTAGGTTGAGCGCGTCGTTGCGCAGGTTGGATGCACCTGATGGTAGGGCGGGAGCAGGGCGCGCGTTAGATACAGATCGGCTGACAAAACGTCATACAGGGGCTTGCGCCGCCTGAGCACCCTTGGTTGGCGCCGGTCCGTCAGTTAAGGGCGAACACCCTACTTGTGGTGAGCGGGCTTGCTGTGGTGAGCGGGCTTGTTGTGGTGAGCGGGCTTGCCCCGCGCTGGGCTGCGAAGCAGCCCCAATCAGGATCCCTGTGTTCTGTCAGGTAAACCGCAGCGCCTGGTTTTGGGTCTGCTCCGCAGCCCAGCGCGGGGCAAGCCCGCTCACCACAAGTTACGAGTAGTCCTCGATCACGTGGGGCGTGGAGGTGCAATCTCGAATGGGTTATCGGGTGAGCCTGCGCAAGCTTATTGTGGTGATCGGGCTTGCTGTGGTGAGCGGGCTTGCCCCGCGCTGGGGTGCGAAGCGCCCCTAATGAAGACGACTGCGGTGTATCAGGTACGCCCCTGGCATCAACGCTTGCAGTGAGACGCAACGTCTCACGGTCTCGTCGCTACCGCGTGCGATCTGGCATGGCGCGTCTCGTTTGACCTCGATGCCGGCCACCCTTGGGTGTTCATTCGGCGGCTCTAGGAGAGGGGCGTCCAGACGTTTTTGCGCAACTGGCACCGGCCTTGCTCTAGCCCCTTGCAACCCACCCGGCGCGCCAGTGCCAACCGTTTCAAGGAGACTTCGCTATGAGCCTTTCGAGCAACTCGCAACGCAGCATGCGTGCCGCTGTCTGGCACGGTCGTAACGACATCCGCGTCGAAGACGTGCCGCTGCCCGTTTCGCCGCCTGCCGGTTGGGTGCAGATCCGCGTGCAATGGTGCGGCATTTGCGGCTCCGATCTGCATGAGTACGTGGCCGGTCCGGTGTTCATCCCGGTCGACGCCCCGCACCCGCTGACCGGGATCAAGGGCCAGTGCATTCTCGGTCATGAGTTTTGTGGCGAGATCGTCGAACTCGGTGCCGGCGTACAGGGTTTCAGCGTCGGCGAGCCGGTGGCGGCCGACGCCTGCCAGCATTGCGGCACCTGCTACTACTGCACCCACGGGCTCTACAACATTTGCGAAAACCTGGCCTTCACCGGCCTGATGAACAACGGCGCCTTCGCCGAACTGGTCAACGTGCCCGCCAACCTGCTGTACAAGCTACCGGCGAACTTCCCCGCTGAAGCCGGGGCGCTGATCGAGCCTCTGGCCGTCGGCATGCACGCGGTGAAAAAAGCCGGAAGCCTGCTCGGGCAAAACGTCGTGGTGGTCGGCGCCGGCACCATCGGTCTGTGCACCATCATGTGCGCCAAGGCGGCGGGCGCGGCCCAGGTGATCGCGCTGGAAATGTCCGGCGCGCGCAAGACCAAGGCCCGGGAAGTGGGGGCGACCCATGTGCTCGATCCGAATGAATGCGACGCCCTGGCCGAGGTCCGCCGCCTGACCGGCGGGCTCGGCGCGGACGTCAGTTTCGAATGCATCGGCAACAAACACACGGCCAAACTCGCCATCGACCTGATCCGCAAGGCCGGCAAGTGCGTACTGGTGGGCATCTTCGAAGAACCCAGCGAGTTCAACTTTTTCGAGTTGGTGGCCACGGAGAAACAGGTACTCGGCGCGCTGGCCTACAACGGGGAGTTCGCCGACGTGATCGCGTTTATCGCGGATGGGCGGCTGGACATCTCGCCGCTGGTCACGGGGCGCATTCAGCTGGAGGAGATCGTGGGCCAGGGCTTCGAGGAACTGGTTAAAAACAAGGAACACAATGTGAAGATCATTGTGTCGCCTGCCAGGGTCTGACGCGCACGCTGACCGCCGCAGTCTTTGCCCCGCTCCTGATTCCCCAAGCAAAACAGGGGAGAGGAGCGGAGGCAACACGGCGCTAAAAATCCTCGCAGCCAGCGTCCTTCACTCACGCATCCACAGGCCAGGTACCGCGACGCACCATCTCCCGGACACGATCAGCGCCATTGGCCCGAACCAGCAACTCCATGCGTGCTTTCTCGATGTCCTCGGCACTCCATTGGTCGGTCGCCATCGTGGCTTTTTCATGGGACCAACCGTTGTCGTAGTGACGTACCACATACTGTTGCTGGTATTCCCACATCGACGTCCCGGGAATCGGCGTGACGATAAACGGGTTGGCGTACGCCATGCCGGCGCCCATGAGGTTGACCGCGTAGTCGATGGTGCGGTCGATCAGCTCCAGGCTCTCTACAAAAGGCTTTTGCCCAGGTCCGCCGGGGGGATTGACGAACCCCAGCATGAACCCGCCGGTAACCTGAATGCCGTGCTCGGTAAAAATCTCGATGAGCTCGAACGTCGAGTGCTGGATCGCGTTAAGTCGGGATTTGTTGGAATTGACCAGGCTGTCTTCGTTCGCGCTCTCCACCGCGAGGTAGATGTTGTAGCAGCCATTTTCGGCAATCGACCGAATGAACTTCCTTGCCGTGAGCCCGCCTTTTACCGCCTCGATTACATTGCGATATTGCGGGCTCTTGCGCTCCTTCTCATCCATCTGGTCGATGAAGCGTTCGCCCAAATGCAGCAGGATCAGGTTGAAAAGGCTCAACCCGCCTTCTTCGACCCAGGGCAAGTCATGTTTTTTCAGGAGCTTGCCAACCTCCATCGCATACAACGGGTCATGCATCAGGTGATCGTCCTCGATCAGCACTTCAGTGACCCCCTGTTTCACCAGATCGGCCAGGTGCAGGTCAAACCAGTCCAGGCCAAGTGCGCGCCAAGGGCCGTTGATTTTCGGGATGTAGCAGAAGTTACAGTTCACGTTGCAGCCAATCGTGGAGAATATCTGCGCCCAGGCGCCATGCTTGCGTACGCGTGCTCCTGAGGAGTGATAAGGCTGCAGGTAATGCTTCATGTCCAGAAAGCTGAAGTCCGGCAAGGGCATGACGCCGAGCCGCTCTTCGAGGTCCTGCCGCTTGGGGATGATGCTCAGGTAGCTGGACTTCTGGGTGGGCCGGATCAGTTGTCCCCGGCTGTCGCGGTACGCCACACCAGGTACGGCATTGATGTCTGTGCCTTCGTGGGTCAAGGCATCCAGCAGCAGGGTAAAGGCGCGGTCAGCTTCATTGATCAGCACGAAGTCGAAGGCCGAATCCAGCAGTGCGTTCTTCCAGTCACCACTGGAGTGAGCGCCGCCGGTGACCAGCACCAGGTTGGGATCGAGGGTTTTCACCAGCTCGGCCAACGCCCGTGCGTTGCCCCATTGCACGGTGTAGTTGCACTGGATGCCGACAATATCGGGCTGCGCGGTTTCGATGATCTCGCGTATCTGCGTATCGGTCAGGCCATAGCGGATCAGATGCCCTTGGTCGACCTTGACCAGGCTGTGCTCCTGGGACCAGCCGGCAAAGGGCGAATCGACAATCTGCACGTCATAACCGGCCCGCCGGGCCACCGTGGCGATGCGCAACAGGCCGATAGGCGTACCGGCACGCTTCATCACTTCGAATGTATCAATGCCGATGCGGGCAAATGCGCTGTCGTGGGACGTAGGCTCGATCAGACGTGTGTAGGGCGGCACAAACAGCAGCACACGAGGTGCCTCGCCATGGGCGCGACGGCGGATGCCGGTTCGGCTGTCCTGCAACGATGGCTTTCCCAGATGACTGAGCAAGGGCCGCGTGGGCGCGACTGAAAAACTCGGTCCGTCGCTCTCGATCCTCATGGTTCCCTGCGAAGCTATCAAGTTCATTTCCCTGTCTCCTTACCCGTCGAGATCACCGTGAGGTCGTGCGTGAGCGTGAAGTGGCGATGACCGCCCCCGTAATGATCAACACCGCGGGAATCATCAAGATCGGCTTGGCATCGCTTTGCCCCACGGCAATCAGCAGCAGCGTGGAGAACAGCGGCGCCAGGTAAGACAGGGCGCCCAGCATCGATAGGTTTCCGTGCTTGGTTGCGTGGTCCCACGCAAAAAAAGCCAGGCCCACAGGGCCCAGCCCCAGGGCAATGATTGCGGCCCACTGGCCCGGCCCAGGCCGCACCGTGGTTTCGAAAGCCAGGTGGCAGAGCCCGCCGGCCACTGCCACCAGCCCGCAGATCCCCCCGATGATGCTGCTCGGAACATGGCTGAACCGCCGGTTGAACACCGAGTACATCGCCCAGACCCAGGCGCACGCAAAGGCTGCGGCGTAACCGACCACCGGCATCGACGCACTGTCACTCCGGGCCCGCAGCTGCATGATGAAGGCCGTCCCCGCCAGGCCGAGCAAGGCGCCCAGCAGCTGGCGCTTGCGCAGCGACTCGCCGGTGGCAAAGCTCGACAGCAGCACGATCAGCAGCGGCCACAGGTAGGCAATCAGGCTGGCTTCAGCCGCAGGCGCGGCCTTCAACGCAAAGAAATACAACGCGTGATAGACAAAGATCCCGGCAAAACCTGTTGCCCACACAGGCCAGGGCTGGCGCCAGCTGCTGAACCCCGCAGCGCCACGCAGCCCCAGCACGCACAGGCTGGCCAAGAACGCGACCGCGAAGCTCGAAGCCAGCAACTGAAAGGCCGGGATCCCGGCGGTCAAGGTGGTCAGAAGCGCCAGGCACGCCCACAAAAACACGGCAATCACCCCGATCAGCGTCGCACTGGCGGCGCCCTTGGCAAGGGTGATGGATGGGTTGGAAGTGCTCATGCAAGCCCCGTCTGCGGATAATCCTCAAGCGGGAACAATAGAAAGGTCGAGAGAGCGAGTATTGATCAGGCCCGCCAAAGAATTGTTCGGGACTGCTGTTTTTTCAGTGATCTCGCCCTTGTTTACGCACCACGGCCGGCGTCAGATGGCGGGCTTTCTTCAGGGCATGGGTTAACGCACTCTGGTCGGCGTACCCGGCGCGATGCGCAATATCAATAATCGACAAAGACGTTTGGCGCAGCAGGTCAATGGCCAGATTCAGGCGCAAGTTCGCGATATGCGAGAACGGCGTGGTGTTCAGGTGCTGCCCAAACAGCACATACAAACGCCGCTCACTCGTGCCCGCATAGCGCGCAATATCATGCACCGTCAGGGCGGTGCCCAAGTGCTGCTCAATGTAGGCCAACGCACGAGCGAGAATGAACTGGCCGGGATCGCTCCGCGCAACCTCGGGCTGCAATAACGAACACAACAACAACCGACTCCAGGACTCGGCCATCGCGAGCGACCCGACCAACTGTGGCCCGTTGCTGCTGGCGTAATCGAGTAAATGCCGTATATCGGGCCTGACCGCAAAAAAGCGCTTGTCGTTGAGTGGGTCAAATGACGCAGCCGTACCCTTCTGCGCCTCGCCACGCTCGGTCGAGACGTCCAGCACCAGGAAACGGTTATGGGTATTGGCCAGGAACGTATGCCGAGCCCCAGCAGAAATCACCACCCCCTGGCTCGCATCGACCTTGCCACCTCGCCCGTCGACCTCAATCTCCATCGACCCGGATTGAGGGAGCACGATTTGATGGAAGTCATGCTGGTGAAGCTCGACCTGGCCGGAGTAGGAGCGCAATGAGAGGGAGAGCGATTGGGGGAGGGTGGTGCTCATCCGTGAGTCTCCGGGGGTGAGGGGGGTATCGTATGTCAGGGTTCTGGTTGGATGCCAGACTGTATGTGGGGAGAGGGATTTTGCTGGGCTTGGGGTTGTGTTTATGAGGACGTTAAGGCGTGTGATTCAAAGGTGCGACAGGGGGGATTTGCGGGGGGAGGACAGCGGTAAACCGTTAGCAACAAGAAAGCCCGCACAGGGCGGGCTTCTTGGGGTGTTTCGTAGACTGTCTGAGACAGCCCGAGACTGCTATATGGTGCCCCGGCGTCATTTGAATTCATATCGCAAGGATATGATTTATATGAAAATTATAAAACTTATGAAGTAAAGGGATACATGGGGGGATACACGAGAAGGGTTGCTATCTGATTCTGATCCCTCGGTGCGCACTAAAGCTAATTTTTGATAGTGACGAGCTCCAATAAATTTTGATAGTAACTTTAGGTATTCTTGAGGCTGAAGACGCCTTGGAACGCCGGATATTTACGTGGATGTATGGCAGATATCAGCTAAAAGCAGTCAGCCGCTACAGCACGACGTGTTTCTGTGAGGGGATGAAATACACCGCTCATTTGCCCACGTTGTGCGCCCTGTGAACCGTGAATGGGTCAAAAATAGCTCGCAGGGATGAAGAGGTTGTGCGCTAAACACCGAGAGTTGAGCGCATCCACTAAAACTAGACAGCAGGGAAAAATTCTTGAAAATCGCCGTGGGGCACAGCGTTTTTTCAACTCGCCACTTAGTGGTGGCGAATCGATCTGAGCCTCTTTGTAGACAAATAATTGAAAGTTCGAGTCATTATATTAAAAGTGATCTTCAATGTAAGTTATCGCCTGTCTTATGCCGAGCAGTTCTGTTTGAGGACCTACTCTCAGATAAAATAGCTCATCAGCCTTACTCTGCCCTGTAGCTTTCCATTTCAGAAATACGGGCCTATTACTAGGAAGACAGCGTACAGAGAATATAAATTTCTCATCATCTTCGATCATTTCGGTTTTAATAAATTCCGAGTACTCTGTTCCAATTGCTTCCCTGAAAATATTCCAGAAATGAAGTTGGAATTTATCAGCGTTAGGAAATAAATCCTTTTCAATTCCTAATGCTATTCCTTCATCGTTAACTCCGACTAGTAAGGTTCCACCTGAAGCATTGAAAAATCCCGTTAGTGTCTTCAATACTGAGAATTCCATTTCTCGGTCTTTTAGACCTGTTCGTAAGTTTATTCTTAGAGTTGATTTGAATTCGACGGTATCTGTTTCGCCGCCCTTAATTATGGAAGATAAGCTTGCCAGTTGCTTTGCTTTTTTGTCTAAAGCTCGTTTAAGTTGCTGGGGAAGCTCATTTATCAAGTTCTCTTTTGTAACATAGTCGACAGCCCCCAATCGGAGTGCCTTGATAGTCTCAGCTTGGCTACCCTCCCCGGAAACCACTATTGATGGGAGACTGAGTTTTAACTCATTAATTTTTTGAAGAAGCCATAATCCTCCCCAACGACCCGGAGGCATAGCTAAGTCGATGAGTACGAGATCATAAACCTTATCTTGTATCATACATAGTGCATCCTCACCATCACTTGTGAGTTCGAAGTTTACGTCGTCCATTCCTAGAACGCGCACTATGCTAGCAATAACATCGTGTTGGTCATCTGCCCAAAGAATATTTATCACAATAGTTCCTCGCTACTTTGATCTTCATAACTATATATTGAAGGCACCCAGATTTTCACAGTGGCCCCTGAGTTCTCTCCATTTGAAAAAGCTATGTTTCCACCTAGTTCCTTGGACGTTAACATTACTGCCATCAGACCGATACCCTGTCCAGTGTCTTTAGATGTTTTTAGTGAGACTCCAGATTCAAGTGCGATAAGCTGTTCATTAGTAAACCCAGGGCCGGTATCAGATATAATGAATTCAATTCCTTCAAGCTCCTTTTCTATATTGTATGAGATATAAATGCTTCCGTTGCCACCCATTGCCTCTACTGAATTTTTTACGATATTTGTAATTAAAGAGCGTAATCGATGCTCGTCAGTACAGATTTCAATTTGCGAGTCACAAGGTGTAAAAATCAAATTGACCGAGTTGGGGATCCATGACCAAAGCTCGCTGATCAATGATTTAATAAATATACTTATTTTCATTGAGGAGATATCTGCTGAACCAGTTTCTTCAGACAGGCTTTTTACGATGCGCAGTGTAGCTATAGCTGTATCTAAATGACGGCTAGCATCAGCAGCAAGTAAATACCGCTCTCGTCCAGAGCTTTTGTTTCTAGCGTGCTCTGAAGTAAAGCAATAACCCAAAATACTGTTTTTGACGTCGTGCAATATTGAAGCTATGCGGTCATTTGCCGCTGCTTCATAGGGGTCTTTGAAATGGTATCGCCACCAGAGCTCTAACGATATTTTTCTAGTGGCGCTTTTTATAATGGAACTTATATGGATTTTAAAAGTTGTTTTGGATTCGGTTATACTTGTTATAGGTAGTATTACCTTTAAGTAACTCCATGTTGAGGACGCAAGGATTGCCTCTAGCTTTCCCTCTGTAAAACCACTAATGGTCAAACATAGCTCACTATCTTCAACATCCACTTCAATAGTTATAGTGTTATCCTGAGGGTATGCATCTTTTAATACGTCAAGTAAGCACAGGTGCGCTCCATCAACTTCTACGATTTTTTCAATGAGATCAGCTCGGCAAATTATGTTTGTTTTGCCCCGCTGAAGAAGCTCGAACTCTTCAATAACTCCCCCAAGGCTAGTAAGGGTGATGTCTCCGCCCTTTAAGCGATAAGTAGTTGCTTCGGAAATAAGGCTCTTGAAAGCGACCGTATCTCGTAAATCGTGTGATTCATGAAGTGGATCTGCTCTAGATAATTCTGCTTCAAGATAATCAACGGTTTTGGATAAGCTTTTGAGTTTGTTTGACGTTACGTTTCTGCCAGCATGACCATAGTATTTTAGAAGGTCTGCTTTGTTCGTGTCGGTTTTAAGATTAATAAATTTATTAGTGAAATAAATGAAGCTTTCGAAGGCCCTAAAGTTTGATGCTCTGAGAAGACCAACTCCTAGGAAGTTTTTATTTATTAGCCTTGACAGTCTAAGTGTTCCACTTTTCTTTCCAGCATTTCCCGCCAACCTAATGGCGTGCTCCAAAATCCACTTAACGTAGTTTTCCTGATTAAGTTCGAACGTGGGGTACGATTCACTGAATAAAATCGCTTCGAATATTTTTTTGTTTTTTAATGCGACCTCAGATTCTAGCACTACATTTGGTTTTCCATCGTTGTTTCTGGATGATTGTACTTCCCCTTGAATTTTTAGTACGTAACTCAAGTATTCTGATTCTAGTGTTATGGAGGGTGTTGCAATTCGCTGTTGGATACGCGTGTATACATTGGTTTGAAATTTTACTTTCAATCCTAAGAATTGACATTTTTCTTGAAAGACTGTTTTTGTTGGCGCAATCTCATCGCGAGACCAATCTATACTTTTAGGTTTATTTACAAAGTAATCTAGAAATATAGGGGTGTCATTAATTAGGTCTATTGCTTGTTCTAAATTTTTCTCCTTTACCAAGAATAATACGCCAAATAGTGCTTGAACAAATTCGGTCTTAATTGCTTGAGTTAAATTTTTTTCTCCGGGTCCTAGCAAAAGTGCATCTTGTGAAAGCAGCTCTTCGTAAATTGTACTAATGCTAGACTCGTTAACTAGTGCTCTAACTATTTCTCTAATTCCACCTGCTTTTGATAGGTCATCCAAACTTATATTTCTAATAGCAGTATCAAATGCTATCCATTCCAAGACGCTCGCTCCTAAATAGGCCAAAACACTATTGTTTTTACCAAGGATAGGATTTGACTTGCTAAGATTGTAGCTTCGATGAGTTAGTGCTAGGCCTACCAGCGTTACAGACCAGGCGGGAAGCATAAGCTTTTCTACAATCAAACCAACCTTTCGAGAGTTTGGTGGGAGCGGCATCAATTTGGCTGCTGAAATGTAATCAGTTTTTTTATTTGCATTTACTGGCTTTCTTTTGCTTGGCACCCTTATTGAGTGCTTTTCAATAAACTGTCCAGCCGCCTGAAGCTCTGCTAATCGTTTAGACGGCCCAGTACCGTCGCAGCTTATACTCAACGCATCCACCCTAACTTTGAAAGTCCGTGAGTGAGCGGGGCCTATTTCTTCAAGCAAACTATAGCTGGGTAACGGCTTCTTAATACTCTGGCAGTACTCTTGCAGTTGTGTTTTGCTATCTTTTTCGGGCACTATGTCTATTGAGTCTAAGGATAAATATTTTTCTATGAAGTCCTTAGTTAGTCTAGTAAAGCCTAGGTTATGTTGGATGGCTCCTAATAACTGATTTGTTAGGGAGTTTGTGATTTCAATGGAACTTTTTTCTTTAGCTGGAACTCCGCTACCAAATTTTCCTTTATTTGTTGATCTTATTTTTTTACCTAGCTGCTCATATATACGAACTTTTACCTTTCGTTCTACTAAGGAACACGCGCCGGAGGTTTTGTCAGCTATATCTACAGATCGACACGCTGAGTACAAGCTTAGTACAGATTTTCCTAAAGACTCCCACGCATCGATTATTCTATCGTCCTGACGGTACTCTTTTAACTTAGCTGAAGCAGATTTCCTGGCTGATTTGTGGTGCAGCGCAGCCAGCATGAAATTATTCCGTTCAATTTCCTCAGCCAGACTCTTAATGTCATCCATGCGTATTCTGCCCCCTTTTAATGAGTTCTGTCGGCGATATCGTTACAGCTCTAATAGAGTCTTCAATCACGGTCTAAAAAATTACTCTAAGATTTTTTATTTCTCCATCGCTTTGTTAGGCGTTCCACCCAAAAGCTCAAGCTGAAATCTAATGGTTATTTATTGATCAATATCGCTGCGATATGGTTAAGAAAAAAATTGATTTTCCGATCTTGATCAATCGCGCCGGAGCTGAAAAATTTCGGAGCGTTACCCAGGCGACCCGAATTCGCATTTTTTAATCCCTGTCTGCCGCAGTCGAATATCAGCTTAAAGTTCGTCGCAATGAAGCCGAAATATGGTCAATCGAACACTCACCGCCTATAAACCATGTCACACGGATACTTCCACTATCCCTCAAAGTCCTCAAAATATGGTCAACTAGAAACGGATGAATCTTCAGTTCCTCTTTCAGAACTGAATTACTTCTCACGCCTGAGTTAATAATCAATGAGACCAATGAGCGTGTATGATCTGCATAGGCTGGCACGTGCTCTCGCGCGTACAGTTCGAATCCAGCATCACTGACAGAAACTCCGTGCAGCGACCCCGAAAGATCTTGCCGCCAATTTATAGCGCCGTACTCACTGAGATACTCTAACGAGTCCCTTAACGTTTGTTCTGGAATGACAAATTCGCCATTTTTTTTAAATGCTTCAGCTCCAACCATCGAACTTCCGTTTTCCAGCGCAGCCTCGCACGCGAGTTTCGTCACTAAGCTATCGATATTATTGTGACCGGCAACGCCGCCAGCACTGAATCCAGACACATAAGAAGGCGGACTACCAAGGGGGGGCTTATCAGAAGCACCAAATATAGTGGCAACTATTTCATTAAATGAATCTTCGTAAGCAGATGGGTTTTTGAAGCTAACCCACTTTGTGGACTTCAATGCTTGAGGGACTTGGCAGTCGTCCAGTACAACTGGAATGATCCTCGTACCTTCACTGATTTTATTCACAACTGCGAGATCAAGCTCCTCACGAACCCAAGGCTTATTAACGCTATGTTTCGAAAGTACAACAATTACGGCCTGAGCAGCACCAAGCCCTTCTTCAAAGATTTTCTTGACGAGACTATCGCCAACTTTGATTTCCCACTTATCAACCCAGGCGTCTATTCCATTAGATATTAACCTTTCGGCAAATGGTATGACAAAACCTACCTTATCTTCACTCGCATGACTTACGAAAACTTTGGGTGCGTCCATGTGATACTCCCTATCAGGCAAAAGTTAACAAATCACTTTCTTCAATAATACATTTCCAACACGATGCAACCTAATTTGCGACAGTGTATGAGCTCATCCTACGAAAAGTTCCAACTGCAATGATGTCCCGAAACCTGGCGAAATCAACCTCGCGCCTTGCATACTAGCAAGCACCCTTCCAGCACCCAAACAGCGCGCCAGTCCCATGAAGATCCCATGGGAACATTTTTCTCACGGAAAAACACAAACTCAGGGTTTCTATAGAAAAATCAATGGCTTGCGTTTTCATAATTTGGCGGTGAAGGAGAGATCCGAACCTTTAAGCACGTCAAGCACCTACCACAACCCACTCAGCGTCCACGCAGTGGCTGTTTGGCCGGTCTATGCTCTTTTTGAAGGGTAACTGTTTGGCTGCGGGTTAGCACGATTAGGACGAGCCTAAGAAGCCTAGTGAGGTTTTTGTGTTCCATTTTTCTGAAGCACCGTTTGTGCTTGGAGCACGGGGTGTTCCGTCTACTTTTATCAGGTGTTTCAGTCATTAAAACCACGCAACTCGTGGCGTTTAGCGTTTTCGGAATACCTGGAACACGGGATTTTGAAGGGGTTAGATATTCGATCATCCCGACACCCCCTATTTGAGCATCCTCCAGCGGGCAATGGTGTTGGTATCAACGGTCTGGTTTCTCGCCCTGGCACCTCAACAGTATGAATGAGAGCTAGCAAGGGAAGGGTAGGTTGTCTTGCCTACCTGCTGACCTAATATCCGACCGGAGACGGAACCCCCTATAGCCACTTGAATCTGCAAAAACATCGGGGTTCGAATTACCCCAATCCAAATAACCTCCCAAAGGACCCATGAACAGCGCGGAAAGGTGTTGTTTTGCCTGCTGTCTAGACGCTTGGCGGCAGGCGTGTGGCGACCCTCTGATGCTCGCTGAAGGCGCGCAATGCGATGGGGTGATGGGGGTTAAAAACCGATACCCCTCAAAAAACGGTGTTCCAGGTGTTCCAGGTGTTCCACTAAGGCTGAAAGCCACGAGTTACGGGGCTTGCAGAGTGGAACACCTTTTTATTTGAGCTGGAACACTAGGTGTTCCAGCGGCAAAAGGTGTTCCACGTTGATAGTCTGTTGATTCAGTCCGAGAGCCGCTCCTCAACGGTCGGCAAGGTTGCGTCAGGAGTGATTTGTGTGAGGATAGATGTAGTAGATTCGGTCTGGCATGTGCGTGGCAAACCCCGCTGCTGCCCACGTTGTATACGGCAATACTTTTCGTACAAAACCTAGAGAATATTGGCAGTGGCGTGTAAAAAACAGTGAGGTTGGTATGTCAAGCTTAGAGATGGTAAGGAGTCGATTTGAGTCGTTGAATGGTATTCGCGCAGTGGCCCCGGATTTTATTGAAAAGCTGGAGCATGAGTTGAAAGTATCACTTCCCAGTAGCTTCAAATTGGTGGGGGAGTTTTTTGACGGAAGTGGTATTTATGTTTTACCGCTGCACCAGATCGGTTGGGAATCTCCAACTAATGTTCTTGTTGAAACGAAGCGCTTGAGAAGCAGTGGCCCACTTTCTTCAAATTATCTTGTGTTGGGGGAGCCTGCTGAAGGTCTAATCGTGATGGACTGCAACTCCCAGTTGGGGCAGGTGCTCTGGTGTGATGCGATTGATGTTAACCGCATTGGTAAAGAAGCATTGATGACAGCACCTGAAGTATGGGGTTCCTACTTGGATTTTGTTGAGTATTTGGTGTCGGAGGAAGAGTCTGATCGGCTGTAAGCAGCGCGTAAAGGCGTGTTCGATGTCGACCCATCCTCTGCTCGGGAGAAACCAGATCCTTGATCAATTCCCAAGATGCATCGGAGAGTTCGTAACGCTTTGACATGCGGGCCTCCAGCCAATCATGGCGCGATTCTAACCATACGGACTTTTCGTACAGAACCTCGCTGACGGCGCCGAATGAGACGGGGTGACGGAGGTTAAAAACCAATACCCCTCAAAAAACGGTGTTCCAGGTGTTCCAGGTGTTCCACTAAAGCTGAAAGCCACGGAGTACGTGGCTTTCAGGCTGGAACACCTTTTTATTTGAGGTGGAACACCGCGTGTTCCAGGGGAAAAAGGTGTTCCACGTTGATGCTGTGTCATTCAGTCCAACAGCAGTTCCTCAACTGTCGGCCTCGCAGGGCCTGGACTGATTGTGAGAGGGCCGACGTATTGAAATCGGTCTTCCCTGTGAGTGGGAGGC
The DNA here is from genome assembly GCF_900116055.1 of Pseudomonas sp. NFACC42-2. NCBI lineage: Bacteria > Pseudomonadati > Pseudomonadota > Gammaproteobacteria > Pseudomonadales > Pseudomonadaceae > Pseudomonas > Pseudomonas sp. NFACC42-2. The sequence continues at coordinate 80,563 of NZ_FOZO01000024.1, forward strand.
ATGGGAATCCGAATGTCCTGCAAGGAACCGTGTAGCCCCATGAGCTGTGCGACTTGCTGATACCGTTTGGCTACTGCCACGAACTCATTAGCGCTGCTTCTTATTTGCTCCGCTCGTTTGTACATGATTGCTCTCAAGAGCTCTTTGTGTGAAACCTCCAACTCTTGGGCGCACTGTTCAAGTCGTTGGTCGATTTCAACCACTTCCTGTTCAAGTTTAGCGATGGCAGCAGTTCGAGCCAGATGCTTGCCACGGCTTCTGTCCGACTCGCCAAGGATTGATTGCAGGGCTGTGTCTGCTTCGGCTTCTGCAGCCGTATCGCCGGCAGCAATAGCCGCACTGTAGGCTTTGAGCGCCTTGTCATGCGCCGATGCTCTTGCTTCCTTGTCCAGAGTGTCCTCAGCAACCAAGGCCGTTAACTTGTGGGTTAGCTGCTTCTTGGTCCTCTCCAGTTCGTGGAGCGTTTCACGTTGAGCTGCGTATTTGTTCTGAGCCGCTTTAATTTCGGGGGTTGAAATCGAGTTTCTGTTAGACATGCGGGTATCTCCATTTACATATGGTGCTGCGAAAGGCTTGCCGGAATGGCAGGCCGAAATGGATAACTAATTTATGCGGCCTCGATGGAGTGTCCGCTGTCATCCGCCATGAGTGCGGATGAGTTAAAAACGTAGGCACGGGCTTTAGGCATGCCCGGTAGCCTTACCGATTGAGCCGCTTTGCCATCGCTGCCAGGCTCTAAAATGGCTCGGCTCAGTAGCTCTTTGTTCACGGCGTTCAGGTTCATGCCTTTGAAGACTTCGGAACACCAAGCCTCGGGCAGTACGTAGTAGGTAGTGGTGGTGTGCAACGCATCACCCAGGCCATGCTCCAGCGTCTTGCGAAAGCCCAGGCGGTCAATGGTGCGAGGGCCGTGCTCATCGATCTTGGCGGCGGCGGATTCCCAGCGAGTGAAACGGCTCTCCCCAAAACGCTCGATCACTTGGCGAAGCCGCGCGACGATGGCGTCACTTTCGAAGTTTCCGGCGCCGCCGCGCTCATTCAGCCAGGCATTGAGACAAACCTTTGCCGCCGTGGTCGCTCCACCCTCAGGCCAACCTGTTATCCCCAAGGCGGTGGCCAACTCTCCAGCGGCAGCGGCCAACCCAAAACGAGTGGCAGCACGTTGGGCCTGTCCGCTTGCTGATTTAGGTAGTGACGTCGAGACAAACCGCTCAATGGTGTGGCGCAATATGGTCGACCACCCGAGCCTTCCCCGGTCGAGAGAAACAACAAACGCCATTCCTGAACGTGACGACCGGCCTGGCCTCGATCATTGGCGCGTGCTTTGCCACTGCCATTGCCCAGCATGTAAAGCGTTTCGCCAATGATGCGCGGATCGCACATGCCGATTTCATCGTGCACTAATAAGCCATCTGAGCGCGTGGCGGCGATGGACTCGAGGGCGTTGTCAGTCGAGCGCCAGGAGCGCACGCAACGCGGTTCCAGCCACGCTAGAACCGTGACTGACAATGGAAGACGTTTGATTTCAGAGCACTCAATGGGCCTGCATCCCCGAGTTCTATTTTTTATCCACACAGTGGGAAGGTATAGGGGGACAGAGGTGAACGGCCAGAAACAAGAAAGCCCGCACAGGGCGGGCTTCTTGAGATGTTTCGTAGACTGTCTGAGACAGCCAGAAACCAGTATGTGGTGCACCCGGCGGGATTCGAACCCACGACCCCTGCCTTCGGAGGGCAGTACTCTATCCAGCTGAGCTACGGATGCTTGTGCGGGCGACATCATACCCATGTCGACCTTGGGCGTCCATGCCGGTCTTTGGCCGTTCAAACGTAGGCATTTGCCGCGCAAAGGCCCTGCGCCGGGTGCCGTTGGTCAACACGGCGGAACGCGCTCAAATCACGCTGATCAGAAAAATCCGGCAAATGCGCCGTTTTCGTTCTTTTTTTCGAACAGACTATTGCCCTGTACCCCCATTGATCCTAGGATTCGTTTGAGATTTCAAACGCTCCGTCTCTCGTGCGCAGTTCACTGATGATCGCGCGTGCGGGGGCTGATTTCCCTGACGGCAGCCCACAAGGCGCCTTTCAACAACTCTAATTCGCTCCGCGTGCGCGCGGTGCTGTTAAGGAAAGCCGACATGCAGCTCAAAGATTCCCAGTTGTTCCGCCAGCAGGCCTTTATCGATGGCGCTTGGGTGGATGCGGACAACGGTCAGACCATCAAGGTCAACAACCCTGCCACGGGCGAGATTATCGGCACCGTGCCAAAGATGGGCGCCGCGGAAACCCGCCGCGCCATTGAGGCCGCCGACAAGGCGTTGCCGGCCTGGCGTGCGCTGACCGCCAAGGAGCGCGCCAACAAGCTGCGCCGTTGGTTCGAGCTGCTGATCGAAAACCAGGACGATCTCGGTCGCCTGATGACCCTCGAGCAAGGCAAGCCATTGGCCGAAGCCAAGGGCGAAATCGTCTATGCCGCGTCCTTTATCGAGTGGTTCGCCGAAGAAGCCAAGCGCATCTATGGTGATGTGATTCCCGGCCACCAGCCCGACAAGCGCCTGATCGTGATCAAGCAGCCTATCGGCGTGACCGCCGCCATCACCCCGTGGAACTTCCCGGCCGCGATGATCACCCGTAAAGCCGGCCCGGCCCTGGCCGCCGGTTGCACCATGGTGATCAAGCCGGCTTCGCAAACCCCGTTCTCGGCCCTGGCCCTGGTGGAGCTGGCGCACCGTGCCGGTATCCCGAAAGGCGTGCTGAGCGTGGTCACCGGCAGCGCTGGCGACATCGGCGGCGAGCTGACCAGCAACCCGATCGTGCGTAAATTGTCCTTCACCGGCTCCACCGAAATCGGTCGCCAGTTGATGGCCGAATGCGCCAAGGACATCAAGAAAGTTTCCCTGGAGCTGGGCGGCAACGCGCCATTCATCGTGTTCGACGACGCGGACCTGGATAAGGCCGTCGAAGGCGCGATCATCTCCAAGTACCGCAACAACGGCCAGACCTGCGTTTGCGCCAACCGCCTGTACATCCAGGATTCGGTGTACGACGCGTTCGCCGAAAAACTGAAAGTCGCGGTGGCCAAGTTGAAGATCGGCAACGGTCTGGAAGAAGGCACCACCACCGGCCCGCTGATCGACGAAAAAGCCGTGGCCAAGGTCCAGGAACACATCGCCGACGCCCTGAGCAAAGGCGCCAAGCTGTTGGCCGGTGGCAAGGTCATGGAAGGCAACTTCTTTGAACCGACCATCCTGGTCGACGTGCCGAAGAACGCCGCTGTCGCCAAGGAAGAAACCTTCGGCCCGCTGGCGCCGCTGTTCCGCTTCAAAGACGAAGCCGAAGTGATCGCGATGTCCAACGACACCGAATTCGGCCTGGCTTCCTACTTCTACGCCCGCGACCTGGGCCGTGTGTTCCGTGTGGCCGAAGCCCTGGAATACGGCATGGTCGGGGTCAACACCGGGTTGATCTCCAACGAAGTGGCGCCGTTCGGCGGCATCAAGGCTTCGGGCCTGGGCCGTGAAGGCTCCAAGTACGGGATCGAGGATTACCTGGAAATCAAATACCTCTGCCTGGGCATTTAAGCCGGGAAGGGATTGCAGTAAACGCAAAGGGCACGAGAGCGCTGACCCTTTGCGTGTTTCACACCGTTATTCGTAGTGGCCGGGAAAGCTGTGGCAGTCGATCATCGCATGCTGCCGTAGTTGCCTCCCCGCCACGTATTCCTTGAGCAACGCCACCCGATGAGTGGCGAATGAGGACTTTATGAGCAAGACCAACGCTTCCCTGATGAAACGCCGCGAAGCCGCTGTACCGCGCGGTGTTGGCCAGATTCACCCGATCTTCGCCGAATCCGCGAAGAATGCCACCGTGACTGACGTTGAAGGTCGCGAGTTCATCGACTTCGCCGGCGGTATCGCCGTGCTGAACACCGGCCACGTGCACCCGAAAATCATCGCCGCCGTGACCGAACAGCTGAACAAGCTGACCCACACGTGCTTCCAGGTACTGGCCTACGAGCCGTACGTCGAAGTGTGCGAAAAAGTGAACGCCAAGGTCCCCGGCGATTTCGCCAAGAAAACCCTGTTGGTCACCACCGGTTCCGAAGCCGTTGAAAACGCCGTGAAAATCGCCCGTGCCGCGACTGGCCGTGCCGGCGTGATCGCTTTCACCGGCGCCTACCACGGCCGCACCATGATGACCCTGGGTCTCACCGGTAAAGTCGTGCCTTACTCGGCCGGCATGGGCCTGATGCCGGGCGGCGTGTTCCGCGCGCTGTACCCGAACGAACTGCACGGTGTCAGCGACGACGACTCCATCGCCAGCATCGAACGCATCTTCAAGAACGACGCCGAGCCGCGTGATATTGCCGCCATCATCATCGAGCCGGTCCAAGGCGAGGGCGGTTTCTACGTCGCGCCGAAGCCGTTCATGAAGCGCCTGCGCGAACTGTGCGACAAGCACGGCATCCTGCTGATCGCCGACGAAGTGCAAACCGGTGCCGGCCGTACCGGTACCTTCTTCGCCATGGAACAGATGGGCGTTGCCGCCGACCTGACCACCTTCGCCAAATCCATCGCTGGCGGCTTCCCCCTGGCCGGTGTGTGCGGCAAGGCCGAATACATGGACGCCATTGCCCCTGGTGGCCTGGGCGGCACCTACGCCGGTAGCCCGATCGCTTGCGCCGCTGCGCTGGCGGTGATGGACGTGTTTGAGGAAGAGCACCTGCTGGACCGCTGCAAGGCTGTCGGCGAGCGCCTGGTGACGGGCCTCAAGGCGATTCAAGCCAAGTACCCGGTGATCGGTGACGTGCGTGCCCTGGGCGCGATGATCGCGGTCGAGTTGTTCGAAGACGGCGACAGCCACAAGCCAAACGCCGCAGCCGTTGCCGCCGTGGTGGCCAACGCGCGTGACAAGGGCCTGATCCTGCTGTCCTGCGGCACCTACGGCAACGTGTTGCGCGTGCTGGTGCCGCTGACCTCGCCGGACGAGCAGTTGGACAAAGGCTTAGCGATCATCGAAGAGTGCTTCTCCGAGCTGTAAGCGCAAGCTGACCTGATCGACAGAAAAACCCGCTTCGGCGGGTTTTTTTGTGCGCTTGCAGCACCTTCAGACCTCGTCGCAGCGGATGCCAGTACGCAAAACCTCGGTGGGAGGGGGCTTGCTCTCGATAGCGGCGGGTCAGTCAGCCTATTTGATACTGACCCACGGTAATCGAGGGGCAAGCCCTAATGCCAGTCAGTTAAGGGCGAACATCGTACCTGTGGCGAGGGAGCTTGCTCCCGTTGGGCCGCGAAGCGGCCCCAGCTCTTTGTTTGAAAAAAACGGGACTGCTGCGCAGTCCAACGGGAGCAAGCTCCCTCGCCACAGGTTACTTTTTACCCTTTCTACTTCTTAACTGACCGGAATTGGGGCAAGCCCCCTCCCACAGTGATCGGCATTCAGCCAGCGATGACGCGATTCTTGCCCAGGCGCTTGGCCTCATACATGGCGGCATCGGCGCGGGCGAACAGGCTGTCCAGGGTGGAGTCTTCCTCGGTCAGGCTGGCCAGGCCCTGGCTGATGGTCACGCTGAACGCCTGGCCCTCATAGCTGA
>NZ_FOZO01000040.1:0-5169 GCF_900116055.1 Pseudomonas sp. NFACC42-2
TGGGTAACCCGGCAGGACGCCGGGTTAGCCGTCCTGGGCCAAGGATGGCCCATGACGGCGGCCCACGGATTCAAGCCGGAGTGAGGGCACACCGAACCTAGGCGAGGTGCCGAGTGTTGGGGCAAGAGCCCTTTGGTTACTTTGGGGCTTTTCCAAAGTGACCCGCTGTAAGAGCGGAACCCTAAGCCGCCGTTACCTAAATAACGGATATACCCCCAATCAAAAAACCTTGACCCCGATCAAGGGACCCCCACCCCATTCTCCGTAACCTCACTGCATCTTGTGTCTTAAATACTAAAAACATCTATATGTAGTGCCTGGAGCCCGGAAAATGCAAAACACGCTCACCCCGCTGGTCAGCACCCGCCTACACAAACGCGACGGCAGCCTAGTCCCCTTCAACGCCGAAAAAATCCACCACGCCCTGACCGCCGCCGGTACCGCCACCGGCGAGTACCAGGAGGCCGACGTCGACCTGTTACTGGGTGCTGTCCTGGCTCGCCTGAGGGGCATCGAACACCTGGACGTCGAACAAATCCAGGACAGTGTCGAACGCGTATTGATGGACGCCGGCTACTTCCTCTCCATGCGCGCCTATATCGTCTACCGCGAACAACACGGCCGCCTGCGCCGCGACCGCAAGACCCTGGTGGAAGTCGCCACCTCGATGAACGAATACCTCGACCGCGAAGACTGGCGCGTGCAAGCCAACGCCAACCAGGGCTACTCCCTGGGGGGGCTGGTGTTGAACGTGTCGGGCAAGGTCACCGCCAATTACTGGCTCGACGAGGTCTACAGCCAGCAGATCGGCCGCGCGCATCGTGAGGCGGATCTGCATATCCATGACCTCGACATGCTCGCCGGGTATTGCGCCGGCTGGTCGCTGCGTTCGCTGCTGCACGAAGGCCTCAATGGCGTGCCGGGCCGTGTCGAAGCGGGGCCGCCCAAGCACTTGAGCAGCGCCCTGGGGCAGATGGTCAATTTCCTCGGCACCCTGCAAAACGAATGGGCCGGCGCCCAGGCGTTCAGCTCGTTCGATACCTACCTGGCGCCTTACGTGCGCAAGGACCAACTGAGTTACGCCGAGGTGCGCCAGGCGGTACAGGAGTTCATCTACAACCTCAACGTGCCGTCGCGCTGGGGCACCCAGACGCCGTTTACCAACCTGACCTTCGACTGGGTGTGCCCGGAGGATCTGCGCGAGCAGGTGCCGGTGATCGGCGGTGAGGAAATGCCGTTTGCCTATGGCGACCTGCAAGCGGAAATGGAGCTGATCAACCGCGCCTATATCGAAGTGATGCAGGCCGGCGATGCCAAGGGCCGGGTCTTCACCTTCCCGATTCCCACCTACAACATCACCCACGATTTCCCCTGGGACAGCGAGAACGCCGACCGCCTGTTCGAGATGACCGCGCGCTACGGCCTGCCGTATTTCCAGAACTTCCTCAATTCCGATATGCAACCCAACCAGGTGCGCTCGATGTGCTGCCGCCTGCAACTGGACGTGCGCGAGCTGCTCAAGCGCGGCGGTGGGTTGTTCGGTTCGGCGGAGCAGACCGGCAGCCTCGGCGTGGTGACGATCAACTGCGCGCGTCTCGGCTACCTGTTCAAGGGCGACACCTCGGGCCTGCTGCAACGCCTGGACAGCCTGATGGACATGGCCATGGAAAGCCTGGAGGTCAAGCGCAAGGTGATCCAGCACCATATGGACGCCGGCTTGTACCCCTACACCAAGCGTTACCTCGGCACCTTGCGCAATCACTTCTCTACCATCGGCCTCAACGGCATGCACGAGATGCTGCGCAATTTCACCGGCGACGAGCAGGGCATGCACACCGAGGAAGGCCGCGCATTTGCCCTCAAGTTGCTCGACCACGTGCGTGCCACTTTGCTGCGCTTCCAGGAAGACACCGGCCACCTCTACAACCTCGAAGCCACCCCGGCGGAAGGCACCACCTACCGCTTCGCCAAGGAAGACCGCAAGCGCTACCCGGACATCCTGCAGGCCGGCAGCGACGTCGCGCCGTACTACACCAACTCCTCGCAATTGCCGGTGGGCTTTACCCAGGACCCCTTCGAAGCCCTGGAGCTGCAAGACGAACTGCAATGCAAGTACACCGGCGGCACCGTGTTGCACCTGTACATGGCCGAGCAGATTTCCTCGGCCCAGGCCTGCAAGCAGCTGGTGCGCAAGGCGTTGGGACGTTTCCGCCTGCCGTACCTGACGATCACCCCGACGTTCTCGATCTGCCCGGTGCACGGTTACCTCGCCGGTGAGCATGAGTTCTGTCCCAAGTGCGATGAAGTGCTGGCACTGGCCGCTGCGCACTGAACCGATCTTCCAACCCGCAAGGAGATTCACCATGCAAGCATCCCAGCCACAACGTCAGCGCTGCGAAGTCTGGACCCGGGTGATGGGCTATCACCGGCCCGTGTCGGCGTTCAATCCCGGCAAACAATCCGAGCACAAGGAGCGGGTGCATTTCACTGAAACGGCCGCCGTGGCCGGGCGCCAATGAGTCGAGCGCTACGGGTCGGGGGCCTGGTGCCCCTGACCACCCTCGACTACCCCGGCATGCTCGCCTGTGTGCTGTTTTGCCAGGGCTGTGCCTGGCGCTGTCGTTACTGCCACAACCCGGACCTGATCCCACCGCGCGGCAGCACGGAGGTGGATTGGCGCCGGGTGTTGCTGTTTTTGCAGCGGCGCAAGGACTTGCTCGACGCCGTGGTGTTCAGTGGTGGCGAGCCGACCTTGCAGGAAGGCTTGCCAGCGGCCATGGATGAAGTGCGGGAGATGGGCTTTCGCGTCGGCCTGCACAGCGCCGGGATCAAGCCGGCAGGGTTTGCCAATGCGTTGCGGCATGCCGATTGGGTCGGCTTCGACGTCAAGGCGCTGGCCGAGGATTGCCAGTTGATTACCCAGGTCAGGAACAGCGGTGCCGCCAACTGGCGCAGCCTCGACACCCTGTTGGCCAGCGGCGTGGAATACGAGTGCCGCACCACGGTGCATTGGCATTTGATCGACCCCCCTCGGTTGCTGTTGCTGGCCCAGCGTTTGCAAGCCAACGGTGTGCAACGCTTTGCGGTGCAAATGGTGCGCACGGCCAGCATGCTCGATACGCAATTGTCGAGTTCACCGGCACAGGCTGCCTTGCCGGAGTTATGGAGCCGATTGCGCGAGTTGTTTCCTGCTTTTGTATTGCGAGGGTGATCGGCGCCCTCAAGCGGATTTTTATAGATGCTGCCCATGACGGGCAGGTTTTCATCAGGGACTATCACAATGAAGCAATTAACCACGGCACAACGCATTGTCATCGGTTTCGCGATTGCGCCGCTGGCGCTGGTCGGCTTGGTGTTTTACGCCCTTCACGACCTGGCGACCCTCAAGCAGCAGTCCGAGCAGATCGTACAGCAGGACTGGCCCAGAATTGCGCCGATCATGGTGATCGCCACCGGGGTGCGCGATAACGGGCGCAACACCCGCGACCTGCTGATCGACCAGGACAACCAACAGGCCCAGGCCTCCATCGGCACCACGCGCGAGCGCATCACCCAGGCGTTCGCCACCCTCGAACCGCTGCTCGACACCGCCGAAGGCAAGGCCGCCTATGCCACCTTGAAAACCCACCGCGAAGCCTACGTGGCGGCCTTCACCCAGGTGCAGGCGCTGATCCGGCAAGGGGCGCGCGAGCAGGGCCTGGCCCAGCTCAAACAGCAGGTGATCCCGGCCGAGCTTGAGGTGTTCAAGAGCCTGGATGCGCTGATGGCCATGCAGGGGCGGCTGTTCGCCGAGCGTCAGCAGGCCGCGCAAACCCTGTATGACGAGGCGCGAGGCACCATGCTCGGGCTGTTCCTGCTGTGCCTGGCCCTGGTGGTGGTGGCGGCGGTGATCGTCACGCGCAGCGTCACCCGCCCGCTGGGCGGCGAGCCGGATGAAGTGGCGCGGGTGTTGAGCCACATCGCCGAGGGTGACCTGACCCTCGAGGTGCCGTTGGGCAACAGTATCGACGGCAGTGTGATGCGCAATCTGCACCAGATGCAGCAGAACCTTAACCAGATGGTCCGCCATATCGCCGCGTCGGTGGACGGCGTGGCCAGCTCGTCGGAAGAGTTGAGCGCGGTCAGCGGCCAGACCAGCAGCAGCCTGCAGTTGCAGGGCCAGGAAATCGAACAGGCCGCCACGGCGGTGAATGAAATGACCGCCGCCGTCGACGAGGTGGCACGCAATGCCGTGAGCACCAGCGAAGCCTCGCGGCTGTCGGAGCAGACCGCCCAGCGTGGACAGGCGCAGGTGCAGGAAACCGTGGCATCGATCAATACCTTGGCCACCGGCGTGGTGGAAACCTCGGAGCGTATCCAGCAGCTGGCCGGCCGTGTGCAAGACATCAGCAGCGTGCTCGAAGTGATCCGCAGCATTGCCGACCAGACCAACCTGCTGGCGTTGAACGCGGCCATCGAAGCGGCCCGCGCCGGGGAAGCCGGGCGCGGGTTTGCGGTGGTCGCCGATGAAGTACGCGCGTTGGCCCACCGCACCCAGGTCTCGACCCAGGAGATCGAGCAGATGATCGGCAATATCCGCCAGGACACCGAACACGCCGTGGCCGCCATGCACAGCAGCAGCGAGCGGGTACAGGCGACCTTGAGCGTGGCGCAACGTTCGGGAGAAGCGCTGGACGAGATCACCCGGTCGATCTCGCAAATTAACGAACGCAATATGATGATTGCCAGCGCCACCGAAGAACAGGCGCTGGTGGCGCGGGAAGTGGATCGCAACCTGGTGGGCATTCGCAACCTGTCGCAGCAGGTGTTGCAGGGCGCGATACACACCGAGACGGCGGGGCATGACCTGGCCGGGATGGCGGGGACGCTGCATCAGACGGTGGCGCGGTTCAAGGTGTAACTTCGGCTGGTGCGGTCAAAACTGTGGGAGGGGGCTTGTTTCCGTGGCGGCCGTCGGGCCGACCATGTCGTTGGATTTGATTGAGTACATATCCGTTGCTGCGGTCACGGCCACTTAGGGTTCCGCTCTTACAGCGGGTCACTTTTGGAAGAGCGCCAAAAGTAACCAAAAACGCTTCGCCCCAACACTCGGCACCTCGCCTAGGCTCGGTGTGCCCTCACTCCGGCTTTGGAGCGTGGGCCGCCGCGATGGGCCATCCATGGCCCAGC
>NZ_FOZO01000029.1:0-61155 GCF_900116055.1 Pseudomonas sp. NFACC42-2
TCGCCGTCGTGCCGGGCAATCCACTTATCGACGGTAGGTCGGCTAACGTCAAAGCGGCGTGCCAACTGGCTTTTGGTGAAGTTGCCAGAAAGCCAATCAGCTACCAGCTTGATTCTTTGATTCATGGGGGACTCTTGGTTCCAGGGCATGATCAGTTACCTCCTGATCATGCGTATTAGCCTGTAAACCATGTCCCCGGTTAGAAATGTAAACGATGTCCCCGGTTTGTACCGGGGCAAGCCCCCTCCCACATGGGATATGCGTTGAGCCTGTTAGACCTTAACGATCCAACCCGCTGGCGCTTCGACGTCGCCGGTCTGCACGCCGGTCAGCTCTTTGTAGAGCTTCTGGGTGATCGGGCCGACTTCGGTCTCGCTGTGGAACACATGCAACTGGCCGTTGTACTGGATACCGCCGATCGGCGAGATCACTGCCGCAGTCCCGCAGGCACCGGCTTCCTTGAACTGATCCAGCTTGTCGATGAACACCTCGCCTTCGACCACTTCCAGGCCCAGGCGGGTCTGGGCCAGTTCGATCAGCGACAGGCGGGTGATGCCTGGCAGCACCGAAGGTGACTTCGGTGTGATGAACTGGTTGTCGTGGGTGATCCCGAAGAAGTTGGCCGAGCCGACTTCTTCGATTTTCGAGTGGGTCATCGGGTCCAGGTAGATCGCGTCGGCGAAACCGGATTTCTTCGCTTCCGAGCCCGGCATCAGGCTGGCGGCGTAGTTGCCACCGACCTTGGCCGCGCCGGTGCCCTGTGGCGCGGCGCGGTCGAAGGTGGAGATCTGGAAGTTGTGCGGCACCAGGCCGCCTTTGAAGTAGGCGCCGACCGGGATGCAGAACACCGAGAAGATGAACTCCGGCGCGGTGCGCACGCCGATGTTGTCACCGGTGCCGATCACGAATGGGCGCAGGTACAGCGCGCCGCCGCTGCCGTAGGGCGGGATGAACCGCTCGTTGGCCTTGACCACTTGCTTGCACGCGTCGATGAACGCGTCGGTCGGGACGTGGGGCATCAGCAGGCGGGCGCAGCTGCGCTGCATGCGCGCGGCGTTCTGGTCCGGGCGGAACAGGTTGATCGAGCCGTCCTTGCAGCGGTAGGCCTTGAGGCCTTCGAAGCACTGTTGGCCGTAGTGCAGGGCGGTAGAGCCCTCGCTGATGTGCAGCACGTTGTCGTCGGTCAGGGTGCCGGTTTGCCATTCGCCGTTTTTCCAGACCTGGAGAAACCGCTTGTCGGTCTTGATGTAGTCAAAACCCAGCTTGTCCCAATTGATGCTTTCGTTACCCATGACACCCTCTATCTTTGGTCAAGTCGGTTTTTTTCTGAATGGGCGCAACAATACTTCATTCCCGGGCCCGTTCGCATCCCCTGTAGCGCCCTCGCCACAAACGCTATAGGTGCAAGGCGTGGCCCAGGGCCCGCAGCGCAGCTTCCTGCACCGCCTCGCCAAGCGTCGGATGGGCGTGGATAGTGCCGGCCACGTCTTCCAGGCGCGCGCCCATTTCCAGGCTCAGGCCGAAGGCGGTGGACAGCTCGGACACGCCGGCGCCGACCGCTTGCCAGCCGACAATCAGGTGATTGTCCCGTCGCGCCACCACCCGCACGAAGCCGGTTTTCGACTCCAGGGTCATCGCGCGGCCGTTGGCGGCAAACGGGAAGCTCGACACGATGCAGTCCAGGCCGGCGGCCTTGGCGTCGTCGGGCGTCTTGCCGACCACCACCAGTTCCGGGTCGGTGAAGCACACCGCCGGGATCGCGGCCGGGTTGAATTCGCGGGATTGACCGCTGATCAGTTCGGCGACCATTTCTCCCTGGGCCATCGCTCGGTGCGCCAGCATCGGCTCGCCGCTCAGGTCGCCGATGGCATACACGTTGCGCATGCTGGTCTGGCAGCGGCTGTCTATCTTGATCGCCGCGCCGTTCATCTCCAGGTTCAGCGCTTCGAGGTTCCAACCCTGGGTGTTGGGTTTGCGACCAACGGCAACCAGCACCTGATCGGTTGTCAGCGACAGGATGTCGCCATTCGGGTCGCGTACTTGCAGGCTGCCATCGGCAAAACCCGTGACGCTGTGCTTGAGGTACAGCTTCACGCCCAACTGCTTGAGGGATTCGTGCACCGGTTGCGTCAGCTCGGCGTCGTAGGCCGGCAGGATGCGGTCCTGGGCCTCGACCACACTGACCTCGGCGCCGAGCTTGCGATACGCAATCCCCAGCTCCAGGCCGATGTAGCCGCCGCCCACCACAATCAGGCGCTTGGGCACGCGGGTCGGCGCCAGGGCTTCGGTGGACGAGATGATCGGCCCGCCAATCGGCAGCATCGGCAGGTTGACGCTTGTCGAACCGGTGGCCAGCAGCAGGTGTTCGCACTGGATGCGCTGGTCGCCGACGTCGACGGTCTTGCCGTCCACCACCTTGGCCCAGCCGTGGATCACCTGCACTTTGTGCTTTTTAAGCAGTGCGGCGACACCGGTGGTCAGGCGGTCGACGATGCCGTCTTTCCATTCCACGCTTTTGCGGATGTCCAGGGTCGGCACGTCCACCTCGATTCCCAACCGGGAACCCTGGCTGTGGTGCACGGTTTGCTGGAACTGCTCGGCCACGTGAATCAAGGCCTTGGACGGAATGCAGCCGATATTCAGGCAGGTGCCGCCCAACGCCTGGCCTTCCACCAGGATGGTCGGGATGCCCAGCTGGCCGGCACGAATGGCGGCCACATAACCGCCAGGGCCGCCGCCGATAATCAGCAGCGTGGTATGCAATGTCTGGGTCATGCCCTTACTCCAGGAACAGGCTGGCGGGTTGTTCGAGCAGGCCGCGAATGGCCTGGATGAATTGCGCCGCGTCCATGCCATCGACCACGCGGTGATCGAAGGAGCTGGAGAGGTTCATCATCTTGCGGATCACGATCTGGCCCTTGATCACCATCGGCCGCTCGACGATACGGTTGACGCCGACGATGGCCACCTCCGGCAGGTTCAGCACCGGGGTGCTGACGATACCGCCCAGGGCGCCCAGGCTGGTCAGGGTAATGCTCGAACCGGACAGCTCATCGCGGCTGGCCTTGCCATTGCGCGCGGCGCTGGCCAAGCGCGCGATTTCCTCAGCGTTGCCCCACAGGCTGCGCGCTTCGGCGTGACGCACCACCGGCACCATCAGGCCCACGTCGCTCTGGGTGGCGACGCCCACATGCACTGCGCCGAGGCGGGTGATGACCTGGGCTTCGTCGTCGTAGCGCGCGTTGATCTGCGGGAAGTCCCGCAGCGCCATGACCATGGCGCGCACGATAAACGGCAGCAACGTCAGCTTGCCGCGCGTGGCGCCGTGCTTCTCGTTGAGGTGCACGCGCAGCTCGTCGAGGGCGGTGACGTCGATCTCTTCCACATAGCTGAAATGCGCGGCGCGCCGGGTGGCGTCCTGCATGCGCTGGGCGATCTTGCGGCGCATGCCGATCACCGGGATCTGTTCTTCGTCGTTGCGTTCGGCGTAAGGATTGGCGGCCGTCGAAGGCTTTGAAGCCCCTTGTTGCAGGTAGGCCTCGAGGTCTTCGTGCAGGATCCGCCCGGCGGGGCCGGAGCCCTGTACCAGACGCAGTTGAATCCCGGCATCCAGCGCATGCTTGCGCACGGCGGGGGAGGCCAGGGGGCGTTCGTCGGCCTCGCGGGCCACGGGGGCCTGTGCGGTCACGACGGGCGCGGGCTTGTTTTCAACCACCGGTGCAGGTTTGGCCTCGACAACGGGCGCAGCCTTGGGCGCTTCTTTCGCCACCGGCACGTCTTTGGCGTTACCCGCACCTTCCACTTCAATGCTGATCAGAATACTGCCCACCGCCATGACTTCACCCGGCTCGCCGCCGAGGGCAATCACCTTGCCATGGACCGGCGAGGGAATGTCCACCATCGCCTTGTCGGTCATCACATCCGCCAGCACCTGGTCTTCGACGACCATGTCGCCGACCTTCACATGCCACTGCGACAATTCAACTTCCGCGATGCCTTCGCCAATGTCCGGCATCTTGATAACGTGCGTGCCCATTCAGACCTCCATGACCCGTTTCAACGCCGCGCCCACTCGGGACGGGCCTGGGAAATACGCCCACTCCTGCGCGTGCGGGTAGGGGGTGTCCCAACCGGTGACGCGTTCGATCGGCGCTTCCAGGTGGTGGAAGCAATGCTCCTGCACCAGCGCTACCAACTCGGCACCAAAGCCGCAGGTGCGGGTGGCTTCGTGCACCACCACGCAACGGCCGGTCTTCTTCACGGACTTGACGATGGTATCCAGGTCCAGCGGCCACAGGCTGCGCAGGTCGATGACTTCGGCGTCGATGCCGGTTTCTTCGGCGGCGACCTGCGACACATACACAGTGGTGCCGTAGGTCAGCACAGTGACGGCCGAGCCCGGACGCACGATGGCGGCCACGTCCAGCGGCACCGTGTAGTAACCGTCCGGAACTTGCGCTTGCGGGTGTTTCGACCACGGTGTTACCGGGCGGTCGTGGTGGCCGTCGAACGGGCCGTTGTACAGGCGCTTGGGCTCAAGGAAGATCACCGGGTCATCGTTCTCGATGGAGGCAATCAGCAGACCCTTGGCGTCATAGGGGTTGGACGGCATCACCGTACGCAGGCCGCAGACCTGGGTGAACACCGCTTCGATGCTCTGGCTGTGGGTCTGGCCGCCGTAGATGCCGCCGCCGCAGGGCATGCGCATGGTCAAGGGCGCGGTGAACTGGCCGGCCGAGCGATAACGCAGGCGCGCCGCTTCGGAGATGATCTGGTCGGTGGCGGGGTAGACGTAGTCGGCGAACTGGATCTCGGCCACCGGCCGCAGGCCGTAGGCACCCATGCCCACGGCCACGCCGATAATGCCGCTTTCGGAGATCGGTGCGTCGAACACCCGCGAGCTGCCGTATTTGGTCTGCAAGCCTTCGGTGCAGCGGAATACACCGCCGAAGTAACCGACGTCCTGGCCGAACACCACCACGTTGTCATCACGTTCAAGCATCACATCCATGGCCGAGCGCAGGGCCTGGATCATGGTCATGGTGGTGGTGGTCATGGCGGTTTCCAATTCGATGCTGTTGTTGTGATCGTTCATGTCAGATCCCCAACTCTTGACGCTGGCGCTTCAGGTGCTCCGGCATCTCTTTATAGACGTCTTCGAACATGGTCGCGGCGCTTGGGATCTGGCCACCGGCCAGGGTGCCGTACTGTTCGGCCTGTTTCTGCGCGGCGATCACCTCGGCTTCCAGTTCGGCACTGACCGCCGCGTGCTCCTCTTCGGACCACTGGCCAATCCTGATCAGGTGCTGCTTGAGGCGGGCAATCGGGTCGCCCAGCGGGAAGTGGCTCCAGTCGTCGGCGGGGCGGTATTTGGACGGATCGTCCGAGGTGGAGTGCGGACCGGCACGGTAGGTGACCCATTCGATCAGGGTTGGGCCGAGGTTGCGGCGCGCACGCTCGGCGGCCCAGGCGGAGGCGGCGTACACCGCGATAAAGTCGTTGCCGTCCACGCGCAGGGAGGCGATGCCACAGCCGACGCCGCGTCCGGCGAAGGTGGTGGCTTCACCACCGGCGATGGCCTGGAAGGTGGAGATGGCCCACTGGTTGTTGACCACGTTGAGAATCACCGGCGCGCGGTACACGTGGGCGAAGGTGAGGGCGGTGTGGAAGTCGGATTCGGCGGTGGCGCCGTCACCGATCCAGGCCGAGGCGATCTTGGTATCGCCCTTGATGGCCGAGGCCATGCCCCAGCCCACACCCTGTACGAATTGGGTGGCAAGGTTGCCGGAAATGGTGAAGAAACCTGCGTCCTTGACCGAATACATGATAGGCAACTGGCGACCCTTGAGCGGGTCGCGCTCGTTGGACAGCAACTGGCAGATCAGGTCCACCAGCGGCACGTCGCGGGCCATCAGGATGCTTTGCTGGCGGTAGGTGGGGAAGCACATGTCGTCGATGTTCAAGGCCAGGGCCTGGGCGCTGCCGATGGCTTCTTCGCCAAGGCTTTGCATGTAGAACGACATTTTTTTCTGACGCTGGGCGACCACCATGCGGTTGTCGAAGATCCGCGTCTTGAGCATGGCGCGCATGCCTTTGCGCATGACTTCAACGGGAACCCCTTCGGCCCACGGGCCCAGGGCCTGGCCCTGGTCGTCGAGCACGCGGATCAGGCCCTTGGCCAGGTCGGCGGTGTCGGCGGGTTCTACGTCGATGGCGGGTTTGCGCACCAGGCCTGCGTCGGTCAGGCGCAGGTAGGTAAAGTCGGTCTTGCAGCCTGGACGGCCCGAGGGTTCGGGCACGTGCAGGCGAAGGGGTTCGTACTGCTGGGTCATGGCTTTCTACGCTCTATCTTGTGAATTTCTTGTAGTGGGCGCGCTAGCTGACAGTCCGTCTTCGGGTAGAAGAAATCTTGTCCTACAACAATCATAGGCGTGGCTTAGAAGAATATTTATCTGTGTTTCATTGCGCCCGCGATCATTTGCGGATAAAAAACCTGCATAAACATAATAAACAGGTGATTTTGTCTCATGCGCAAACTGGACCGTACCGATATCGGCATTCTCAACGCCCTGCAGGAGAATGCGCGGATTACCAACGCCGACCTGGCCCGCTCGGTCAACCTGTCGCCTACACCCTGTTTCAACCGGGTCAAGGCGATGGAGGAACTGGGCCTGATTCGCGAGCAAGTCACGCTGCTTGACGCCGATCTGCTGGGGCTGCACGTCAACGTGTTTATCCATGTGAGCCTGGAAAAGCAGAACGAGCTGGCGTTGCAGCAGTTCGAAGGCGCGATTTCCGACCGGCCCGAGGTGATGGAGTGCTACTTGATGGCCGGCGATCCGGACTATTTGATCCGGGTGTTGGTGCCGACGATCCAGTCGCTGGAGCGTTTCATGATGGACTTCCTGACCAAGGTGCCGGGGGTCGCCAACATCCGCTCGAGCTTTGCCCTCAAGCAAGTGCGCTACAAGACGGCGCTGCCATTGCCGCCGGGTGGATTAATGGTTTGATCCCAATAGGAGGCTGCACCGCTGATCCTGATAGTTAGCCAAGTAATAATCAGGGCGGGCTTTTTATTTTTAGTTAATGAAAAATTGCATCAGCGGTCACGTATTTTTCACACGCATTTCAACACATTGGCCCCATGAGGCCGTGAAGTTCGCGGCCCAGGAAGGGGTAAGCCGCGATGTCCATGAGAGCCTTGAAGTTGAACTTCCGTACCACACTGTGTTTTGGCCTGGTGTGCCTTTTGCTGCTGATACAAGGGGCAATGACCCTGATAAAAGTCGATAAGGTCTATTCGTCGACGGTTGAAATCGAAACTAACTGGCTCCCCAGTATTCGGTTGGCGGGTGAAATAGATTCGGCGTTTTATAAACTTCGTCTCGATCTACGTCGTTATGCCATGGATATCAGCCGCCAGGATCCGGCCTCCCTGGAAAAACTCAAGGCGACCCGTACCGAAGCCCTCGAAATTGCCGAACGCTATGGGCCGTTAGTCTCAGGCCCCGAAGAGCAAGCCAAGTACAACGACGCCTTAACCGGCATAAAGAACTACAGCCAGAAGATAGACGAATTTCTTGCGCAAGCCTCCACCCTGTCCGCTGAACAGATGTCGACCTACCTGCGCGAAGTCAACGGGCCGATTGCCCTGGATGTGCAGCGTTCCATCAGCGAGTTGATCGCGTTGAATGAACGGGGCTCCAAGGCGGCGGTGCAGGTGGCTTCCAGCGAATATGACGCGGCGCGTCTGTTCACCTGGATATTGATGGCCGCCTCCTTGCTGATCACCGTCGTGGTAGCAAGCCTGTTTACCCGCAGCATCATTACTCCGGTGCGTGAATTGCTGGTATCGACCGGCAAGATTGCCGACGGCGATCTGCGCGTGGCGATTGCCATCAATGGCAATGACGAGTTGACCGCGTTGCAACGGTCCACCGCGTCCATGCAAATGAACCTGAAAAGTACCTTGCAGCACATCTCCGAGGCGTCCGGGCAATTGGCTTCGGCGGCGGAGGAGATGAGCGCCATCACCCGCGAGTCCAGCGCCGGTATTGAACGCCAAAGCATGGAAACCGATCAGGCCGCCACGGCGGTGAACCAAATGACGGCAGCAGTTGAAGAAGTGGCGCGCAATGCGGTGTCGGCGTCCCAGTCCACCCAGGACTCCCAACGCTCGGCCAAAGTCGGCCAGGAGCGTGTGACGCAAACCATCGCCTCCATCGAGAAGCTCAGCGCCACGGTGCAGCAGACCGGCGTCGAAGTCGAAGGGCTCGCCAAGCAGGCCCAGGATATTGCGCGGGTGGTTGAAGTGATCCGCTCGATTGCCGAGCAAACCAACCTGCTGGCCTTGAACGCCGCCATTGAAGCCGCCAGGGCAGGGGAGCAGGGCCGGGGCTTTGCGGTGGTGGCCGACGAAGTGCGGGCACTGGCCCATAGAACACAGACCTCGACCCAGGAAATCGAGCAGATGATCGCGAAAATCCAGACGTGCTCCAGCGAAGCGGTGTCGTCCATGGCCCTCAACCGCAACGAAGCGGTGGATTCACTGAAGATCGCCCATGAAGCAGGCCTGGCGATTACTCAGATCACCGAGGCCATCGCCGACATCAATGACCGCAACCTGTTGATCGCCACAGCCTCCGAGGAACAGGCCCATGTGGCCCGCTCGGTGGACCAGAACCTGATCAGCATCCGTGATCTTTCCATCCAGAGTTCTTCAGCGGCCGGCCAGACCTCGATCGCCAGTCAAGAACTGTCGAGGCTGGCGGTGGACCTCAAGCAGATCGTGTCGAAATTTGCCGTAGCCTGATCACACCTGCGCAACACCCCAGGAGCATGGAACGGCATGGACGCCATGCAGGACGGCCTTAGAGCTGGTTCAACGGAATCTTCAAGTACACCACCCCGTTCTCCTCCGCTGGCGGCATATGACCGGCCCGCACATTCACCTGGATCGCCGGCAACAACAGCGTGGGCATCCCCAGCCCGGCATCGCGTTGGGTGCGCATCGCCACGAACGCCGCTTCATCCACCCCGTCATGCACATGGATATTGCCCGCGCGCTGTTCCGCCACGCTGGTCAGGCATTTGGCCTCGCGGCCTTCGGGCGGGTAGTCATGGCATACATACAGCTGGGTGTCGGGGGCAAAGGCCAGCAGTTTGCGCATCGACGCATACAGCTGGCGCGCATCGCCGCCGGGGAAGTCGCAGCGGGCGGTGCCGACATCGGGCATGAACAGGGTGTCGCCCACCAGGATCAAGCGGTCGTCGATCAGGTAGGCCATGTCCGCCGGGGTATGCCCGGGCACGTGCAGGGCCTGGGCCTTGATGGTACCGATGTGGAAGATTTCATCCGGCGCAAACAGGTGGTCGAACTGCGAGCCATCGACGCGAAATTCCGGCTCCAGGTTGAAAAGATGCTTGAACACGTCCTGCACCTTGCTGATGCTCTGGCCGATGGCGATCTTGCCGCCCAGGGTGCGGCGCAGGTACGGCGCAGCCGACAGGTGGTCGGCATGGGCGTGGGTTTCCAGCAGCCATTGCACCTGCAAGCCGTGCTCACGCACAAAGGCAATGACCTTGTCGGCCTGGGCGGTGTCGGTGCGTCCGGAGGCCGGGTCGTAATTGAGCACCGAATCGACGATGGCACAGGGGCCGCCGTCCGTTTCATAGACGACGTAGGTGTAGGTCGACGATGCCTCGTCCAGAAAGGAATGAATCAACGCTGACATGACGGCTGCCCCTGATGTTGAAAAAAGTGATTACAATCACTTTACATTTACACATAATGTTTTGAGCTTAAGTGACGCAAAGGACCCGAGGCAAATGGAATCTACTCTGAGTGAAGGCGAAGTCGCCCAGTTGCGCGCGTCGGCGTCCAAGGCCTGTGCCTTGCTCAAGGCCCTGGCCAATGAGGATCGGTTGTTGATTCTGTGCCAGTTGACCCAGGGCGAGCGCAACGTCGGCGAGCTGGAAACCATGACCGGCGTACGCCAGCCCACGCTGTCACAGCAGTTGGGCATCCTGCGTGACGAAGGGCTGGTCGCCACCCGTCGCGAAGGCAAGTACATCTTCTACGGGCTGGCCAGCCATGAAGTGATCCAAGTGATGAAGACACTGTCCGGCCTTTACTGCGGCGCGGTGATAAAAAGCTGGGCGTGACGCCATACGGCAGCGACCCTTGTGTGCATTGACGATAAAAGGCAATAGACCATGACCGACCAACACTGGGGGCCAACCATCAGTGGCGATATCGTCGTCATCGGCGGCGGTTCGGCAGGCATCGGCCTGCTGGCCAGCCTGCTCAAGCGCGACCCCGACCTCAACATCACCCTGATCGAACCCAGCGATCATCACTGCTACCAGCCGGCCTGGACCCTGGTCGGCGGCGGCGCCTACGACCTGGAAAAAACCCGACGCCCCCTGGCCGACGTGCTGCCCAATGGCGTCACTTGGGTGCAGGCTGCCGTTACCGAGTTGCTGCCGGATGAGGACACCCTGGTGCTCGACAGCGGCCAGCGGGTGACCTGGAACAACCTGATCGTCTGCCCCGGCCTGCGCCTGGCCTGGGAGAAGGTCGAAGGCCTGGAAGAGACCCTGGGCCAGCACGGCGTCACCTCCAATTACAGCTACGAAAGCGCCGCCTACACCTGGCAACTGGTGCAGCAACTCAAGGGCGGCAAGGCGATCTTTACGCAGCCGGCCATGCCGATCAAATGCGCGGGTGCGCCGCAAAAGGCCATGTACCTGTCCTGCGATCACTGGCTCAGGCAGGGCGACCTCAAGCACATCGACGTCGAATTCAACCTGGCCGGCGCGGCGCTGTTCGGCGTGGCGACCTTTGTGCCGCCGTTGATGAAGTACGTGGAGAAATACCACGCGCGCCTGGCGTTCAACGCCAACCTGGTCAAGGTCGACGGACCGGTGCGCAAGGCCTGGTTCGAGGTGAAGGACGCCGAGGGCAACGTCACCGTCGAGGAAAAATCCTTCGACCTGCTGCATGTGGTGCCGCCGCAAGTTGCGCCGGATTTCATTCGCCACAGCCCGTTGGCCGACGCCGCCGGCTGGTGCGAGGTGAACCCCCACAGCCTGCAACACCTGCGCTACCCGCACATCTTCGGCCTGGGCGATGTGTGCGGCACCACCAATGCCAAGACCGCCGCCGCGGTGCGCAAGCAAATCGTGGTGGTCGCCGAAAACCTGCTGGCCCTGCGCAAACAGGCGCCGCTGCCGCTCAAGTACGACGGCTACGGTTCGTGCCCGCTGACGGTGGAGAAGGGCAAGGTGGTGCTGGCCGAGTTCGGCTACGGCGGCAAGCTGCTGCCGACCTTTCCCCTCGACCCGACCCGGGCGCGCCGTTCGATGTGGTTCCTCAAAGCCACATTGCTGCCGTGGTTCTACTGGAACGGCATGCTCAAGGGCCGCGAGTGGCTGACCCGTCTGAGCAAGGTGGATTGAATGCTGCTGGCCAGTGTGTTGGGGATGTTGATGGGCCTGGTCATGGGCCTGACCGGCGCGGGCGGCGGCATCCTCGGGGTACCGGCGCTGGTGCTGGGGCTGGGCTTGACGATGACCCAGGCCGCGCCGGTGTCGTTGCTGGCGGTGGGCGCGGCCGCGGCCGTCGGGGCGATTGACGGCTTGCGCCACGGCCTGGTGCGTTACCGCGCCGCGCTGTTGATCGCGTTGCTTGGCGCGCTGTTTTCGCCGGTCGGGGTGTTTCTCGCCCACCAAATGCCGGAGCCCGTATTGATGGGGCTGTTCAGCGCCTTGATGGTGCTGGTGGCCTGGCGCATGTTGCAGCGCGAAAAGCTTGAGGCCGGGCCGAGCGATCATGGCGCGGCGTTCTGGGGCCAGAAGAACTGCATGCTCAACCAGCAGACCGGGCGCCTGGCCTGGACCGCCAAATGCAGCGCCACCCTGGCCGCACTGGGCGCGGTGACCGGGGCGGTCTCGGGTTTGCTCGGGGTGGGCGGCGGCTTTCTGATCGTACCGGCGTTCAAGCAACTCACCGACGTGCAGATGCGCGGCATCGTCGCCACGTCGCTGATGGTGATCAGCCTGATTTCGCTGATCGGCGTGGCCGGCGCGTTCCATGCCGGGGTGCGCATCGAACCCATGGGTTGGGTGTTCATCGCGGCGAGTATCGTCGGCATGCTGATCGGCCGGCGCTTGTGTTCGGTGATTGCCGCACGCACCTTGCAGGTGGGGTTTGCCAGCCTTTGTGTGCTGGTGGCGATTGGCATGCTGGTCAACGCCGTGCTCTGAACCTGAAATGCAATCCAAATGTGGTAGGGGGCTTGCCCCCTCCCACATTTGAGTCTCCCTTGTTTTTGAGCGATTCATCCCATCGCATGCCCCCACCCAGTACCCAAGTAGCATAGGTCCCACCCTCCGCCCTTCGTACACTCATGCTTCAGAGGGGGAGGCAACGATGCACAACAGTGAAGGCGTAGTCAGTGCCATGTCCCAGGCCACCGATGCCGGGCAGGCCGCCGAGGAGTTGGCGCGGCAACTGTTGCATCCGTACCTGGGCTTCGTGCTGTTTTTCTGCTCGGCGTCCTACGACCTGCAGGCCCTGGGCCGCGCCCTGCAGGAGTGTTTCGGCAACGTACGCGTGGTGGGCTGCACCAGCGCTGGCGAGATCACGCCCCAGGGCTACGGCCGCAATTGCATTACGGCGATGGGCTTCAACCATGCGCACTTTTCCATCGCCACGGAACTGATCGACCAGGTGGAACACTTCAGCCTGATCGACGCCCAGCAGATGGTCGAACGTCTGGTCGGCGGTTGCCGCAGCAATACCCTGGCACCGATCAAGGGCAACACCTTCGCCCTGACCCTGCTCGATGGCCTGTCCAGTCGCGAAGAAATGGTGCTCGCCGCCCTCAGCGCGGCGCTCGGCGACATTCCGCATTTCGGCGGTTCGGCCGGCGACGACAACTTCCTCACCCACACCCACGTGTACTTCAACGGCGCCTTCCACAGCGGCGCGGCGGTGGTGGTGCTGGTCAATACCTGGCTGGATTTCGAGGTGTTCACCACCCACCACATCCTGCCGCGCAGCGAAAAACTGGTGGTGACCGGCGCCGACAGCCCGTCGCGCCGGGTCTTCGAGCTTAACGCCGAACCCGCCGCCGAAGAGTACGCGCGGCATATCGGCGTGGCCGTGGCCGACCTCGACCACCGCGTCTTCGCGGCGCACCCGCTGGCGGTGCGCATCCATGACCAGTACTACGTGCGCGCGATCCAGCAAGTGCACGACGACCTCAGCCTGAGTTTCTACTGCGCGGTGGAAAACGGCATCGTCCTTACCGTGATGAAGCCCGGACCGATCCTGCCAAACCTGCAAACCCTGTTCGACGGCCTGCAAGCGCGCCTTGGCGACCTGCTGTTGACCATCGGCTGCGACTGCTTCCTGCGCCGCCTGGAGTTGGAAGACTCAGGCAATCTGGAACAGATCGGCGGTTTCCTGCGCGACCAGCGGGTGATGGGTTTCAACACCTACGGAGAACAGTTCAATGGCATGCATATCAACCAGACCTTCACCGGGGTCGCCATTGCCCGAGGCCGGCGCTGAACTGCTCGCCCAGGTTGCCCAGCTGCAACAGGACAACCACAAGCTGGCACGGATCAACGCGGCGCTGATCGAGCGCATCGAGTCCGGCATGGCCCAGGGCAATAACCCCTACACCACCTTCCAGCATTCGGTGGTGCTGGCCGAGCAGGTGCGCGAACGCACCGACGCGCTGAACCAGGCGATGGCCGAACTCAAGGCCAGCAACCACTTGCTGATCAACGCCCGGCTGCGCGCCGAAACCCTGCGCGGCGAACAGGCGGCGGCGCAAAAGGCCCAGGAAAGCGAACGCTGGATTCGCCTGATCACCGATAACGTCCCGGCCCTGATCGGCTACCTGAATGCCGACCTGGTCTATGAGTTCACCAATAAAGTCTATGAAGAATGGTATTGCTGGCCGCGCGGCATGATGCTCGGCCAGAGCCTGCGTGAAGTCCACAGCGAACAGCATTGCCAGCGCCTGGATGCCTACGTCGCCCGCGCCCTGGCCGGGGAAAGCGTGACCTTCGAATTCGCCGAGACCAACATCAATAACCAGGAGCGCTACATGCTGCGTTCCTATGTGCCGAATATGCTGGCCAGCGGCGAAGTGGTGGGGATCTTCGTGCTGATCCGCGACATCACCGAACGCCGCCGTACCGCCGAAGCCCTGCACCAGGCCTATCAGCACCTGGAGCAACGCGTGGCCCAGCGCACCTCGGAACTCACCGCGCTCAACGATCAGTTATTGCAGGAGATCGACGAGCGCCGGCGCATGGAGGCGCGCCTGCGCGAAGCCAAGCTCGAGGCCGAGCAGGCCAACCTGTCGAAAACCAAATTTCTCGCCGCCGTCAGCCATGACCTGCTGCAACCCCTGAACGCGGCGCGCCTGTTTACCAGCGCATTGCTGGAGCGGCCCAGCGAAACCCTGGTGCGCAACGTGAGCAATTCCCTGGAAGACGTGGAAAACCTGCTGGGCACCCTGGTGGATATTTCCAAGCTGGATGCCGGGGTGATCAAGGCCGACATCGCGCCGTTTGCCCTGAGTGAATTGCTCGACAACCTGGCCGTCGAGTACACCGAATTGGCCCGCAGCGAAGGCCTGGAATTGCATTTTGTCGGCTGTTCGGCACTGGTGCGCAGCGATATCCAGTTGCTGGCGCGGATTCTGCGCAACCTGCTGAGCAATGCGCTTCGCTACACCTACAAGGGGCGGGTGGTACTGGGCTGTCGCCGCCAGCATCAGCGTTTGTCGATCCAGGTGTGGGACAGCGGCATGGGTATCGCCGAGGAGCGCCTGGAAGAGATCTTCCAGGAGTTCAAGCGCGGCGATGTGCAGCGGCCCGACCAGGACCGTGGGCTGGGCCTGGGGCTGGCGATCGTGGAAAAGATCGCCGGGATCCTGGGGCATCGCATCAGCGTCAAATCCTGGCCGGGCAAGGGCTCGATGTTCTCGGTAGAGGTGCCGTTGAGCGCCACGGCGCCCAAGTCGCTGCCAATGCTGGCCATGAGCGAGCCGATGCTCGAACGCCTGCAAGGCGCGCGGGTGTGGGTCCTGGATAACGACGCGGCGATCTGCGCGGGCATGCGCACCTTGCTCGAAGGCTGGGGCTGCCAGGTGATCACCGCGTTGTCCGAGCAGGACCTGGCGCGGCAGGTGGACAACTACCATGCCGAAGCCGACCTGCTGATCGCCGACTACCACCTCGACGACGACCAGAACGGCGTCGACGCCGTCGCCCGCATCAATGGGCGCCGCGGCCGCGCGATCCCGGCGCTGATGATCACCGCCAACTACAGCAATGAACTCAAGCTGCAAATTCGCGAGTTGGGGCACACGCTGATGCACAAGCCGGTACGCCCGATGAAACTCAAGACCGCCATGAGCCACCTGCTCGGCCGGCCCTGACAAACAGAGAACCAATGTGGGAGGGGGCTTGCCCCCGATAGCAGAGTGTCAGTCGACATCTAATTGACTGATGCACCGCCATCGAGGCAAGCCCCCTCCCACCTTTGATTTGTGTTGTGTCAGATGGGTCAGCGGCGCAGGTACGAGCCGAAATCGATATCCCCGGCACTGAGGATCGCCTGCACCCGGTTATGCACATTCAACTTGCGCAGGATCGCCGACACATGGGCCTTCACCGTGGTCTCGGCAATCTCCAGGGTGTAGGCGATCTGCTTGTTCGACTCGCCCTTGGTCATGCGCTCCAGCACCAGCAACTGCTTGCGCGTCAGGGCTTGCAGCAGTTCGGGGGCGAAGCCGGGGTTTTCGTTGAGGCGCCGGTGGGTGCCGGGCTTCTGGGTGCGGATGATGTCCGGCGGCAGGTACACGTTGCCGTTGAGAATCTGCTGGATCGCCTCGGTCATTTGCAGGCGCGGCGAGGACTTGGTGATAAAACCCACGGCGCCGTAGGTGATGGCTTGCAGCACGACCTGCTTGTCCTGCTCGGCCGAGACGATCACCACCGGAATGGTCGGTGCCTCGTTGCGCAGGTTGATCAGGCCATTGAGGCCATGCATGCCGGGCATGTTCAGGTCGAGCAGGATCAGGTCGAGGTCGTCGTGTTCCTGGGTCAATGCCAGGGCGCTGTCGAGGTCGGCGGTTTCCATCACTTCGCTGCCGGGGAAGCCGTCGCTGATGACGTTATGGATCGCTTCGCGAAACAGTGGGTGATCGTCGGCAATCAGGATTTTGTACATGGCCGTTCACCTTTCTTATTGTGAGGTTTGAAATGGCTCGGGTTGGGCGACCGTCACCGGCAGCTTCGCCGCTTCCCAGGCATCCAGGCCGTCGCGATACCAGTACACAGAGGTATAGCCGAGGTTGGCGGCACGTTTTACCGCGTTCCAACTCAGCCAGCAATCGGAGCGGCAATAGAAGACCAACGGTCGCTTGAGGTCGCCGCCGCTGTAGGCATACAAGTGGCGCACGAAATAGCTTTGCCACTCCGGCGTCAGGTCGCCGTCGCCGGTATTGGCCAGCCAGTGGCTGCCGGGCAGGTTGGCGTGGGGCTGGTCTTCGATGAAGCGGCCTTGCAGCCATTGGCGGCGGTACACATCGATCAGCACTGGCGCCGGGCTTTGGTTGAGCAGGGTTTGCAGGGCCGCGGTGTCGACGATCGTGGCGCCTGGCAGGTGGTCGGGCGTGGGGCTGCGGTACAGGCTGATGCGGTAGCCCTCGGCGGAAAACAGTGGGGCGTCAGCCTGGACGTGGGCGACGAACAGGCACAGCAGCGCCAATAGAGGCAGTCGGGCAGGCAGCATGGCAGGACAATCCTTATCGTTATGCATGCATTACACGTGAGTCCCGAGCCCTTGGGAATGCGACGATAGACAGGAAAACCAGTACCAAAGTAGTAGTTTTGCCACCCTTAGCCTTTTTTGCGCAACGCCGCATGCTGGGGATTGAAGGTCAGCACCGCCAACACTGCGAACAGCACGGTCAAGCCCAGGCACACCGCCAGGGCCAGGCCGGCGAAGCGTTCGTACAGGGCAAAGCGCACCAGCTCCACGGCGTGGGTAAACGGGTTGACCGCACACAGCCAGTACAGCCATTCACTGGAGTCGCGCATCTTCCACAGCGGGTACAGCGCCGATGACAGGAAAAACAGCGGGAAGATCACGAAGTTCATCACCCCGGCAAAGTTCTCCAGCTGGCGAATCGCATTCGACAGCAACAGGCCCAGGGCACTCAACATCAAGGCCACCAGCAGCAACGCCGGCAGGGCGACGACCAGCCCCATGGCCGGCGGTTGCACGCCGTACACCCAGGCGATCGCCAGGAACCCATACACCTGCAACAGCGAAATCAGCGCGGTGGCCAACAGCTTGCTGCACAGCAAGAATGTGCGCGGCAACGGGCTGGTCAGCAGCACGCGCATGCTGCCCATCTCGCGGTCGTAGACCATCGACAGCGAGCCTTGCATGCCGTTGAACAGCAGGATCATGCAGGCCAGCCCCGGAATGATGTACACCTCGTAGGGGATGTAGGTGTCGTAGGGTTCGATCACCGAGATGCCCAGCGCAGCGCGGAACCCGGCGGCGAACACCAGCAGCCACAGTAACGGGCGCACCAG
The DNA here is from genome assembly GCF_900116055.1 of Pseudomonas sp. NFACC42-2. Classification (NCBI taxonomy): domain Bacteria; kingdom Pseudomonadati; phylum Pseudomonadota; class Gammaproteobacteria; order Pseudomonadales; family Pseudomonadaceae; genus Pseudomonas; species Pseudomonas sp. NFACC42-2. Next base: position 17,635 of record NZ_FOZO01000029.1, read on the forward strand.
CGCGCTGAGAAACCGCGTGCGCTGCAACACAAAGCGCAGCCACTCGCGCAGGACGATGCCGCGCAGGCATTGCCAGTAAGCGTTCATGCCGCCGCTCCCGTCGTGGTGGGGCGAGTCAAGTGCGCGAACACGCTGCCCAGATCGCCGCCTTGCTGCGCGATCAAGGCAGCGACTTGCCCACTGGCCACCAGGCGGCCCTGATGCAGGATCATCAAGGCATCGTCGGCCTGTACTTCGTCGAGCAGGTGAGTGGTCCACAGCACGCTGATGCCCTGTTCGCGGCACAGGCCGCGCACGTGCTGGTTCAGCGCCAGGCGGCTGGCGGGGTCGAGGCCGACGCTGGCCTCATCCAACAGCAGCAGGCGCGGCTCATGCAGCAATGCGCGGGCGATTTCCACGCGGCGGCGGTGCCCGCCGTTCAGTTCGCGGACTTTTTCCCGGCGCCGTTCGGTGAGGGCCTGGCGGGCCAGTTCGGCGGCGACGCGCAGGTCGGTCTGGCGCCGCGATAAACCATGCAGCGCGGCGTGGTAGCGCAGGTTCTGTTCCACGCTCAAATCCAGGTCCAGGGTGCTCTGCTGGAACACCACACCCAGCTGGGTGAGGGCCGCACGCGGCGCCTCACGCAGGGAATGACCGCCCACGCGAATATCGCCGCTTTGCAGGTCATACAGCCGCGTGAGCAGGGCGATCAAGGTGGATTTGCCGGCGCCATTGGGCCCCAGCAGCGCCGCAAAACGCCCTGGCGCCAGGCTGAAACTCACCTCGCACAAGGCCTGCCGTGCGCCGTAGGCGAAGTTCAGGTCGCGCACCTCCAGGGCGTTCATGGCGTGACCACCACGCCCCACGGATAACGCCCGACCTTCACCGACTTGATCACCTTGAGGCTGTCCACATCGATCACCGACACATCACCGCTCACGCCGTTGGTGGCCAGCAACTGTTTCTCGTCCGGGGTAAATGCCATCTGCCACACGCGGCGGCCCACCAACAGGTAGTCGAGGACCTCGAAGGTCCTGGCGTCGATCACCGCCACATGGTTGGCCGGGCCGAGGGCGACAAAGCCGTACTTGCCGTCGGCGCTGAGCTTGATGCCGACCGGCTGGACTTTGTCCGGGTGCACGCCCTTGATCTTGAAGGTCAGGGTCTTGAGGATCGCGCGGCTGGCCACGTCGAGGATGGTCACGGTGCCGCCGATTTCCGCCGAGGCCCACAGCTGCGAGCCATCGTGGTTGAACTCGACGAAGCGCGGGCGCTGGTCCACCAGGGTGCTGTCGGCCAGGGTCTGGGTGCTGGTGTCGATCCAGTGCAGCATGTTGGTGGTTTCGCTGGTGTTCACCGCCCACTTGCCATCCGGGCTCACGGCCATGCCTTCGGGCTCGACGCCGACGTTGATCTGGCCGAGCACCTTGGAGGTCTCGGTGTCGATCACGGTGACCAGCGCATCGTCTTCGTTGGATACGTACAGCCAGCGGTTATTGGGGTGCAGGGCGAACTGCTCGGGGTCTTTGCCGGAGGGCAGTTCCTTGATGATCCTGCGCGTGGCCACGTCCATCACCTGCACGCGGTCCGAGTCGCTGGCGCAGATGTACAGCAGCTTGTTGTCATGGGACAGCAGCAAGCCTCGCGGACGCTGGCCGACCTTGAGGGTGTCGGTGACTTGCAGGGTCTGCATGTCGATCAGGCTCAGGCTGTTGTCTTTCTCGTTGGAGACCCAGGCGGTACTGGCCACGGCGTGCCCGGCGGCAAGCAGCAGGGCGCATGGGAGCAGGGTGCGGCGCATGGCGGATTCCTTATTATTGTGGGTAGGTGATCAAGGGAAGCGGCAGGTCACCTCGGGTTTGTCATAGCCCAGGCTGTCCATTTCGTTGGTGGGGTGCAGGAAACCGTCCTGGGGCGAGGTGCTGACCAGCGCGCGGGGCTGCACGATGGGAATCGGCTGGCGCAGTTGGCCGTTCCAGGGGCGGTAGCTGAGCTTGCGACCCTTGAAGCCGTCCAGGGGCAGTTGCTCGCTGATTTCCACTTGGCGGATCGCCATGGGCTCGACCTGGCGCAACTTGCTCACTGCACTGGCGACGCTGCGCACGGCCATCCAGGCGGCGAAGTCACGGTCGTTCATCCAGCGCCCGGCCAGGGCCTCGAAGCGTTTCTGCAATTGGGCGGCGCCGTAGGTCTCGACGGTTTTGTGCCAGCCGGTGGGCGTCAGGCCCTGGGTGCCGGCGACGGGGCGCGGGTACCAGGTCTGGTAGGGCACGTACTCGCCGAAGTCGCCGCGCTCGTCGGCCACCAGCACCACGTCGTATTCGGCGGTCTGGGTGAACAGCGGCATATCCGCCTGGGCGCTGCGGCGCTGGTCGTTATCGAAGCGCCAGGCCTTTTCCGCCACCAGCTGCACGCCGAAGCGTTTGGCGGCGCGCCGCAGGGCGGCGGCGTAGGCCTGGTCATCCTCGGTGGGGCCGACGATCAGCAGTGCTTTCTGCCATTTGCGCACTACCAGGAACTGCGCCAGGGCATCGGCGAGCATCGCGCGGCTGGGCAGGGTATGCAGCACGTTGCCCAGGCAGTCGCTGCTGCGCAGGCGGTCATCCGGGCTGCCGGCGTTGAACAGCAGGCTGTCGGGCAGGGCTGCGCTGAGTTGGCGCAGGCTGGCGGCGGGTGCGTTGATCACGAACAGGCGCAGGCCCTGGGCATGCTGGGCCTGGGCGGCGGCGAGCAGGGCGTCCGGGGTGTCCACCGTGGCGCTGGTCAGGCTGTAGCGCTGGTTGAGAAAGGCGCCGGTGCTGTTGCTGTCGATGATCGCCAGTTCAGCGCCGCGCTGCCCGGTATCGGCGGGCTCGGCAATCACATTCGAGAGCAGCGGGCCCGGATCGGGCCGATAGCCCAGGTAGCCGATCTGCACCTGCAAGGGCGCTTCGGCGGCCTGGCCGGTGGCGGCCCAGGCGATTGCCAGCAGGCAGATCACGGCGTAGGGGGCGAGCTGGCGCATAGGGCACTCCATGACAGGTAGCGCCAGCATAGGAACCCTGAACGTCGCTGCAAATATGCAGAAAGTAGCGCTGGGGCAGTACCAAGGTAGTAGCCCCGGGCGCGCGGTGTGGTTTTAGCATGGAGCACCACGGGCTCTATCCACAGGAGTGACACCAGCATGCGCGTCTTGTCGGCCTTGTGGCGCATCAACCTATGGGTGTGCGGCTTTTTCGCCCTGGTGACCTGCGCCTGCACCGCGCTGTTGCTGCATCAGGCCCTGGCCGATGTGGGGCGCGAGCTGCAATCGGCCGAAGCGGTGGTGCATTACCTGAGCGAAACCGCCGCGCGCGATCCGGCCAGCCTGCAACCCCACCTCACCGCGAGTTTGCGCCATGTCCGCGTGCACTGGCTGGCGAGCGGCGACACCGTGCAAGCGCCGGACGCGGACGGGCTGGACGCCTGGCTCGGGCAGCTATTGTTTGCCGAGGCGCGGCGCAGTGCCCAGGTGCTGGACTTGCCGGACGGCCGGCGTGTGTCCATCGCTGTCGACCCACGGGATGAAATCGACGAGGTCTGGGACTCCCTGCAACAACTGCTGGGCCTGTGCGCCCTGGCCCTGGCCCTGAGCCTGTTGACCATCCGCTGGGCGGTGCGCCGGGGCATGGGCGTGCTGGATGAATTGCTGCGCGCACTGCAACAGGTGTGCGCCGGCCAGCTCAATGTGCGCCTGCGCAGCCAAGGCGCGCCGGAAGCACGCCAACTGGCGCTGCACTTCAACCGCATGACCGACGCCCTGGAGCAGGCGCGCACCGATAACACCCGGCTTACCCAGACCCTGCTGGCGGTGCAGGAGCAGGAGCGCACCCACCTGGCCCAGACCCTGCACGATGACCTCGGCCAATACCTGGCCGGCATTCGCGCCCAGGCCTGCCTGTTGCGCCTGGCCACCGACCAGCCGCACCTGCTGGCGCCCACGGTGGCGCAACTCGAGGATCACTGCGAGCACTTGCAGCAAGGCTTCCGGGCACTGGTCCACGACCTTTATCCGGTGGCCCTGCAACACCTGCCGATGGCCGAGGCGTTTGCGCTGCTGGTCACCCAGTGGCAGGCCAGCCACGGCATTCCCTGCCACCTGCAGGTCAGCACCGACCTGCCGCTGTTGCCCGGCGCCAGCAAGACTCATCTGTACCGCCTGCTCCAGGAAGCCCTGACCAACATCCTGCGGCATGCCGACGCCAGCCAGGTGCACGTGCGCCTGCAACACCACGGTTCGCGCCTGCGCCTGTGGGTGCGCGATAACGGTCGCGGTGCCCACCCGCCCCAGCGCCCCGGCGTGGGCCTGTATTCGATGGCCGAACGCGCCCGTTGCCTGGGCGGCGAATTGAAGATCATCAGCCACCCCGGCGCCGGCTGGGCGTTGGCGTTGAACATGCCGTTGGAGGCCTCATGAATATTCTGTTGGTGGATGACCACGCGGTGGTACGCCAGGGCTATGCCAGCCTGTTGCGTGCGCTGCTGCCGGCCGTTGAAGTGCGCGAGGCGGCCAGTGGCGAAGAGGCGTTGAGCCGGGTCCAGGAAGCGCTGCCGCACCTGGTGATCATGGACTTCGGCCTGCCGGGCATCAGCGGCCTGGAAACCACCCGCCGCCTGCGCCAGCGCCTGCCGCACCTGCGCGTGCTGTTTTTCAGCATGCACGACGAGTTGCCCCTGGTGCGCCAGGCCCTGGAGGCCGGGGCCTCAGGCTACCTGACCAAAAGCTCGGCACCCGAAGTGTTGATCGAAGCGGTGCGGCGCATCCTCGACGGCCACGCCTACATCGAGCAGGCCCTGGCCACCGAACTGGCCTATACCCCCAGCGATCAACGCTTGCAGGGCATGACCCCGCGTGAACTGGAGATTTTCCTGATGCTGGCCAGGGGCACGCCCACCCGAACGATTGCCGACCAGCTGAATATCAGCAGCAAGACCGTGTCCAATCACCTGACCTTGCTCAAGAGCAAATTGCAGGTGAGTTCCCATGCCGAGCTGGTGCACCTGGGGATCGACATGGGCGTGGTGCGGGTGGTTGGATAACCGGGTGCGCACACATCCACTGTGGGAGGTGGGGGCTAGCGATCCCAGGTGGTGGGGCAGTCGATGCAGCCTTCCATATTGGCATCCTGGAAGTTCGCGTAGTGCTGGCGGCTGCCGGTGAGGGTGGCCTGTTCCAGGTTGCTCTCGCCGAACTTGGCTTCCTGCAGGTTGGCATCGCTGAGGTCGGCACCTTGCAGGTCGGCCTTGCTCAGCCAGGTCATTTCCAGGTCGGCCGCGCGCAGGTTGGCCTTGTGCATTTTCGCCCCCGACAGCCGCGCAAATTGCAGGTAGGCCGCGCTGAGGTTGGCGTTTTCGAACTGTGCGCCCTGGGCGAACAGGCCCCAACCCTGGATCGCCATCAACGTGGCGCCGCTGAAGTCGGCCAGGCGCAGGTTGGCCTGTTGCAGGCTGGCGCGGGTCAGGTTGGCGCCTTGCAGTCGGGCTTTTTCCAGGTTGGCCAGGTCGAGGTTGGCATGGCGCAGATCCGCCTCGCGCAGGTCGGCGCCGGCCAGGTTCATCTTGCTCAAGTCCTGATTGCGCAGGTTGGCGCCCTTGAGGTTGGCGCCGGGGCATTGGCTGTGTTCGGCGATGGTACAGCCGTTGATGATCAGCGGCGCGTCGTCGCCATCCTCGGCGTGGGCCACGGGCAGGCAGAGCAGGAGTAACAAGGGCAGGTAGTTCATCGTGCGACCTCTGGGGATCCTGTGGTGAGCGGGCTTGTTGTGGTGAGGGGCTTGCAGTGGTGAGCGGGCTTGCCCCGCGCTGGGCTGCGAAGCGGCCCCGGCATTCCTCCAGCACCACCGGGCGCTCAGGTTCTACGACTGCTGCGCAGCCGAGCGCGGGGCAAGCCCGCTCACCACAAGGGAAGAAGCCGCTTGCTGCAAAAGGCGGCCCGGCATTCTCGCGGGGGTTATTTTTGCGCGGTCTTCTGATCCCAGCTCGGGATCTTGAACACCCAGAACGACCCGCCTTGTGCCACCGGCTTGGTCAGCTCCGCCATGTCGCCGCCCCACAACGGCACCGCGCCGCCGTAGCCGACGGTGACGCCGACATACTGCTCGCCATCCTGCTCCCAGGTGATCGGCGGCGAGACGATGCCGCTGCCGGTCTGGAACTTCCACAGCTCCTTGCCGGTTTTCGCGTCGAAGGCCTTGAAGAAACCGTCGCCGGTACCGGTAAACACCAGGTTGCCCTTGGTCGCCAGCACGCCGGCCCACAGCGGCAAGGCTTCCTTGTGCTCCCACACCACCTTGCCGGTGGTCGGGTTCATCGCCCGCAGGGTGCCGACGTGGTCGTCATACATGCGCTTGATGCGAAAACCCATGCCCAGGTACGCCGAGCCTTTCTTGTAGTTGACCTCTTCGGTCCAGTATTCCTCTTTCCACTGGTTGCCCGGGATGTAGAACAGGCCGGTGTCCTGGCTGTAGGCCATGGGGTTCCAGTTCTTGCCCCCCAGGAACGGCGGCGAGACTTCCACCGGCTTGCCTTTGGTTTCACCCGGCAAGGGCTTGGCCGGACGCTGGCCTTCGTTCTCCACCGGACGCCCGGTCTTCAGGTCGATATGGCTGGCCCAGGTGATGTTGTCGACGAAGGGGAAGGCGTTCTGCAGCTTGCCGTTGTTGCGGTCCACCACATAAAAAAAGCCGTTGCGGTCGGCGTGACCGGTGGCCTTGACCACCTTGCCGTCCTTGTCCTTGTAGTCGAACAGCACCAGCTCGTTGTTGCCGGAAAAGTCCCAGGCGTCGTTGGGGGTGTGCTGGTAGAACCACTTCACTTCGCCGGTGCTCGGGTCGACGCCGACCTGGCCGGAGGTGTAGAGGCTGTCGAAGTCGTGGGGGTTGCCGTCCTTGGCAGTGCGCGCCCAGGTGTTCCACGGGCCGGGGTTACCGGCGCCGACGATGATCGTGTTGGTCTCGGCATCGAAGCTCGCGCTCTGCCAAGGGGCGCCGCCGCCGTGGCTCCAGGCCTCGACCTTGCCGGTTGCGGTGGTGGGGTCATCCGGCCACGAAGGCGCCTTGACGTCGCCGGTGGTGGTGCTGTCCTTGCCGTTGAGGCGGCCCATATGGCCTTCCACGAACGGGCGCATCCACACTTCTTCACCGGTGTCCGGGTCGCGGGCAAACAGCTGGCCGACCACGCCGAACTCATCGCCGGAGCTGCCGTGGATCAGCAGCACCTTGCCACTGACCTTGTCTTTGATCAGCACCGGGGCGCCGGTCATGGTGTAGCCGGCGGCGTGGTCGCCGAACTTCTTGTTCCACACCACTTTGCCGGTGTTTTTGTCGAGGGCGATCAGGCGCGCGTCGAGGGTGCCGAAGTAGATCTTGTCGCCGAAGATCGCCGCACCACGGTTGACCACGTCACAGCACGGGCGAATGTTGTCGGGCAGGCGGTGGTTGTAGGTCCACAGGCGCTTGCCGGTCTTGGCGTCGAGGGCGAACACCCGGGAATAGGAGCCGGTGACGTAGACCACGCCGTCGCTGACGATGGCCTGGGATTCCTGGCCGCGTTGCTTCTCATCGCCGAACGAGTAGGACCAGGCCGGGGTGAGCTTGAACACGTTCTTGTCGTTGACCTGGGCCAGCGGGCTCCAGCGCTGGGCGTTGGTGCCCATGCCGTATTGCAGCACGTCCTGGGTGGTCAGGTGGTCGTTGGCGATGTCTTCCCAGGTGACATTGTGCGTCGGCTTGGCGGGTTCGGCGGCCGCGAACGTTACGGCACTGAGGGACAGGCTGCCCACCAGCACGAAGGTTTGCACGGCAAGGCTTAAAGGTGAGCGGGCGGGTAGCGATCTTATTGTCATGGTTGCAGTTCCCAGTGGAGGTTTTGGCCTGCACAGGGTGGAACGCCGGGGCGCCGGGCGGATACGGAAAAACTCCCGCTGTGGCCGGGAAGACTTCCCGAGGCGCCGCTGTTTTAGGCGTGCCCCACAAGCCCTACTACCAAGGGAGGAGAGGGCGGCCACCAAAGCAGCATACGGCCCATGCCCCGGGGTTTCTAAGATGGTTGCCATAGCCTCTGCAATGAGGTTTTGCGTGCAATCCTGAGGGCAAAAATAATGACAACAAAACACAATGCCTTGCTCGTCGCCGGGCTGTTGGTCGGTGTGATCGCCGGGGGCTCCGCCTGGGCCCATGGCAACGTGGTCCCGCAAGCGGTGGAAACCAAGGGCCTGACCTCGATCAAGGACGCCGGCGTACCGGTCAACGAAGACGGCTGGGCGGCGGTCAATCCGTACCGCACCTCGCCTGAACACGACCGCGCCGTGGAAATCGGCTCGTCCGCCTATAACCAGAACTGCGCCGCCTGCCACGGCCTGGAAGCCAAGTCCGGCGGCATCGCCCCCGACCTGCGCATGCTCGATGTGGGCGAAGCCGGTGATGAGTGGTTCGTCGAGCGCGTGCGCCATGGCGCGGTGCGTGACGGTCGCGTGTACATGCCGAAAATGGCCGACTACCTGAGCCAGGAGGCCTTGTGGGCCGTGCGTACCTACCTGGACAGCGTGCACGTCGAGGAGTAAGCCATGCGCCTGTTCGCTTATGTGCTTGGCCTGGCCCTGCTGTGTTGCCAGCCGGCACAGGCGCAGGTGCGCAGCTATGACCAGATGATCGCCGCCGGCGAAATCAACGTGGCGGTGTACAAGGACTTTGCCCCTTACAGTTTCGAAGACGGCGCCACCGCGCGCGGGGTCGACGTAGAACTGGCCCAGGCCCTGGCCACGGCGCTGGGGGTACGGCTCAAGTTGATCTGGGCGCCGGCCGGCGAGAAGCTCGACGACGACCTGCGCGACTACATCTGGCGCGGCAGCCCGTTGCACAACCAGCAACTGGCCGACCTGATGATGCGCGCGCCCTACGACCGCGATTACGCACAAAAGCGCAACGACCAGGGCGAACTGGAAAACGGCCATGTGGTGATGTTCGGGCCGTACCAGAACGAACAATGGCAGGTGGCTTATGACCGTCGGCGCCTGGACACGGTTGCCAGCGTGGCGGTGTTCGAACAGCACCCGATTGGCGTCGAAGTCGACAGCGTGCCGTCGTTCTACCTCACCTCGGTGTTCAACGGCATGCTAGCCGCCAAGACCCATCACTACCCCGACGTGCCCCAGGCCTTTGCGGCGATGAAAGCCGGTGAGGTCGATGCGGTGATGGCGATGCGCGGCGAAGTCGATTGGCAGGTGCACGAGGCCTATGACCCGCAACTGGCCCTGGCCGAAAACGCCTATCCGAACATGGGCAAGCAACGCTGGGAGATCGGCATGGCGGTGCACGAGAGCAATCGCCAGTTGGCCTACGCGGTGGAAGAGGCGCTGGAAGGCCTGATCCGCGACGGCGCGGTGCAAGCCATCTATGCCCGTTACGGCCTGCAGTACGAAGTGCCCGAGATGTATCAATAGGAGCAGGTGATGAACTGGCGACTGAGCTGCATCCTGGCCTGCTGGCTGCCGCTGGCGGCGCACGCCGTGGAGGTCGATCCGGTGCCGTCGGTGATGTGGGCCTTCTATCACAAGCAGTTCCTGGCCGAGGCGCCGTTCGTGTTCGACGACCGAGTCAAGCTGCTCGCGCCGCCGTTCGCCGAAGATGCGCGCCAGGTGCCCCTGGAAATCGACGCCCGCGCCTTCAATGGCCATGTGGTGAAGATCCTCGCCTGGGCTGAGCTCAATCCGTTGCCGAAAATCGTCGACTTCCAGCCCAAGGCCGGGGTGCTGCCGTGGCTGTCGCTGCGGATTCGTATCGAGCAGGCCACGCCGTTGCGGGCGGCGGTGCTCACCGATGACGGCCTGTGGCACGTGGGCTCGACCTTGATCGACGCGGCCGGTGGCGGCTGCACCGCGCCCAGCGTGGTACGCACCCAGCCAGGCTGGGAAGAGCACATCGGCGAAGTGCTCGGCGGCCGTTACCCGCGTGGCGAGTTCAGCCGCGTACGTGTGCAGGTGGCGCACCCGATGGACAACGGCATGGTCAGCGGCATCCCCGAGTTTTTTATCAACCATGCGCAACTGCGCGGCCAGGACGGCCAGGTGCTGGCTGATCTTGAGCTGTTCCCGGCGGTCAGCGAGAACCCCAACCTGGCCTTCGACATCGACGCGCCGGGGCCCACCCGCCTGGTGCTGCGCGACAACAGCGGCAATGAGTTCGACGCGGCCATTCCCTGACCAGAAGGAGCGCGGCATGCGCTGGATTCTATTGTTATGCCTGGGCCTGAGCCTGCCCGCCCTGGCGGACCTCGACTACGCCCTCAAGCCCCGGCTGATCGCCGACGACACCTGGCTGCTCGAAGGCAGCACCGACAATTTTGCCAAGGCCAACGGCGGCAATATCGTCAACACCGCCTTCATCGTCACCGAGGCCGGTGTGGTGGTGATCGATACCGGACCGTCGCGGCGCTACGGCGAAGCCATGCGCGAGGCCATCGCCCGTGTCACCCCCAAGCCGGTGATCCAGGTGCTGATTACCCATCATCACCCCGACCATGCGCTGGGCAACCAGGCCTTCAAGGACGTGCCCATCGGCGCCCTGGCCGAGACCACGCGGCTGCTGCACGAGCAGGGCGACGGCATGGCGGAAAACCTCTATCGCATGGTCGGCGACTGGATGCGCGGCACCGAGGTGGTGTTGCCCACCCAGGTGCTGCAGCCCGGTGTGCTGAGCGTCGGCCGCCACGACTTGCGCCTGCTCGCGCTCAGCGGTCACACCGGCGCCGACCTGGCGATCTTCGACCAGAGCACCGGCGTGCTGTTCGCCGGCGACCTGGTGTTTTACCAGCGCGCCCTCACCACCCCCAACAGCCCGGGGCTGGCGGTGTGGCAGGCTGACCTCGGCACCCTGCAAGCCTTGCCCTGGACCCTGATCGTGCCCGGCCATGGCCCGGTGGCCAGCGACGCGCAACCCTTTACGCAGATGCGCGACTACCTGACCTGGCTCGATCAACTTTTGCGTGACGGCGCGGCCCAGGGCAGCGACATGGCCGAGATGATCCGCAGCCCCATCCCCGCACGCTTCGCCGCGATCAGCCTGAGCCGCTATGAATTGATCCGCAGCGTCAGCCACCTGTACCCACGGTACGAGCGCGAACAGATGCAACGCGTGGATTCGCCGCGCTGACCCGCTACTAAGGAACTAGCAAACTCGATACTGCGGTCAATTGTGACAACGGCCCCTGCGCCCAAGAATCTGCACCAGACCGGGAAAATTTCCCGGGTATAACAAAAAACCGCAGAGGTAGCCGTCATGACCCAACCCGCACGTCGCCAACCCTTCGCCTTGAGTGTGTTGCTCGGTGCCATCCTGTTATCCGGCCAGGCCATGGCCTCGGTCACCGATGAGGACATCCTCCAGGACCCGAAAAACCCCGGGCAGATCGTCACCAACGGCCTCGGCGTGCAGGGCCAGCGCTACAGCCCCCTCGACAGCCTGAACGTCGACAACGTCAAGGAACTGCGCCCGGTCTGGGCGTTTTCCTTTGGCGGCGAGAAGCAGCGTGGGCAACAGGCGCAGCCGATGATCAAGGACGGGGTGATGTACCTCACCGGTTCCTACTCGCGGGTGTTCGCGGTGGATGCGCGCACCGGCAAGAAGCTCTGGCAGTACGATGCGCGTCTGCCCGATGACATCCGCCCGTGCTGTGACGTGATCAACCGTGGCGTGGCGCTGTACGGCGACCTGGTGTTCTTCGGCACCCTCGACGCCAAGCTGGTGGCGCTGAACAAAGACACCGGCAAAGTGGTGTGGAGCAAGCAGGTCGCCGACCACAAGGAAGGCTACTCGATCAGCGCCGCGCCCCTGGTGGTCAACGGCAAGCTGATCACCGGCGTGGCCGGTGGCGAATTCGGCGTGGTCGGCAAGATCCAGGCCTATGACCCGAAAAACGGCGAGCTGCTGTGGAGCCGCCCGACGGTCGAAGGCCATATGGGTTATGTCTACAAGGACGGCAAAGCCGTGGAAAACGGCATCTCCGGCGGCGAGGCGGGCAAGACCTGGCCGGGGGACCTGTGGAAAACCGGCGGCGCCGCACCGTGGCTGGGCGGCTACTACGACCCGGAAACCAACCTGCTGCTGTTCGGCACCGGCAACCCGGCGCCGTGGAACTCGCACCTGCGCCCCGGCGACAACCTCTACTCGTCTTCGCGCCTGGCGCTGAACCCGGACGACGGCACCATCAAGTGGCACTTCCAGAGCACGCCCCACGACGGCTGGGACTATGACGGCGTCAACGAGCTGATCTCCTTCAACTACACCGAAGGCGGCAAGGAAATCAAAGCGGCGGCCACCGCCGACCGCAACGGCTTCTTCTACGTGCTCGACCGCACCAACGGCAAGTTCATCCGCGGCTTCCCGTTTGTCGACAAGATCACCTGGGCCAGCGGCCTGGATAAGGACGGTCGACCGATCTACAACGAAGCCAGCCGCCCAGGCGCGCCGGGCAGCGAAACCAAGGGCACCTCGGTGTTTGTCGCGCCGGCGTTCCTCGGTGCGAAGAACTGGATGCCGATGGCCTATAACCGCGACACCGGGCTGTTCTATGTGCCGTCCAACGAGTGGGGCATGGACATCTGGAACGAAGGCATCGCCTACAAGAAGGGCGCGGCGTTCCTTGGCGCCGGCTTCACCATCAAGCCGCTGAACGAAGACTACATCGGCGTACTGCGCGCCATCGACCCGAAGACCGGCAAGGAAGTCTGGCGCCACAAGAACTTTGCGCCGCTGTGGGGCGGGGTGCTGACCACCAAGGGCAACCTGGTGTTCACCGGCACGCCGGAAGGCTTCCTGCAGGCGTTCAACGCCAAGACCGGCGAGAAGGTCTGGGAATTCCAGACCGGCTCCGGCGTGCTCGGCTCGCCTGTGACCTGGGAAATGGACGGCGAACAGTACGTCTCGGTGCTCTCCGGCTGGGGCGGCGCCGTGCCGTTGTGGGGCGGTGAAGTGGCCAAGCGCATCAAGGACTTCAACCAGGGCGGCATGCTCTGGACCTTCAAGCTGCCCAAAGAGCTGGTCGCCAGGCACTGAAACTACGACCAAATGACAAGTGCCCCCCTGCCAACGGCGCATTCGCCCGCCAGCGGGGGCTCTTTACTATCGGGTCATCGCCTGTTGACCGACAGGCCCGGACCCAGACAGAGGCTTTAACATGATCTACGCACAACCTGGCACCCCTGGCGCCATCGTCAGCTTCAAGCAGCGCTACGGCAATTACATCGGCGGCGAGTTCGTCGCCCCGCTCAGCGGTGAGTACTTCACCAACACCTCGCCGGTGACCGGTGAAGTGATCGCCGAATTCCCGCGTTCCAACGCCGCCGATATCGACAAGGCCCTCGACGCTGCCCATGCCGCCGCCGACGCCTGGGGCAAGACTTCGCCACAGGATCGCTCCCTGGTGCTGCTGAAAATCGCCGACCGTATCGAGCAGCACCTCGAAGTGCTGGCCGTGACCGAAAGCTGGGACAACGGCAAGGCCGTGCGCGAAACCCTCAACGCCGACGTGCCCCTGGCCGCCGACCACTTCCGCTACTTCGCCGGCTGCATCCGCGCCCAGGAAGGCGGCGCCGCCGAGATCAACGAACACACCGCGGCCTATCACTTCCATGAGCCCTTGGGCGTGGTCGGGCAGATCATTCCGTGGAACTTCCCGCTGCTGATGGCCGCCTGGAAACTCGCCCCGGCCCTGGCCGCCGGTAACTGCATCGTGCTCAAGCCGGCCGAGCAGACGCCGCTGTCGATCATGGTGTTTGCCGAGTTGATCAATGACCTGCTGCCACCGGGCGTGCTGAATATCGTCCAGGGCTTTGGCCGCGAAGCCGGGGAGGCGCTGGCCACCAGCAAGCGCATCGCCAAGATTGCCTTTACCGGCTCGACCCCAATCGGTGCGCACATCATGCATGCGGCCGCCGAGAACCTCATTCCCTCCACCGTGGAACTGGGCGGCAAGTCGCCGAACATCTTCTTCGAAGACATCATGCAGGCTGAGCCGCAGTTCATCGAAAAAGCCGCCGAAGGCCTGGTGCTGGCGTTCTTCAACCAGGGCGAAGTGTGCACCTGCCCGTCGCGGGCGCTGGTGCAGGAGTCGATCTACGACGACTTCATGAAAGTGGTGATGAAGAAAATCGTCAAGATCAAGCGCGGCAACCCGCTGGACACCGAGACCATGGTCGGCGCCCAGGCGTCCGAGCAGCAGTACGACAAGATCCTCTCCTACCTCAAGATCGCCCAGGAAGAGGGCGCCGAGCTGCTCACCGGCGGCGCGGCCGAGCGCCTGGAGGGCGACCTGTCCAGCGGTTACTACATCCAGCCGACCTTGCTCAAGGGCCACAACAAGATGCGCGTGTTCCAGGAAGAAATCTTCGGCCCGGTGGTGGGTATCACCACCTTCAAGGACGAAGCCGAAGCCCTGGCGATTGCCAACGACAGCGAATTCGGCCTCGGCGCCGGGCTGTGGACCCGCGACATCAACCGCGCCTACCGCATGGGCCGGGCGATCAAGGCCGGTCGCGTATGGACCAACTGTTATCACCTGTACCCGGCGCATGCGGCGTTTGGCGGCTACAAGAAGTCGGGCGTGGGGCGTGAGAACCACAGGATGATGCTCGATCACTACCAGCAGACCAAGAACCTGTTGGTGAGCTACGACATCAATCCACTGGGTTTCTTCTGATTCCAACTTGAAATGCAATCAAGTGTGGGAGCAAGCCCCCTCCCACATTTTGCTCCCTGTACATTCGCGACTAATGCAGTGCGGCATTTACTTCGAAAGTAGCATTCGCACCCCCATCCCCCCATGCATTAATGCCTTTACCGGAATCTTCCGGCACAACAAGAGGACTCTCCCCATGTGGACCAAACCCGCCTTCACCGACCTGCGTATCGGCTTCGAAGTGACCATGTACTTCGCCAGCCGCTGATCCATCTCCGGCCAGCCTCGCGCTGGCCGGTGTCCTATTGGGAATGACCCTTTGGTCTGATTGCAAACGCCTGGGAATGGGTTAGTGTGGAGCGCATCTCCCAAAAATAATAACAACAGGCTTTCCAATGAGCCCCAATCTGAGCCTCCTGCGTAAATTCGTCTCGCCTGAAATCATCTTCGGTGCCGGCTGTCGGCACAACGTCGGTAACTACGCCAAGACCTTTGGTGCGCGCAAGGTCCTGGTGGTCAGCGACCCCGGTGTGATCGCCGCCGGTTGGGTCGCCGATGTGGAAGCCAGCCTGCAGGCCATCGGCATCGACTACTGCCTGTACAGCGCCGTGTCGCCCAACCCGCGCGTCGAGGAAGTGATGCTCGGTGCCGAGGTGTACCGGGAAAACCATTGCGACGTGATCGTGGCCATCGGCGGCGGCAGCCCCATGGACTGCGGCAAGGCCATCGGCATTGTGGTCGCCCATGGGCGCTGCATCCTCGAGTTCGAAGGCGTGGACACCATCCGCGTGCCGAGCCCGCCGCTGATCCTGATCCCCACCACCGCCGGCACCTCGGCGGATGTCTCACAGTTCGTGATCATTTCCAACCAGCAGGAACGCATGAAGTTCTCCATCGTCAGCAAGGCGGTGGTGCCGGATGTGTCGCTGATCGACCCGGAAACCACGGCGAGCATGGACCCGTTCCTGTCCGCCTGTACCGGCATCGACGCGCTGGTGCATGCCATCGAGGCGTTCGTATCCACCGGCCATGGCCCGCTGACCGACCCCCATGCGCTGGAGGCCATGCGCCTGATCAACGGCAACCTGGTGCAGATGATCGCCAACCCCGGCGATATTGCCCTGCGCGAGAAGATCATGCTCGGCAGCATGCAGGCGGGGTTGGCGTTCTCCAATGCGATCCTCGGCGCGGTGCATGCCATGTCCCACAGCCTCGGCGGGTTTCTCGACCTGCCCCATGGCTTGTGCAACGCGGTGCTGGTGGAACACGTGGTGGCGTTCAACTACAACTCGGCGCCGGAGCGCTTCAAGGTGATTGCCGAGACCTTCGGCATCGATTGCCGTGGCCTCAACCACCGACAGATCTGTGGGCGCCTGGTGGAACACCTGATTGCCCTGAAACACGCCATCGGCTTCCATGAAACCCTCGGCCTGCATGGCGTGCGCGTGGCGGACATTCCGTTCCTGTCCCAGCATGCGATGCACGACCCGTGCATCCTCACCAACCCGCGTGAGTCCAGCCAGCGTGATGTCGAGGTGGTGTATGGCGAAGCGCTCTGACGACCAGCAACAGGCCCTCGCCGGTCTGTTGGGCCTGGGTAATCACTCGGCGCGCAAGAGCCACTACCCGGAACTCACTGCGCGTCTCGACGAGCTGGAGGCCGAGCGCAACCGCTATATCCGTCTCAACGATGAACTGGAGCAGCGCGTGGCGGCGCGCACCGATGAACTGCTGGAAGCCAACCACAACCTGCAACAGCAGATCGCCCAGCGCGAGCAGGTCGAGCAGGAGCTGCGTGACGCCCGCGATGCCGCCGAGGCCGCCAACCGCAGCAAGGACAAATACCTCGCCGCCGCCAGCCATGACCTGTTGCAGCCGCTCAACGCCGCGCGACTGCTGATCTCCACCTTGCGCGAGCGCAACCTGCCCAGCGTCGAACAGGTGCTGGTGGAACGTACGCACCAGGCCCTGGAAGGCGCCGAGGATTTGCTCACCGACCTGCTGGATATTTCGCGGCTCGACCAGGCGGCGGTCAAGCCCGATGTGGCGCTGTATCGCCTGGATGAGCTGTTTGCGCCGCTGGTCTCGGAGTTCCAGTCGGTGGCGCTGGCGGCCGGGCTGAACCTGCGCGCGCGTACCGGCCATTATGCGATTCGCACCGACCTGCGCCTGGTGACGCGGATCCTGCGTAACTTCCTCAGCAACGCCTGTCGCTACACCGACGAGGGCTGCATCCTGCTCGGCGCGCGCCGCCGTGGCGATCGCTTGCGCCTGGAAGTGTGGGACACCGGGCGCGGCATCGCGGCCGACCGCCTCGACGCGATCTTCCTTGAATTCAACCAGCTTGACGTCGGCCGTGCCTCGGACCGCAAAGGCGTAGGGCTGGGCCTGGCGATTGTCGAGCGCATCGCCGAGATCCTCGGCTACCCGGTGGCGGTCCGTTCGTGGCCGGGGCGCGGCTCGATGTTCAGCATCGAGGTGCCCATCAGCGAAGAGATGCCCCTGGCGATCAGCCAACTGCCGGTGCTGCCGACCACGGGTAACCCGCTGCCGGGGCGGCGTTTGCTGGTAATCGACAACGAGGTGAGCATCCTCGACAGCATGCGTGCGCTGCTGGCGCAGTGGGGCTGCGAGGTAGTTACCGCCACCGACCAGGCCGGGGCGTTGCTGGCATTGCAGGGCAGGGCGCCGGAGCTGATCCTCGCCGACTACCACCTCGACCATGGGGTGGTGGGCTGTGCGGTGGTCAAGCACTTGCGCGAGCATTTCGCGCAGAACATCCCCGCCGTGATCATCACCGCCGACCGCACCGACCAGTGCCGCCGCGCGCTGCGCCGCCTGGACGCACCGTTGCTGAACAAACCGCTCAAGCCCGGCAAGTTGCGGGCGGTATTGAGCCAGTTATTGACCTAGGGTTGATACCCGTCAACACCTGTTGCGGCGCTTTGCCCCATGCTGCGGGCTCTGATTCAGCGCCCGACGGAGCCCGCCATGAACGCCCCCGCAACAACCGCAGCCTCTTTCAAGTTGCCCCTGGGCCTGGTGATCGGCGTACTGGTGATGGTCGGCGTGCTGCTGTTGCCGCTGCCCGCCGACCTGCCGGTGGCCGGGCAGCGCATGCTGGCGATCCTCGCGTTTGCCGTGGTGGTGTGGATCACCGAGGCGGTGTCCTATGAAGCCAGCGCGATCATGATCACCTCGCTCATGGCGTTTTTGCTCGGCACCGCGCCGTCGCTGCAAGACCCCACGCACCTGATCGGTTCCAGCCCTGCCATCAGCATGGCGCTCACCGGCTTTTCCAACCCGGCACTGGCCCTGGTGGCGGGCGCGTTGTTCATTGCGGCGGCCATGACCCACACCGGCCTGGACCGGCGTATCGCCCTGGTGACCCTGACCCGCGTCGGCACCAGTACCCGCGGCATTCTGCTGGGGGCGATTGCGGTGACGATCCTGCTCAGCCTCGTCGTCCCCAGCGCCACGGCGCGCAGCGCCTGTGTGGTGCCGATCATGATGGGCGTGGTCGCCGCGTTCGGCGTGGACAAGCGCTCCAACATCGCCGCCGGCCTGATGATCGTGGTAGCCCAGGGCACCAGCATCTGGAACGTCGGCATCCAGACCGCCGCCGCGCAAAACCTGCTGACCGTGGGCTTTATGGACAAGATGCTCGGCCAGCGCGTGTCGTGGATCGACTGGCTGATCGCCGGCGCGCCGTGGGCGGTGATCATGTCGGCGGTGTTGCTGTTCCTGGTGATCAAGCTGCTGCCGCCGGAAACCGACAGCATCCCCGGTGGCAAGGAGGCCGTGGCCCAGTCCCTGGTGGACATCGGCCCGATGACCGGCCCGCAGAAACGCTTGCTGACGGTGTCGGTGCTGCTGCTGTTGGCGTGGGCCACGGAAGGGCGTCTGCACCCGTTCGACACCACCTCGACCACCTACGCCGGGCTGGTGTTCCTGCTGCTGCCGGGCATCGGGGTGATGACCTGGAAGGATGTGCAATCGCGCATCCCGTGGGGCACGGTGATTGTGTTTGGCGTGGGCATCAGCCTCGGTACCGCATTGTTGACCACCCTGGCCGGGCAATGGCTGGGGTCCCAGGTGGTGGCGCACACCGGCCTGGATCAGGTCGGGCCGCTGGGGGTGTTTGCGATCCTTGGGGCGTTTCTGATTGTGATCCACCTGGGCTTTGCCAGCGCCACGGCACTGACTTCGGCGTTGTTGCCGATATTGATTGCGGTGCTGCAGACCTTGCCGGGGGAGTTCAACCGCTTGGGCATGACCATGCTGTTGGGGTTTGTGATGAGCTACGGGTTTATCCTGCCGATCAATGCGCCGCAGAACATGGTGTGCCTGGGGACCGGGACGTTTACGGCGCGGCAGTTTGCCAAGGTGGGGATCCTGGTGACGTTGATCGGGTATGGGTTGATGTTGGTGTTTGCGGCGACTTACTGGAGCTGGCTCGGTTGGATCTGATTTGAAATGCGCTTGTGGATGCCCATGGGATCCACTGTGGATGTGGTGAGCGGGCTTGTCCCGCGCTGGGCTGCTCGGCAGCCCCAAAACCAGCCACTGCGCAATATCGGGTACACCCCATTCGTCCTTCATTGGGGGCGCTTCGCACCCTCACGGGGGACAAGTCTGCATCGCCATCAGCTTGAGCGTTGGGTGGGCTTAGTCATAGGACCTTGATCACCACCTTCCCCTTGGCTCTGCCCCGTTCGACGTAGCTCAAGGCCTCAGCCGTTGCCTCGAGAGGGAAGGTTCGGTCGATCACCGGTGTGATAGCGCCGGACTCGACGAGCGCGGTGATTTGCTGCAATTGCGCACCGCTCGCACGCATGAACACGAACCCGTAGTCAACACCCTGCCTGCGGGCTTTTCTGCGTATGCCGCTGCTTAACAGGCGCATGACCCAGCCCAGTCCCCAGGACAGCTTTTGCTCGCGTGCGAACTCGGCGGTCGGTGGTCCCGAGATGGAGATGAGCTGCCCACCCGGCTTGAGAATGCGTAGGGATTTTTCCAGTTCGGCGGGGCCGAGGCTGTTCAAGACGACGTCGTAGTCACGCAACACGTTTTCGACGTTTTGCTGCGTGTAGTCGATGACCACGTCTGCTCCCAACGCCTTGACCCACTCCACGTTGGCGGTGCTGGTCGTGGTGGCAACGAAAGCCCCCAGGTGTTTTGCCAGCTGGATGGCAATGCTGCCGACACCACCGGAGCCCGCCTGGATAAAGACTTTTTGCCCCTTCTTCACGCGGGCTGTTTCAACCAGCACCTGCCAGGCGGTCAGTGCCACCAGGGGCAGGGCGGCGGCTTGTTCCATGCTGGTGTTGTTGGGTTTCAGTGCGAGGGCACTTTCCTCAATCGCGATCAGCTCGGCAAAGCCACCGATGCGCGCCTCGGGCGGGCGCGCGTAGACCTCGTCACCGGGCTTGAAGGTGCGCACGCCTGACCCTACGCGCACGACGACGCCGGCCACGTCGTTGCCCATGATCAGCGGGAATCTGTAGGGCAGGATCAGTTTGAATTCACCCTTGCTGATCTTCGAATCCAGCAGGTTGACGCTGCTGGCATGTACCTTGACCAGTACGTCGTGGATGCCCGGTTCCGGGTCCGGTACCTCGGCAAGGCGTCCTTGATGCTTGCCGTAACGGTCGATCAGGAAGGCTTTCATCGTTCAATTCCCATGGCTATACGTGACAATCACGCCTTGGCTTGATAGCGCTCGGCGACGACCGACTGGCGAATCTCTGACAGCAAACCCTGGCGGGCGGCTTGCAGGGCATCCCAGCGGGCGGCGTCTTGCAATGGCGGAATGGTCACCGGCTCGCGACGATCAAAACCGACCAGCGCAGCATCGACCAACTCGTCCACGCTCATGATTTCGCTCAGAGTATTGATGTCGATGCCTGCGCGATCCCAGATTTCCGTGCGGGTGGCGGCTGGAAGAACGGCTTGCACGTAGACGCCCTTGGGCGAGAGTTCGAGGCTCAGCCCCTGGGATAGAAACAGCACGAACGCCTTGGTTGCACCGTAGACGCTCATGCCGAATTCCGGTGCCAGCCCCACCACCGAGCCAATGTTGATGATCGCGCCGTTACCGGCGTGTACCAGGCGTGGCGCGATGGCGCTGGCGAGTCGCACCAGGGCGGTGGTGTTGAGCGCGACCAGGTTGGTAACGCTGTCGATGGATTGCTCGATGAAGCTGCCGGAGAGGGCGGCGCCCGCATTGTTCACCAGGATGCCGATACTGGCGTCGTCACGCAGGCGTGCTTCGACGCGGGCCAGGTCACCGGTTTGAGTCAGGTCGGCCTGGATCACGTCAATGGACACCGCGTGTTTCTCACGCAGCTGCGAGGCCAGTGCGTCCAGTCGGCCTTTATCGCGGGCAACCAGCACCAGGTCGTGCCCACGTTGGGCAAAACGCTCGGCGTAGGTCGCGCCAATGCCCGTGGAGGCGCCAGTGATCAGTACGGTTTCGGGAGTGCTCATAAATGGGTGCTCTTGAGTGTTCAGGATGATCAGGTACGGCGATCGGCGCCACACAGCCGCAGGGATAGGTGCGGGTGGTTTTATGATGTCTATCATAATCAAAGCTGTCAATGGTTTTGATTATGACCGACATCAGAGTATGATCAGGTCATTGTTCAGGAGTCGTAAGGGCCGCGAAATGAAGATCACCAAGACGCAATCACTCGCCAATCGAGCTCATATTGTGGAGACGGCGTCAGAGCTGTTTCGTGAGCGTGGCTATGACGGTGTGGGTGTGGCAGAGCTTATGGCTACTGCGGGTTTTACCCAGGGAGGCTTCTACAAACACTTTGGCTCCAAGGCCGACCTGATGGCCGAAGCGGCCGAAAACAGCCTGGCCAAATCCCTGTCGAGTATCTGCGATCTCGACGTGCCGGGATTTGTAAACCTGTACGTGTCCAGGGATCACCGAGATGGCAGGGGAGCGGGGTGCACCCTGGCAGCCCTGTGTGGTGACGCCGCCCGCCAGTCCGATGAACTGAAGGCGACCTTTGCCAGTGGCGTTGAAAATACGCTTGCAGCCCTTGGGGACAAGTACGCGCAGGCGGTGGATGTCACCAGGCAAGAGGCACGCGCGAAGATGATCGCCCTGCTGGCCCATGCAATCGGTGCGATCATGCTGTCGCGGGCGTGTCCGGATGACTCGGCCCTGGCGGATGAAATATTGGAAACGTGCCGCGCTGAGATAATGGCATCCCTGCCATCGAGTAAAGAAAGCAGCGCATGAGTGGCAAGATGGGCGCTGACCGACGCGCCCAAGATGGCAAGATGAACCCCGCTCAGGTTTACTACTCTGAGTAGTGGTTTTACCGACGTCACCCGTCGGCTCATCTAGGTCATCGAATGGACAAATACACCCCCCGCCCCTGGGAACCCCACGAGCGCCCGAGCCTGCCGGGCTCGCCGTCGACGCCGTTGCATCCGACGCACAAGCGCTGGCTGTTTGCGATGGTCGGCGTGCTGGTGGCAATCACCGGTGGCCTGGGCAACGCGCTGGTCATCGCCAACCTGCAATACCTGCAAGGCGCCCTCGGTGCGACCACCGCGGAAATGGCCTGGCTGCCCGCCGCCTATGTGATGACCAACGTGTGCATGAACCTGCTGCTGGTGAAGTTCCGCCAGCAATTCGGTCTGCGGGCGTTTACCGAGGTGTTCCTGGTGCTGTATGCGCTGGTGACCTTCGGCCACTTGTTCGTCAACGACCTCAACTCGGCCATCGCCGTACGGGCGGCCCATGGCATGGTGGGTGCGGCGCTGAGTTCGTTGGGCTTGTACTACATGATCCAGGCGTTCCCGGCCAAGTGGCGGTTGAAATCCCTGGTGCTGGGGCTGGGCACGGCGCAGTTGGCCTTGCCCCTGGCGCGACTGTTCTCCGAGGACTTGCTGCAGATCGCCGAATGGCGCGGGCTTTACCTGTTCGAACTGGGCCTGGCGCTGATCTGCCTGGGGTGTGTATTCCTGCTCAAACTGCCCCCCGGCGACCGCTTCAAGACCTTTGAAAAACTCGACTTCGTCACCTTCGCCATTCTCGCCAGCGGTGTCGCGCTGCTGTGTGCGGTGCTGTCCCTGGGGCGTATCGACTGGTGGCTGGAAGCGCCGTGGATCGGCGTGGCCTCGGCCTGTTCCCTGGTGCTGATCATGGCCGGCCTGGCCATCGAGCATAACCGCGCCAACCCGATGCTGATGACCCGCTGGCTGGGCAGCGGCACCATGATCCGCCTGGCGTTGGCGGTGATCCTGATTCGCATGGTGCTGTCCGAGCAGTCCACCGGTGCGGTGGGGTTCATGCAGATGCTGAACATGAGCTACCAGCAGATGCATACGCTGTACGTGGTGATGCTGGCCGGCGCGATCAGCGGGCTGGCGGTCAGTGCGCTGACGATCAACCCGGCGCACCTGCTGATGCCGCTGGTGATTTCCCTGGCGCTGATGGCCACCGGCTCGGTGATGGACAGTTTCTCCAGCAACCTCACGCGCCCGCAGAACCTGTACATCAGCCAGTTCCTGCTAGGCTTCGGTGGCACCTTCTTCCTGGGGCCGACCATGGTGCTGGGGACCAAAAACGTGCTGGCCAACCCGCGTAACCTGGTGAGCTTTTCGGTGATGTTCGGGATTTGCCAGAACCTCGGCGGCCTGATCGGCGCGGCCTTGCTCGGCACGTTCCAGATCGTGCGCGAGAAGTATCATTCCAGCATGATTGTCGAGCACCTGACGCTGCTCGACCCGCGTGTGGCCGCGCGGGTGCAGGGCGGCGGCTCGGCCTATGGCGGTATCGTCGCCGACCCGGAACTGCGGAACCTCATGGGCATCCGCAGCCTGGCCACGGCGGCGACCCGCGAGGCCAATGTCATGGCCTACAACGATGTGTTCATGCTGATCGCGATTGTCGCGATCCTGACCATGATCTGGATCTTTATCCGCAGTCTGTGGCTGATGAGCACCACTAAAGCAGCCACTCCCGTTCAACCCAGCGGCGCTACTTCATGACCGAACCCACCACCACGACCACCAACGCCATCGCCGCCACCCCGGAAGGCACCACGCCGCCCGGCGCCACGGTCACCGAGCCGCGCTCCTTGCGCGTGCGCATTCTCTCGTCCCTGGGCTTTGCCGCGATTGCCATCGTCGGCGTGCTGATCGTGCTGTATGCCTGGCAATTGCCGCCGTTCAGCAGCGCGGTGGAAACCACCGAGAACGCCCTGGTGCGCGGCCAGGTGACCATTATCGGCCCGCAGCTCAGCGGCTATGTGTTCGAGGTGCCGGTGCAGGACTTCCAGTACGTCAAGGCCGGCGACCTGCTGGTGCGCCTGGACGACCGCATCTACAAGCAGCGCCTCGACCAGGCCCTGGCGCAACTGGCGGTGCAGAAGGCCGCGCTGGCCAATGTGGTGCAGCAACGCAACAGTGCCGAAGCCACCATCAAGCTGCGCCAGGCCGCACTGGTGGACAGCCAGGCCCAGGCGCGCAAAAGCACCGCCGACCTGCGCCGCAACGAAGAGCTGATCAGCGACGGTTCGGTATCCCGGCGCGAGCTGGACGTGACCCGCGCCGCCAATGCCCAGACCATCGCGGCGGTGGCCCAGGCCCAGGCCAGCCTGGAAATCGCGCGGCAGGATTTGCAGACGGTGATCGTCAATCGCGGCTCCCTGGAAGCGGCGGTCGCGAGTGCCGAGGCGGCGGTGGAGCTGGCGCGGATCGACCTGTCCAACACCCGCATTACCGCGCCGCGTGACGGGCAGTTGGGGCAGATTGGCGTGCGCCTGGGGGCCTACGTCAACTCCGGCGCGCAGTTGATGGCGCTGGTGCCGAAGCAGCTGTGGGTGATCGCCAACATGAAGGAAACCCAGATGGACAATGTGCAGGTCGGCCAGCCGGTGACTTTCACCGTGGATGCGCTCAACCACCGCAGGTTTCGCGGCACGGTGCAGCATATTTCCCCAGCCACGGGCTCGGAGTTCAGCCTGTTGCAGGCGGACAACGCGACGGGCAACTTTGTGAAGATTGCCCAGCGCGTGCCGGTCAGGATTACGGTGGACCCGGATCAGGCTGAGAGCGAGCGGTTGCGGCCGGGGTTGTCGGTTGTCGTGAGTATCGATACCGCCGGCCGCCTCAAAAACTCCCCACCTTGAGCAAGCTCGCTCCTACAGGGGGGTGTATTTCAGGTTGAAATTGAGTTGGACCGACTGATTGTGTTCCAGCAGTTTCAGGCCCGGCCGTCCCGCCAGGTGATGAGCATTCACCGGATGGCTCACCGGCTCGATGCAAAAGAACCCCAGCCCCGGCGGGCAGTACAGCAGGAAGTAATCGGCCCCGCTGGCCTGGCATTCCAGCGCATAGCCCAGGTCCGGCTGTTCGATCCGGCAATAGCCGTCCCACTGGCAAAAACCGTTGTCCACCAGGCCTTCGGGCAGGGGCTTCAATGCCTGGAAATCCCACTCGCCCGGCACCGGCGCCAACCCCGTCGGCAGCTTGGATGCGTCACTCATCCACACCTGTGCGGCCCTGGCCTGCAACCGGGTACCCGGCCGGCGCGGAAAGTACGGATGCAAGCCCAGGCCATGCCATGCGGCTGTTTCGGCCAGGTGCGTCACATGCAGCTCGATACTCAGCATCCCATCGCTCAAGCGAATCCGCTGCTCGGCGCGATAGGCAAACGGTGTCTCGCACAGTACCTCCAGCACCACTTCATCCGCCGTGTGGCTGACCACCTGCCACGCCTGTTGCCAGGCCGAGCCATGGATCGGCAGCGGATCGGTGAGGCTGTTGGGCGTGAGCGCGAGCCAGCCGTCGGGGTTGTCGAAACCGCCGTGGGCAATGCGGTTGGACCAGGGCACCAATGGATAGCACCCCAGCTTGCCCGGCAAACCGGTATGGATCGCCTGCTGGTCGTTATGGCGCAACAACGGCTGGCCGGTGGCGCGCACCGTCCAGTTGACGAGGCTGCCGCCCACGGCCGGATTCACGGTGAGGTGGGTCAGGTTATCTTCGAGTTCAATCATCACAGCACCACGCTCGGCAGCCACAACGACAGCGCCGGAATGTACGTCACCGCCATCAGCACCAGGAACAGCACGCCATAAAACGGCAGCAGCGCCTTCACGGTCTTCTCGATACTCACCTTGCCCACCGCCGCGCCCACGAACAGCACCGCGCCCACCGGCGGGGTGATCAGGCCAATGCCGAGGTTGACCAGCATGATCATGCCGAAGTGCACCGGGTCGACGCCGATACCGAGGATCACCGGCAGCAGGATCGGCGTGAGGATCAGGATCAGCGGCGCCATGTCCATCACCGTGCCGAGCAACAGCAGCATGGCGTTGATGCACATCAGGATCACGTAGCGGTTGTCCGACAGGGTCAGGAACAGCGTGGTGATCTTCGCCGGGATCTGCATCAGGGTCATGATGTAGCCGAAGCTGGCCGCGAAGGCGATCAGGATCATCACGATGGAAATGGTGCGCACCGTGCGGTGCATCAGCTTGGGCAGCTCGCTCCATTTGTAGTCGCGGTAGATGAACATGGTCACGAAGAACGCCCACAGCACGGCAATCGCGGCGGACTCGGTGGCGGTGAAGATGCCCGACAGGATGCCGCCGAGGATGATCACCATGGCCATCAGGCCCCAGAGCGCGTCGGCGCAGATTTTCAGCGCCTGCTTGAGTGGGATCACTTCGCCCTTGGGGTAGTTGCGTTTTTTCGCGAAGATCAGGCACAGCACCATCAGGCACGCGCTCATCAGCAAGCCGGGCACCACGCCGGCCATGAACAGCGAGGCGATGGACACCGTGCCGCCCGCCGCCAGGGAGTAGAGCACCGAGTTATGGCTGGGCGGGGTCAGCAGCGCCTGCACCGAACCGCTGACGGTGACGGCGGTGGCAAATTCCCGTGGGTAGCCACGGCGCTCCATTTCCGGGATCAGCACCGAGCCGACCGAGGCGGTGTCGGCCACCGACGAGCCGGAGATGGCGCCAAAGAACGTCGAGGCCATGATGTTCACCAGCGACAGGCCACCGCGCACAAACCCCACCAGCACCCCGGCAAATGCCACCAAGCGCCGCGACATGCCGCCCTCGGCCATGATCGCCCCCGCCAGCACGAAGAACGGAATCGCCATCAGCGAGAATTTGTTTACCCCGCCCGCCACCTGAATCATCAGGGCCTGGAACGGGATGTCGATCCACCATGCGCCAATCAGTGCCGACAGCCCCAGGGCGTAGGCCACCGGCATGCCGATCAGGATCAAGGCGATAAAGCTGCCCAGCAGAATCAATGCGTCCATATCAGGCAGCCCCTTCGCTTTCTTCCACCAGGTCGAAGCGCACCACGCGCCGGTTGCTCTGGTCACCGAGCAGGAGTTTTTCCACCACGAAGATCAGGGTCAGCAGCCCGCCAATCGGGATCGGCATATAGGTGATGCCCACGCGCAGGGTCGGGATGGCGCTCATGAACTGGTTCCAGGTGGACAGGCACAGCTTGGTGCCCCAGATCGCCATGAACAGGCAGATGGTGCCCATCAGCAGTTGCGACAGGATGCCGACGATGCGGCGCTGGGCGGGCGGCAGGCGGTCCGTGACCATGGCCACCGACATATGCGCGCCGGCGCGGTAGCTGGCGGCGGCACCGATAAAGGTAAACACCAGCATCAGCAGGATGGCGGTGGGCTCCGGCCAGCTGGAGCCGGTGCCGAGGACGTAGCGGGCGAAGATGCCCCAGGGAATGATCAGCGCGACGCCGAGAACCGAAAGGCCGGCGACCCAGATGCAGGTCATGTAGATGCGGTCGTTGATGCGCAGCAGTAGATTCTTCATGGCGTTCACCGTAACCGGGCGCGTCGGTGCAGACCGCGCCGGGCCTTGTGCGAGAGGCAGGGGAGGTTATTGAACGGCGTCGATGCGCGCGATGATGTCGGCGTAAGGCGCGCCGTACTTGGCGCGAACCGCTGCGGTGGCGTCATAGAAGGGCTTTTTGTCGACGGTGATGAACTCGACACCGGCCTTTTTGAGTTTTTCCTCACTGCTGGCGGACTTGGCATCCCACAGCGCGCGCTCATCGGCCTGAGCGGCCTTGGCGGCGTTTTTGACCATGACCTGTTGCGCCGGGGTGAGCTTGTTCCAGGTGATTTTCGACATCACGATGGGCTCAGGCAGGATCAGGTGCTCGGTGAGGGTGTAGTACTTGGCGTTCTGGAAGTGGTTGTGTTCCAGCAGGGTCGGCGGGTTGTTCTCCGCGCCGTCGATCACCCCCGTCTGCAGGGCGCTGAAGATCTCGCCGGTGTCCATGGCAATGCCGTTGGCGCCCATCGCGTTGAAGGCGTCGATGAACAGCGGGTTGCCTTGCACGCGGATCTTCATGCCCTTGAGGTCTTCGATCTTGCGCACCGGCTTCTTGGTGTAGAGGTTGCGTGTGCCGCCGTCCATCCAGGCCAGGGCCACCAGGCCGAACTCGGAGTCGGTGATCTTGGCGAGGATTTCATCGCCGATCTCGCCATCGATGACCTTGCGCATATGCGCCTGGTCGCGGAACACGAACGGCAGGTTGAACACGTTCACGTCCGGCACCACCGGCCCGACGATGCCGAGGCTGACGCGGGTCATCTGCACGGCGCCGACCTGGGCCTGTTCGACCACTTCCTTCTCGGAGCCCAGCACGCCGCCGGGGAAGTACTTGAAGGTCAGTTCGCCGTTGCTTTCCTTGGTCAGGGCCTTGCCCATGTTTTCTTCGGCGACGACGGTGGGGTAGCCGGCGGGGTGGATGTCGGCGAATTTGATTTCCAGCGCATGGGCGGCGCTGCTGAGGGTAAAGACTGCGGCGGCGAGCAAGGTGCGTTTGAAGTCCATGGGAGGTCACTCCTGTGTTGTTATTGTTGTATTCAAGGCACAGCGATGCAGCTAGAGGGTGAACGTCGGTTCAGGCAGTCCTTGGACGCCGGGGTTGAGGGCGAACACGCCGCCGGACACTGACTGTTCACTCTGGTCGTCACGGATCGAGGTGACGAACAGAGTGTCCAGGCGGCTGCCGCCGAAGGCGCACATGGTGGGTTTTTTCACCGGTACGGTGAGGGAGCGGTCCAGGCGCCCGTCGGGGGTAAAACGGTGGATCAGGCCGGCGTCGTTGGCGCAGATCCAGTAGCAGCCATCGGCGTCCACGGCGGCGCCGTCGGGGCGGCCGAGGAAGTTGTGCATGTCGACGAACACGCGACGGTTGGACGGCGTGCCGGTGTCGATGTCGTAGTCGAAGGCCCAGATCTGCTGGACCAGCGGGTGCGAATCCGAGGCATACATCGTGCGGCCATCGGGGCTGAAGGCCAGGCCGTTGAGGGTGATAAAACCGTCCAGCTGGGCGTGGGGGGCTGAACCCGATGCATAGCGATAGAGGATACCTTCGGCCGCATTCGCGCCCATGTTCAGCACCATGCTGCCGGCCCAGAAACGGCCCTGGCGGTCGCAACGGCCGTCGTTCAGGCGCATGTCCGGGCGTGGATGCTCGACACTGGCCAACGGCGCGGTATCGAGGCTGCCGTCGTTGTGCGGCGTGAGTTGGTAGAAACCGGTTTCCATCCCGGCGACCCAGTTGCCCGCCGTGGTGCGGGCAATGCAGGCAAGCATCTGCGGGGCTTTCCAGGCGGCAACGTGGCCGCTGGCGGCGCTCCATTTTTGCAGGCCGCCGTTGGGGATATCCACCCAGTACAGGGCGTTTTCCTCGGGCACCCACACCGGGCATTCGCCCACGGCATTGCGGGCGTCGACAATCAATTCAGCAGTCATGGCCACTCATTCCCTTGGGTTGGTGTGAACTCAGTCACCGAACGGCCCGGCGGCGCAGAACGCCCCACCCTGATAGACCTTGGCCGGGTCATCGGCGGCCACCGGTGGCTGGGTTTCGACCTGGGCGCGGAAGACTTCGGAACTGTCTTTCGGGGCGTAGCCCAGGTGCGCGGCGTAGCGGTTGTCCCACCAGGTGTCGAGGTTATCCGACATGCCGTAGACCACGGTGTGGCCGACGTTCGGCGTATACAGCGCGCGTTCGAGCAGTTGGGTCAGGTCGTCGAAGCTCAGCCAGGTGTGCATCATCCGGCGGTTCTGCGGTTCGGGAAACGAGGAGCCAATACGGATGCTCACGGTCTCGATGCCGTAGCGGTCGAAGTAGAAACTCGCCATGTCTTCGCCGTAGGACTTGGACAGGCCGTAGTAACTGTCGGGACGGCGTGGGGAGTGGGCGTCGATGGTTTCGGTCTGCTTGTAAAAGCCGATCACATGGTTGGAACTGGCGAAGATCACACGTTTTACCCCATGGCGGCGTGCGGCTTCGTAGATATGGAAGGTACCGCTGATATTGGCGCCGAGGATTTCTTCAAACGGACGCTCCACCGATACACCACCGAAATGCAGGATGGCGTCGACGCCTTCCACCAGGTGGTGCACCGCTTGTTTGTCGGCGAGGTCGCAGGCCTGGACTTCTTCCGAGGCATCCACCGGCGGGGCCATGCTGGCGATGTCCGACAGGCGCAGCACCTGGGTGTAGGGACGCAGGCGTTCGCGCAGGACTTTGCCGAGGCCGCCGGCGGCACCGGTGAGCAGCAGGCGGTTGAAGGGAGTGGGGGTGGTCGTGGTCATGGGGATTCCAAATTTTTGTTGTAGGTTGTCGTATGACTATGCCGAAGTATTGTTAGGGATCCCCCAGGTTGTCAACGCGCCATTGATCGAATTAGTCCGCACGTAGATACCGTCTTATCCAAATCCGCGCAAAACCGTAGCAGCTGCCGAGCGCAAGCGAGGCTGCGTCGGGCGCGCTGCCGATTCAAGCTCGAGTCGCGGCCGACGCAGCCTCGCCGGGGCTCGACAGCTGCTACGCTAGGGCGGCCGGCGTGAGTTAAAGCAAGGAGATCGGGTAGCTGATAAAGATCCGGTTTTCGTCGAACTCGTTGTTGCTGAAATCTCGACGCATGGTCGAGTTGCGCCACTTAACGTTGAGGTTCTTCAACGCACCGCTCTGCACGGTGTAGGCCAGCTCCGATTCGCGCCCCCATTCCTTGCCATCGGTGATCGCCCCGGTATGTACGTTACTGCCGCTGATATAGCGGTTCATCAGGGTCAGCCCTGGCACGCCGAGTACCACGAAGTTGAAGTCATGCCGCACCTGCCAGGATTTTTCCTTGGCGTTGTCGTAGCTGGCGTTATAGCTGTCGTTGGCCAGGGTGCCGCCACTGGTGCCGTTGACGCGCATCCACACGCTGTCGCCGGTGAGTTTTTGCAGGCCCACATAGAAGGTGTTGCCGCCGTATTTGGCCGAGAGCAGGGCGAACGTGGTTTTGTTGTCGAGGTCGCCGGCCAGGGCGCTGCCGTCTTCCTTGCCGTTGAAGAAACCGAGGTTGGCCCCCAAGGTCCAGTCGCCCACGGGCTGGCTGTGGGTCAGGTTGAGGTACTGCTGCTGGTAGATATCGGCCAGCTCGGCGTACCACACGCCGACCTGGGTGCGCTTGTCGTTGAAGGTGTATTCGCCGCCGCCGAAGTTGAAGCGATCGGAGGTGAACGCCGCTTTGCCGTTCATGAACATGTCTTCCATGCTCGCGTCGTTGCGCGGGCTGTTGCCGCGAAACTGGCCGCCGTAGAGGGTCAGGCCGGCGATTTCGTTGGACGTCACCTGGCCGCCGCGAAAGGTCTGGGGCAGCGAGCGGCCATCGTCGGAGCGCAGGATCGGCAGCACCGGCATCCATTCGCCGACCTTCAATTCGGTCTTCGACAGCCTGGTTTTCAGCGCCACGCCCAGGCGCCCGAAGTTGTCGGCGGGGCGGCCGTCATCGTGGATCGGCAGCAACTGGGTACCGCCGGTGCCTTTGCCGCCATCGAGCTTCTGGGAATACAGCCCCAGCACATCAATGCCGAACCCCATGGTGCCCTGGGTGAAGCCGGACTTGGCGTCGAGAATAAAACTCTGCGTCCACTCTTCGGCCTTGCCCTGGGGGTTGCTCGGGTTGGTGAAGTTGCGGTTGAAGTAGGCGTTGCGCAGGTTGAGCGTGGCCTTGGCGTCGTCGACGAAACCGTCGGCGTGGGCGAGGAGGGGCAGGGTAAACAGGCCGATAACACTGAGACGCGCGGACGAATTGCGGGCGAATGGACTCACAGTGACGCTCCCTTTCATTTGTTGTTTTTATTATTTGTTATACGTCGTCGTACAACATTGGAGCGGATATTTGCGGGGTTTTCAGGGTGTGTCAAGCAGAAGTTATACGATGACTAGGTGTGGGTTGATCCAGAGCGCACAGGGTCAATGTGGGAGGGGCGATGCGACGATTCGACTTGCCCCTTCCACATTCAGCCCGCCAGGACCATCGGCGGCAAAGTGCCAAGGAGTGAAACGGCCGCGACTGCACAAACACCGAGCAGCCATTCCAGCATCACGCTGGCCTTCAAGCTGCCCAGCCGCTGTTCGCCGTTATCCAGGCGCAACCGGTTCAACAGTGCCAGCGCCAACATGCCCAGTACCAGCATCACCTTGATCAACAGAATCAGGGCAAAACCACTGAACAACGGCGTGGGCCACAGCTGTCCGGTGAGTACGCGCACATTGATCAGGCCGGTCACCAGCAAGCCGGTGACCAGGCCATAACCCACGCCGCTGAAACGACGCAGGACAGGCGCCAGTTCAACACGGTGTGGCTGCCTGAGGATCAATACCAGCAGCAGTAACCCACCCAGCCATGCGCCGACGCATATCAGGTGCACCACTTGGTTGAGGATCAACAACTGTCCGCTCAGCCCGTCGAGCATGGCGCCATGCCCGACCGGGGCGAGGGTCATCAGCAGCAGTGTGAGCAATGGCAGGCGCGGGGCTTTCCACGGGGTCATCAGGGCGATGACCAGCAAGCCATTGACGATCAGGTGCCAGGTCCATACCTGGCCAAAAAAGGTCTTGCCCAGCACCAACTGCACGGTCGACAGTTCCAGCGCCGCCGGCCATGAACCGGCCATGCTGGCGGTAATCAACCCCAGCCAGATCAGCCCCGACGCGAGGGCCGTCCATGCCAGCCCACGGGTGATGCGCAGCAATTGCCGGTCGAGCATGGGCTGCGCTGCAGCGCCGAGGAGCCAGGGCCTGAATACACTGGCCCCGAACATCAACAGCACGACGATGAAATGCACGAACCGGCACAGCACCAGCAGCGTTGCCATGGGTTATTGGCCGACCTTGAAGCTGTATTCACCGTTGCTTTTGTGGGTGTCGACCGACACCGCATTCCACACCACCTTGTAGGTGCCCGCCGCAAGTGGGGCGGCCGGTGTCACCACCAGGGTTTTCTTGTCGGCGTCCGGGGTTTCCAGGCCTTTGATGGCGATTTCGGTGCCGTCCTTGCTCAAGGAGACTTTGGTGAAGGTGGCTTCGACGCCTTCGCTGAAGGTCAGGCGCAGGTCTTCGGGCGCGGTGACGCTGCTGTCCGCCGCAGGCGTGGCGCTTTTCAGATGAGCATGGGCAAACGCCGCCGAGGCACCCAGCAGGGAGGCGAGCAGGGCGACAGTGGTCAGGGTTTTCTTGATCGACATGGTGCAATACCCATCAATGGTAAGGAGCGGGCAGTGTACGAAGTTTCGACTGCGCCTGTCGCCCCGATCTAGAGCGGTGGTAGTCTTTGGGGCATGTCTTTTTCAGGGAGCCCTTATGGGCAATCACAAGAGCGGAATTCGCCGGGTCAACGTCGAGAAAATCCTGCTGGCGGCGGAGAAAATCTTCGCCGAAAAGGGCTACGGCAGCACCGCCATGGCCGATATCGCCGAAGAAGTGCAACTGCCGCGCTCCAACCTGCATTACTACTTCACCACCAAGAGCGAGCTGTACAGCGCGGTGCTGTTCGACCTGCTGGAAGTGTGGAAGCAGGACGCCCTCAGCTTCGAAACCTTCGATGACCCCCGGGTGGTGCTCAGCAGCTATATCCGCGCCAAGATGCAGCGCTCGCGCACGCGGCCCTATGGCTCCAAGGTCTGGGCCAACGAAATCATCCACGGCGCGCCGACACTCGGTGAGGCCCTGGATGAAAGCCTGTACGACTGGGCCAAGATGAAGGAAGCGAAAATTCGCCAGTGGGTGGAAGACAAGCGCATCCTGCCGGTGGAGCCGTCGAGCCTGCTGTACATGATCTGGGCGTCGACCCAGCACTATGCCGACTTTGATCACCAGGTGAAGATTTTGAATGATCACCAGCCGTTGTCGGATATGCAGTTCGAGAAGGCGATCCAGACGGTGACCAGTGTGATTTTGCGCGGGATTGGGTTGGAGCCTTGAGTGTTGTGGTGGGGCTGAGGGCCTCATCGGGGGCAAGCCCCCTCCCACACTTGACTGTGTTCACAAATCAAAAGGTGGGAGGGGCGGTGCGACGATTCGACTTGCCCCCCCCCCCGATAGCGGTCTACAGGACTACACAGCCTCCCGGTACGGATTCCTCGGATCCTGCGTCCAATTCAAAAACGGCTTGCCCGTGTCGATGGGCACCATCTCGATGCAATCCGCCACCGGGCAGGTGATCTGGCACAGGTTGCAGCCCACGCACTCGTCATCGATCACTTCGTATTTATGCGTGCCGTCCGCCTGTTTCAGGCTGGCGATGGCCTGGTGCGAGGTGTCCTCACAGGCAATATGGCAACGCCCACAGCCAATGCACGCCGCCTGGTCGATCCTGGCGATCACCTGGTAGTTGATGTCCAAGTACTTCCAGTCCGTGGTGTTGCCCACCGCGCGCCCGGAAAATTCTTGCAGGCTGGTGTAGCCCTGGCTGTCCATCCACCGCGACAGCCCATCCTTCATCTCTTCCACGATGCGAAAACCATGCAGCATCGCCGCCGTGCACACCTGCACCGCGCCGCAACCGAGGGCGACGAATTCCGCGGCGTCGCGCCAGTTGCCGATGCCGCCGATCCCGCAGATCGGCAGGCCCTGGGTTTGCGGGTCACGGGCGATTTCGGCAACCATGTTCAGGGCAATCGGCTTGACCGCCGAACCGCAGTAACCGCCGTGGGTGCTCTGGGTGCCGACCATCGGCAGGGCGACCATGCGTTCCAGGTCCACGCTGGTGATGGAGTTGATGGTGTTGATCAGCGACACCGCGTCCGCACCGCCGCGATACGCCGCCCGCGCCGCCACGCGGATGTCGGTGATATTCGGCGTGAGCTTGACGATCACCGGCAGCGAGCAATAGGTCTTGCACCAGCGCGTCACCTGTTCCACGTATTCCGGCACCTGGCCCACCGCCGCGCCCATGCCGCGTTCGGGCATGCCGTGGGGGCAGCCGAAGTTCAGCTCGATACCGTCGCAGCCGGTGGCTTCCACCAGGGGCAGGATGTTTTTCCAGGACTCCTCTACGCAGGGCACCATCAGCGACACAATCAGCGCGCGGTCGGGCCAGTCCTTTTTGACCTGGGTGATTTCCCGCAGGTTGATCTCCAGGGAGCGGTCGGTGATCAATTCGATATTGTTGATGCCCAGCACTTCACGGTTGGCGCCGTAGTGCGCCGAGTAGCGCGATGACACGTTGACCGCCGCCGGGTCTTCACCCAGGGTCTTCCACACCACGCCGCCCCAGCCGGCTTCAAATGCGCGGACCACGTTGTAGGCCTTGTCGGTGGGCGGCGCGGAGGCCAGCCAGAACGGGTTGGGGGCCTTGATACCGGCGAACACAATCGAGAGATCGGCCATTACGCAGCCTCCACATTCAGCATGAGTTGGGCGTGCATGGCTTCGGCGGCCAGCTTGCCGTGTTGCACCGCCTGCACGGTGAGGTCCTGGCCGAGGCTGACGCAGTCACCGCCGGCATAGACCCCAGGGATGCTGGTGCGCAGCTGTTCGTCGACGAAGATACGCTCGCCGACGCGGTGCAGCTGTTGCGCCAGGGGATCGTGCAAGGCGTCGTTGTCGAAGCCCTGGCCGATGGCCTTGAAGATGGCATCGGCGGCCAGTTCGAAGGTTTCTCCGGTGGATTGCAGGCGGCCGTTTTCCAGGCGGGTGCGGGCGAAGCGCATGCCGCGTACGTGGCCCTGGTCGTCGAGCAGGACTGCTTCGGGTTGGGCCCAGGTCAGCAGGCGCACCTGATTGGCCTTGGCGATGTCCTGCTCATGGTGGGTGGCGCCCATATCGGCCAGGCCACGGCGGTAGACGAGGTTCACATCACGGGCACCGAGCCGGGCCATTTGCACGGCCATGTCGATGGCGGTATTGCCGGCGCCGAGCACAATGCAGCGGTCGGCCAGGGGCAGTTGGCTCAGGTCGTCGGCCTGGCGCAGTTCGCGGATATAGTCGGTGGCGGCGAGCAGGCCGGGGGCGTCCTCATGGGGTAGACCGAGTTGCTTGCTGGCCGCCAGGCCCAGGCCGAGGAACACCGAGTCGAATTGCTGGTGCAGTTCGCTCAGGGTGAGGTTGTCGCCCAGGCGTTGGCCGTGGCGGATTTCGATGCCGCCGATCTGCAGGAGGAAATCCAGTTCCTTCTGGGCGAAGTCGTCCACCAGCTTGTACTTGGCTATCCCGTATTCATTCAGGCCGCCGGCCTTTTCCCGCGCTTCGAAGATCACCACGTCGTGCCCGTGCACAGCGGCGCGATGGGCGCAGGCCAGCCCTGCGGGACCTGCGCCGACCACGGCGATGCGTTTGCCGGTGGGGGCGGCACGTTGGAACGGGTGTTCGCTGAAGTGGGCGTTATCGATGGCGTAGCGCTGCAACAGGCCGATCAGCACCGGAGCGCACTCTTCGGCGTTGTTACGCACGCAGGCTTGTTGGCAGAGGATCTCCGTTGGGCAAACTCGCGCGCAGCTGCCGCCAAGGATGTTGGCCGAGAGGATTTTCTGCGCGGCGCCCTGGACGTTGTCGGTGTGGATATTGCGGATGAACGACGGGATGTCGATTTCGCTGGGGCATGCGTTCACGCACGGGGCGTCATAGCAATACAGGCAGCGCGAGGCTTCCAGTTGGGCCTGGCGCGCGTTGAGGGGCGGCGCCAGGTCGGTGAAATGGCTGGCGAGGGTGGCGCCGTCTTCATGGGGATGGGGGAGGTGGGTCAGGGTCTGGATCACGGTGTGAGCCTCACGGTTTTTTTGGATTGCCTCTAAGTGGGCATTTTTGTTGCCTGTTCGGGCCTCATCGGGGGCAAGCCCCCTCCCACATTCGACCGAGTTGTATCTGAATGAATGCGGTCAAGTGTGGGGGGGGCTTGCCCCCGATAGCGGTCTCAGCGCTTCACAGCAACCGGCCTGGAATGCTCCGCCCGCTTGCTCAACTGCTCGAACACCGACGGATATGCCGGCCGTTCCACATAGCGCCCGGCGCCACGCTCGGCGCGCAGGTCGCCATCGGCCCAGACCAGCTTGCCCTGGCTGATGGTGTGGCTCGGCACGCCGCGCACGGTCTTGCCTTCGAAGATGTTGAAGTCGACCTTTTGATGATGGGTCTTGGCGGAAATGGTCCGCGTGCCTTCGGGATCCCACAGCACCAGGTCGGCATCCGCACCCACGCGGATCGCGCCTTTGCGTGGGTAGAGGTTGAAGATCTTCGCGGTGTTTGTGGAGGTCAGCGCGACGAATTCCTGCATCGACAGGCGCCCGCTGTTGACCCCTTCGTGCCACAGCAGCGCCATGCGGTCTTCGATACCGGCGGTGCCGTTGGGGATCTTGCTGAAGTCGTCACGCCCGGCGGCTTTTTGCTCGGCGCAGAAGCAGCAGTGGTCGGTGGCGGTGGTGTGCAGGTTGCCGGATTGCAGGCCATGCCACAGCGCTTCCTGATGCCCGCGCGGGCGGAACGGCGGGCTCATCACATAGCCGGCGGCGGTTTGCCAGTCGGGGTGCTGGTAGACGCTGTCGTCCAGCAGCAGGTGGCCGGCGAGCACTTCGC
Organism: Pseudomonas sp. NFACC42-2; assembly: GCF_900116055.1. NCBI lineage: Bacteria > Pseudomonadati > Pseudomonadota > Gammaproteobacteria > Pseudomonadales > Pseudomonadaceae > Pseudomonas > Pseudomonas sp. NFACC42-2. Next base: position 55,192 of record NZ_FOZO01000029.1, read on the forward strand.
CGTAGACCGCCTGGCCCTTGCCCCGGGCGTAGGTGATTTCATCCAGCGCTTCCCGGGTGGACACGTGCACCAGGTACAGCGGCGTGCCGATGGTCTCGGCGATACGGATCGCGCGGCTGGCCGCTTCGCCTTCCACCTGGGACGGGCGCGACAGCGGATGCGCTTCCGGCCCGGTGATGCCCTGGGCCATCAGTTTGCGTTGCAGGTGGTACACCAGCTCGCCGTTTTCCGCATGCACGGTGGGCACGGCGCCGAGTTCCAGGCAGCGTTCGAAGCTGGCCACCAGGGTATCGTCGGCCGCCATGATCGCGTTCTTGTAGGCCATGAAATGCTTGAAGCTGTTGATGCCGTGCTGGCTGACCAGTTCGGCCATTTCCTCGCGCACCTGCTCGCTCCACCAGGTGATTGCTACATGAAAGCCATAGTCGGACGCGGATTTTTCCGCCCAGCCCCGCCACTGATGGAACGCTTCCATCAACGATTGCTGCGGGTTGGGAATCACGAAGTCGATAATCGAAGTGGTGCCCCCGGCCAGACCCGCCGCCGTGCCGCTGAAAAAATCTTCACTGGCCACCGTGCCCATGAAGGGCAGTTGCATATGGGTATGGGGATCGATGCCGCCGGGCATCAAATATTGTCCGCTGCCATCGAGTTGTTCTGTGCCGGCGGGAATATCCAGGTCCGTGCCAATGGCGCGAATCAGACCGCCTGCGCATAAAACATCGGCGCGGTAACTTTCATCATGGGTAATAACGGTGGCGCCACGGATCAACAGCGACATGTCGAGTTCCTCACAGGCTTGACCGGCTTGTGCCAGTTCTAAGTGTTGTATGGCTACGCGCCGATGGTCGGTTAATTCCTGTCATCGGTGACAGGAATAGAAACTAGACTGAGTTTTTCGATTGAGCAAGAAGATTTTTTATAAGCTTATATCTTATTTAGTCCATTGATTTATAAGGATAAAAATACAAAATCACCAAAATGTAGCGGTCTCTCACCATTTTGACGCACTTGACAGGTTCCCAATATGAGCAACATTTCTTATTGCAAATCAGACGCTTGAGACATGCCTCTTGACGGGGTCGGTCAATAAAAATAATTGTGGTGCACCAGATTGAGTCCTGACAGTTCGGATAATTGGCGCGTTATTTAGCCTGAGTAGCGCGGCAAGTACCGCAGGCACAATCGGAAAGCTGATTAACATCAGCGAGTTATATAAGCGGTGCGGGTCAAAGGGCAGTTGTCGGCACGGTTATTGAGTGCAGTGGCGGCTGGCCGGGCCCGTGATGTCATGTTGTTTACGAGGTACTCCGGCCACCCTGTGTTCAGCGCGGGGTGAGCAACAATAATTCGAAAAAACCGTGGAGCGGCCATGCAACAGAACAGATCGCAAGTCATTGAGCGCAACGGCCTGTACGAACTCGACGCCGGCCCCGACGTCCTCGACAGCCCTCGCTACAACCACGACATGGCACCGACCAAGGTGCGCGAACGCACCTGGAACAAGTGGCACATCACCGCGCTGTGGGTCGGCATGTCGATCTGCGTGCCCACCTACACCCTGGGCGGTGTGCTCACCGCGTATTTCGGCCTGTCGGTGGGCGAGGCGCTGATGGCGATTTTGCTGGCCAATATCGTGGTGCTGATCCCGCTGACCCTCAATGCCTTCCCCGGCACCAAGTACGGCATTCCGTTTCCGGTGTTGCTGCGTTCGTCCTTCGGCATCCTCGGCTCCAACGTGCCGTGTTTGATTCGGGCATTGGTGGCCTGCGGCTGGTTCGGGATCCAGACCATGTTCGGCGGGCTGGCGATTCATCTGTTCCTGGGCTCGATTTTCGAGGGATGGAAATCCCTCGGCGGCACCGGCGAAGTGATCGGCTTCATGATCTTCTGGTGCCTGAATCTGTGGGTGGTGCTGCGCGGTGCCGAGTCGATCAAGCGCCTGGAAACCTTGTCGGCGCCGTTGCTGGTGGCGGTGGGCATCGGCCTGCTGGTATGGGCGATGCCCAACGTGTCGATCAGCGAGTTGATGGCAATCCCGCCCAAGCGTCCCGAAGGCGCGAGCCTGACCGGTTACTTCATGGCCGGCCTTACCGCGATGGTGGGCTTCTGGGCCACCTTGTCGCTGAATATTCCCGACTTCAGCCGCTACGCCAAAAGCCAGAAGGACCAGATCCTCGGGCAGATTTTCGGCCTGCCGCTGACCATGTTCCTGTTCGCCGCCCTCGGCGTGATCATGACCGCCGCCTCGGTGAAACTGGTGGGCGTCAGCGTGTCCGACCCGGTGACCCTGATCGGCCATATCCAGAGCCCGGTATGGGTGGCCGTGGCCATGGCGCTGATTATCGTCGCCACGTTGTCCACCAACACCGCTGCAAACATCGTCTCGCCCACCAATGACTTCCAGAACATCGCGCCCAAGCTGATCAACCGCACCACGGCGGTGATCCTCACCGGGTTGGTGGGCTTGGCGTTGATGGGGCACGAACTGCTGAAAAAACTCGGCTTGATCGTCTCGGATGTGAGCCTGGAAACCGTGTATTCCAACTGGTTGCTGGGCTACTCAAGCCTGCTGGGCCCGATCGCCGGGATCATGGTGGTGGACTACTTCATCACCCGCAAACAGCAACTGGACCTGGCTGGCCTGTACCGCGACGACGTGTACCCGGCGTGGAACTGGAGCGGTTTTATCGCCTTCGGTGTGCCGGTGGTGCTGACCTTGCTGTCCCTGGGCAGTGATGCGTTCAGCTGGTTCTACAGCTACGGCTGGTTTACCGGTTCGGCGTTGGGCGGGTTGTTGTATTACGGCCTGAATGCCAGGCGCGGAGCCAGCCCGGTGGTTGTCAATTCATAAGAAATACAAGCCTGAGGAGATCCCCATGAACGCTGCCCTTGACGTTCTGCAATCGACCCACCAGCACATCAATCGCGACCGCTTGTGGCAGTCGTTGATGGACCTGGCCAAACTCGGCGCCACCCCCAAGGGCGGCGTGTGCCGCCTGGCCCTCACCGACCTTGACCGCAAGGCCCGCGACCTGTTTGTGCAGTGGTGCGAAGACGCCGGTTGCACCGTGACCGTCGACGGCATCGGCAATATCTTCGCGCGCCGTCCCGGTCGTAATCCCAACCTGCCGCCGGTGATGACCGGCAGCCATATCGACACTCAGCCTACGGGCGGCAAGTTCGATGGTTGCTTCGGTGTGCTGGCGGGTGTGGAAGTGCTGCGTACGCTCAATGACCTCAAGATCGAAACCGAGGCGCCCTTGGAAGTGGTGGTGTGGACCAACGAGGAAGGCTCGCGCTTCCCACCGTGCATGATGGGCTCGGGTGTGTTTGCCAGGAAATTCACCCTGGCGGATACCCTGGCCAAGGTCGATGCGGACGGGGTCAGCGTGGGTGACGCGCTGAATGCGATTGGCTACGCGGGAACCCGTCCCGAGAGTGGGCACAAGGTCGGTGCGTATTTCGAGGCGCATATCGAACAAGGGCCGATTCTGGAGGATGAGAAAAAGACCATCGGCGTGGTGCTCGGCGCCCTCGGGCAGAAGTGGTTCGACCTGAAACTGCGCGGTGTCGAGGCCCATGCGGGGCCGACGCCGATGCACCTGCGCAAGGACGCCCTGGTAGGCGCAGCGGCGGTGGTGGCGGCAGTCAATGCGGCGGCCTTGGGGCACCAGCCCCATGCGTGCGGGACCGTCGGTTGCCTGCAGGCGTATCCCGGTTCACGCAACGTCATTCCTGGCGAGGTGCGCATGACCCTGGACTTCCGTCACTTGGAACCGGCGCGGTTGGATTCGATGATTGCCGAGGTGCGCACGGTGATTGACGAGACCTGTGCCAGGCATGGGCTGAGTTTTGAAATGGAACCCACGGCTGACTTCCCGCCGCTGTACTTCGACAAAGGCTGCGTTGACGCCGTGCGCGATGCGGCGAATGGGCTGGGCTTGTCGAACATGGACATCGTCAGCGGGGCAGGGCACGACGCGATTTTCGTCGCCGAGTTGGGGCCGGCGGGGATGATCTTTGTGCCGTGTGAGGGTGGCATCAGCCATAACGAGATCGAGAATGCCGCCCCGGATGACCTGGCGGCTGGGTGTGCGGTGTTGTTGCGGGCCATGGTGGCCGCTTCAGCCGCCATCGCCAGCGGCAAACTCGCCGCCTGAAATGCGGAAAAAATGTGGGAGGGGGCTTGCTCCCGATAGCGGTGTATCAGTTACAGATAAGCTGACTGACCTACCGCAATCGGGAGCAAGCCCCCTCCCACATTTGGACTGTGTATGACGTTAAACCCAGATGGCATCCCACAGTGGATAGTCGCCAATCCGCTCGACCAGACCCGCTCGCAATGGATTAGCCACCACATACCGGGCCATTTTCACCAAGTCATCTTCCTTGCGCAGAGCCCGGTCATGAAAGCTCTCTTGCCAGAGCCGGCCCTTGCGACCACTCACGCCATTGACGGTCCTGGTGCTTTTTGACTTCACCTGGCGCATCAAGTCCGCCAGCGAGCCTTTTTTCAGTTCAAGCAGCCAATGGAAATGGTCCGGCATGATGACCCATGCCAGGGAGTTGGCCAGCCCTTGGTACTGGGCTAACCGAAATTGCCAGACCACCAGGCGAGCGAGATGAAAATTGCTGAATATCGGTATGCGTTCGTGGGTGTTGGTGGTGATGAGGTAGATACGGTTGGGTTCGCTGAATCGACCGATGCGCAGGCGGTGTGAAGCGGGTAAATCTGCCATTCCCTGGCCCTCTCTAGATGTGCTTAGAGAGGCTAGATTGACGAGCAGGAGGTGGATGGGCGGGCTTTTGGCAGGATGTGTCTGGACGGTCGCAATCGGGGGCAAGCCCCCTCCCACATTGGCTCAGCGGCGCTTATACATTATGTGTCTGACGCAGAATCAGTGTGGGAGGGGGCTACACCCCGATGAGGCCGGAACTGACGCTGCCGCAACCTCATTGCACTTGGAAGTATCTTGCTTTGAGGCTGTGGTGTAAGGCATGTCTTACTCCTTCGTACGAATCCCCTTTTGCTCTTCTCCTCGCTCATCATCTTAGCTATCTGGTGTTAGGTTCTGCCGCGCAAAAACCTAATGCAGAGGAAGCATGCAATGGCGAACCCTATGCCCGCGCCTGATGAATCAGCTATGCCAGGTTCAGGAACTACTAGAAAGTCGCTTTATTCAACGGTCACAACGATCTTGCTGGCGCTTTGCTTGGTGTATATCGCTGGTGATTGGCTGCTTTCGCCGGGCCGTCCGCAATTGACGGAGGTTGTACTCCGCGTGCCGATCAGTGATGACGCTTCGATCTATGGCGTCAAGGATGATCGTGGAGGGGCCACTGTGCCGTTCAGTTACCGATATTACGTTTACCGCACCTTGGGAACCGATAGTGAAATATTGGCTTTATTGAAAGATGCCAATCCGTTTCTAGTTACGCGTGACGGGGCGGTAAAAGTTGATGTCGAGAGCCGTTCGATTACGGTTTCGGTGTCGGGGGATGTATCCGACTATCACAGCAGTACCCTGTATCGGCATGCCAATGGTAGTGATTACACAGTGGTGAGTGTTTTTCTTAATAGTCGGCCAGAGGGCTGAAATATGCGGTGGATCAGTCAGTGATGATTGACTGAATCACCGCAATCGGGGCAAGCCCCCTCCCACATTGGCTCAGCGGCGCTTATACATTATGTGTCTGACGCAGGACCCGTGTGGGAGGGGGCTTGCCCCGGTACAAACCGGGGACATCGTTTACATTTCTAACCGGGGACATGGTTTACAGGCTAATACGCATGATCAGGAGGTAACTGATCATGCCCTGGAACCAAGAGTCCCCCATGAATCAAAGAATCAAGCTGGTAGCTGATTGGCTTTCTGGCAACTTCACCAAAAGCCAGTTGGCACGCCGCTTTGACGTTAGCCGACCTACCGTCGATAAGTGGATTGCCCGGCACGACGGCGA